>NZ_CP062938.1:2190629-2920839 GCF_014898155.1 Bifidobacterium eulemuris | reverse complement strand
GTCCAGTCGTAGGACATCTGCAGATACGAGGCCAGCGTATCCTCCGAAATGGAGACCTCACCGTCCTCGAAGAGGTTCTCGCCTTGCTGGCGCGCCCACAGCTGCAGGCTCATGCCGTTGTTCAGCGGTGCGATGCCTACGGTCTCACCGTTCGAGGCCTGAACGACCTGTTCGGCGAACTCAATGAGGTCATCCATGTCCATGCGGAGTGTCCGGAACGGTCAATCCCAACTGTTCCACGACATCATTATTGATGACCACGCCGAAGGCGGTCGATGAAATCGGGCGGCATACTGGACGCCATCCACCTTTCCCATATCCTCAACGATTCGTCCATGCCATCGAGGCTCAAATACTCGACTCTTATCCAAATCAAACAGTGAACCCTGCGAAGCATATGAAGCAAGGTAGAGCTCGTCCATCTGCATCACATCCGGAGCGTTTTGCCGGCGTTTTCAGTGGCTAATTTGTCCCAGTATCCTGACCAGTCGTTGTACGTGGTCTCAACCTCAATATTGGAGTGTTCTGCTTCGAACGCTTCAATGGCGTCTTCGTGATCTGCACTCGCGTGTCGGAACCCCACCAACTGATACGAATGGGACGGCCTCGTCCGACGCCTTCACCTCGGCATCGCCTGTGCGGACGTGCCGCCTGCGCATCCCGCCAAAGTCATCGATGCTACCGCTACAATCGCGGTGGCGCTAATCCACTTCTTCATGGACTTCATGGTAACTCCTTTGTTGTTGTCGGCATTCGCCGGTTACTTCTTCGAACGCCTCAAAACGTTCATTGCTGCGATATCGAAATTTGAGGAACAAAGCCTTTCCAGCTTGTCTTCAGCTACTTCTTCCTCCTTACCTCACTTTCCTCCGGTGGTGGCGATGCCTTCGACCAGATACTTCTGTCCGAAGCAGAACACGATGAACAGCGGATGATGGACAGCACGCTCATGGCGAACATCGGGCCGTAACTCGACTGGCTCGTCGCATCGATGAAGTTCCTCAGCGCAATCGGCACCGTGTATTTGGCCGGGTCGGTCAGATAGATCAACTGGCTGAAGAAGTCGTTGAACGTCCACATGAATGTGAACACAACGGTGTGCCGATGGCCGGTTTCATCAGCGGCAGCAGCACCTGAAAGAAAATCCGAATATGTCCAGCACCGTCAATTTTGGCGGCTTCATCGAGGTCCCGCGGAAGTCCACGGATGAACTGGTAGAACAGGAATGTGAAGAAACCATCCATCGCCAGGAATTTCGGCAAGATCAGCGGCACATACGTGTTGATCAACCCCAAGTTGTTCCAGATGATGTACTGCGGAATAATCACCACATGCACGGGATCATGAGCATCAACAGCATAAATCCGAACATCAAGCCCCGGAATTTGAAGTTGAGTCGAGCGAAGGCATAGGCCGCCATCGAGCAGGTGAGGACGTTGCCCACGATTGCGAAGGCTACGATGATGAACGAGTTGAGGAAGTATCTGCCGAAACTGTAACTCAGCGCGTTCCAGCCGTCCACATAATTGTGCCATTGAGGATCGGAAACCCACAGCCCCATATTGGTGAAGATCTCGGATGGCTTCCTCAGACTTGAAGCCACCATCCACAGGATGGGGTACAGCATGATCAGCGCGAAGGCGAGCACCACCAGTTGCTTGACCACCTGCAGGATGATCCTGCGAATCTTATGCTCCTCTTTTCGGACGGGAATCGACGCAGCCGAAACGGCGTTAACAGTGGTTGTCGCATTAGTCATCATAGTGCACCAATACTTCGAAAGGACGAAATTGATTACGGTCAGCGCGGCAACGATGACCACGAGAATCCATGCCATGGCGGCGGCATATCCCATCTTCATCGAACCGAAGCCTTGCATATACAGATAAAGCGTGTAGAACAAGGTCGCATCGTTGGGGCCGCCGGTGCCTCCGGAAACGACGAACGCTTGAGTGAAGGTCTGGAAGCTGTTGATGATGCTTATCACCAAATTGAAGAAGATGATCGGGCTGAGCATCGGCAAGGTGATGGACACAAACTGACGCCACTTTCCCGCGCCGTCAACGCTTGCGGCCTCATACAGCTCTCGTGGTATTTGGCGAAGTCCTGCAAGGAAAATCACCATGGGCGAGCCAAATTGCCAGATATGCAATACCATAAGCGTGCCGTTGGCGGTGGCGGTGTTTGCGATCCACGACTGGGTGACTTCCAATCCAAACAATCCCAAAGCCTGATTGAACAGACCCTCGGAGCCGAACACCATCTTCCACAACACCGCGATAGCTACAGAGCCTCCCAGCATGGAGGGCAGATAGAAGGCCGATCGGTAGAACGTCAAACCTCTCATTCCCCGATCAAGTACCACGGCCAGAGCGAGGGCGACGATCAGCTGCAGCGGTACCGAAATGATCACATAGCTGAACGTGACCTTCAAGGATTGGATATACCGTGTGTCCTGAAACAAGGTTGCGTAGTTCTGCAGACCGACGAATTTCGGACTGGTCAACATGTTGTACTTGGTCAACGACAGATAAAGCGAGACTATCATGGGAACGAGGGTCAGACATATCGCTCCAATAAGCCAAGGAGCCAGAAAACCCAAAGCAGCCCGGGTATCGGTGGCCTTGTCTTGGACTTACCTCGATTCTTAAGCAAAACGGCGAATTCGCTTGCTGCGCTCACGACTCGTCCCCCTTTCGGCAGACGCCGCCACGACTGACAAAGCCACGACGGGCGCGATATTGGAATCGCGCGGAATGATCCTGTTTCATCGATTTCCTTTCCCTGAGCAGCTTCTTCGCCGCTTCCAGAAACGACCAGTGATCCTTCAGATCTGATCGCGCTTGTTATTGTCGATACGTATTTACTCGATACGTATTTACTAGAATATCGACGTTTCCCATCGATGCAAGTTTGGCGTGTCGCAACCACTGACGATTCCACGGAGCCGTCGTCAACGAGGACGACCCTCGACGAGTCGATCATCGCGGTCCCCTGGCACATGAACGGCGACCGTTATGCCATCGACTTCCCATGGAAGTCCAGCGCAGTGATTTCACAAATGAGATCAGCGCAAACCTTCTATTACGAAGGAAATCTTCTCGCCCAACACCGGCGTATAGAACCGGTCGATGGCCGGAAAATTAGGGTGGGTGCCACTCGGTTGCGTGTCCGGTTGACTATAGGTAATGGTTTCAGGGGTTCCAGGCAGACCGTCACAACCCAGAGCGTCAAAAGAATATCGTTCCCGGTCCGCAGTCCGGCGGGTGTCAAGATCAGAGTCCGCCCACACATCGGCCACAGCGACATTCCATTTAGAGCACGCCCCCAACGCCAGTCGGCGGGCTGTCAGCTGATCATCATAGCTTTGGCCACCGTTGCGATGCACAGCCAGATAGATGATTGGCACGCTCGGCCAATGACGACGAAATTCAGCGATGGTTGACTCGAAACAACCAGCATAGGTATCCGAATCAAAGCACGCCGGATCGAATTCATCCAGCGCGGTTAACGAGCCGGGATTCTCACGAATAAAACCTTGATGCACATCGTTTGTCAAACCATCGAACACGATGATGTCGGGCTCGGGAGCATCCGCCGGCACCTCATCGATCTGGGTTTTAATCTGTCCCCCAGATCGGCGTTGTGTAATTCAGTACAACAGATGGTGGCACCATTGCGGGCCATCTTGATCACTCGACAGCCGCCAATCGACGCGGCGGCACGTTCCACGCTGCCTTGCTGCGGATAGGCATGACCGTTGACAATGCTGTCTCCGAACGCATAGATAACCGTTTCAGACATACCAGGAGCCCTCCTTTGGGAGCGAGACTCACGGCACACAACCATCTTGGCACAGCCGTGAACAACACAGTCGGAAGTCTATCACCGGCGAACCTGCGACGAAACCGCAGAACCGCAGCCATGGCATTGGATAACTAAGACCGACGTCCATTTTCAACGCCCCATCTCAAATCCATACAATCTCCCCTAAAAGCATGGAAAGGCCGTACGGACTCAATAGACCGCACGGCCGGCAAACCGAATGAGAAGGAGTCATCCAACTAGCGACAGCACATAGTCCTTGATCTCGCCGTCGGCCGCGTGGGCGGAGAAGAGCTCCTTGAAACGCGCTCCGGCGAACGCGCCTTTGACCAGTTCGGGGTCGAGGGCCTTGTAGATGTCGACCAGCGGCTTGAAGGCGGCTTCGCGCACGCCGTCGAGGATCTTCTTGTTGCGCTGTTCCGGAACCACACGGTCCTTGGGATAGCCGGAGCCCGGCGCCTCGAGCCACATCTGTTCGAAGATGTACTTGAGTTGGAGTTCCTGCCCCCAGCCGTTCTTCAGGGCGAAGGGGATGGCCATGGCGTTGCCGTCGTTGATCTGCGCGAAGGTGTAGGCGTCGAGCGGGTCCTCGACGTGCCCGCAGATCACGCCCGGGAAGGAGTTGAGGGCGAGCATGGCGCCTTCGCCGGTGCCGCAGCCGGTGACCACGAAGTCGGCCGCGCCGGTGTTGAGCAGGGCCGCGGCGAGGATGCCGTTCTGCACGTAGGTGAGTTGGGCGTCGTCGTCGGCCGCGTACATGCCGTAGTTGTCGACTTCGAATCCCTTCTCGTCGGCGACCTTCTTCAGGGCCTCGTAGATCAGACCGTTCTTGGCGGCCTGGGAATTCTCATTGATCAAAGCGATGCGCATCGGTTGTTTTCCTTTGCTGTTGAAATTATCCAATTGTCTATCCGGTAAATCGCGCGGTGACGTGTGCGACTTCAAGGCGCTCCGTCACCGCGCGATTTACTTCGATCAGGCGGGCTGCTTGCCGATATAAGCCAGAATGCCGCCGTCCACATACAGCACGTGTCCGTTGACGAAGTCGGAGGCGTCGGAGGCGAGGAACACGGCGGGGCCCTGCAGATCCTCGGTGGTGCCCCAACGGGCGGCCGGCGTCTTGGCGATGATGAACTGGTCGAAGGGATGGCGCGATCCGTCGGCCTGAAGCTCACGCAAAGGCGCGGTCTGCGGGGTGGCGATATAGCCCGGTCCGATGGCGTTGCATTGGATGTTGGCCTCGCCGTATTCGGAGCAGATGTTGCGGGTGAGCATTTTCAAACCGCCCTTGGCCGCCGCGTAGGCGGAGACGGTTTCGCGGCCGAGCTCGCTCATCATAGAGCAGATGTTGATGATTTTGCCGTGGCCTTTGGCGATCATGCCGGGGATGACGGCTTTGGAGACGATGAAGGGGGCGTTGAGGTCGACGTCGATGACTTTGCGCCAGTCCTCGACGGGCATGTCGAGCATGGGGACGCGCTTGATGATGCCCGCGTTGTTGACCAGAATGTCGACGGTGCCCAGATCGCGCTCGATATCGGCGACGAGTCGGGCGACCTGCTCCTCGTCGGTGACGTCGGCCACATAGCCGCGGGCGTCGATGCCGGCTTCGGCATAGGCCTGTTTGCCCCGCTCCAAAGCCTCCTCGTTGATGTCGTTGAACGCGATCTTCGCGCCCGCCGCGGCGAAGGCCGAGGCGATGGCGAAGCCGATGCCGTAGGAGGCGCCGGTGACCAGCGCCACCTTGCCCTCCAACGAGAACCTGCCCATATCGAATGTCATGTCATCCGTCCTTTCTGTGCCGTCATCCGCGACGGCCGTTGATGTTGTATTGAAGCCGAACGAGTCGCTCAGACCAAATTGGTTGCATGCTGTTGCCAGCGTCAGCGCTTGCCGCGCTCATGCCGCAGCACCTCGATGTACGCGAGGACGAGCGGCGCGACGCCCTTGGCGTCGTTGCGAACCTTGGGCTCCCTCATGTAGTAGTCGAAGGTGCCTTCTCGGTGTTCGGTGTTGCCCAGGCCGGCGACCAGACAGATGTTGTCGAGTGTGAGGCGTCCGCCTTCCTCGTTCATGCAGGTGTCGCAGATGCCCTTGTAGGCCTTGTATCCGTAATCCCAGTAGCGTTCGTCGAGCACGCCCAGACGCGCGCCTTTCATGATCGCGTTGGCGAAGATGGCCGATCCGGAGGTCTCCAGATAGTTCGGCGCGATGCGGCCCAGATTGATCACCTGATGCCACATGCCGGTTTTCTCGTCCTGATAGGGCAGCATGGCGTCGACCAGCTCGCTGAACATGCGGCGCATCGTGTCCTTCTCGGCGCTCATATTGGCCGGAAGCAGCTCCCACGTGTCGATCAGCGCCATCGCGAACCATCCTTCGGCGCGCAGCCAGAAGTTGGACGACAGTCCGGTGACCGGATCGCACCAGAAGTCCTTGCGCGACGAATCGTAGGCATGGTAGTACAGTCCGTTGCGCTCGTTGCGCATCAGATCGTGCACCACCTGGAACTGGTGGAAGGAGTCGGAGCAGGCGCGTCCGTCGCGGTAGCTCAGCTCGTACTGCACGTAGAAAGGCTGGGCCATGTACAGACCGTCCAGCCACACCTGGTTGGGGTAGATGAGCTTGTGCCAGAAGTTGCCTTCCTTGGTGCGCGGCTGGCCTTCGAGCTGGCCGTAGATCACGTCCATGGCCTTGCGGTACTTGGTTTTGCCGGTGATGTTGTACAGTCCATACAGCGTCTTGCCGGCGTTGATGTTGTCGAGATTGTATTCAAGCGGGTCATAGCTGGCGATCATGCCGTCGTCGTCGACGAAGTAGTCGATGAACCGGTCCGCGAAGTCGAGGTAGACGTCTTTGCCGGTGATCTCGTTGAGTTCGATCAGCGCCTTGATCATGCAGCCGTCGATGTAGTTCCACGTGTTCGGTTTGCCGGCGCGAATCTTCTCGATGTTCCACGCGGGCGCCTCCGGCGTCGAGGTCTCGATGAGCTGCTGGATGTAGGTGTTGAGGATGCGTGAGCTTCCCATGGTTCTCCTTGTCGCGGGAAAGGCCGCCCTCTCGCGCGGAGGACGGCCTTCGATATGTTACTTGCCGAAGTTCAGCGCCTTGCGCTCCGGCAGTTCGGCCTTGATGCGGGCGAGCTCCTCGGGCGTGTGGTAGCCGACGGTGTTGTGTCCGAAGCAGATCTCGTACTGGACGCCGGTGAGCTCCTCGCAGATGCGCTTGACCTCGGGGTCGACGTCCTCCATGCGGCCGCCGTTCTTGATGCGCTCGCATTCCGCGATGGCGATCTCGTCGTTCTTCTTGTCCATCTTCATCAGATGGGCGGAGAGCATGCCGAGCAGGGACAGGCCGCCCACGCCGATGACGAGCACCAGCAGGATGGTGGTGTGCACGGCGGCCGGCTGGTCGGCGGCGGCCACCTGGTTGTCGGCGGTGGATTCGATGAATCCGGCGGCGGCCAGCGCGGTGCCGAGGATGGCGACGACGGCGGAGTTCATCAGCTTGCCGCACAGGTGCATGGCGGCGGAGAAGGTGCCCTCGCGGCGGCGGCCGGTGACGATCTCGTCGGCGTCGGCCACGAACAGGTACGTCTGCCATGGGATGTAGTAGACGGCGCCGGTGCCCAGACCGAACACGACCACGATGGAGGTGATGGCGACCATGCCGGCGGCGGACGAGGCGTCCAGATGGAAGAATCCGCAGGCCGCGTAGGCGATGGCGCAGGTGATGATCACGCATTCGGCGATGATGTAGGGCTTCCTGAAGCCGATCTTCGCGATGAGGAACATGACGCCGAGCGTGGAGACGACCTGCAGGATGGGGCTGAGCGACTGCCACCAGGAGGCGTTGGACTTCTGGAGCATGAGCACGTAGACCACGTAGTAGCTGAAGGTGGAGTTGAACAGCCATTCCGCGCCGAAGCCGAAGAGGTACATGCCCAGCAGGTGGCGGAAGGTGCGGATGCGCAGGGTGGAGAAGATGTCGACGAACAGCTTCTTCAGGGCTTCGAGCGGGTTGTCGACCTTCTCCATGGTGGTGTCGTCGACGGGACGCTCCCATGTGGTCAGGTACACGAACAGCATGGCACCGGCCATGATGACGCCGAATGCCAGGCCCATGTAGAAGAACGCCATCGGGTTCTTCTCGCCGAAGGTCACGAAGAACACGCCGGGCAGCGCCGCGGTCAGGAAGTTGGCGCCTTTGCCGAAGATGGAGCGCAGGCCGGACAGATAGGTGCGTTCCTTGAAGTCGCCGGTCATCTCGGCGGGCAGCGCGTCGTAGGGGATCATCACGGTGGTGTAGATGAGGTTGTACACCAGATAGATCACGAAGTAGTACCAGAATCCTCCGGGAACCACGATCCACATCAGCGGGTTGAGGATGCCCAGGGCCGGCACGGCCATGAGGATGAAGAAGCGGCGGCGGCCGAAACGACGGCCGAGTTTGGTGTTGTTGAAGGAATCGGAGATGAATCCGGCGATGGGGTTCATGACCACATCGGCGATCAGGGCGAACGAGTAGATGAACGTCGCCTGGGCCATGCTCAGACCGCAGTAGGTGGTGTAGAAGATCGTCAGCCATGAGGCCGAGATCGCGAGCGCGCCCGATCCGACGAGATTGCCGGACCCATATCCGAGACGGGTGAGGAATCCCACCTTGCGCTGTTGCGGAACCGCTTGTTCAGCCATGCTTCCCTCCTTGGAGGCCTGATCGGCGCGGCTGCGATGCCATTGGCGTCGATCGTGACAGGAATGATATTCGGCGCAACACACATACTTTGTATGTTGCATTAATTTCAGCTTAATACGCAACATTTGCGCAACAGCCCAAGACGATAGGATTATTGATATATCAACCATCTCAGCCGCGTGTCATCCGCGCTCAGCAAATGATGGCAACAACTTTGTTGCGTTCTTGTTGCACCATCTGTTTCTTAGCGCGTCGTACCGCGCAACACGATCATCGATTCGCGCTGGAACCGCACCGCCTCGACGTCGTATCCGGCGGCGCGTTCGTGGATACGCCGGGAAAGCAGGTCGACGGCGGCGGACGCGATCCATGTGATGTTGGAATCCACGGAGGTCAGCGGAGGAACCATGCGTTCGCCTTCGAAGGTGTTGTCGAATCCCACGACCTGCACCTCGCGGGGCACGTCACGGCCGAGCATCTTCATCGCGAACAGCGCGCCGATGGCCAGTTGGTCGTTCAATGCGACGATGCCGTCGAACGGCGCGTCCGCACGGGCCAGACGCATCATCGTCTCATAGCCGGCGCCGATGGTCCATTCGTTCCCCGTCACGCCTATCAGCGCCGGATCCAAGGCGACGCCATGCGTCTCGCATGCTTCGAGCACTCCGCGCACGCGCTCCCAGCCGCGCGTGGTCTCGCGCGTCGCGTCCACGGCGACGCCGTCGAAGGCGGCCTGCGCCCCCAGCAGCACAAGTCTGCGGCTGCCGGCGGAGATGAGCAGTTCGGTCGCGTTGCGCGCGTCGGCCACATTGTCGGCCAACACCTGGTCGGCCATGCCGTAGGTCTGGCGGCGCGGCCCCATGCACACCACGGGGAACGGCTGCGTGAGCGCCCGCTCGCTCAGGGTGTCGTCGCCCACGAGATACAGCAGCAGGCCATCGCACGGCCCATGCCGGGTGTCGAGATATTCCTCGGCGCTCAGTCCCCATTCGTCCTGGTAGACGACCATATCCACCCGCCAGCCATGCGAGCGGGCCTCGGCGATCACCGTGGAAGCGAGCTGGGCGCGGTAGGGGCGTGATATCGAGGGCATGGCGAGCGTGATCAGACCTTCGACCCGGTCCAAAGGCCCCACGGTTGACTGCATCATCTGTGCGTTGTTCATGTCCGTCGCCTTTCGTTGCGCTCCGCGGTGCCGACGCTGCCACGCAGCACCAGCGAGGACGGCACCGTCACATAGGCGTCGCGAAGGGACTCGTCATCCCCCGCCCCCTCAAGCCGGCGCATCAGCAGACGTGCCGCGGACGAGCCCAGCGCGTCGGCGGACATGCGCACGCTGGTCAACGCCGGGGTCGCCGCCCGGGCCGAGACGTTGTCGTTGAATCCGATGATCGCGTAGTCGTGGGGCGCTTCGTATCCCCGTTCGCGCATGCCGGCCATGAATCCCAACGCCATCATGTCGTTATAGGCGATCACCGCGCCGGTGGGATCCTCGAGATATTTGCCGACGAAGGCCCGTCCGCCCTCGAAGGTGGGGTCGCCGGGCCACAGATGACGCACGGCGAGTTCGTGCTCGTCGCAGGCGGATTCCAACGTTTTGAGACGGTAGGCCGCGTCCTTGGCGAAGCCCGGGCCGGCCAGATAGGTGACGCGCTCGTAGCCGCGCACGGCGAACAGGCTCATGGCCTGGCCGATACCCGCCGTCAGATCCACGACCACACACCCCACTCCCCTGATCTGCCGGTCCATCACCACCAACGGCAGACGGTCGGCGTACTCGCGTATCTGCGCGTTCTGCATCCGCGATGAGAACAGCAGCGCGCCATCACAGTTCCTCAGCACCCCGTCGAGCGCCATACGCTCCCAGGAGACGCTGCCGCGCGATTCGGCGACCACCAGGGAGAACCCATGTCCGAAGCATTCATGCTCCACGGCGTGCGTGACGGCGGCGCAATACGAATCGGTCAGATCGGGCACGACGATGCCGAGCAGACGCCTCAGCGCCGGCGAAGGGGCGGCGGCCTCGTCGCCGGGCATCTGGTATCCGAGGCGTTCGGCTATTTCGAAGATGCGTCGCGTCGTCTCCGAACTCACCCGCTCGGTGGCGCTCAACGCACGCGAAACCGTCGAGGGCGCCACTCCGGCCGCTTTGGCGACGTCGCGTATCGTGACCTTCTTCATGGGCAGCCTCCCGCAATGCTTCACGTGTTGGGCGTTCTTCGCCGACCGGCGTCGCCAACCAGTCTAGGCCATGCCGCCGGCCCGCGAAAGCCTGGGGCAGGTGCCGCCATCATTCGACGACGTCGATATTCGACGGCAGCACCGCATCCCCCTCCTGCCCTTCGATGTCCACGTCGTCGAGCACCAGACAGGAGACGTTCTGGGCGATGATGCCCTGACGCGTCATCTCCTCCACACCGCACGCCATGGCGGGCAGGAAGGGCTGGGCGTCGGGCGCGAAGGTGACGTGCACGTGGTGGAAGGCCACGCGTCCGATCTTGCTTTCCGGCAGGCCGGTGATATAGGCCGCCGCGGCATGGCAGTTCGTGGCCTCGATATTGCGGAACGACAGTGACGCCACATTCGGCGTGCCGTCGTCGACGGGCAAGGGTCCGCGGTTCTGCACGTAATCGCTGGTGCCGTCCGCGTCGCAGTAGTAGAACGAGTTGACGACGAAGGGCACCTTCACCTCGTCCATCACGATATGGTCGAATTGGATCGCCTCATACACGCTGTCGCGTCCGCGCCCGCGCCTCGTTTTGATGCGCAGGCCGCGGTCGGTGCGTTCGAACAGGCAGTCGCGGGCGATCAGGCCTTTGATGCCGCCGGCCGCTTCGGAGCCGAGCACGATGGAGCCATGCCCGTCGTGCATATGGCACTGCTCGATCACCAGATTGCGGCATGCGGGGCGCAGTTCCTTCGGCATGGCGATTTTGCCGGATTTGACGGCGATGCAGTCGTCGCCCACGGAGAAGTGGCATCCTTTGATCAGCACGTCGTCGCAGGATTCGGGGTTCAGCCCATCGGTGTTGGGCGAGACCTTGGGGCTTTCGATGGTGAGGTTCAGGAAGCGCAGGTTCCGGCTCAGCACCGGATGGATGTTCCAGCTGGGGCTGTTGCGCACCGTGACGCCGACCAAATCCACCCGTTCGCAGTCGGAGAGGAACACCATGCGCGGGCGTGTGGCGACGCGCATGCGCTTGGCCTCGTACCACCAGTTGTCCTCGTCGTCGTTGGCGCCGCCGTCGATGACGCCGCGGCCGTACACGGTCACGTCGTTCACGCCCAGCCCGGTGAGGATGCCGCAGAACATGGGGAAGGACTCGCCCTCCCATCGACCCAACGGAAGTTTGTCGCCGCCCGCGTAGCCGGCCCCGGGCTCGCCCTGCACGGTGCCGGGCAGATAGGCGAGGTTCTCGCGGTCATGCCGGGCGGCGATGGTGGCGCCTTCGGCCAGTTCGAGGGTCAGCCCGCTGGTGAGGAACAGGTTCTTCACCCGGTATTCGCCGGCCGGCACCAGCACGCGCCCGCCTCGGGGGCAGGCCATGATGGCGGCCTGCAGGCTGATGGTGTCGTCGCGCTCACCGTCGCCGGCCGCGCCGAAATCGCGCACGTCCAGCGTGAAGGTCTCCGGTTCGGTGACGAACACGGCGTTGGACGACTCCACGGTGCCGTCGGCGAGGTCTCGTTCGTAGCGCACGCGGTACGTGGTGTTCGGCTCGAGGCCGTCGAGATAGGTTTCGACCAGGTCGGTGGTTCCCCACAACCGGTCGTTGACGATGATGCGCCACTGGGTTCGGGTGCGGTACACCCCGCCGTCATCGGCTTCGACGACGGCGGCCCGCGCGCATTTCCAAACGATGCTCAGTCGCATAGGAACAGCTCCTTGGCGTTGTTGAACGAGACGTTCTCGACCAGCGGCGCGAGGTAGTCGACGTCGTTCGGCACCTCGCCCCGGGCGGCCCAGTCGCCGATCAGCTCGCACAGGATGCGGCGGAAGAACTCGTGCCGGGGGAAGCTCAGGAAGGAGCGGGAGTCGGTGGTCATGCCCACCGCGTTGCCCAGCAGCGAGGTTTCGGCCTGCACCTCCAGCTGCCGGCGGATGCCGGTGCGGGTGTCGTTGAACCACCAGGCGTTGCCCAGCGACAGCCGCTGCTTCATATCGCCTTGGAACGCGCCCATGACGGTGGCGATGGCCATGTAGTCGTTCGGGTTCAGCGAGTAGATGAGCATCTTCGGCACGTCGCCTCCGCGCGCGGCGGCGTCGAGCAGACGATACAGCGGTTCGGCGATGGAACGGTCGTTGATCGCGTCGTATCCGGTGTCGGCGCCGTGGATGCCGAATTCGCGGGTGTTGACGTTGCGCATGGCGTGCAGGTGGATCTGCATGGCCCATCCCTTGTCCGAGTACAGACGCATGAGTTGGACCATGAAGGCGGTGCGGTACTGCGACACCTCGAGCGCGGTCAGCTCCTTGCCGGCGCGCGCTTTGGCGAGGATCGCGTCGAGTTCGGCCGGCGTGGCCTCGTCGTAGGTCATCAGGTCGGCGGCATGGTCGGCCAGACGCGACCCGTGCTCGTGGAAGAAGTCGATGCGCCGGCTCATCGCGGCGATGAAGTCGTCGAACGAGGAGATGGTCGTGCCGCTGACGGCCTCAAGTCGCTCCACCCACTCGACGAAGCCCTCCTTGTCGGGGTTGAGGGCCTTGTCGGGGCGCATGGCGGGCAGCATGGCGAAGGTGTCGCCCTCACGCGCGAACTCCTCGTGGTAGTGCAGATCGTCGACCGGATCGTCGGTGGTGCACACCGTGTCCACATTCATGCGGCGCAGCAGGGACCTGCGGGAGAATTCCGGGGTGGCGAGCTTGGCGTTGCATTCGTCGAAGATGGCTTTGGCGCTTTTTTCGGTCAGCGTCTCCTCGATGCCGAAGTAGCGGCGCAGTTCCATATGCGTCCACAGATACACCGGGGAGCCGATCGCCTTGTCCATTGTGGTGGCGTAGGCGAGGAATTTCTCCCATGGATCGCCGTCTCCGGTGATCAGCGCTTCGGGCACGCCGTTGGCTCGCATCAGACGCCATTTGTAATGATCGCCGTAGTTGTTGCCGTCGGTGAGCCATGCGGCGACGATATCCGTGAAGCAGGGGTCTTCGACGATCTCCTCGGGATGCAGGTGGCAATGGTAGTCGACCACGGGCATGGTCGCGGCGTGGGCGTGGAACAGCTCTTGGGCCAGATCGGTGGTCAGCAGGTAGTCGTCGTCCAGAAAATTCATATGCACTCCTTCATGCTGGTTGCGTCGTGCCGTCAGCTTAAGGAGACGACGGCCGCTTACGCCCGTTTGTTGCCAAACGTTGTGGACGGGGTTCGCCGCCGGCCATATGGATGCCGACCGAACGGCGTCACGCGCCTTCCCCGCCCGGGCGGCGGGTGCTCTCGCGTATGATCAGCGAGGTGGGCACGGTGGTGATGTCCTGCGCGGGGCGCTCCCCTTTGAGCCGGTCGAAGAGGATGCGCGCCGCACGCGTGCCCATCAGGGCGGGCGACTGGCGGACCGTGGTCAACGTCGGCTGCGAGATCTGCCCGATCAGATCGTTGTCGAATCCCGCGATCGAATAATCCTGTGGGCAGTGCCTGCCCTGTCGCCGCATGGCGGCCATGAAGCCGACGGCCATCAGATCGTTGTGCGCCACGACCATGCCGGTGGGATCGTCGAGGTATTTTCCGGCGAAGGCGAAGCCGCCCTCCACCGTGGGAGCGCCCGGCCATAGTCTGCGCGCGGCGATCCCACGCGCCGCGCAGGCCTGCGAGACGGTATGCCAGCGGAATCCCACCGACCATGAGGTGGCGGGCCCGTCGAGATAGGTGACGCGGTCGAATCCCATGCGTTGGATATGGTCGGCGAGCTGTTCGACGCCGTCGTTGATGTCGATGACCACGCTGTCCACGCCGCGCACGATGCGGTTGGCCGAGACGATGGGCCGGGTCTGCGCGCATTTGCGGATCATCGCGTCGGGCATGCGCGACGAGGTGAGGATCGCGCCGTCGACCAGCGGGGCGATGCGGTCGAAGGCGGTGCGTTCCATGGAGGCGCTTTCGCGTGATTCGGCCACAATCAGCGCGTAGTCGTGCGTGTCGCATTCATGCTGCACGGCGCGGATCACGTCGGAGAGGAATTGGTTGGCGATATCGGGCACGATGACGGCGATGACGCCGCGGATGCCGCGCAGCGGCACGGTCTGCACCGGTTCGCTGTGGTAGCCCAGTCGGTTGGCCGCGTCGAAGATGATGGTGGCGGTGGCGGCGCTCACACGGTCGGGTCGGGCGAACGCGCGGGAGACGGTGGATGGGGATACGCCGGCCTCCCTCGCCACGTCGCGGATCGTCACCTTGCCCTCGCTCATGCGTATGCTCCCCTCCGCTCGCGCCTTGGTATGCCTCTGAGCATTCATCATAGCGGAAGAAGGCCATGAGGCCGCCACCCGTTGGCACCCGGGTGGCGGCCTCATTGGGAAGGAAGGAACACGCATGACGAAACGGGTTCCACGTTGTTCGAACGCGCGGGCTTTGGGCCGCCCATGCGGCCTAGAGCCCCACGCGTCGGCTCACGCCAACGGCGCGATCAGGGTTCTGATGCCTCCCGCGGCGATCGTCTCGACGTCGTCGGCGACCAGATCCGCCAATCCGTCGATGGCGGTGAGATCCTCGCCCCACAGGGCCGTGTCGGCGAGCGCCCGAACGACGGAGTCCCTTTCGGCGGTCGCGCCCGCCAGACGCGTCGTGACGTCATCGACATCGGCGACGGCGACCTCGACCGGGGCCAGCCGCGCGTAGGAGGCGATCAGGGCGGCGAGGGCGAGGGCGACGCGACGGGGCACGCCACGCCCCTGCTCCACATTGCGGTGCACGATGGGCAGCAGGCGCGCGGTGAACTTCGCCACGGAATTCAAGGCGATGGAGTCGAGCGAATGCTTGACGAAGGGGTTGCGGAACCGTTCGAGCACGGCGTCGGCGAAGCCTTCGAGCTCGTCCTCGGGCAGGGTCAGCACGGGGATGATCTCCTCGCGCATCTCGCGTTCGATGAAGGAGCGCAGCTCGTCGTCGTCCATGACCTCGCCCACGGAGCCAAGGCCCGCCAGTCGCGCGACCTGGGCCATGGTGGTGTGGGGGCCGTTGAGCAGGAACACCTTGCGTTCGCGATAGGGACGCACCTGGTCGCAGGTCACCAGATCGATGCCGAGCCGTTTCGCCGGCAGCAGCCGCTCCACCGTGGCCTGGGACTCGGCGTCGCCGGCGATCACCCACAGGGCGAAGGGTTCGGCTTTGACCATGTTGTCGTCGCGGTAGCCGAGCTCCTCCCACAGCGCTTCGGCGTTGTCGCGCGGATATCCCGGAACGATGCGGTCGACCAGCGTGGAGACGAAGGTGTTCTCACGCTCGAGCCAGTCGACGAAATCCTCGCTCCAGCCGAAGCGGCGGGCGGTGTCCGTCAGGCAGCGCTTCAGGGCCGGGCCGTTGTCCTCGATCAGCTCGCAGGGTATGATCAGCAGTCCGCCGAGGCCCCGGTCGTAGCGGCGCTTGAGCAGTTGCGCCAGTTTGGCCGGATAGCTTTTCGGCGGCTTGGCGTCCGGCGCGTCCTCGTCGCTGAGCGCGATGCCCGCTTCGGTGGTGTTGGAGACGACAATTTTCAGGTCGGGGTTGTCCGCCAGGGCGAGATAGCCCTCCCAATCCTCATACATGTCGACGGTGGCGCCGATGGAGTCGATCAGCTCGCGGCTGCGGACCTCCCGGCCGTCCTTGATGCCTTCGAGCATCACCGTGTACAGGCGGTCCTGCGCCTCGAGCTCCTTGACGCGCCCGCGCTCCAACGGTTGGACGATCGCGACATTGCCGTCGAACAGCCCCTCGTCGTTCAGCCGCTGGATGATCCAGTCCACGAACGCGCGTAGGAAATTGCCTTCGCCGAACTGGACCACCTTGATCGGACGGTCCGCCGCCCGCGCCGTGGTCAGTCCGCGTTCGAGAGCCATGCCGGCATTGATGGGTTCCATATGAGTTCCTCGTTTCGCTGTGGCGTTCAATCAGGTCGGATCCCATCCGATACGATACGGCCGCGTGGCGTATCGGTTTGGGATTGATGCCCTCAAGGCTACGGCGAAACGAGTCGGGCCCGTCAACATGTTGCCATGGATTGCAGAGGCCGGCGGCGCCGCCCAGCCGTCCGTTCAAGCAGCGGCGGCCTTGAACGGTCGGCTGGGGTCGGTGACGGGATTGGAGGCGGCGTCGACGCGGTCGAACACCACTCCGGCGCAGTCGCATAGTTCGACGCGCCCGCAGCCGCCGTCCACACCGCCCAACGTCACGTCTTTGAACACGATGTCGCGGGCCTCATGGCCGGGTTTGTCGAATCCTTTGACCAGCACGGCCGTGCTGGGATACACGTCGTCCGCGGTCTCGCCCCAATAGCGTCCGAGCGCGTGCAGCCGTTCGAACCGGAAACGCTCGAAATACGGCTGGTCCGGTCCGCTTTCGCCGTCGTCGTTGTAGGAGACCGAATGGATGGTGACCGCCGCAACGGTCGAGTCGCGCACGCTGACGTCGCGCACGTATCCGCCGCGTTTGGCGGTGGCCTTGATATGGATGCCGTACCGCGAGCGCGCGAGGTCGACGTCCCAGATGCGCACGTCCTCGACGCCGCCCGAAATCTCCGAACCTATGGCGATGCCATGGCCGCCGAGGGCGGAGCATGAGAATATCCGCACGCGGCGCGTGGGCCGGTTGATGCGGTTGCCTTCCGGATTCTTGCCGGATTTGATGGCCACCATATCGTCGCCGGTGTCGAACGTCGTGTCGAACAGCACGCAGTCCTCGCTGGAATCGGGATCCCACCCGTCGCCGTTCCACACGCCACACGAGCGGATCATCGCCCCATGGGTGACGACGTGACGCGAATAGACGCAGTGGATGTTCCAGCCGGGCCCGTCCTCGAAGGCCAGTCCGGCAAGCTCGACGCGCTCGGCGTTGCAGATGGAAATCAAGCGGCCTCGGGCGCGGGCCGGAACGGTGTCCTCGTTCTCGCATGCGGCGATGTAGTCGGCCATGCCGTCGAGCTCTCCGCCCATCCGCACGCGTTCGCGGTCGATGGTGGCGCGCATCAGCCGGGCGCCGCCGCCGCGAATCGCCCCCTCCCCCGACAGCCGCACGTCATGGGTAGTGGGGCCCGCCGTATGGTCAAGCACGCCGATATTGACCAGGCTCGCATAGCATTCGCGCTCCACGCCTTCGAAGCGGCTCCATACGCGCGGCTCGTAATCACTTGGATCGACGCTTCCCTGCACAACTCCCCCGGCCTTCACATGCAGTTCGCTTTCCGAATGCATGGTCAGGGCCCCGGTGAGGAACACACCCGCGGGTATGACGACGCGGCTGGAGGCGTCGCAATCGTCGAGCGCCTGTTGGATGGCCCGCGTGTTCATCGTCACGCCGTCGCCAACGGCGTTGTATGGCGGGCGCGACACGTCGATGTCGCGTTTGACCGTTTCCGTGCGGAAGCTTCCTTCGGCGAGCCGGATCGCGCTCGCCCCTTCGGGAAAGCACGCGCGCAGCTCCACGTGGTAACGGCGATCGGGAGCGAGTCCTTCGATGGTGGCGAAGGTCCGTGTGGTGCGGGCCGCGGGCATGCCGTCGACGAACAGCGTGTACGCGGTGCCACGGTCGGCCCGTTCGGGCTTGTCCCAGAACAGGGTCAGCGTGGTGGCGGTGGCGCATGCGTCGAACATGTCGAATCCGTCGGGCATGGTCGTCGTCCCCTTATTGTCCGTCCCTTACTGTCCGCCGCGCGCACAGTCCGCCGTCTAGACGATGCGGTCCTCCCATTTGACCAGCATGGCTTCGAACAGTTCGTCGTCGGTCAGATGGTTCTCCAGATTGAGCAGCGTGGTGATCTTCGCCTCCTCGCGGCTGTAGATGAAGTCGCGCTGCCACTGGTAGAAATGGGGGCCGTCCCCCATGGTGCGCAGGAACGCCATCAGACCGGAGATCACCCATGCGCTTTGCGCGATATCGGTCAGGCATTCGTTGGCGTAGAAGCCCTGCCATACGCCGTGCTCGCGGCTCAGCATGGCGAGGCGCGCCTTGCGGTATTCCCGTCTGGCCAGACCCGCGTACCAGAACGCGTGCTGCCAGTCGTCGTCCAGGCCCCGGCGCAACGCCTTGCACACCAGATGGGCGCCTTTGCAGCAATGCGCGTAGACCCGCGCGTGCAGGGCGATGGAATCCTCGAACAGCCGCGCCGCCGGTTCGTCCATAACGCCCGCCGCCAGGGTGTTGCGGGTGACGAGCGCGCCGTAGCGTTCGGCGCCGCGTATGGCGACCTGGTCGACGGTTTCGATCTGCTCGTCGAAAGACTCGTCTCCGGTGGCCCAGAGCATATCCTCGCAGGTTTCGCCGCGCGAGCGCATGAACTGGGTGATCAGCATGCGCGGGCAATGGTTGAAGTACTGCTCGGCCGCATGCTCATCCCATCGCGCGCCGAACGGCACGGCCGCGTCGAAGTATTCGCGGTACGCGCGTCCCACCGCCTCGGCGTCGCGCGCGCCGTAATACGTCGTCGCGAACGTCTCCATATGGCGGTCGACGAAGCGTTGGCAGGCCGGGTCGATGGTATTCCGCGCGCAATCGGTGTCGGCGGGGGTCTCCTGCGCGGGCACGCCTTCGCGCCAGAGCGTGGCGATCAGGTCGAGGTAGTAGGCGTGCGGCTTGACGTTCGACGAGTTGACGATCCAGAAATCCCTGCCGCCTCGGGCGAGCACCGTGCCGAGTTCGCGCACGATATGGGCCGGTTGGTTGGGCAATGTGGTGATGTGGTTGGCGGCCTGCAGATCGTAGAAGCTCGCATGGTAGTAGATGCCTTGGGCGCCCTGGTAGGTCGGGTCGGGCATCGCGTCGATGCGTGGATTGTGGTTGTTCTGACGGCGGGTGACCATACGTCCGAAACCGTTGTCGGACCAGATGGTGATCACGTCGTCCGGCAGATCGAGCACGCCTTTGCGGTACAACTCCAAGGTTTCGCCGTACAGGTACACGCAGCAGCGCGCCTGGGCGTCGGCCTCGAGCACCATCCGTCGTTGGATGCCGATGATCTCGCTCATCAGCGCGCCGCGTTTGGCGTCGGTGTCGTAGGACGGATCGCTGTGCCAGAACGGGGTGTCGCCTTGGCCGCGGAAGCCGACGTTCCAGATCACATGCTGGCCGCGCCGCGATTCGATCGATTCGCGCCACAATCCGATGAACAGGTCCTTATGCTCGTCCCATGAGGGGTTGAGTTCGGGATAGGCGGAGGAGAAGAGCCGCGCCCCCAACGGCTCCGCATGGTGTTGGGCGATGCGCAGGCCGCGTTTGGCGGCGGCGCACGCATGATGCGCGGCGTTGTTGCCAGTGCCGGGGATGACCATATTGCCGCCGCAGCGCAGCAGCGCCTCGAACACCATCTGCCACGGCAGGTCGGGATCGTTCTCCAGCTGCCATCCCATCAGCAGCACTTCGTCATTGACGAACCATCCTCGTTCGGCGACCGCGAACGGCTTCGACGCATAGTCATAGCCGTCCGGCACTTCGACCGCCCCCACCCGGCCTGGACGCCAATCCATCCAGAACCACAGATTCGGCACGCCCAACAGTTCGCGGCTGATATGGTACAGGCCGTAGACGAATCCGAGTTCGTCGCCGGCGCTGACACGCAGTTCGGCCGCGCCCGCGGCGACGCGGAACATGCCGTCGGCAAGCGAGGCATCACAGTCGCACACGATGCGGGAGGCCTCCGTGCGGGTCGCGGACGCGCCCGAACACACTGTGGCGAGGTCGCGGCGCAGATCCTCGGCGGCGGCGCGCACCGCGTCGGAGCGGCCGCTCACATCGATGAGGGTGGTGGCGTCAAGTTTCATGTCGGAACACTCCTTGCACAAGGGTGGTGGAAGTGGATGCCTGAGTCGGAGGTGAAAGCCGTGCCCGGTTTCGCTCAGGCTTCGATTCCGGGCACGACGGTCTTTTTCAGGCGGTCCGGGCCGCCGCGGGATCGGGGTCGTCGTCGACGATGACATGACGGCGCAGCGCGGGCCAGGCGGCGTAGACGCCGATCAGACTGATCAGACTGAACCCGATCAGGGGCATCACCCACACGGTGACGAGCTGCCCCGCCCAGCTGAGCGCGACCAGGGCGAGCATGGCCACGAGGGCGAGCAGACTCTGGGGCAGGCGCATGAACAGCAGCAGCACGCTGTTGGTCAGCAGTTTGCCGACCGGCAGATCGGTGAAGGCGACCATCGGGAAGAGATACATCATGGCGCACGCGTCCAGAACAGCCACGACCAGCAGCGCTCCGGCCGCCATCATGCCCGGTGTGCCGGGGTGGACGCGCGGATAGAACCACACGCCGACCAGCGCGGCGGCCAACACCAGCAGCATGGCCCATCCGGCCAGTGCGGAGCGTTTCCATTCCGTACGGAACGTCGTGAGATAGTCGTGGACGGGATAGCAAACCTTGCGCCGGATCAGCAGTCCCGTCACACGGCTCATGGAGGCCATGGCGCAGGGAATGGTCACGATGGGAACGCAGGTGAGCAGGAACAGCAGGTTGAGGCCGATCAGTCGGGACCAGTGCCATTTGACCACGGAGAGGAGCAGCGCGACGCCTTTGGGATCGCGCTGGCGGTCCGACTCGTGGGACGAGCCGCCGTAGAACAGACCATACAGGTTCAATGCCATAGGAATCACCATGCCTGAAATAGTGAGACGAACGGATGGGACGGGAGGGGACGGATAGGACGGACGCGACCGGCGGGGACTCGGACGGACCGGGACAGCGCGGCGCGGGCCGGCGTGACGCGGACGGGACGGGCCGGGTCCGCACGGTGCGGGGGGCTTTCCGTGGGCGGGGAAAGGAGGAGACCCGCCCACGGAAACGATACGGGATGGCTCTCGGTCAGCCCTTGAGGCCGGAGGTGGCCACGCCCTGGACCAGATGCTTCTGGAAGAACAGGAAGATCAGGACGGACGGCAGGATGGAGATCGAGGCCATGGCGAACATGGCGCCGTAGTCCGAGCCCGAGGACGGGTCGGAGAACAGCTTGAGCGCCAGAGACACGGGATACCATTCGGTTTTGTTCACGTACAGCAGGGCCGAGAGGAAGTCGTCCCACCGCCACATGAAGCTGAAGATGCAGCCCGTAACCACGGCCGGGGTGATCAGCGGGACGATCACGCGGAAGAAGATGCCGTAGTAGGAGCAGCCGTCGATTTTCGCGGCCTCGTCGAGCGAGCGCGGGATTCCATCGATGAAGTTCATGATCAGGTAGATGAAGAATCCCTGAATCGCGAAGCAGTAGGGCACGATCAGCGGCAGGTAGCTGTCCGTCCAGCCGAGCTTCTGGTACCAGATGTACTGCGGGACCATAAGCACCTGCGCGGGCAGCATCATGGAGACGAGCATCGCGATGAACAGGATCTTGCGTCCGGGGAACTTCAGTCGGCTCAGCGCGTACGCGGTGATGGCGGAGCTGGCGATGGTGCCGGCGGTGGCGATCACGGCGATGAGCAGGGAGTTGCCCATGAAGCGGACGAATCCGGTGCCCATGAAGCCCTTGAGGCCGTTGACGAAGTTGTCCAGCGTCCATTCGGTGGGGATGAGCTGGCCCGCGGTGGCGAACACCGTGTCGGTGGGCTTGAACGCGGAGAACACCATCCAGATGATCGGGTAGATCATCAGCAGGGCGAACGCCATGACGAACACATGGTAGACCACGCGGCCGGCGATATGACGCCAGTTGGTCTCGCGGGTCACATGCACGGGCACGTCGGCCTTATGCGCGGGGGTGGGGTTGAGGGTTGCGGTGGTCATATCGGTCAGGCCTCCTCGTCATAGACCCAGAAACGCTTGGTAAGGAACAGGAACCCGGTGTACAGGCCCACGATCAGCAGCATGACCCAGGCCAGGGCCGCGCCGTAGCCGGCGTGGTGGCGGGTGAAGGACTCGTCGTACATGTAGACCATGTAGAACAGGGTGGAGTTGCGCGGCTTGCCTTGGGTGATGATGTAGCACTGGGTGAATGCCAGGAAGCCGTTGATCGACTGCATGACCAGGTTGAAGAAGATGGTCGGGGTCAGCAGAGGCAGGGTGATCTTCCAGAACTGGCGGGCCTTCGAGGCGCCGTCCACGCTCGCGGCCTCGTACAATTCGGTCGGGATCTGCTTGAGGGAGGCCAGGAAGATCAGCATGGACGAGCCGAACTGCCATACGCCCAGGATGATCAGGGTCCAGATGGCGGTGGACTCGTTGCCCAGCCACGCGAAGTCGGTCTCCAGACCGAACATGCCGAGCACTTGGTTGATCACGCCGTCCGCGGCGAACATCTGCTTCCACAGAATGGCCACGGCCACCGAGCCGCCCAGGATCGAAGGAAGATAGTAGGCCGCGCGGTAGAAGCCGGAGACCTTGGAGTTCTTCAGCAGCAGCATGGCCACGAACAGGGCGAACACGAGTCGCAGCGGGGTGGAGACCAGCGCGTAGAAGAAGGTCACGCCCAGCGATTTGAAGAACTTGTCGTCCGAGAACATATCGATGTAGTTCTGCAGACCGATGAACTCCGCCTCGCCGATGATCGAATAGTCGGTGAGCGTGTAGTAGAACGACAGGAGGATCGGCACCAGAAGGAACACGAGGAAACCGATGATGAACGGCAACGCGCACACCACGCCGGAGGTCTTCTCCGAGGTCATGAACCGCGCGAATCTGCCTTGCTTCTTGAACTGCACGCCCGCATTGCCGAGACGGCGACCGGGAGCAGCAGATGCCTGAGACATAGCAAACCTTTCTCTTGCTTGGGATCGGTCAGCGAGGCCTCTCCCCCATATGGCCAACACTGGCCACGGTTACATATGTTGGATGGTTGGTGGTCGATGTGGCCTGAGGCTGCGTTCGCCGCAGGCCACATCGAGGATGATCGAACCGTCGGGTCCTTGCGGTCGGCGGTTTAGTAGGCGGCGTTGGCCTCTTCCACGAAGGTCGCCGCGGCGTCCTTGGCGGTGATGGCGCCGTAAAGGATGTTCTCCTCGATTTCGGGAAGGGTCTGGGAGTTGACGGTGGAGGCGGCGGCCGGGGACGGCGGGTTGATGGCCGACGAGTTCGGCGTCACCACATCGTTGAGGAAGGTCGCGATCTCCTGCTCGTCGGCGCTCAGCTGCTCTTCCAGAACGGTCATCATCGCGGAGGAGACGGGCAGGCCTCGGTCGGTGCCCATGGTCGTGACCGCTTCCTCGTTGTTGGTGTAGTAGTTGATGAACTCGGCGGCAAGCTGCGGGTTCTCGCAGGACTTGGAGATGGCCCAGAACTGGCCCGGCTTGATGTAGTTGGCCGCGGTCACGTCGGCGGCCGGCCACGGGGCGAGCGCCAGATCGTCATCGGTCAGGGCCTGCATGGCGGGCATCTGCGAAGTGAACTTGAAGGACACCCACGACATGGAGGACGGATCGGAGCCATAGACCACCGGATCCTGGTCGACGGAGCCGGCGGTGATCTCGGCGAACACCTCGGGGCTGATATGCCAGCCTTCGCTGATGCCCTCCTCATAGACGTCGAAGTAGGGCTCCACATCCTCGGCGGTCACGCCCAGACCCTCGTCCTCGAACAGAGTCTTGCCTTCGCCGCGCATCACGTACTCGAGCAGCTCGGAGGCCTCGTAGTAGCGGAAGTTGGTTTTCACACCGGTCTTCTCGTAGACCTCCTTGGCGAGGGCCTTGAATTCGTCAAGATCCATCTCCTCGGGCATTTCGATGCCGGCCTCGTCGAGCAGGGTCTTGTTGTAGATCATGGCCGGCGAGGACGATCCGGAGGAGATCAGGTACTGGGAGCCGTCCTTCTGGCCGGAGGCGAGAATGGATTCATCGATATTGGTGGTGTCGATGGTGCCGTCCTCGATGTATTCGTCGAGCGGGATGATCAGGCCGTTCTCCACATATTCGTTGAAATAGGAGTAGTCCATGGCGATCACGTCGGGCATGCTGTCGCCGGCGGCCGAGGTCGACAGCTTCTGCCAGTAGTCGCTCCACTCGGAGGGCTGGCCGTCGATGCTCACGCCCTCGTTCGCGGCTTCGAACGCCTTGTCGACCGCATCCTGCTTTTCGTTGCGGTCCTGGTTGCCCCACCAGGCGATGGTCAGGTTCTGCGAGTCGCTTGCGTCGCCGGACTCATTGGAGGACCCGCAGGCGGCCATGGCCATCAGGGTCGCCACGGCGGTGGCGCCGGCGAGGATCTTCTTGATGTTCTTCATCGAACGACCTTTCTTGTTTGGCTGATGGAATCCACTCCGTGCGGTTGTTGGTCGGAGCGGTTCCCGAACACACCACCGTGGTGATGTTCGTTGTATGAAACACTATACACACACTTTCATTTTAATTCCACTTTCTTCCGCGTGTTTTCTGTAAACGATTCCATTTTTCTTCATAAAAAATGCCGACAAACGCCGGCATTTCAATGTTTTTAAGTGCATTTGCCTATGAAATACGTGCTGCCGCAGTGGAATCCCTTGTGATCAGAATTTCCGGAATCATATGCGACACCGGCTCGAATTCGACGCCCTCGCGCTCGGCGTCCAACAGCTCCGCCAACAACCGCACGGCCTGGGAACCCATACGTTCCTGCCGCACATCGATCGTGGTCATCTGCGGACGGGAGGCGCGCGACAGCACGGAATCATCGATGCCCATCACGCTGATATCCTCCGGAATGGACAATCCCCGTTCAACGAGGCGCGAAACCACGCCGGAGGCCACCAGGTCGTTGAACGCGATCACCGCGGTGACGCCCTCCTCCAGCATCAGCGCATCGCCCGCGTTCACACCGCCGCCGTAGGTGGGCTCGAAGGGCCCGATGGCCACGCATTCAACGCCGAACTCCTCGCATCCCCGCGAAACCGCATCGATACGGGCGCGGTTGCTCCACGAATGCGACAGCCCGGAGATATAGGCGATGCGTTTATGCCCCAGCGAAGCGAGGTGGCGCACCGCCTGCATGATACCCGAACGGTCGTCGATGCAGACATCCGTATACCCCTCGATCTGACGGTTCGCCAGCACGGTGTTGCGCTGGGGGAACAAGCGGCGGATCAGCGTGTCCGAAATACGCGGGGACACCACCACCTGCCCTTCGCAGCTGGACACCACATCGCCGACGGTCCGCTCCACATCGTTGGTCAGCTCGAGATCGGCCACGAACAGACGATATCCCAACGACTGCGCCTGCGCGAACAGGCCTTTGAACAGATCGGTGAAATAGAAATTGCCGACGTCGGTGACGAACACCGCGATATTCCCCTTGCCGCTTTTCCCCGCGATCAGATCGCGCGCCGCGGCGTTCGGCTTATACCCCAGCCTGTCGGCGGCCTTGCGCACGCGGTCGCGCGTCGCCTGCTTCACCGAACCGTTGTTCAAGGCCCTGGACACCGTGGCGGCGGACACCCCCGCCGCCTGCGCCACATCCTGAATCGTTGCGTCACTCATTGCATCTCGTTTCCATAATCTTCTCGGTCAACCGCAATGCCGAAATCCAGTGTAAGGAATATTGAAACAAAATGCAAACGATTCCACGCTGTGTTGCACCGACATTTGGTTTCGAATCTCCCATAACGCGTTTCGGCCGCGCCACGCGAAATAAGCCAGCGCGGCGCGGCCGAAACCGCGTATGAGAAAGCCGCCTCAGCGGACCTGTTCCACCACGGCGCGGGAATCCTTGCACGCTTGGACGATGGCATCCCAATCATGGGCCTTCTGGGCCTCCGACGGCACAGGGAAGGAACCGCCGATGGCGAACACATTCTCCAGCGACAGATAGTCCCGCGCGTTGGCGAGGCTCACGCCGCCGGTGGGCAGGAACCTCACATCGGCGAACGGGCCGTTCAGCGCCTTCAGCGTCTTGACTCCCCCGTAGGCCTCGGCGGGGAAGAACTTGACGTGCCTGAGACCACGGTCGTAGGCCTTCTCCACATCGGAGGGCACGGCGGTGCCGGGCAGCACCAGCACATCGTTCGCAAGAGCCCAATCGACCACGGCCTCGTCGAAACTGGGGGTCACCAACCCGACGCATCCGGCCTCGACGGCGGCCTTGGCCTGGTCGACGTCGTGCACGGTGCCGGCCACCAGCGTGACGCCGGGCACTTCGGCGGCGATCGCCTTCATTCCCTCGATCGCATACGGGGAACGGAAGGTGACCTCCGCGACGGGCACACCGCCCTCCTCAAGGGCGCGGGCCAGCGGCACGGCCTCCTCGACGGAATGCAGGGTGACCAACGGCACGATGCCCAGCTCGCCAAGGTAGGCGATGGTCTTCTCATTGGTTCGTGCGATGCTCATGATTCGATGTCCTTTCCTTTTCCGTATCGATTCGCGTGACGACGTGGCCTCAGACGGCCCGCTTGTGGACGGCGATGAACTCCGCAAGCTGATCGGGCGTAGGCAGCCCTTCGTTGTCCGAAACCTGCTGCGTCTGGATGGCACCCAACGCGCAGCCGCGTTCCATACTGTCGGCGAGATCCCCACCCTCCAACAGCGAGGACAGCACTCCGGCGGCGAAGCCGTCGCCGGCACCGACGGTGTCGACCACATGGTCGACGACGAAGCCCGGCACACGGATCTCAGCCGACCCGTCGGACGCGTAGGCGCCGCGGGGACCGTCCTTGACGATGACGATTTTCGCGCCATTGTCCAGAAACGCTTTGGCGGTGTCCTCCACGGTATCCACGCCGAACAGCACCTGCCCTTCGCCGATGCCTGGCATCACCAGATCTGCGCGCGAGGCCAGCCGACGCAGCGTGGATGTCATCACGTCCTCGCTTTTCCATAGGGCGGGGCGCAGATTCGGGTCGAAGCTGACGAAGGCTCCGTGCTCCCGGGCCTGGTCGACCAGCGCATAGGCGGCCTCCAACGTGGAATCGCTCAGCGGCGGAAGGATGCCGGTGATATGGGTCAGGGAAATGTCGGTCCAATCAAGCCGCTCCACGTCGTCGGCCCCCAGCGTCGAAGCCGCCGAATCTTTACGGTAATAGAAGGTTTTCGGGTCGCCCTCGCTCACGCGGGACTTCATCATGAAACCGGTGTGATGCCCGCCGTCCACCCGCACCAGCGAGGTGTCCAAACCATTGGCGTCCAGGAACGCCATGATGCGTTCACCCAAAGGATCGTCGCCGATCTTGGTCATATACAGAGGGTCCTGCCCAAGCCTTTTCAAGCCGATTGCCACATTGAGTTCGGCGCCGGCCACCGAAGCGGTCCATACGCCGACTTCGCTGAGAGGCCCCTCCTGATTGGCGGAAAACAATCCCATGGGCTCGCCGACCAGCAGCACCTTGCCCGGTTTGACACCATTCGCCGTTGTCATCTTTGCCTCTTCCGTACCGGCAACCGGCATCAGAGCGCACTGACCTAGACCCGCCGTCCGGTTGTTGATTGATGCGTTCAGGCTACAGCACCGAATGCGGCGGGGAGGAAGATGTTGCCAAGGGTTTCCATGGGCGGGGTCGCACGGCCGACATGGGGTCGCCACCCCGTGCGACTTTTCCGCACATGAAACGAACATGGCGTTCGGATGCGAGAACACGAAAAGGGCGGAGTTTCAACGAAACTCCGCCCGCGATGTTCGTTTGCGCCCAAATTCAGGGTCGCACGAACGTTATTGAGAACCGTTCTATGCGCGCGCCTTGGCCGCCTCGATCCACTTGTTCAACAGCGCCTCGGCCTTGCCGGAGTCGACGGCCTGTTCGGCGATGCCATAGGCCACCTTAAAACGCTCCGCAAGCGAGGCGTCGGCCGGCACCTGACGGCCATCGGCCACGATGGCGGAGGCGGCGTTCAACAGCGCGGTGGTCCGGAACGGCACATCCTTGCCGGCGAAGAAATCACGCGCGGCCCGCGCGTTGTATTCCGGCTCTCCGCCGCGAAGATCGTCCAAGGAGACCTTTGCCAGTCCCAGTTCCTCGATCGGATCGAATTCGGTTTCACTTACCTGGCCGTCCTTGAACTCCCACACGGAGACGGGACCGGTCGGGGCGAGCTCGTCAAGCCCCTCCTGCGAGGTGTACACCATGCCGCTCTGGCCATTGGCCGCATAGACGGCCGCCATGATAGGGCTCATGGCGCGGTTGGCGCAGCCGATGGCCATATGCTTCGGCGTGGCCGGATTCGTCAGCGGACCGAGCACGTTGAACACGCAGGGCACGCCGAGCGCGGCGCGGATCGGTCCGACGAAACGCATGGCCGGATGGAAGGTTTTGGCGAACGCGAAGGTGATGCCCACCTCATCGGCGATCTCGCCCACGGCCTGGGGATCGAGCTCCAACGGCAGACCCAGCGCCTCGAGGCAGTCGGCCGCGCCGCTTTTGGACGAGGCCGCGCGATTGCCATGCTTGACGATTTTCACGCCGGTGGAGGCCGCGACGACCGACGCCATGGTGGACAGGTTCACGGTGGCCGCGCCGTCGCCGCCGGTGCCGACGATGTCGGTGGTCTCCCCCGCCACATGCAGAGGCACGGCGTGCGCGACCATCGCCTTGGCCGCGCCGCGCACCTCGTCGGCAGTCAGTCCCAGCTGCTGCTGGGTGGCGAGCACGGCGCCCACAGCCGCCGGATCGGCGTTGCCCTGCATCAGATCGTCGACGAACCACTCGGATTCCTCGGCGGTCAGATGGTTGCCCCCAACCAGTTTCGTGAGGATCGACTTCCAAGTGATTTCGGCCATGATGCCCTCCTTGACGCATGCCACGTCGTTGTTGTGTTCCGTCCGCCATTGTAATCGTCCCGCGTTATCGTCAGCCGGCACGTCCGTATCACGGATGGTCTCGCCCCTCATATGACGTCCCGAATACGTGAAAGGGAGCCGACCATCAGGTCAGCTCCCTTTCACGTCGATTACGCTTGTCCGAATGACGTTACGTCATAAGGATGCCTCCGTCGCGGGAAACCCACTTCGACACGCCCGTCATGCAGCACGACGATGCGGTCGGCACGTCATAAGGATGCCTTCGTCGCGGAAAGCCCATTGGGCTTTCCGCTCCTCGGGTGAGCCGCTTGTGGTGATGCCTTTGGCATCGCCGGCGGCTCACTGTTCGTTCTGGCCGTGGCACATCTTGTACTTACGTCCGGAACCGCACGGGCATTCGGCGTTCTTGCCGGTACCGGGATAGGTCTTGCCGTCCGTCCACGGGGTTTTGAGTTCCTCGCTCTTCGGGCGCTTGTTGGCGGGCACCTTGCCTTCGGCGTGGCTGATCGGCGCCGGTCCGACGATCACGGGATTGCCGTCTTCGTCGCGCGTCACGTCGTCCGCCTCATTGTTCTCTTCGATGGACTCGGTCTCGTCCGATTCAACGGACTCGGCTTCCGACTCGTCGGATTCGCCCGATTCGACGGACTCAACCGACTCGTCCGAATCGTCCGCGACTTCGGCGGCCTCGATGCCTTCACCGGCGGATTCGATGCCCAGCGCGGCCTCGGTGGCCTCGACGGCGGCGTCCTCATCCTTCTCGGAGTTCAGATCCTCGGTTTTGGCGACCTGCTTGATATCCACATGGAAGAGCAGCTGGATGCTCTCCTCCTTGATGGCCTCGACCATGGAGTTGTACATCTGGAAGCCCTCGCGCTGGTATTCGACCAGCGGGTCGCGCTGGCCCATGCCGCGCAGGCCGATGCCGTCCTTGAGATAGTCCATCTCGTAGAGGTGCTCGCGCCACTTGCGGTCGAGCACGGCGAGCACCACGCGGCGCTCCAGCTGGCGCAGGCCCTCCTCGCCGAGCAGCTCCTCGAACTTGGCGTACTGCTCCTTGGCGTCGTCCACGATCAGGTCGCGCACGGCCACGACGGCCTTGTCGCCCTTGAGCTTGCCCGCGGCCTCCTTGGCGTCGTCCATCTCCACATTGGTGGGGATCACGGCGGCGAGCGCCTTGAACAGGCCATCCCAATCCCAGTCGGCAGGCTTGTCGGAGCCCTTGTTGGCGCCGCGCACGTAGGATTCGACGGTTTCGGTGATGAAGCGTTCGATATCGCCATGGATATCCTCGCCCTTGAGCACGGCCTGGCGCTCGGCGTAGATCACCGTGCGCTGCTTGTTCATCACGTCGTCGTACTTGAGCACGTTCTTACGGATCTCGAAGTTCTGCGACTCGCGGGCCTTCTGTGCGGTGCGCACGCCCTTGGTGACGGACTTGGCATGGATCGGCTCGCCCTCCGGCATACCCTTGGCCATGACCTGGGCCACCAGCTGGGTGTTGAACAGACGCATCAGATCATCTTCCAGCGACAGGTAGAAGCGGGACTCGCCCGGGTCTCCCTGACGGCCGGAACGGCCGCGCAGCTGGTTGTCGATACGACGGGATTCGTGACGTTCGGTGCCCAGCACGTACAGGCCGCCGAGTTCGGTGACCTCCTCATGTTCGTCCTTGACCTGGGCCTTGACCTCGTTGAGGGTGCCCGGCCAACGCTTCTCGTACTCCTCCGGGGTGTCCTCGGGCGAGTAACCCTCGGCCTTGAGCTTGGCGTCCGCGAGGAATTCGACGTTGCCGCCGAGCATGATGTCGGTACCACGGCCGGCCATATTGGTGGCCACGGTGACGGCACCCTTGCGACCGGCGACCGCGACGACCGCGGCCTCCTTCTCATGCTGCTTGGCGTTGAGCACCTGATGCGGAATCTTCGCCACGTCGAGCAGCGAGGAGACGATCTCGGAGCTTTCCACGGAGGCGGTGCCGAGCAGCACCGGCTGGCCCTTGGCGTGACGTCCGGCCACGTCCTTGATGATGGCGGCGAGCTTCTCCTTCTTGGTGCGGAAGATGAAGTCGTCCTGGTCCTTGCGGATCATCGGGCGGTTGGTGGGGATCGGCAGCACGCCCAGCTTGTAGGTGCTCATGAACTCGGCCGCCTCGGTTTCGGCGGTACCGGTCATGCCGGCGAGCTTGTCGTACATGCGGAAGTAGTTCTGCAGGGTGATGGTGGCGAAGGTCTGGTTCTCGGCCTTGACCTCCACGCCTTCCTTCGCCTCAATGGCCTGGTGCAGACCCTCGTTGTAGCGGCGGCCCGGCAGGATGCGGCCGGTGTGCTCGTCGACGATAAGCACCTCGCCGTGGGTCACCACGTAGTCGCGGTCGCGCAGGAAGAGCTCCTTGGCCTTGATCGCGTTGTTGAGATAGCCGATCAGCGCGGTGTTGGCCGGCTCGTACAGGTTGTCGATGCCGAGGAAGTCCTCGATTTTGGTGATGCCCGGATCGAGGATGCCGACGACCTTCTTCTTCTCGTCGACCTCATAGTCTTCATCGCGCACCAGCTTGACGACAAGACGCGCGAACTGGCGGTACCAGCGGGTCACGTCGCCTTCGGCCGGGCCGGAGATGATCAACGGGGTGCGGGCCTCGTCGATAAGGATGGAATCGACCTCGTCGACGATGGCGTAGTGATGGCCGCGCTGCACCAGGTCGCCCTTCTCCCACGCCATGTTGTCGCGCAGGTAGTCGAAGCCGAACTCGTTGTTGGTGCCGTAGGTGATGTCGGCGTTGTACTGCTTGCGGCGCTCCGGCGGCTTCTGGTCGGTGATGATGCAGCCGACGTTCAGGCCGAGGAAGCGGTAGATGCGGCCCATGAGCTCGCTCTGATAGCTGGCGAGGTAGTCGTTGACGGTGACCACGTGCACGCCCTTGCCCTCAAGCGCGTTGAGGTAGCTCGGCAGAGTGGCGACCAGGGTCTTGCCTTCACCGGTTTTCATTTCGGCGATGTTGCCCCAGTGCAGGGCGGCGCCGCCCATCAGCTGCACGTCGAAGTGACGCTGGCCGAGCGTGCGCTTGGACACCTCACGCACGGTGGCGAAGGCCTCGGGCATGAGGTCGTCGAGCTTCTTGCCGTTGTCGACCTGTTCCTTGAACTTCGCGGTTTGGGCCTTGAGCTCCTCGTCGGAGAGCGCGGAGATCTCCTCCTCCAGCGCGTTGGTGGCCTTCGCCACGTTCTCAAGTTTCTTGATCTGTCGGCCTTCGCCCATACGCAGGGCTTTGTCAACAATGTCTACCACGTGTCACTCCTCGTATCGTTCGTGTGGACCGTTACCGAGCATAGTCCTGTTTCTCCTCTGGCACGATCTCACTTCGACCATTTTACGTAACTTTGCGCGCATCTTTCGCGCAGGCCTCGCCGAGACAACGAAAAAGCCCGCAATCCCAAAGGACTGCGGGCCGACGATCAGACTATCCGACAATGCGTCGTCTTACTGGATGTTCTCCGGAGTGTCGATCTCGAACACGCCGTAGCTCCAGCCGTGACGGTGGTACACCACGGACGGACGGTTGGTCTCCTTGTTCACGAACAGGAAGAAGTCATGTCCGATAAGCTCCATCTCGTACAGCGCCTCATCGATGCTCATCGGTTCCGCGATATGCAGCTTGCGACGGATGACGATGGGCGTGTCCCCAACCTGGACCTCCACCGACTCGCCCGGACCGAGATCCGAAGCGACCGCGGCCTCCGGGCTGTTGTTCGGTTCCTCCTCCGGCTCTTCCACCGGGACGGGAGCGACCTCGCCCAAATCGACCGGCAGCGGATTCGAATATCCGCGACGATGGTCCTTACGACGGTCGCGCGTGCGGCGCAGACGCAGGGTCAGCTTGTCCAAGGCCATATCCAGCGCGCTGAACTCATCGGTGCTGGAAGCCTCGGCGCGCACCACGGTACGACCGGCGATGATGGTGATTTCCACCCGCTTGGCGGTGTCCGCCTGACGGGGGTTGCCCTCATGCGTCAGCACGACCTGCGCGCGCTGGGCGTCGGGGGCGATAGCGGTCACACGATTCATCTTGCTTTCGACGACATCACGGAACCTTTGCTTGATCTGCGTGTGGCGTCCGGTAACGACGATTTCCATGTGGACCTCCCTTGACTCAAGCGGTTGCCCGCTATATGTGTTCCGAACAGCGTCATCACCGCTCGGGTACGCCCCATTGTACCCAACCAACGAGCGAACGACGGGAAAACGCGCGGGAAGTTTTCCCAAAGATCAGGGCGCGTCGTTATTCCCGATTCACTGGTATAGTTGTGCGATTGAGACCTCTTGATGGCCGCGGCCGTGATCTTCATTGGGATCGGCTGAGGAACTTCCGGGCTCCACAGAGCACGATGGCGGATAACGTCCGCCCAGGGTGACCTGAGAGATAGCGCAACAGAGAACAGACCGCCCGTCCTCGACGGGTAAGGGTGAAACGGCGGTGTAAGAGACCACCGGGTGCCTGGTAACAGGGACCGCATGGCAAGCCTCATCGGGAGCAAGGCCAAGCAGATGGCGGCAAGGGCTGCTCGCCCGTGTCATCGGGTAGGCTGCTAGAGCCTGGCGGCGACGTCAGGTCGAGATGGATGGCCATCCGCGCGCGTTTCGGCGCGCGTGACAGAACCCGGGGTATAAGAGGTCTCACTTCCTCCCCCATCCCGCGCTTTTGCCGACGTGGACCTATCGCGACGAACCCGCCGCACGCCACCAATCATCCCCACGCACGTCACGCTCAACCATCTCCACCCGTATACGGCGCTTTCCGACCAGACGCGGCCAACCACCTCGAAACGTCGTCGACTTCGCAGTTCAACGAGGGATGCGGTTCAGGTGAAGAGTTCGGCGGCTACGGCGCGTAGGGTTTCCGGATTGTGGCCTTTGCGGCCTCCCGCGCCCCAGAAGCGGCGTTTGCGCGTTTGGGGTTCGAGGCCGCGGGTTTTACGTGCGACGGAACGTCCCAATTCCCATGCCGATTCCTCGAACACGCCGTTGGATTCGGCTTCGGCGCAGACACGCTCGGCCATGGAGCGGCTCACGCCTTTGCGGACCAGCTCCATCACGGTGCCGCGCCGGCCCATCATACGGCCCGCGCAGTAACGCACCGCCGAACGCGCGTACGCCTCGTCATCCAGCAGTTGCACGCGGGTGAGCCGTTCGATGACCTCGTCGACGATTCCATCCGCGTAACCTTTGTCGAGCAGGCGAGTGCGCAGCGCGCCCGACGCGCGGGGTGCCGCGTCGAGCAGACGCAACGCCGCCTCACGGCAGGCATCGAGATCCGGTCCGTCCGCCCCGTCACCGACGGACGGGCGCGCCGCACGTCCCCGCTTGTCCGAATCGACACAAGTAAGAGGCTCGGCAAATCCACGGCGGCCGGTCGAAACGGAACGGCCGACCGAGACGGGTCTGTCGGACAGGACGTTGTCGTCAGCGGAACGACGGTCGGCTCGGGCATGGCGGGCGCTATCCGGTCCATCCGCCGGAATCGCCACGCCATGCTCAGCCAGAAACGCTTCCGCTCCAATCATGCGCACTCACCTCCGTAAAGAGTGTGAATCACCAGCAGAAAACGCGCTATTTCGCGGATTTCGACGATTTCGCACCGGTCGCGTTCGCCTCGCTCGTCGCAGGCGATTCAGCGTCCTTGGCGGCCTCGGCCGCCGCCTTGGTGGCCTCGTCCTCGGCGAACTGGTCGGTCGGTTCAATCAGACCGAACTCGACTTTGACCTTGTTCTCGATCTCCTCGGTGACGGCAGGATTGTCTTTGAGGAACTTGCGCACGTTCTCACGTCCCTGTCCCAGCTGGTCGCCCTCGTAGGTGAACCAGGAACCGGACTTCTTAACCACGCCCACCTGGATGGCCATATCGAGCGCGGAGCCCTCGCGGGAGATGCCCTCGCCGTACAGCACGTCGAATTCCGCGGATTTGAAGGGCGGCGCCATCTTGTTCTTGACCACCTTGACGCGCGTGCGGTTGCCCACGGCCTCGTCGCCGTTCTTCAAGGTCTGCACGCGACGGATGTCGAGTCGCACGGATGAGTAGAACTTCAATGCCTTGCCTCCGGTGGTGGTTTCGGGATTGCCGAAGAACACGCCGATCTTCTCACGCAGCTGGTTGATGAAGATGGCGGTGGTCCCCGCCTGCGCGAGCGCGCCGGTCATTTTACGCAGCGCCTGACTCATCAATCGGGCCTGCAGGCCGACATGACTGTCGCCCATCTCGCCCTCGATCTCCGCCTTGGGTACCAGGGCGGCCACCGAATCGATGACGATGATGTCGAGCGCGCCGGAGCGGATCAGCATATCGGAGATCTCCAGAGCCTGCTCGCCGTTATCGGGTTGGGAAACGATCAGCGAATCGGTGTCGACGCCGAGTTTGCGCGCGTACACCGGATCGAGCGCGTGTTCGGCGTCGATGAAGGCCGCGACTCCTCCGTTGCGCTGCGCGTTGGCGACCGCGTGGAGCGCCAACGTGGTTTTGCCGGAGGATTCCGGACCATAGATCTCCACGATACGGCCACGGGGCAGTCCGCCGATGCCGAGCGCCATGTCAAGGGCCAGGGAGCCGGTGGGGATGACTTCGACGTCCTGCTCGACGCGATCGCCCAAACGCATGGCCGACCCTTTGCCGAAATTCTTCTCCACCTGCGCCAGCGCGGTGTCAAGCGCGGCTTTGCGCAGAGGATCGAGTTCACGCGGGGCGGCGTTTCCGCCCTCCGTGCCCTGCGGGGCGGGCTTCGTCTGCTGTGCCATGATGGCCTCCTTTGTCGTCATGCGGCGAATACGTCATTCCACCGTATGGGTGTTACGCCACGCAAGGCAAGCGGAATCGGCCTATGTGGTCCGAGCCTTCGCCCCGCGCGACTCCGACCGGCGAATTTCCTTGTCATAGCAGGGTTTTCGCATCGGCCGGCGCAAACCCACTCGCCGAGTCTGCCGTCGTCACTGCGGACCACTATACCCCCAGATACGAACATTTGTTCGATTTTTCGAAAGGACACGCCGACATCCCAGTCGGCGCGTCACGAATCACACTCCCGCACAGACGCGACGCATCGGAAACCAAATCGCATGGACGCCACTCCGTCCGGGTGACGCCAACGCGACATACTATCGTCCGGAAGCATATGGCATCGGCGGTGCGTTATGATCCTTGCCCCACCGCTCGCCGTCCGGCACCTCCATCTGGTCGCACAGCACGTTCCATATCGTGCGGGGCTCCTCACCGGCCTCCAACGCCTCGACCGCGGTCATGCCGCCCAGACGGTCCAGCCGCTGGTCGCGCGACAGACTGCGGCCATAGACACGCCCGAACACCTCTTCGAGCAATTCCCAGAATTCCCGTTCCCGCATAACAGACCAATCTACCGTCATGCCCCAAACATGACAACGCCCGGCCCGTATCCGACAACATGCGGATACGGGCCGGGCCCGACCGATACGCCTTACGCGCCGACCTCGTCGAGATGGTCGGCGACCAGACGCAGCATCTGCGCGGTGCTCACGCCCAGCGCTTCGGAGATGGAGGTGAGCAGCTCGGAGCTGGCCTCCTTCTGCCCGCGCTCCACCTCGGAAAGATATCCCAGCGACACACCGGCCTTCTCGCTGACCTCACGCAGGGTCTTATGATCGCGGGTGCGCAGATCGCGCAGCACTTGGCCGATGGCCTCACGCAGCGACACGCGCCCCGTCGTCTTGGATTCCTCACGCACACGCGTCGCGGAACGCGGCTTGATGTCGGAATCCTCCTCCTGCCACATCCGGCTCAACGCCGCCTGGCGCTCGTCCTTGGCCTTTTTCGCGGCACGCGCCTTGATCACCTGCTGCTGCGCGAACATCACCGCACGGCGCTGGGCCGGGGTCAGCTCACGCATGCGCGCGGTTCCCGGACGCACCACAGTCGGCGCCGCGGCGTGAATTTCCATTTGCTGTTCGTTGCGGGTCAGCGTCTCCATAATTCCATCCCTTGCGTCGTGTATCGGAACATCTACTCTTGTCAACACGACATCACCGGGGTTTTATTCCTGAAAAATTGCTAAGAGTTGGCTCAAGTTTTCCAAAACGCATGCGACAGTAAGGCGTCGAACCTCACTTCGAGTGCCATGCAACCGCAATTCGACGGACTCGGTTCGGCGCATGGCGCGACCGGCGGCCACGCAAGGCGGCAGCGAAACGCCGACATACACCAGTCCGGCCGGCTTGTCACCGTCCGGACCGGGACCCGCGACGCCGGTGGTGGACAGGCCGATCACTTTGTCGCCGTATTGCGGCTGCTCATACAGCCGCGCCGCGCCCTCGGCCATCTGCTCCGCCACTTCGGGATGGACGGCGCCCTCACGCCCGAGCAAGGCACCATCCACACCGAGTATGGAGGCTTTGGCGTTGATGTCGTAGGTGACCGCCGATCCCAGCAGCACATTCGAAGCCCCGGGAATCCGCACGAACGCGTCGGCCAGCAATCCTCCGGTAAGTGATTCGGCGCAGGCGATTTTCAGTCCGCGCGCCTCGCAATACGCCAGCACACGGGCCGCAAGCGCGTCGCATCGCTCCTGCGTCGCATTCGCCGCATTCGAGGACGAACGGCCCTCCTCACCGGCGCACGCCGATTCGGCCATGGCCTGACCGGCCCCGCCATCGGATGAGGGGGCCGCGCACGCGTCGTTCCGTTGCGTCATCGCGTCAGGCTTCGGCGTCGCCGGCGGACTGCTGCTTCTTGCCGCCGGCAAAGGTGTTGTACAGGTAGATGCCGCCCGAGTACAGGCACAGCACCAACGCCACATAAATCATCGCGTAGGTGAGGAAGTAGTAGACGCTCATCCACATCGGAGTCGTCTGCCCGGCGTCCAGCGACCACATCGGCAGCAGCAGCATCGACAGGCCGACGCACTGGAACACGGTTTTCAACTTGCCGGGCCATTCGGCGGCGATCACCTTGCCGCCGGTGTCGATGACGAAGAAACGCATCACGGTGATGCCGATCTCGCGTATGAGGAACAGGATGGTCACCCACCAGCCGAGTTCGCCGAATATGGAGGCGAGAATCAGAGCGCCGCAGGTGAGCAGTTTGTCGGCGATCGGATCCATCAGTTTGCCCAGCTCGGTGACCATATGGTATTTGCGGGCCATCCAGCCGTCGATCTTATCGGTGGAGGCGGCGATGATGAACAGCACGGCGGCGACCCAACGCATCGTCAGATTGTCCGCGCCCCACGGGCCGGCGAGCGCCGCCAGCACAAGAAACACCACCACCAGCACGATGCGCGAGTAGGTGACCAGATTCGGAGGGGCGTTCCATCCGTCCAGCAACGACGATTTCTTGGATGTTTGGGTCTCAGTCATACAGCACACGTTACCGCACATGCTCTACCGAAGAGGTGGACGCCGGCTGGAGGAACGCTGGCAATGTCATGATTCAAGCGTGCCCTGCTGGGCCGCGGACGATTCCAAGGAGTCGGTTTCGCCGCGGATGAAGGCGAGCACGGCCGGCAGGTCATTGGGCTGAACCAGCACCTGGCGGGCTTTGGACCCTTCGGAGGGGCCGACCACGCCGCGTGATTCCAACAGGTCCATCAGACGCCCGGCTTTGGCGAATCCGACGCGCAGCTTACGCTGCAGCATCGAGGTGGAACCGAACTGCGTGGTGACGACCAGTTCGGCCGCCTGCAGCAGCACGTCCATATCGTCGCCGATCTCCTCGTCGGGTTCGACGGCCTTCTTCTCGGCCTCCTGCGCCATCTGTTCGATGTCGTCGCGATAGCGCGGCTTGCGTTGGGTGCGCACGAATTCCACGGCCTTGCGGATCTCCGATTCGGACACCCATGAGCCCTGCACGCGGATCGGCTTGGCCGAGCCCATCGGCAGGAACAACGCGTCGCCCTGGCCGATCAGCGCCTCGGCGCCGACCGTGTCGAGGATGACTCGCGAATCGGTGGCCGAGGAGGTGGCGAAGGCCAGTCGCGAGGGGATGTTCGCCTTGATCAGGCCGGTGACCACGTCCACGGACGGGCGTTGGGTGGCGAGCACGAGGTGCACGCCGGCGGCGCGCGCCAACTGGGTGATGCGCTGGATGGAGCTTTCCACATCGTTTTTCGCGACCATCATCAAGTCGGCCATCTCGTCGACGACCACGAGGATGTACGGGTATGGGGCCACCTTGCGCTGGGATCCGAGGGGGGCGTGCACTTTGCCGGCGCGCACGGCTTCGTTGAAATCCTTGATGTGGCGGAAGCCGAAGAACTCCAGGTCGGAGTAGCGCGCGTCCATCTCCTTGACCACCCATTCCAAGGCCTGCGCGGCCTTTTTGGGATCGGTGATGATCGGCGTGAGCAGATGCGGGATGCCCGCGTAGGCGGAGAGCTCCACGCGTTTGGGGTCCACCATGATCAGCCGCACCTGCTCGGGCGTGGCGCGCATGATGATCGAGGTGAGCATGGAGTTGATGAAGCTCGACTTACCGGATCCGGTGGCGCCGGCCACCAGCAGATGCGGCATTTTGGCGAGGTCGGCGGTCACGAAGTGGCCCTCCACGTCCTTACCGACGCCGGTGACCATCGGATTGGGGTCGTTCATGGCCTTGTCGGAACGCAGCACGTCGCCCAGATGCACGATCTCGCGGTCGACGTTGGGGATTTCGATGCCGATGGCGGATTTGCCGGGGATCGGCGAGAGGATGCGCACGTCGGAGCTGGCCACCGCGTAGGCGATGTTGCGCTGCAGGTTGGTGACCTTCTCGACTTTGACGCCCGCACCGAGCTCCACCTCGTATTGGGTGACCGATGGGCCGCGCAGGAAGCCGATCACCTTCGCGTCCACATTGAACTGCTGGAAGGTGGAGGTCAACGCTGCGATCACCTTGTCGTTGGCCGGGGTGCGCATCGCATGCGGCTGGCCTTTGGACAGGATGTTGAGATTGGGCAGCTGGTAGGGCTTCAGCGCATCGTCGGAGTCGTCCTGTTCGCCGTCCGCATCGTCGCCATCGAGCTCGCCCGAAAGGGCGGAATCGGATGCGCCGAGGGCCACGGTGGAGCCTGCGCCGTCGGCGGAGACGGCCGGAATGACGCCGGTGGCGATGGGCGCCCACGGGTCGTGTTCGGGATCGGCGAGCGCGGGCATCGTCACCGTGCCGCCGTCCAGGTCGTCGCTCGGACCGGGCATCGCCGTGGTGGGAGCGTCGGTCGAGGGGAATTCCATTCCCATGACCTGCGTCGCGGAATCCACCGCCGGCATGCCGGCCGGCTCGATAAGCGAGGTTTCGGCGGCATCGCCATGCCGGGACGCCGCGGTGGCGAAGGGATCGTCGGCTTCGTAACGCTCCAGGCCACCGCCATCCACGTTTTTGGCGCGACGGAACAGGCGCGCGAACAAACCGGGTTTGCGCTCGGATTGTTCCTCGGCCGTCTCATCGCCGTCGTGCGAGGGAACGCCGTCGGCGAACGCGAGCGTGCCGTCGCCGACGCGTACCTCGTTGGGGAACTGGTCGCCCGTCTCTTCTTCCTCGCCTTCCGGTCGGTACGGCTTGTTGCGCAGTTTGGCCCATGAACGCGCCAGCACTTCGGGCAGGTCGGTCACATGCGTGCCGGTGATCATCAGCAGGGAGAACAGGCCCACCACCACAAAGATGGCGATCGCGAACGCGTTGGATAGGCCCCAGGCCAACGGCGATCCGAGGAAGAAGCCGAACAGGCCGCCGGCCTTCTGCAGCACGGCGATGTCGAATTGCGTGGATTCGGCGGCGAGCGCCACATCGATCACCGAGCAGATGGACCACAGCAGCAGCACCCAGCCGGTCACCACGCGCGGATTGTTCGACTCCCTACCGGAGTTGCGCATCAGACGCACGGCCACATAGAACAGCAATACCGGCAGCACCACGCTCATCACGCCCAACACGCCCGAGGCCACGGCGTGCAGGAACTGCCCGAAAGGGCCGTCCACACGCACCCATTCGGAGGCGCAGAACAGCACCGCCAACACCATCAGCAGGAAGCACAGGCCGTCGCGGCGGTAGGCGGGATCGTACTCCCCCACGCCGGTGATCGAACGCACGGCGGTGCCGAGGGCCCGCGGAATCGCGAGCAGGATTTTCTTCCACATCGGCTCCGCGACATCCCCGAATTCGGGCTGGATCGCGGTTTTGCCGTCGCGGGCGCCTGACCCGCCGGTGGTTTTACGGGACTTCGCTGAACTCTTCGAGGATGATGATCGTGCCATAACGGTTCCTGATTCTACGCCACGGCAGACCTAGGGGCGGCAGCGACGCCGGTTTTGCCGCGCAACGACACCCGACCCTCACACCTCGGGGTCCGAAGGGCGTCCGCCGCACGCGATATCGCGCCATACCACGCGGATTCGCGCCGCGGCGGTCGACACCGGCATTCGAAATATCGCAAGGATGCGCCTTTGCGCAAGTCAAGCCGGCTATTATCGTGATATGACTCCAGCAGAGCGTGCGAGCGCAGTCGCATTTGCATTGAAGAACTGCGCGTTGGAAGCGATGACGCCGGGCGACGCGACGATGCGTGCCGCGGCGGACTACGAGCGGGGCGACATCGACGTCGCCCGGCTGATCGAGATCGCCGACGAATCCACCGCCCGAAAGATCCAAAGCAACGGACGCCTGTCCGACGGCAGTCTGGACGACCATGCCACGGACCATGCGGATAGCGTGTTCGCCCGCACGGTGCTGCTTGCCGAACGTCGATGGCCCGCCTCCGGGGATCTGGCCGAATTGACCGCCATCCATAGGGGATTGTTCGAGGGCGTGTTCGCGGACGCGGGCGCGCTGCGCACCAGCGACACGACGCGCGAGGCGACGGACGACAAAGCCCGCGCCAGGAATCCCGAAGCGTTCTTCCCCGCCGCGCTGATCGAGACGGGCGCGTTGAACATCGCCACCGAACTGGCGGACAAACGCAATCTGCAGGTGTTGGACCGCGACGTGTTCGTGCGCGAGTTCACGAGGATCTACGACGAGTTGGGATATCTGCATCCGTTCAAGGGCGGCAACGCGATGGTGCTACGCATGTTCGGCTCGCGGCTCGCGCATGACGCCGGCTGGGACCTCGACTGGGGTTCGGTGACCCGTGAAGGATACAAATCCGCCAAACACGCGGCCTATCGGGGCGACACCGACGCGCTGGAACGCATGTTCGCGGGCATCGTCCGCCCGGCGAATCCGACCCGCGTGTTCCTGATCGCCGGCTGGGACCAGGGTCCGGCGCACTGACGGCCCACGGCTCTAGCCGATGTCGCCCAGATGATGCTGGACGTACTCGTCGGCGCGCGCGTCGATGGGATCGTAGTCGCCGGCGTCGGCGTGGGCGATAATCGCCATCGCGTTGTCCACCAGACGCGGGTTCAGCGCCTCAAGCCAGTGGATTCTGGGGTCGCGGCCGAACCAGCCCATCTGTTTGCGGGCGAGCCGCTTGGTTTTCTGCGCGATGTCGGCGAAAAGCTCCTCCTCGTCGATCAGCCCGTCCTCGAAGTCGATGACCTGCTGGTAGCCGAGCGCGCGGCCTGCGGTAGCCCCCAGCCGCGAACGCAGCCGCCGCACCTCGTCGACGAATCCCTCATCCAGCATCCGCTTGGTGCGGATGTCGATGCGGCGGTCGAGCTCCCCACGGTCCAGATCAAGGCCGATCTGCACGGAAGGAATCACATACCGGTAGCGCGGCAGCGTGGCCGAGAACGGGCGGCCCGTCAGTTCGATGACCTCCAGCGCGCGGATGGTGCGCCGGGCGTTGCGCGCGTCCATATTCGCCGCGGCGACGGGATCCTTGTCGCGCAGCTCGGCGAACAGCGCGCCCGCGCCTTCGGTCCGTTCGCGTTCCTCAAGCTTCGCGCGGATCTCCGGGTCCGTGCCGGGAAAGGAGATGTCATCGATGGCGGCGCGCGCGTACAGGCCGGAGCCTCCCACAAGAATCGGCCGGATGCCGCGCGATTTGAGATCGGCGATGGTTTCGCGGGCGAGCGTCTGGAAACGGGCCACGGTCATCGTGTCGTCGGGGTCGATGACGTCGATGAGATGGTGCGGCACGGCGGCCTGCTCCTCGGCGCTGGGCTTGGCGGTGCCGATATCCATGCCGCGGTACATCTGGTAGGCGTCCGCGTTCACGATTTCGGCCCGCTCGCCCCGCTCGGCGAGCCGGCGCGCGATGGCGATGCCCAGCCCCGTCTTGCCCGAGGCGGTGGGACCGACGATGGAGACGACGCGCAGCGTGGAGTCAGTGGCGCACATGATAGGTCTGCCCGGCCTTCGGGTCGGGGTCGGCGATGAGGTTGTGGCGGCCGGCGTGGGTGACGGTGGCGGTGACGAAATCGCCGATTCCGGGCATCGGCTCGCCTTCGGGCACGCCGATATGCACCAGGGTGCCGGTGCGCTCGCGGCCGGTCACGCGATGCGTGGCGGCGTCCTTCTTGCCCTGTGTGCCGGTGATCATCACCTCGACGTCCGTGCCTTCGAACTTCTTAAGCTCCTCCTCGGTGATGCGCTCCTGCAGGGCGACCAGACGTTCGAAACGCTCCTGCGACACGTCATGCGGCACCTGCTCCATTTCGGCGGCCGGCGTGCCAGGTCGCGGCGAATAGATGAAGGTGAACGCGGACGAGAAGCGCGCCTCCTCGACGATGCGCAGCGTGTCCTGGAAATCCTCCTCGGTCTCGCCGGGGAAGCCGACGATGATGTCGGTGGAGATCTGCGCGTCCGGCATCGCCTCACGCACCTTGCGCAGGATGTCCATGAACTTGGCCGTGCGGTAGGAGCGGCGCATGGCGCGCAGGATTTTGTCGGAACCGGACTGCAGGGGCATGTGCAGCTGGTGCATCACATTCGGGGTCTCGGCCATGGCGGCGATCACATCGTCGGTGAAGGCGGCCGGATGCGGCGAGGTGAAGCGCACGCGCTCCAGTCCTTCGATCTCGCCGCAGGCGCGCAGCAGTTTAGAGAAGGCGTAGCGGTCGCCGATGCCGTAGCCGAAGGAGTTCACGTTCTGTCCCAGCAGCGTGACCTCCTTGGCGCCCGACTGGACGCAATCGCGCACCTCGGCGAGGATGTCGCCGGGACGGCGGTCCTTCTCCTTGCCGCGCGTGGTGGGCACGATGCAGAAGGTGCAGGTGTTGTTGCAGCCCACGGAGATCGACACCCACGAGCTGACCTTCGAGGCGCGCGCCGTGGGAAGGTCGCTGGGGAAATACTCGAGCTGGTCGGCCACCTCGACCTGCGGCAGGTCGGTCACGCGGTTCTGTTCGAGCAGACGCGGCAGCGAGCCGATGTTCTTCGTGCCGAACACGGCCGCGATCCACGGCGCCTTGTCGGCGATCCGCTGGCGGTCGAGCTGGGCCATGCAGCCGCCGACCGCGATCTGCAGATTGGGCCGCTGGCGCTTCATCTCCGCCCACAGGCCCACCGTGCCGTACATGCGCTCGGCGGCGTTCTCGCGCACCGCGCAGGTGTTGAGCACGATGAGATCCACATCATGCCCGTCGATCTGCTCCTCGGTGGCCGGCACGTAGCCGTCCGCCTCGAGCACGCCGGCGATGCGCTCGGAATCATGCACGTTCATCTGGCAGCCGAGCGTGTGGATCTGGAACAATCCCTTGCCCCGCTCCCCCATGCGCGCGGTCGGCGCGTCCTGTGCGGTGGCGTTGCGTTCGGTTTCGGTCATCATGTCTTCGTTCATGACACACCATCCTATCGGCGGGGCTTGTCAGCCCTATCGGTGGGGCTTGTCAGCGCGGCCTCTTCAGCGACCGCACGGCTCATTTACAGGAAGGCGGGTATATTGGGAACGAGCGTGTTCACTCGGACGACAATCGGAGATGATCGTGATACTTGACCGCCACAACCGCATGAGCTCATCCGAACTGCAGGCCCGTCTCAGAGCCGTGGATTTGGGCGGAAGCCAGTTCGGGCTCGATGACATCACCAATTTCATCGACCAGATGCAGGTCTACGAAGGTGCGATGTACGAGATCAGCACCAAGCTGGAGATCCTCGACGGCGAATTCCAGGTGCGGTTCAGCCACGATCCGATCCACCATATGGAACGCAGACTCAAATCCATCAACTCCATCGTCGGCAAGCTGGAGCGCAAGGGACTGCCGGTGAGCGTGAACTCCATCCGCGACAACCTGTTCGATGTGGCCGGCATCCGCGTCATCTGCAACTACCGCGACGACGTGTATTCCGTGTCGAACTATCTGTCCTCGCAGTCGGACATCCAGGTGCTGCGCGTCAAGGACTACATCAAGAACCCCAAGCAGAACGGCTACCGTTCGCTGCATGTGATCTACGCGGTGCCGGTGTTCCTTTCCTCAGGCGCGCACTACACGCCGGTCGAGGTGCAGTTCCGCACCATCGCCATGGATTACTGGGCGAGCCTGGAGCACGCGCTGCGATACAAGACCGACCTGCCGGACGACAAACTCGCCGAGCATTCGCAGACGCTGCTCGACTGCGCCCGCTCCCTGCAGAACATCGAAGTGCAGATGCAGAACATCCACCGCGACATCAACGGCGCCCCGCAGGTCGAGGAGACCCCGAAAACCACCGAGTGATTAATCGCTTGCGTCCTTGCGCAGGAACGCGGGCAGGCGCGCCGGCATCTGCGCCAGCATGGTGCCGAGAAAGATCAACGCACAGCCAAGATATCCCCGCGGCGACATCACCTCACCGAGCAGCAGCGCGCCTCCCAACGCCGAGAAGAACGATTCCAGACTCATAATGAGGCTGGCGCGGGTCGGGGGCACCCACTGCTGCCCCACCACCTGCAGGGTGTAGGCCACGCCCACGGAAGCGATGCCCGCATACAGTAATGAGCCAAGGGAACCGGCCGCACCCGGCCAGTAGATGCTCCCCTCCGCCAAAGCGCCGATCCAACTCAACGCCGCGGTGGCGCAGAACTGCACGAAGGAAAGAGCGACCGCGTCAAGTGTCGATCCCAACGTGTCGATCGCCAGGATATGAACGGCGAACGACACCGCGCTCAACAGCAGCAACACGTCGGCACCCGCCAACGGGCCGAAACCATCCGTAACGCACAGCAGGTGGAAACCTGCCAGCGACAAGACGACGGCGACCACCACCGGCAGTCCCACCCTGCGGCGCATGAACAGCCATGCCAACAGCGGCACCATCACGATATACAGGGCGGTGAGGAATCCCGCGCGTCCAGCCGAGCGGTCGAGGAGAATACCGTACTGCTGCAGCGTGCTGGCCGCGAAGAGAATAGTGCCACAGAGCGTTCCCACACCAATGTGACGGCGTATGGCCGCGGCGTCGCGTCCGCCATGCGCCTCGTCCCCCGTCTTGAGCATGACGCTTGGGTCCGTGCCTTCGGAACCGCGTGTGACACGCTTCGCCCTTGCGTGCAGGCGCATGACCGCCAGCACCGGAAGCAGCGATAACGCGCCAAGCGTGAAGCGGCAGGCGTTGAAGAACATTGGGGACATCGAGTCCATGCCCCGCACCTGCGCAACGAAGGACGAGCCCCAAATCAATGCCGTCAGCAGCAGGCACATCATGCCGACGAGCTCTTGTTTTCTCATGGCCTCCCACGCTAACCCGTCTCACTGACAGAATCCCAATGCCGGTTCGGCCATGTCCACTCGCCGGTTGCTCCGAAACATGCCCTATACGCGCAAATCGGCCCGCCGGAAAGGACCGACGGGCCGATAACATTGTGGCATGGCGGCTGCCGCGAACTAGTCGCGGTTGCCCAGCAGCTGCAGAATGTAGAGGAACATGTTCACGAAGTCGAGATAGAGGTTCAACGCGCAGAGGATCGAGATCTTCTTGATCATCTCCGGACCTTGCGACTCATAGGCCGCGAACAGCGCGCGCGTCTTCTGCGCGTCGTAGATGGTCATGCCGGCGAACAGCACCAGGCCGAGCGCGCACACGATCTGGGTCATACCGTCGACCTGCAGGAACATGAGCACCACCTGCGAGATGATGAGCACGATCAGACCGACCATCAGGATCGGTCCGGCCTTGAGCATGTCGAACTTGGTGGTCATGCCGAACATCGTCAGCGCGAAGAAGAACGCGGCGGTGATGCCGAGCGCGATGCCGATCGAACCGAGGTCGTACACCATGAAGATGGAGGTCAGGGTGAAACCCATCAAAGCGGCGTACACATAGAACATGACGCGGGCCGTGCTCGACTTCATCTTCATGATGCGCGCGCCGAGAACCACCGCCAGGGCGATCTGCGCGACGCACAGGCCGATGATGCCGATCAGACCGGTGGCCATGACGAAGGAATAGTACGCGCCGGTCATCTGGCCGAGCACCGCGACCACCGCGGTGACGATCAGGCCGATGGTCATCTCTCCGTAGGCCTTGGTGACGGAGACGCGGCGGGCCTCCTCATAGGAGTAGGCCATCTGCGCGTCCATAGTGGCTGTGCCGCCCATGCCGTTCGCTGCGTAGGCGTACTGGCCCTGGTTTTGCGCGTATTGCGGCGCCTGCTGGTAATACTGCTGCCCGTATTGGGGCTGGCCATACTGCTGGCCGTTGAACTGCTGCGGCTGGTTGCCGTTGCGCTGGGGCTGCTGACCGAATGTCATAATCGCTCCTTTTGTCGACTTAGCCTCAATCGTAGTGGACGCCGCCTTACAATTCCATGAAAACTCTCGGCTCGGGGCGAACACGCACGGTTTCATCACGCGCCCGGATCTCCCTCGTCGCGCGCAAGGCGCGTCCCGGGCCGATGGATCCGAGTCCTCTGCCGGGAACGCGCCTCAACGGTCAGACTGCCGTCTAACTTACGTCTAACTTAGGGAGAAGGTGCGGGTCACCTTGGAATCGTCGGTGATGGAGAAAAGCGCGGTGACGTCGACGGTGACCGGCGAATCGTCCTGCAGCACGTATCCGAGCGTGACCCTCGCGGTGGCGTTCGGCTGCGCTTCGGCCAGATAGGAGTCGGAATCGTAGCCTTCCGGATTGTCCATGTAGATGGCGGTGCTCAATTCGGTGCCGTTCTGGAACACCTTCGGATTGGCCAACGCCGCGAAGGAGTTGTTCTTCTCGGTGGTGTTGGTCCACTCGTAGGTGACCAGTACGGTGGCGTTGCCTTCATAGTCGTTGCCGCTTCGCGCGGCGGAGACGATGCTCACATGGGCGCCTTCGATATCGCCTTCCCCGTCCTGTTCGTCGTTGGCCGCCGCGGAATCGTCGGCTCCATCATCGGAGGACGTGGCGGCACCGTCGTCGGTACCATTGTCGGCGTCGGATCCGGCGTCCTGCGAGGTGTCGATGCCTTTGGCCTCCTTGGCGGCGTCGTCGATGGCGCTGACGGTCGCCGACTGGATGGCCAGCGTCACCACCACGGACAGCACGCACACCACCGCGGCCGCGATGGCCAGACCCTTGCCGTGTCTCTTGCCGCGGAAGGTGCCCACGAGGGCCACGATGGCGAACACCGCGCCGATCACACCCAGGATGGCGGCCAGATTGTTGATGATGGGGATGAAGCTCAGTATCAGCGCGATGACGCCCAATACCAGTGCGACGATGCCGGCCGCGGTGGTGCGGCGCGGTTGGACGGGCGCGGGGTCGTCGGGCATGCCCGCGGCGGGTTGGACGGGCGCGGTGGGAGAGGTCATCTTATCCTTCTTTCTCGTGTCGAACGAGGCGAATCTCGTACGATACCGACGCTATCGACCCGCGCGTGTGCGCGTCAGTGTACGAACGGCCATTTGCGATTGCCTGTTCGGGCAACGACGGTCCGCCGATTTTGACCGCATGTCCAATGGCGTCGAGGGTGCGCATGGCAATACAGTGGACCTCATGACCCCATCAGCACCACTCCCCCGCCCGCCGGCAGCGCCGACGCGGACTTCGCCGAACCGCCGCCTGTGGCATTCCATGCCGTGGATCTCCGGCCTGTCGCAAGACGCGGACGACGAGGTACCGGTGCGCACGCGACTGTGGTGCACCGTCGTGATGATTCCCGCCGCCGCGTTCTGCTGCCTGATGCAATGCGCGTTCGCCGCCCAGCAATACATGGACGAACCCCAAAACGGTATGTACGTGTGGATGATCGTCAGCACGCTGTTGGCGTTCGTATTCCCCTTTCTGCTGACCGCCCGATCGCGCTATCCGGAGCTGGTGTTTTGGCTGTGCTGCGCCGTCGTGCTGATATTCCCCTATGATCCGATGCTGCTGTTGATGGCGTTGACCGCGCTGATCGCCCGTCGCAGCTCCATGAAACGCACGGTGCGGGTGGTTGGAGTGGCGACCGTCATCGTCGTTGGGGCGCATCTGCGCGACGCCCTCAACACGCCGGAGTCCTCGCTCTGGCACATGATCTTTGCCAAACCGCACACCGGTCAAAACGGCGTGCCGCTGGAGATGCTCACCGGAGAGACACCGGTGGTCGTCACCGCGGTGAGCGTGGCGCTGATCGAAGTGGTGATCGCCACGTTGATCGGGCTGCATATCCGATCGAGAGCCAATCTGCAAACCGTCAAAGCGCGCGCCGACGCGGCCACGAGCCATGCGGCCACGCTGCAAAGCGATCTGAACAACCAGCAGCTGGCCGACGCCATCGCCGCGGAGGCGCACGACACGCTGGCCCATTCGCTGTCGTTGTTGGCGTTGAACGCGAGCGCGCTGCAGGCGGAAGCCGGCAAGTTGGAGCCGTCCGCGCAGGCGCAGGCGCTGGTGCGCCAGTGCGAGGATATCCGTAGGCAGGCCGCCGGCGCGTTGGATGAGGCGCATGCGATCATCGATATGCTGAGGCATCCGCAGCAGGCTTGGGAGCAGCTGATTCCCTCCGACGAGACGGCATTGACGCGTGAGTCCTTGGACTCGCTGGTCGGCGACGCCCGCAACGCAGGCATGCGGCTCAACACTTGGATCGACATCCAACAGCTCAGCGCGTTGGATGAGGGCATCGGCAAAATCGCCTATCGCGCCATCCAGGAGGGGTTGACCAACGCGCGCCGTCATGCGCCGGACGCTCCGGTCTCATTGGAGGTGACCGCGAACCCCACACATGGCGTGCATGTGCATGTCAGCAATCCCGCACCGCCGACGACCACCGCGAAAATCGACGCGACGGATTCCCCTACACGGGCGACCTCGCCTTCGGCATCGCAGGCGACGCCCGCCCAATCTCCCGTCATTCAGGGCTCCGCCCGGCCGGCTCCCACTATCACCCCGCATGACGGATCGCATTCGCATAACGGGCTCGCCGGACTGACGGCCCGCATCGCCTCAGCGCATGGCGCATGTCGGTATGGGTTCGACGAACGGCTCGTGTTCCATCTCGATGTACGCCTGCCGTGGATTGCGTCGGCACGCCGCTAGACTGGATGCTTGTGAGCGAAGTGCAGCAAGGCGATCCCATACGCGTCAGTGTCATCGACGACGATCCGATGATCTGCCAGGCGATGAGTCTGATTCTTACCGACTATTCCTCAGGGCGCATCCATGTGGTGTCCACGTCCACCGACGGGACGGCCGCGGTGGAGCGGGCTCGCGACGAACATCCCGACGTGGTGCTGATGGACATCGCCATGCCCGGTATGGACGGCATCGATGCGACCCGCATGCTGCGATCTCTCTCCCCCGCGCCGCATGTGCTGATTCTGACGTCGCTCAGCCCATCCAACACGGTCGAACGGGCGATCGAGGCGGGCGCGGAGGGATTCGTGTCGAAAACCGACGCTCCGGAGGAGATCATCCGACGTGTGTTGGGCGTATGCGAGGGAACGCCCCAGTTCAACATCGCCAGCCAACGGCAGCTGATCGGCGATCTGACGGCGCAGCGGCCGCAGTCGCGCCGCGATGAGGCACGTGCCCTGTTGGATACGCTGCCCGCACGCGAGCGCGAGGCTGTGGTGCTTGCCGCGGAGGGCTACACCAACGCCGAAATCGCCTCCCGCATGTTCATCTCCGAGCGCACCGCCAAAGCCCACCTCTCGTCGGCCTCCGACAAGTTGAGCATGGGCCGCGTGCAGATGGCGCGTCTGGTCGAACGCGCCGACATCCCCGCCCGTCTATGAGTGAATGCCCCTCGCTATAGCAGTTTTCCGACCAACACGCCTCCTCACGCCAGCCTAATCATGTCGGTTTTGGCACCTTCATAGAACCGTCTGCTCGCACGACTGGTCAAAGCGTGTTTTTCGAGCGAATCCAGGGACAGCAGCGACACTTCGCGTCCCAACATACGCTCCAGCGTCTCCTTCATCGTCATAATGTTCGGCAGTTGTCTTTGTCTATCCTTCTTGTAACGGTACATCAGGTCGATATCGGAGTCAGAATCGGCATCGCCTCGAGCCATGGAGCCGTAGAGATACATCTCGGCAAGCCCATACTGTCGAGCGATCTGAGAGACGATTGTCCGAATCGTCTCCAGCTCATCATCACGGCTATGAATGTACGAGTTCGATGTCATTGCTGGACATCTCCTCGCGGGCGGCCTGGCCGAGTTCGGCGCTGACAGGCACGGTGAGGTCGGTGAAGACGCGCACATCGTAGCCGAGGCGTTGCGCGTCGAGCGCGGTCTCCTTGACGCAATGCGATTCGGCGATGCCGACCACGTCCACCTGGGTCACGTCGGCATCGGCGAGCGCGGTGGCGAGCGTCCTGCCCGCCTCGGCTTCGGCGGCGACCTCGTCACGCGTCTGGATGCGGTCGGTGTTGTCTTCGATGCCTTCGAAACCTGAATAGGCCGCGGAATACTGGCCTTTCTTGAAGTGGTGTTCGATATCCAGCGCCTTGACGGCCGGATGCAGTTCGGCATTCGGCGTGCCCGCTTTGCCGTGGACCGGCCAGGTGTCCACGAAGTCCGGCTGGTCGGACCAATGCTCCCCCGGTTCGATATGCCAATCCTGCGTGGTGGCGATATACGCGTATTCGTCGCGATGCGCCGTCATGTACGCGGCGATGCGCTCGGCCACCGCGTCGCCGCCTTCCACGCCAAGCTCGCCGCCCTCGCAAAAGGTCGGCTGCACATCCACCACGATCAATGCCTTGCGTACCATATCGGCCTCCTTCATTCACGCCCAATCATACTCACGGGCGCATATGCGAGCATCGTCAGCCGGTCACAAGGTAACACGGTCCCAAAGTTCCGGCTTGGGGATGCCGCGGATCGGTGAACACACCGCGATCGCAAGACCGACGATCGCGCAGGCCAACGCAAGCGCCGCCACCTGGATGAGGGTTCCCGCGCCTGTCATATCCATGGCGACCGGATTCAAGCTCGTTTGCATGGCATATTCACCCATATTCGGCACCATAACCGCGTTATGTGAGCAAACTCATAGCATTCCGCATCGTATAGGGTCGCACGGCATGACACACTGAACGTATGGAAGATCACCCCACCCCACAGCATCCAGCGGACATCGGCGGCATGCCGAACGATTACGCGACCACGTTGGGCGACACGCCTTCGCCGCCATCCAACGGCACGCCCTTCGCCGCCCCGCAGCCTATGGATCCGTTGTTCCCGGGCCGCACGTTCGTCAGCACCGTGCTGGACGCCTTGGATTCCAAGAAGACCATGACCGGCAAGATGGCCGGCAAATACATGCAGCGCGCCATCATGGCCGGCCTGTTCGTCGGCATCTTCTTCACCACCTATTTCGCCATCGTCGCCGCATTCCGCGTCGAGGGCGCGCCGGCGGGATTCCCCATACTCGGCAAGGTGCTGGCATCCCTCACCTTCGGATGGGCGCTGGTGTTGATCTTCTACACCAATTCGGAACTGCTGACATCGAATATGATGATCGTGTCCATCGGTGCCTACCATCACCGCATCAACTGGGCGCACTCGCTGCGCATTCTGGCCTTATGTCTCACGGGCAATCTCATCGGCGGATTGGTCATCGCCATATTGCTGCGGTTCTCAACCATCATAGATGGTGCCGTATTCGATCAGATGGTCGCCGCGGTTCAACTGAAAACCGGCTATCTGCACGACGGCGCGTTCGGGGTGGCCGATCTGTTCGTGCGGGCGATCCTTTGCAACTTCTGCATCAACATCGGCATGCTGATGGTGTACAACGGCAAACTCACCAATGATTTCACCAAATGCGTGATCATGGTGGTGGCGGTGTTCGTGTTCGCATTCCTCGGATTCGAACATTCCATCGCGGATTCCGTGCTGTTTCTCATCACGGGGGTGCAGGGCGTCGGCGATCCGTTGATGGAAGTGCTGACCGTCACAGTGATCCTGCTCGGCAATTTTGTAGGCGGAGGCCTGCTGATCGGATTGAATTTCGCGGTGATGAACGACCATCCGCATACGTCCGCCGGAGTTCCCGCCGCATATCACCGTTCCGCCCTGCATGGCATCGACGCCCACCAGCCGACCTCCGGCAAAGCCTGAGATCGAAGATGCCGTCGTCTGAACAACGGTCTAGGCAAGCGACGGTCGAAGCGCACAAATTCAACGTTGACCGGCATGGTGAGGTCGGCGGACGCACTCACATCGTAGCCGAAGCGACGCACCACCATCCAGTCACAACATGATGTTGCCCCAGAGTTCCGGCTTGGGGATGCCGCGAATCGGCGAACACACCGCAATCGCAAGACCGACGATCGCGCAGGCCAACGCAAGCGCCGCCACCGAGAAGAATCCGCCCCTCGTCTGCAGCAGATATCCGGCCAGAGCAGGGGTCAACGCGCCCAACAGACCGACCGTGGTCTCGAACACCGCCGAAGCGCGACCCTGCAGATCTTCAGGCGTCTTGCCGTAGATGAATCCCAACAGGGCGGCGTTCAACGCGGGGAACGCAAGTCCGGCCATCCCTTGGCTGACCAGCACCACGGGATAGGCCGTCGACACCAGCAATAGAACGAGACTGATCGTGAACAGCGATAACGCGCCGATAATGAGCTTTCCGGTCGGCACGCCGTCCACCAGACGTCCAGACAGCGCGGAACCGATCAGGGCACCCACGCCGCTCACCGTGCTCACCACTCCGATCAGCACGGGATCGACGCCCTGATCGGCAAGCGTGATCTGCAATCCCACAACGACGCCGACGCAGGCGACGTTGACCGCAGCTCCCATAACCATCGCGGCCAAGAACACACGTTGCGACATGGCCCAAACCCAACCTTCGGCGAACTGTTTCAGAAAAGAGGCCTCATTCGTCGCGGTATCGGCATGCCTATGCCGCGTCCCCGTAGATTGCGGAAGGGCCAGCGCAGTGACGGCACTGGTCAGATACAACACCGCCGAAACCAGAAAAGGGCACCATTGCGTCAGCTTGTAGAGGAATCCCGCGACGGCTCCGCCGGAAAGCTCCACGCATGCCTCACGTCCTTCGCGAATGGCCTGGGCTTTGGCGAAGTTCTCCATGGGAACGATGGACTTCAAAATCGCATCATTCGACGTTCCCAACAATCCGTTGACCACGGCGAACAATGCGATGATCAAGGCAAACGACCATGTGTTCAGCCGTTCAGCCACAAGGCATACCGTCGCCGCGATGGATAGGCCCGCGCCCAAAACTCCCAATGCGATCATCATATGCCGCCGATTCCAACGATCGGCCAAAGTGCCTCCGAACGGGAGCAGCACCATCATGATCGTGGATTCGATCGCGACGATCACTCCGGCCACGAACTGGGAGCCGGACAGTTGCAACGCCAACAGAGGAACCACGAGAGTCCGCAGACTGACCGCGCACACGTCGGACGTATCGGACACGAACCACAACCGGTATGCCGCGCTTCCCCAGAGCAAGTTTCCCTTCGTAACCATACGGGTCACGTTACCTCGTTTTTTTTTAAACGCTTTCGGCATCTCGATAGGCGGCCCAAACGGATGCATGGGATATCGCAACCTCCCATTTCAACGGCGCGGATGGGCGAAATAGCATATCCGGGCGGCACGGAACATCCCATCAACGAGGATGATCCGGCGCTTACTGCCCATTCGTCCACGCGGAGGACCTTGCCAGCGTGGACAATCTGTCAGTTGCCGCCCATCCGCCCACGTTGAGGACCTTGCCAGCGTGGACATTTCGACATAAACCGGCAATCCATCCACGCTGATGGCCATCAGCGTGGACGATCCGTCAGCTACTACCCATCCATCCACACTCAGCACCCCGTCAACGTGGACGATCCGACATACACCGACAATCCATCCACGCTACCAATCGTCATCGTGGACGATCCGTCAGCAACCAACCATCCGCCCACACTGAGAACCCCGTCAGTGTGGACAGTCCGTCAGCAGCCAACCGTTCGTTCACGCTCAGCACCTTGCCAGCGTGGATGAATGGGCACCTTCTGTTCAATCGTCCACGCCGTCACCCATCGTCGCCCTCACGGCTATGATGAACCGCATGGAACATCATGCGGACCATGCAGATCATACGGACCATACGCATAAGAGGCGAGAACTGGGCGATACGGTATGCCGGTGGCTGGTGGCCTTGCAGATCATCGTCACAGTGGCCGGCACCGCATTCGTGCTGATCGAAGGGCTCAGCGAGGACGGCGACCACACGCTGGTGCTGAACTTCTGCACCTTCTCTTCGACGGTGATCATCACCTTAATCTCCATCGTGATTCTATGGACGGAGCTGATGCGCGGCTTTTGGACCGTGCTGGCGATGCTTGTCCTGCCCAGCATCGAGTTCGTGCTCGGATGCGCCGGCGCGACCCTGATGCTGGTGCAGATGGGTATGCACGGACTGACGATGGTCGGACAGTTCGGCCTGATTCTCGCGCCGTTCCTCGGATTCCTGAACAATGCGATCCCCACCACGCATCAGGCGATGAAAGACAAGGAGCTCGCCGATCTGCGCGGCGTGCATCGGGCGAACAAGGACCGGGAGCAGCAGATCCAACAACTGGCGAAGCACGCGCCGGAACACGAGCTTTCGCCACGTCCTCAGGCACAGAGCTTCGAAGAGCCGTTCCGATGGCGGGAGATCATCAAATCCATCGCACTGGCGCTGGCCGCCTTGGCCTACATCCTCGGCTTCCTATGGCGCTGAACGGCGCAGACGGTCGCATCCCGGCATCCTCCATCGCCCACCGCCATACCCTATTCCACGGCATCCGACGAGCGCGGGGCCGAGCGTGTGACGTTGCGCAGCCAGCGATGGCGACGGTAGTGCAGTAGGGCGGGGATCATCTTGATGCATTCGTCGGTGCTGAGCAGCACATACACCCATATCACCGGCAGATGCCAGACGAACGCGGCCAGCAGGCCGATGGGCACGACGATCACCCACATCACGATGGAGTCGCAGGCCAGACCGAAGCGCACATCCCCGCCTGCGGGAAAGATGCCGCCGATGGTCAGTCCCGTCATCGACTTGCAGGCCGCGTAGTACGCGCACACCAGCAGCATCACCGATAGGTAGTCGTGGGCCTGTGGAGTCAGCGAAGCCAGTTCCAGCACCAGCGGACGGATGGCGAGGATCGCCAGCCCCGTCAGCACGCCGACGATCGCGGACAGCAGGCAAAAGCGCCGGCCGGCGAGCCTCGCTCCGGCGAAATCGTTGCGTCCGAGCATATTGCCGACCATGATGCTGCCGGCGTTGCCCATACCACTGCACATGCACACCAGCAGGTCCTTGACGATGTTGGCGATCGCGTTCGCGGCCACGGCGTCGGCACCCAAATGACCCATGATCACGGTGTACATGGTGAAGCCGCAGCCCCATACGAGCTCATTGCCCAACAGCACGATGGTGTACCGCCAGAAATCCTTGCGCAACGCCGCGTCCGGCCGTGCGATATGCCGCCAACGCAACCGGACCACGCCGATCCGCCGGATCAGCAGCAGCGACCATGCCAATTCGATGCCTCGGGAGATGACCGTGCTGACCGCGGCGCCTTCGACGCCCAGCGCGGGACATCCACCCATACCGTAGATCAGCGGCAGATTGAGCGCCACATGGATGATGACGCCCACGGTGCTAATCATCATGCTGGCCGCGGCCGCGCCGATGTTCTTCAGCAGACAGATGGCCATCTGCGATATGCCGATGAACAGGTAGGAGACCGAGGAGACGCGCAGGTACCGCGCTCCGAGCGCGACCAGTGTGGCGTCGTTGGTCATCAGCGACATCAGGAGTTCCGGCGCGAGCAGCGTCGCCGCGGCGAACAGTGCGGCCACCAGTCCCGCATACCGCACCACGAAACCGAACACGCGTTCCACCGCTCCCCTGTCCCGCGCGCCCCAATACTGCGCCACCAGCATGCTCATGCCGAGGATCAACGCGGCGAGGATGAGATTGAAGATGAATTGGAACTGGGTGGCGAGCGAGACGGCGGATAGTTCGTTCTGTCCGACGCCGCCGAGCATGAGTCCGTCCGCGCATGACGACAGCGCCAGCATGAACTGTTGAAAAGCGATGGGCAGCGCCAACGTGAACACGTGCGTGAGAAACTCCCGTCGCGGCATCGCCACCGTCGCGCCGGCGGCGGATTGCGGATCAGACATCACACAGACCCCTCCCAATAGAAGAAACGTACGTAGTGCTTCGGATACGATAGGAAAGCACTGTTGAAGAATTGGATTATCTACCGAAGGCAAATCTGATGGACCACCCGACCGACAGTTCGCCGCAGAACAAGGAATCCGCGACCCAAACCGATGGAGGAGACGTCGCCGCTGCATTGCCGTTGATTCCGGTCGCGCCCGCCGGCCGTCTGCCCACCGGTGCCGAGGTGGTGCGGTATGACGGTCCGATGTTCTTCTCGTTCACCGAACATTCGCTGCTCAGCCAGTATCCGCATATGCGCGCCGAATGTCATTGGCATGTCGATTTCGAATTCCTGCATGTGATCCGGGGAAGCATGCGGTTCTTCGTCAACGGCGACGTCGTGCGTCTCGATGAGGGGCAGGGCATCTTCGTCAATTCACGCCAGCTGCATTACGGATTCGATTTGGACGGCCGGGACTGCGAGTTCGCCTGCACGTTGCTCAATCCGCTGCGTTTCGGCGTTCTGCCGCAACTCACGCAACGGTATATCGCACCGTTGATGGAGAACCGACGACTACCGTATCTGGTGATCGAGGAGGGGCGCGAGGAGGGACGACGGATTTTGGCGACGTTGGATCAGCTGCTGAAAAGCCGCGTGTACGCCGACGAACTGTCGCCGCTGACCGTGGCCAGCGGTTTCTACGCGCTGGTCAGGGACGTGTTGGCTCTATCCCAGACGGCACGGCCGATGGACGGCGCGCACCCGCATCTGGCCGCGTTGAGCGCCATGGTCGAATTCGTGCATGGCCACTACGACCAACCCATCACCTTGGCCCAGATCGCCGAGGCTGGCTCGCTTGGTCGCACCGCCTGCACGACGGTATTCCGCCGTTATCTGGATCTCACGCCGATCGAATTCGTCACCGACGTGCGGGTCCGGGCCGCCGCGCGCCTGCTGACGACCACCGCGCTGCCGGTGAACGTCATCGCGTCGCGGACGGGATTCGCCTCAGTCAGTTTCTTCACACGCACGTTCCGCACCGTTATGGATGCCACGCCGTCGCAATACCGTCGGCAATCCCTTGACGATCAGGCCGCCGACGCGTCGGAAGGCGTGATGGTGGCCTTCCATGCGTGATATTCGGCGGCCTTGCGCTCCCAATACTCGCGGTCCGCGTCGCCGATCTCGCGCACGACCCGGCAGGGGTTGCCCACGGCCACACTGTGCGAGGGGATGTCCTTGACGACCACCGAACCGGCTCCGACCACCACGTCGTTGCCGATGGTGACGCCCGGGCAGACGGTCACGTTGCCGCCGAACCACACGTCGTCGCCGATGGTGATGGGCAGCGCGCCTTCGGGTCCGGACGAGCGCACGGCGGCGTCGATTGGATGGTACGGGGTGAGCAGGTTGACGCGCGGGCCGAAGAACACGCGGTCTCCGATGGTGATCGGGGCCACGTCGAGGAAGATGCAGTCCATATTGGCGTAGAAGTTCCTGCCGACGCTGATGTTGCAACCATAGTCGCAGTTGAACGGCGGTTCGATGAACGCGCCTTCGCCGTATGAGCCGAACAGCTCCGTGAACAGGGCTTTGCGCTCGTCGAAAGCGTCATAACCGCTCGTGTTGATGGCGTGCACCAGACGACGCTTGCGCATGTTCAACTCCTGCAGCTGCGGATCGTCGGCGACATAGAGTTCGCCGGCGAGCATGCGTTCGCGTTGGCTGGCGTATCCGGGGGTCGATTGCGTGGTCATGGCTTGTTGTACGCTCCTTTGCCGGTTGAATGTCAATCGTTTTACGTATGTCGACTCACACAACTCTACCTAGCACAATCCCCCGCCGCAACGGTCAACAGTTGCACTATCCGCCTCATTACTTGCATTATCTACCGCGTTCACTGTCATAACAACAGGCGTGGGGCCGTGGCTCCTGAAGAAGCCACGGCCCCACGTCTATCCGCCGTATGCCCGCGCGTCGCTTACTGACGCATGAGGTTGCGCAGCACGTACTGCAGGATGCCGCCGTTGCGGTAGTAGTCGGCCTCGCCGGGTGTGTCGATGCGCACCACGGCGTCGAATTCGACCACGGAGCCGTCCGTACGTGTGGCGGTGACATGAACCGTCTTCGGGGTCACGCCGCTGTTGAGCTCCTCCACGCCGGCGATGTCATAGGTTTCCGTGCCGTCCAGGCCGAGGGAGGCGTAGCTCTCCCCGGCGGGGAACTGCAGCGGCAGCACGCCCATGCCGATCAGGTTGGAGCGGTGGATGCGCTCGAAGCTTTCGGTGATCACGGCCTTGACGCCGAGCATCACCGTGCCCTTAGCGGCCCAGTCGCGCGAGGAGCCGGTGCCATACTCCTTGCCGGCGAGCACGACCAGCGGAACCTCGTTGGCGATGTAGTGCTGCGCGGCCTCGAAGATCGTGGTCGGCTTGCCGTCGAGGAAGTCGTAGGTGAAGCCGCCGGGCGTGACCTCCTCGCCCACCGAGGCGAGCAATTGGTTCCTCAGGCGGATGTTGCCGAAGGTGCCGCGCACCATGATCTCATGGTTGCCGCGACGGGAACCGTAGGAGTTGAAGTTCTTCTGCTCCACGCCACGCTCGGTCAGGTAGCGTCCGGCGGGGCTTTCCGCCTTGAACGCGCCGGCCGGGGAGATGTGGTCGGTGGTGACGGAGTCGCCGAGCAGGGCGAGCACGCGCGCGCCGTGGATGTCGGCCACCGGCTCGGGCTGGGCGCTCATGCCGTCGAAGAAGGTCTGCTTGCGCACGTAGGTGGAGGCGTCGTCCCAGGCGAAGAGCTCGCCTTCGGGCACGTCGAGGCCGCGCCAACGCTCGTCACCGTCGAATACGGAGGCGTAGTCCGCGACGAACATCTCACGGCTGACCGTGTCGGCCACGACCTGCTCGACCTCGGCGTTGGAGGGCCAGATGTCCTTGAGGAACACGTCGTTGCCGTCCTTGTCCTGGCCCAACGGCTGGGTTTCGAAGTCGAAATCCATCGTGCCGGCGAGCGCGTAGGCGATGACCAGCGGCGGGGATGCCAGATAGTTCATCTTGACGTCCGGGCTGATGCGGCCTTCGAAGTTGCGGTTGCCGGAGAGCACGGCGGTGACGGTCAGGTCGTTCTCGTTGATGGCCTTGGAGATTTCGGGCAGCAGCGGGCCGGAGTTGCCGATGCAGGTGGCGCAGCCGAAGCCGACGAGCTGGTAGCCGAGCGTGTCGAGATCGTCCTGCAGGCCGGCCTGCTTCAGATAGTCGGCCACGACCTGGGAGCCGGGGGCCAGCGAGGTTTTGACCCAAGGCTTGGGCTCAAGTCCCTTGGCGACCGCGTTGCGGGCGATCAGACCGGCGGCGATCATCACGGAGGGATTGGAGGTGTTGGTGCAGGAGGTGATGGAGGCGATGGCCACGTCGCCGTTCTTCACGTCGAAGTCGCCGCGGAAGTCGGTGGAGACGGCGACCGGATCGTTCACTGTGCGTTCGGTGGTGTAGGCGGGCAGGGTCTCTTCGAACTTGGCTTTGGATTCGGCGAGCACGATGCGGTCCTGCGGACGCTTGGGTCCGGCGATGGACGGCACCACGTCGCCCAGATCGAGCTCCAGGTATTCGGAATACCGAGGCTCCACATATCCTTCCGCCGTGGTGTCGCCCCACAGCTTGTTGGCCTTGGCGTAGGCCTCGACGAGCGCGACCTGCTCTTCGGAGCGGCCGGTCAAGCGCAGGTAGTCGAGCGTGACGTCGTCGATCGGGAAGATGCCGCAGGTGGAGCCGAATTCGGGGCCCATGTTGCCGATGGTTGCGCGGTTGGCCAGAGGCACGGAGGCGATGCCCTCGCCGTAGAACTCCACGAACTTGCCGACCACACCGTGCTGGCGCAGCATGTCGGTGATGGTGAGCACCACGTCGGTGGCGGTGACGCCCTCGGGAATGGATCCGGTGAGTTTGAATCCCACGACGCGCGGCACGAGCATGGAGATCGGCTGGCCGAGCATGGCGGCCTCGGCTTCGATGCCGCCCACACCCCAGCCGAGCACGCCCAGGCCGTTGACGGTGGTGGTGTGCGAGTCGGTGCCCACGCAGGAGTCGAGGTAGGCGAGCTTGCGGCCGTCGTTCAGGCCGGAGTCCTTGGACATGACCACGGAGGCCAGGTATTCGATGTTGACCTGGTGGATGATGCCGGTTCCCGGCGGCACGACGCGGAAGTTCTTGAACGCCTGCTGACCCCAGCGCAGGAACTGGTAGCGTTCGCCGTTGCGCTGGTATTCGATGTCCATGTTCTGTTCGAGCGCGTCGGCCACGCCGTACTTGTCGATCTGCACGGAGTGGTCGATGACCATGTCGGCCTGCACCTGCGGGTTGATCACGTCCGGGTCGCCGCCGAGGGCGGACACGGCGTCGCGCATGGTGGCCAGATCCACGACGCAGGGCACGCCGGTGAAGTCCTGCATCACCACGCGAGAGGGGGTGAACTGGATCTCGTGGCTCGGCTCGGCGCCCGGATCCCAATCGAGCAGCGCCTTGACATGCTCGTCGGTGATGTTGGCCCCGTCGATGTTGCGCACGAGGTTCTCGACGAGCACCTTCAGCGAGTAGGGCAGGTGGTCGACGCCAGGCAGGTCGTCGATGCGGTAGTAGTCGAATTCCTTGCCTGCGACCTTCAAAGTCGACAGCTGGTCGTCGCGAACGGACATGCTTCCTCCGAGCTTCAAATAACGGCTGTGATGCTGTTGATTATCCGCTTCGGATGGTACAAGAACGTTACCGACCCTCTGGCGTGTCGGCTTGTTATGTGAGATACTGCCTCGGCACCAGTCTGGCCACATGCGGGGCGACGAACAGGCAGAGGAAGAAGATGATGGCCGCGCCCACCATCGCGAGCAGCGTGGCGACCAACGTGCTGCCGGTGGGCAGATGCAGGGCGAAGAAGCTCGCCACGAAGGGGATGAACATGCCGATCACGCCGGCCGCGGCGAAGAACGCGACCAGAATCCCTCGCCAACTGTTGAGCGGCTGCGCCACCCGGGCGAGCACGAACACGCCCATCAAGAACAGGATGATCGCGCTGGTGGATCGCAGGGCCGCCAGATCGGCGTCGGAGTTGACGATGTCCCATCCCATGATGGGAGGCAGGAACCACGCCGCGCACAGCACCGACAGGCCGGTGGCCACGCCTCCCGGCAGGGCGAAATGCACGACGCGTTTGAGGAAGCCGGGAATGTAGCGGCGCGTGTTCGGCGCGAGCGCGAGGATGAACGCGGGCATGCCGATGGTCAGCGCCCCCACATAGGTGACATGCCGGGGCAGATAGGGATATGGAATCGCCGTGAGCACCACGCCGAGCGAGATCAGCGCGGAGTACACGGTTTTGACGAGGAACAGTCCGGCGACGCGTTCCATATTGGCCATCACCTGACGGCCGCGCGCCACCACGTCGGGCAGATGGGAGAATTTGGAGTCGACGAGCACCACTTGGGCCACGGCTTTGGTGGCGGGGGCGGCGTTGCCCATGGCGATGCCGAGATCGGCCTCTTTGAGCGCCAGCGAATCGTTAACGCCGTCACCGGTCATCGCCACGACGTGGTTCTGCAGGTGCAGCGCCTCGACGATGGCTTTCTTCTGGTCGGGCAGCACGCGGCCGAGCACGTCGACGTTCTCGAGCACGCGGGCGAGTTCGGCGGTGTCGGAGGGCAGTTCGCGCGCGTCCATGGCGACCGGTTCGCGTTCTCCGGTAAGGCGCACCTTGCGGGCGATCGCGCCGACCGTGACCGGATTGTCGCCGGAGATCACCCGGCATCGCACGCCCTGCTCGCGGAACCATGCAAGCGTTTCGGCGGCATCGGGGCGGACGCGTTCGGAGCACAGCACCAGCGCGACGGGCACGCCGGCGGGGTCGAGGCGCGGATCCTCCCCGAAGTCGGCGGGGACGGCCGAATCGGAGCGTACGATAAGCAGCACGCGGTTGCCGTCGTCGGCATACCCGTTGACTTGGGCGAGGATGTCGCCGTGGTCGCCGTCCAACGCGGAGAGCAGCACCTCGGGCGCGCCCATGGTCCAGGTGAGATCTTTCGACTCCGGGCTGCGCCCTCCGCTCAAGATGACGGAGGAGGCGGAGGCTGCGCCGCCCCGCGCGTCATCCTGAGCGGAGCCGGAGGCGGAGTCGAAGGATCTGACGATGGCGCTCCATTTGCGCTCCGAGGAGAACGGGATGCGTTCGGCGACCTCGCCGGCCGTGTAGCCCCGCTCCCCCAGCCCGGCCAGCACGGCCTGTCCGGTGCCGTTCGGGTTTTGCTCGTTGGCCAGATCGTAGAGCGCCTGCATGGCCGCCCGCTTATCCGTTTCGGCGCGATCGCCCAGCATGACGAGTTCGGAGAAGGCGATGCCGCCGTCGGTGATGGTGCCGGTTTTGTCGAGGTTCAGGCAGTCGACGCGCGCGAGCGTCTCCACCGACTCCAACTCCTGCACCAGCGTGTTCTTGTAGGCCAGGCGCATGGCGGCCACCGCGAAGTTCAGCGAGGTGAGCAGCACCAATCCCTCGGGGATCATGCCGACCACACCGGCCACCGCGGAGACGACGGCCTGACGCCATTCTCCGGTGGCGAGCGCCGTCTGCCAACCGCCGACGGTGCCGATCTGCGACCAGACCAGCAGCACGCACAGCGGCACCACCAGGAAGGTCATGAATTTCAGGATGGTGTTGATGCCCTTGTTGAGGTCGGAGACGGTTTTCTTGTACACCTTCGCCTGCGCGGTGAGCGTGGCCGCGTAGGAGTGTTCGCCGACCGCGTTCACGCGCGCGAGCGCCAGGCCGGAGACCGCGGTGGAGCCGGAATAGACCTGCTCGCCTTCCGATTTGCGTACGGTGCGCGATTCGCCGGTGAGCATCGATTCGTCGAGTTCGAGCCCCCAGGTCCGTATGATTTCGGCGTCGGCCGGCACCTGTTCGCCCGAGCGGATCCACATGAGGTCGTCGAGCACGATCTCATCGTGCGGCACTTCGACGTCCCGCCCGTCGCGGCGGACCAGAAAATCGGAGGCCACCAGAATCGAAAGCCTGTCGAGGGTGCGTTTGGCCTTGAGCTCGGTGACGATGCCGATGCCCGTGTTGACGATGATGACGAAGCCGAACACCGCGTCCCTCCACGATCCGGTGATCAGCACCAGCACCATCGCGGTGAGGATGATGCCGTTGAACAGCGTGAACACGTTGGCCCGCACGATGTCGAGCACCGACCGTGAGGTGGAGGTCTTCACCTTGTTCGACTGTCCCGATTCGACGCGGGAGGCGACTTCGGCCGCGCTCAGGCCGCTCTGGTCCGTCTGGGGCATGGAAAGACTTGCGCTCATGACTCCAGCCTAGCGTGTGTCAGGCGTCTCAGCTATCAGCCTATGGGCGGATTCGCATGATAGGGCATCACTGTTCGAGATTGGTGGTGACCATCAGTTCGCGTTCGTGCGGATCGTCGCGCACGATGGTCATCAGCGCCTCGTCGATGGGCGTGGCGTCCGCGGCGCGGTCGTTGACCTTCCACGAGACCGCGTACAGGGTTTCGTCGGCGGGCGGCTGCTGGGGGTTGAGCAGGGCCACGGGGATGCCGGCCTCGCGGGCCTGGCCCAAGACCTCGTCCCATGATTGCGCCGTCTCGTCGGTGACGGCCAGACCGCTGACCACCACCACGTCGACCGCACGGGCGACCATATCGAGCACGGCGCTCTGCGCGGTCTGGGTGGTGTCGTTCACGGATTCCACGGAGGCGTACGCGGTGGCGATGCCGCCCGTATCCAACGCGTCCAGCACCAGCCGGTCCGTGGCGATGTCGCCGCTGCCGACCAGTCCGGCTTTGGTGTCGGCCCGCCGGTTCGCGTCATGCTCCACTCGAGGCTGAATTTCCTTGGCGTCGCCGACCGCGGCGTTCGGAGGCACGCAGGCGGCCAACGACAGCGCCGCGGCCACGCACGCCGACGTTCCGAGGATTCGTCTGATTGCTGCTATGGCACGCATACTCACCTGCGGAACAGGGCGACGGTTTCGACATGGTGCGTCATCGGATAGATGTCGTAGGCGCGGATATCCACCAGACGGTAGCCCTGCTCGATCAGGGTCGCGGTGTCGCGGGCGAGGCTGGCCGGATCGCAGGCCACGTAGACGATGGCCCGCGGGTTGGCCGCGGCGATCTGCCGGCAGACTTTGGCGCGCGCGCCGGCACGCGGCGGGTCGAGCACCACCACATCCGGATGTTCCAGATGCGCGGGGACCCGGTTCAAAGTAGCCATCACGTCGCCGCATCGCGCGTCGACATCGGAAAGATCCATACGCCGCAGATTGCGCTGCGCGTGCTTCACCGCGGTTTTCGAGCCTTCGACGCTGAGCACGCGCGTGCGTTCGGCGACGCGCGTGGCCAGCGGAAGGGTGAACAGGCCGGAACCGGAGTACAGATCCCACAGGCAGGCGGCGGCCGCGCCATCCAACTCCCGCTTGACCAGATCGATCACATGATTGGCGAGCGCCACCGGCGCTTGGCGGTGCACCTGCCAGAAGCCGTTGGCATCGACCTCGTAGGCGAAGTCATGCCCGTCGATGCGGGCGATTTCGGTGAGCGTGCGCGAGCCGGCCACCGGTTCGCCGTCGACGAGCACGGCGTAGTTCGAGCCAACCACGGCGTTCTCCATACGCGGCTCGGGCACCGAAATACGAATCTGTGCGCCCGGCTCGTAGCCGCCGTTCCACACATGCTCTGATTCGGCCACGTCGAGCAGCGTTTTAGTGGCCAACGGCATGGTGTCCAGCGGCACGCGCACATGCGTGCCCCGCCGGCGCATCGAGGGCATGCCGTTCTCGTCGGAGATCATTTCGATGCGGGTGCGCCAATGCAGTCCGCCCAGCTCCTCGTCGCCTTCCGCGCGTTCGATGGGCACCGCCACCTCCACATGCCCAAGACGGCTCATCTGCTCGGACACGGTGACGGCCTTCCACGTGAGCTGCCCTTCCAGACCCACATGCACCAGATCCGCGCCGCCGCAGCCGCCGCCCATCGCCAACGGTCCAGCCAAAGGCCAGACCGGATCGACGCGGTCCTTGCTGGCTTCGATCACGTCGACGACCTCGCCGGTCCAGAACCGCTCGTCACGGTCGCAGGGCTCGTCGAGTTTCACCCGCACCAGTTCGCCGGGCAGGGCGAAGCGCACGAAGACCACGCGTCCGTCGATATGGCCGACGCAACGGCCTTGGTCGGCGTATCGTTCGATTCGGATTTCGGCTTCCATAGGGTTTCCCTCTCAGCGCTCCGCCGCAGATGCGTATGCGACGGAAACGTCTTGTCGTGGTGGTCAGTCGGAGGTCTCGGGCTCATCGGCGGCGGGTGGGGACGCCGAGGCCTTGGCGTTGTGCCGATGCAAGGGTGTGGCGATGATGAGATAGGACACCCAGATGGCCAACGCCCAGAAGGGAATGCCCATCAGCAGTCGGGCGGTGCCCAGCAGCGCCACGTTATTCGTCAGATACAACGGCACCTGCACCGCCAGCCGCGCGACGAACAGTCCCATCCACAGGGCGGTGACGATCATATACGCGCGTTTGAGCGCGGCATCATCCATCCAGTCGTGGAACCATGCGCGGAAATGCTCGGTGGGCAGCTGGCGGATGAATTCGACCACAAGCCCCAGTCCCGGCACCCGGGCGATCAGCGACGCCGCCAACAGCACGGCGTACACCGCATTGGTGAGAAAGCCGAACATATAGTAGTCGCGCGCCTCATGCGTGCGCCACGCCCAAATCAGGCAGATGCCCACCGCGACCATGCCGCTGACCGCGCCCATCACGGACTGGCGTTGGATCAGACGGACGATCACCTGCACCACGGCCAGAGCCGCGGAGACGCCGATCGTGAGGTTCAGGTCGGAGGTCGCCACGAAGAGCACGACGAACACGAATCCCGGCAGCATCGACTCCACGACGCCGCGGGGACCGCCGATCGCGTCGAGAACGGAGAAATCCTCGTCGGCGTCGGCGCTCGCCAACGCGCCCAAGCCGGTGCGTTTCTTAGGTTCAGAATTCATGGTTGTCATAAGGATGGCTCCGTCACGTGACAGCCCACTGGGCTGTCACGCTCCTCGCGTGCGGCGTTCGGTTCGATATAAGGATGGCTCCGTCACATGACAGCCCACTGGGCTGTCACGCTCCTCGCGTGCGCTGACCTTGTGTCTTTCCTTTGGAAAGACGGGTCAGCGCACCTCAGAGAACATCGGGCCGCGGGACAGGGTGGTTTTCACTTCGGTCTGCTGGTCCTGGTCGAACGGGCCCTTGGGCTGGTCGGGGATGTTCTTGAGATGCTTGCCGTCCGCGTTCTCGCCTTCCTCGCCTTCGGCCTTGGCTTTGGCGGCCTTGCGTTCGGCCGGAGAGACGGGCGGATGCATGGGGATGAGATCGCGCGGGGCGAGCGGCTCCTCGCCGCGTTCCACCACGATGTCGGCGAAGAAACGGTTCAGGGCCTCGGTTTCGTCGGCGTCAGCGTCGACGGCGGCCTTGCCGGAGAAGATGCCGCGAAGCATCCAACGCGGGCCGTCCACGCCGACGATGCGGGTGGTGACGGTGCGTCCGCCCTTGACGTGGACGGGAAGCTTCAGTTCGGTGCCGAACACGCCCTCCGCCTCGCTGGCGGTGGAGTTGGCCTCCAGAAGGTCGGCACGAACCTCGTCCCACAATCCCATGCTCTTGGGCGCGGCGAAGGCTTCGATCTCCAAGCTGGAGGAGCCGTAGGTGATGGTGGCGCCGAGGATCTGCTTCGAGGAGCGGTTGGCCTTGATGCGCAGTTCGATGCCCTTGAGGAACGGCAGATAGTAGGCGCCCAGATCGAGGTAGTCGTCGTAGTCGGGCACGTCCTCGTCGTTCACGTCCCACGGGCCTTGGGTCTCGCCGCGGCCCTCGTAGGACGCGGAGGGCTCGGGCAGCACGACGATGCCGTCGACCGATTCGCCGTCGTCGGGTTCGGTGTTCTCGGCCAGTTCGTCGTCGGCCTTCACCTCATCGTCGACGACCGCGTCATCCTTGGCCTTCTTCTTGCCGAATCCAAACAGTCCCATTGGTTATCCTTGTTTCAGTAGGGCGGTGTGGTGCAACCGTGACAAGCCTAGCACTTACGCTTGGAAACACCTGAATATTCATCCATGGTTGCAACGCTTTAACCATTTGGGCATTGCCGTCGACGGGATTCCAACGTTTTGAAGGTCCATGTGGTTACAGCGTTGTCGAGAACGGTTCTCACACGTCGTAGGTGACGCTTAACGGCGCGTGGTCGGACCATCGGGCCTCGTAGGTGGGCGCTTTGTCGATCACGAAGCCGCGCGCGGTCTGCGCGAGCTCCGGCGTGGCGAACTGGTAGTCGAGACGCCAGCCCACATTGTTGTCGAAGGCGCGTCCGCGCTGGCTCCACCACGTGTACGGGCCTTGGATCTCGCCGGCGAGGTCGCGCATCACATCCACGAACTCGTACTCCCCCAGCCAGCGGTCCACATAGGCGCGCTCTTCGGGCAGGAATCCGGCGTGCTTCTCGTTGGCTTTCGCGTTTTTGATGTCGAGCGGCGTGTGGGCGATGTTGAAATCGCCGCACAGCACGGCCTGCCTGCCGCCGCCGGCAGCCTCGTCGCGCAGTTCGCCCAACCTCGCGAGCATCGCGTCGAGGAAGCGGTATTTCTGCTCCATTTTGACCGGATCGTCCGTGTTGCCGGCGTGCACGTACACGCATGCGACGGTCAGCCCATAGCCCTGCGGCGTGGTCACGTCCGTCTCGATCCATCGTCCGGAGTCCACATCCTCGTTCAGTCCGGCGAGTCCGTATCGGGTGGCGGTGACGGGCAGGGCGCTCAGCAGGCCGACTCCGGCGCGGCCTTTGACGCGGCACACCTCGTTGACGCGCGTGAGTTCGCCGGGAGCGGCTATGCGTCCGGCCGCCATGTAGCCGAAGGCGAAGGCGTCGTAGATCGGATCGATCTCCTCCTGCGGCGCACGCACCTCCTGCATGCACCACACGTCGGGCGTGTTGCGCTCCGCCCATTCCTCGATGCCTTTGCGCCGGGCCGCGCGGATGCCGTTCACATTCGAAGTGGTGATGGTGATCATGGCACACGACCTTAGCAGCGAGACGCGATACCGCCCGCAGATACGAGCGGACCCCGGCTCCTCCAATCGGGGAACCGGGGTCCGTCAGAAGACGCCTGACCGGGCGGATCAGTCCAGACCGAGCTGGAGCTTGCCGCCGGGGATGGCGTCGAGCAGATCCTGCGTGTACTGCATCTTCGGATGCTCGAAGACCTCGTCGGTGGTGGCGTGCTCGACGAGCCTGCCATGCTGCATCACCACGACCTCGTCGGCGATCTGGCGCACCACGGCCAGATCGTGGGTGATGAACAGGTAGCTCAGGCCCTTTTCGGCCTGCAGGTCGTTGAGCAGACGCAGCACCTGGTCCTGCACGAGCACGTCGAGGGCAGAGACAGCCTCGTCGCACACGATCACATCCGGGTCGAGCGCCATGGCGCGCGCGATGGCGATGCGCTGGCGCTGGCCGCCGGACAGCTCGTTGGGGTAACGTCCCATCACGGACTCGGGCATCTCCACCATCTCGAGCAGTTCGCGCACACGGTCGCGGCGGCTCTTCTTGTCGCCGATGCCGTGGATGCGCAACGGCTCCTCGATGGAGCGGTAGATCGAATACATCGGGTCGAGCGAGCCGTAGGGGTTCTGGAACACCGGCTGCACGTGGCGGCGGAAGTCCAGCAGCTCCTTGCCTTTGAATCCGGCGATGTCGCGTCCCTCGTAGGTCACGGTGCCGGCCGTGGGCTCGAGCAGCTTCAACACCATGTTCGCCACGGTGGACTTGCCCGAGCCGGACTCGCCCACGATGGCCATGGTGGTGCCGCGCTTAACGGAGAACGACACGTCGTCCACCGCCTTGAACAGCTCCTTCTTGCGCGGGAGCTTGAACTCCTTGGTCAGATGGTCGACGACGATGATGTTCTCGCTCTTCTCGAGCTGGGCCTCGTCGGTGACGTGGTGCTCCATCAGCTTCGACGCGTCCTCGCCGCGTTCCTTCGCGGAGATGATGCGCTGCGAGGCGAGCGAGGGCGCCGCCGCGACCAGACGCTTGGTGTAGGGGTGCTGCGGATGCTGCAGCACCTCGAGGGAGGGGCCGGATTCGACGACCTGGCCCTTGTACATCACGACGATGTGCTGGGCGCGTTCGGCCGCGAGTCCCAGATCGTGGGTGATGAACAGCACGGCGGTGCCGAGCGAGTCGGTCAGGTCGTGCAGGTGGTCGAGGATGCGCTTCTGCACGGTCACGTCGAGCGCGGAGGTCGGCTCGTCGGCGATCAGCAGATCGGGGCGGCAGGCCAGGCCGATGGCGATCAGCGCGCGCTGGCGCATGCCACCGGAGAACTCGTGCGGGAACTGGCGCGCGCGGGTGGCCGCGTCAGGCAGGCCGGCCTCGGAGAGCAGGCCGGCGATGCGGTCCTCCATGGTGGAGCCGGTCACATACTGCTTGGCGATGGCCCAAGCCTTCTCATCGGCCACGCCGGCCTTGATGAGGTCGTCGGCCACGCGCCAGCGGGTTTCGGAGCCCGGAACCCATTCCTCGGCGAAGTACTTCATCGAGTTCTCGGCGCGTTCGCCGGCCAGGCCCACTTCGACGATGGCGGCCTTGGCGGCCTCCATCAGCGCGGGCAGCTCCTTGGATCCGATGAAGGTCTCGTCGTCGTTGCCTTGGATCTCGACCTCGTCGCCGGCAAGCGCCTGGGCCAGGGCGGCGCGCTTCTCGTGGGCCACGTCCATGCCGTTGGCCGTGAGCGCCTCCTTGACCTGGGTGCCGATGCGCCACACCGGGTTGAGGTTGCTCATCGGATCCTGGGGCACCAGACCCATTTTGGAGCCGCGCAGCTTGTCGAATTCCTTCTGTTTGAAGCCGGAGATCTCCTGGCCGTCGAGCTTGATGGAACCGCCGACCACCTTGCCGGTGCCGGGCAGCAGGCCCAGCACGGCCATGGCCGAGGTGGACTTGCCCGAGCCGGACTCGCCCACGATGGCCACCCACTGGCCGGGATAGACGCTGAAGGAGGCGTTGCGCACGGCGTGCACGGAGCGCTTGTCGTCGGTGGTGAAGTCGACCTGAAGGTCCTTGACCTCGAGCAGGGGCCCCTGCTGGCGCTGCAGCTCCTCGATGGTGATGGCGTTCTTGGTGTTGTGCGTTGTTTCGCTCATCGTTTCCTCCGATCAGGCCGTACGGCTCTTGGGATCCAGCGCGTCCTTGACGGCGTCGCCCATCATGATGAAGGCGAGCACGGTGATGGCCAGCGCGGCGGACGGGTAGAACAGCACGGCGGGGTTGGTGCGCAGCAGACTGCGGGCGCTGGAGATGTCGGCGCCCCAGCTGACCACGGTGGTGGGCAGGCCCAGACCGAGGAAGCTCAGCGTGGCTTCGGAGACGATGTAGGAGCCGAGCGAGGTGGTGGCGATCACGATGACCGGCGCCAACGCGTTGGGCACCACATGGCGTGCGAGATTGCGCAGCGGCGTGGAACCGAGCGCCGTGGAGGCCGTGTTGAACTCGAGGTTCTTCGCCTCCATCACGGAGCCGCGGGCGATGCGGGCGAACGACACCCAGCCGAAAAGCGCCAGCACGAGCACGACCTTCCAGATCGAGTCGGAGGTGCGGAACATCTGCAGCACGACGATGGCGCCCAGCAGGAACGGGATCGCGTAGAAGATGTCGGTGATGCGGCTGAGCAGCGCGTCGACCCATCCGCCGAAGAAACCGGCGAGAGCGCCGATGACGCCGCCGACGATGGCGACGATGATTGTGGTCAGGATGCCGACGCTCACCGAGGTGCGCGCGCCGTAGATCACGCGGGCGTACACGTCGCAACCTTGCAGATCGTAGCCGAAGGGATGGCCGGCCGAGGCCGGATCCTGCGAGAAGTTCAGATCGCAATAGGTCGGATCCTGCTTGGTGAACAGCTGCGGGAACAGCGCCACGATGAGGATGAAGATGATCAGGATGCCCGAGATGATGAACAGCGGATTCTTACGCAGCGTGCGCCACGCGTCGGCCCACATGCTGGTGGCCGGCGCGGACTCGTCCACGGAGTCGACCTGCTGCAGCGGGGTCTCTTCGATGGGCGCCACATAGCGCTCCTGTCCGGGCAACGCCTTGCCTGCGGGGGGGGGAAAGTCGAATTGTTCATGGTTTCGTCCGTCATTGTTCCTCCCCTTGTCACGCGTACCGGATGCGCGGGTCGAGCACCGCGTAGAGCATATCGACGATCAGGTTGCACACCACGAAGATGAGCACCAGCAGGGTCACCGTGGAGACCACGATGTTGCTTTCGCCTTTGAGGATGCTCTGATAGAGCAGATAGCCGACGCCGTGGATGTTGAAGATGGTCTCCGAGATCATCGCGCCGCCCATCAGCGCGCCGAGGTCGGCGCCCAGGTAGGTGACGACGGGGATCAGCGAGTTGCGCAGGATATGGCGGGCGATCACGCTTTTGTTGCTCATGCCCTTGGCGCGGGCGGTGCGCACGTAGTCCTCGGCGATGTTGGAGGAGACCTCGGTGCGGGTCAGTCGGATGATGTAGGCCATCGACACGGAGCCGAGCACCATGGCCGGCATGAGCAGGTCGATGAAGCCCGGGTCACTGCCGGCTGTCACGGGCAACAGGCCCCACTTGACGCCGACGAAGTACTGCAGCACGAAGCCGGTGACGAAGGTCGGCACGGAGATGAGCAGCAGGGAGACGACGAGGATGACGGTGTCGTACCACTTGCCCTTCTTCAAGCCGGAGATGATGCCGAAGACCACACCGAAGATCGCCTCGAAAACGAAGGCCATAAGCGCGAGCTTGATGGTGACGGGGAACGCGCGCCCGATCTCGCCGATCACCGGCTGGCCGGAGAACGTCTTGCCGAAGTCGAGCGTCAGCGCGTTCTTGAGGAACAGCAGGTATTGGACGATGAACGGTTTGTCCAGATTGTATTCGGCTCGAATCTGCGCGGCGACCGCTTCGTTCACCGGCTTGCTGCCGAACATCGCGGCCACCGGATCGCCGGGAAGCGCGAAGACCAGCGCGTAGATCAGCAGCGTGGTGCCCAGCACAACCGGGATCATCTGCAGAATGCGCCGCAGGAGGTATCTGCCCATGGGCCCTCTCCTTTTCACATGATGTCGTAAGTGGATCGGATGACCGTCCCATGCATGCCGCGCGTTCCTCCATGGAACGCATGACCTGCATGACGACGGCCAGCCATTGACTGCATGAAAGTGTACCAGTTCATAGGACGTATGAAACTGTAAAAACCCAAAACGGGGAAACAAGGACTATCCTCATCTCCCCGTTTTGGATTTCTGATGGCTGTCGTCAGGCCTCGAATTCAAGACCTGGACGGGCCTGGCTCACTTGGTGAGCTGGTAGTAGACCGGCAGGTTCTTCCAGTTGAAGGTCAGACCGTTCACGCCGAGGGCGGCGACGCCGTTGGCGTTGCTGTAGTACAGCGGGACGGCGGGCATGTCCTCGAAGAGGATCTGCTCGGCCTGCTGGTACAGGGCGTTGGCGGACTCGGTGTCGGGAGCGGAGGCGGCCTGAGAGATCAGCGCGTCGAACTCGGGGTTCTTGTAGTCGCCATCGTTCGAGCCCAAGCCATCGGCAGCGGAGGACGCATACAGCGGCTTGAGGTAGTTCTCGGCGGACGGGTAGTCGGGCTGCCAACCGGTACGGAAGGCGGATTCCATGGTGCGGTTGGAGATGGACTCACGGAACTCGGAGAAGGTGGCGATCGGGTTGGTCTCGCAGGTGATGCCCAGAGTGTTGGTGATGGAGTTCACGATCGCGTCGTAGATCGGCTTGGCGCCACCATCGGCGTTGTAGGCGATGGTGAGCTTGTCGTTGTCGTTGTCCCACGCGTTGATGGCGTTGGCCTGCTCCCACAGCTCCTTGGCGGCGTCGGCGTCGTAGGTGAGCACCTCGCTGCCTTCGAGGGAGTCGGAGTAGCCCGGCATCGCCGGAGCGGTGAAGTCGGTGGCGGGGGTGCCGACGCCATTGAGCACCTTGTCGACGATGTTCTGACGGTCGATGGCGCGGGAGATGGCCTGGCGACGCAGGTGGCCCTCCTCGTCGTCGGCGAAGTGCTCCAGATCGGACGGGAAGGTGAAGGTCTGGATCACGGAGCCGGCCTCGTTGTAGGCCTGGACGGTCTCATCGGTTTCGAAGGTGGCGGTGGCGGAGGACGGCACGGACTCCATCACGTCGAGGTTGCCGGCCTGCACGTCGGCGTAACCGGCCTCGACATCGGTGTAAACCTTGAAGGTCACGCCGTTGTTCTGCGCGGGAGCGACGCCCTTGTAGTCGTCGTTCTTGACGAGGGCGATCTCGGAATCATGCGTCCAGTGGTCCAGCTTGTACTGGCCATTGCCCATCGGGTTCTCGCCGAAGGCCTCCGGGTCGTCGTAGAAGGACTCGGGCAGCGGGGCGAAGGCGGTGTAGCCCACCTGGATCGGGAAGGTGGAGCTCGGCTCGATGAGCTTGACGGTGAAGGTGGTGTCGTCCACCACGGTCAGGCCGGAGAGCTGCTCGGTGCCGTCGAGGTTCTCGGTGTCCTGCAGGTCCTCATAGCCTTCGATGATGTTGAAGAAGCCGGAGTTGACCATGCCGTTGGCGGCGTTGGCCACGTAGCTCCAGGCCTTGGTGAAGGACTCGGCGGTGACGGGGGTGCCGTCGGTGAAGGTCCAGCCGTCCTCAAGGGTGACGGTGTATTCGGTGTTGTCCTCGTTCGGCTCGATGGACTCGGCGACCTCGTTCTCGGCGTTGCCTTCGGCGTCGAAGGCGACGAGCTTGGCGAACAGCAGATCGATCGGGTTGCCGCCGCAGGTCTCGTTGGTGTTGCCCGGGATCAGCGGGTTCTGCGGCTCGCAGCCGTAGGCAGTGATGATGCGCTCAGCAGCAGGCCGGTGGCGCAGACCGCGGCGGCGAAAGCGAGAGCTTTCTTCTTCATATGGTTTCTCCTATTCATTGGATTGCGGGGATTCGCACCCCGCTTCACGCAAAAATGGGGCTCCGCCGGTTGTGCCAGCGCCACCCCTTTGCTTGATTGATTGTCAATTGTGCCGCACAAGCGCGACAGGCACAATCGCCATCTCGAAATATGCCCGTTGCATGGCGATATTTCGTTTTTTCCGAAAGTCTCATAACGAATTCACGCGGAAAACCCACGAATCCCGCAGGTTGATATGGCACCTCTGCCGGAGACATCCGGCACCGCCAACGAAGCGAGCCGCCGTCAATGTTACTGTTATGTTAATTCTCCTTCCATAGAACGCCGCCTTTCGCGCTCCGCGTAGGCCAATCGCTCACGAAAGGTGCCACACGATGAACGTCAACGCCTCGAACAATCCCCTTACCGACATACGCGATGCCGACATGCTGATGCGCATGTTCGCCGACGCGCTGGGCCCCTTCGACCTGCGCGACGGACGCGCGGCCTTGGCGGAGTGCGCGCGCCACGCGGCGATGCTGCGCCGTGAGATGGACTGGACCCGCGCGTTGCCCGATGACGTGTTCGTGCATTATGTGGCATGGCCGCGGGTCAACAACGAGCGTCTCGTCCCCTGCCGCGAGCGGATCTGGATGGAGCTGCGAGACCGCGTCCAAGGCTTGGATATGGAGCGCGCCGCCATCGAGGCGAACTATTGGTGCGCCGAGCATGTGACCTACGCGCCCACCGACGGGCGGACCATCTCGCCGGCCGGCGCATTGAACCGCGGCGTCGGCCGGTGCGGCGAGGAGTCGACGCTGCTGGTCACCGCGTTGCGCTCGATCGGCATCCCCGCCCGGCAAATCTACACGCCGCGTTGGGCGCACTGCGACGACAACCACGCCTGGGTCGAGGCGCGCATCGACGGCGTATGGCGGTTCATGGGCGCCTGCGAGCCGGAGGAGCGGCTCGACCGCGGCTGGTTCGACCGCGCCGCCACCCGCGCGATGCTGGTGCATACGCGCGTGTTCAGCGACTATTCGTGCGGCAATGTGAACGTCTCGCGTTCGGCCGGCGGCGACGGGTACGAACTGTTGGAGAACGTGACCGACCATTACGCGCCCGTCACACGGCTTACGGTGCGCGTCATGCAGGCGGACAGCGTGACGCCGGCGCGAGGGGCGACGGTGTCGTTCCAACTGCTCAACATGGCCGAATACTCGACGATCGCCGCCCTCGACACGGACGATTCGGGGACGGTGTCGCTGACGTTGGGCAAAGGCTCCGTACGCGTGCACGCCGCATATGGCGACCGCTTCGCCGAAACGACGCTGGACACGGCACGGGTCTCCTCGGTGACGCTCACATTGGACGACGAGGCCTCCGCCCCGGACGGATGGCGGCTGACGGATCTGACCGCGCCGGTCTCGAACGCCTCGCGTGCCCAACGGTTGACCGCCGACGAACGCGCCCGCGGTGCGGCGCGGGCCGCGCGGGCGGAGGCCATGCGCGTGGCCCGATTGGAGGATTTCGCGCGGCTTTCGAACACCGGCGACGCCCGTATGGACGGGCTTCTGGCCGAGGCCGGCGGCAACTGGCCGACGGTCAGCGCCTTCCTGATCGCCGACGATGACGCCGACCGTCTCGAACTGGTGCGGGCATTGCGCGGCAAGGATCTGGCCGATGTGACCGGTATGCAGTTGCGTGATGCCTACGAATGCGCCAAGGTTGTGAGAACCGACACGTTCTCGCGTTGGCTGGCCGACATGGATGACGACGAGGCGCGCGGAATCTGGCGCGGGTACGTGCTCAACGCCCGGGTGGACGACGAGGAGCTGACCGAACACCGACTCATGCTGCACAACCGTCTCACGGCCGACGAGCGGAAGCGCCTGCGGACCGACCCGCAGGCGTTGTACCGGATGTTGGCCGATTTGGACGAATCGATGGCCGGATCTTCCACGGCACCGCCCGATCCGGACGCGGCCGCGCCAGCGCACAACGCGCTGACACTCGCGCTGCCGTTGGATATCCGGGACACGCCTTTGCGCCGCGCCATCGCCTTCGTACGCGCGTGCCGCGCGCTGGGCGTGCCCGCCAGACTCGACCCCCAGAACCGACTGCCGCAATACTTCGACGGATCGGATTGGCGAACCGTTCCACAGACCTCGCCTGACCGCAAGACTGGAGCCGCATCGCAGGCGATCCCATCCCCGACGGTCGCCCAGCCTGCGGTCCTGCGGCTGCGCGCCGGCGAGCGCACCGCGCCCCGCTACGCCGCGGATTGGACTCTGGGCAGGCTATGCCGGACCGACCACGGCTTGGATTACACGTCGCTGGATCTCACCGACCGTCCGTGGCGCGACGGATGTATGACGGTGACGTTGGACGCCGGACGGTATCGCCTCATCACCACCACCCGTCTGCCCAACGGCAACCAGCTGGCCGCCGAGCGCGTGTTCGACGTCGTCGAAGGCGACGTGGCGGATATCGAACTGCTGTGGCGCGAGCCGCGCGAGGACGAGCTGGTGAACCGCATCGAACTGGAGGAGGTTGCGCTCACCGCGGACGATGGCGCGAAACGCACCCTGCGCGGTCTTATGGACGAGCATGGGCGGGCCGGATCGCCGGCGGTGTTGTGCGTGCTCGACGCGAACGGCTCCGAGCCCAGCATCCATGTGCTCGACGAGCTGCGCGCGTATCAGGAGCGTGTCGGAGCGGCGGGCGAGACGGAAGGCCCTCAGCTGATCGTCGCGACCTGCCCGGGCGACACATCGCCGGCGAAGGCGATCGTCGACCAGCTGGACCGCCTACCCCTGCCGGTCACATGCTACGGCTGCGAGGCGGCGAGCGCCGAACGGCTGGCGCGCATCACCTTCGTCGATCCGGAGAAGCTGCCGCTGCTGGTCGTGGCGCATGTCGAGCGCGCGAAGACGGTCGCCACCTACGCGTGCAGCGGATACAGCGTGGGATCCGTGGAGCTGGCCGTCCGCTTGGCCTCGCGGTAAGCCGTGCGAACGACGCACGGGTGCGTTTGATTCACCCCCGTCGCTTCGACTGGTCGAATGCCCCCTACGCGCGGGGGAAGGCCTGTCCGTAGCGGGCTTTGAGCTGTTCGATGGACACATGCGTGTACCGCTGCGTGGTGCGCAGCGAGGAGTGGCCGAGCATCTCCTGCACCTCGCGCAGATCGGCGCCGCCGTCCAACAGATGGGTGGCGGCGCTATGGCGCAAGGCGTGCGGGCTGATGTCGGGCACGCCGGCCTCACGCGCGGCCCGATGCACCACCTCGCGCGCGACGCGTTGGTCAAGACGGGCGCCACGCTGGCCCACGAACAGCGCGTCGCCCGCGTTATCCGAGCCTCGTGTCTTATGCGAGGACTCACGCGCCGCCTGAACCATGGCGGGCCTCCCACGCTCCACCCAATCCTCCAAGGCGTGCGAGGCGGGCACGCCGAAGGGCACCACCCGCTGCTTGTTGCCTTTGCCCGTCACCTTCAACGTATGGCTGTCGAAATCCACATCATCGACGTTCAGCCCCACCAATTCGGCCACGCGGATGCCCGTGGCGTACAGCAGTTCGAGAATCGCCGCGTCACGCAGCGCGACCGGAGAGGATTCGTGGGGGTCGCGCCGTATTATGGCCGCGGCGGAACGCTCGGGATTCTCCGTAGGCGAGCCCAGGAGCCGTTCGGCCTGCGATTCGGTGAGCACCGTGGGCAGCGTGTCGGGGATTTTCGGGGTCATCAGCGTGGCGGCCGGGTCGGCGGTGGTGACGCCATGGTCGTGCGCCCATGCGAAGAACCCGCGGACCGCCACCGTTTTGCGCGCCATGCTGCTGCGCGCGTGCGAACGCGACGCGTGGGCCATCCAGCCACGCAGATCCTCCAGCGTGACTTCGGATAGGTTTTCGATACCTCGTGATTCCAGCAGTTGCAGGCATTCCCCCACATCGGTGCCATACGCTTTGCGCGTGTTCTCGCTCAATCCCCGATTCGCTTTGAGATAGGAGAGATATTCGCGCAGCTGCTCGTCGAAACGCATGGCCTCGTCTCCCCTCCCCTGGTGTTCACATCATCCGCCAGCTTACCCGAGTATTCTGATGAGTAATCGGACGTCGCCGTTGCGAAAGGGGACCATCATGGCGCTGCCACAGGAAATACCGTCGGGATCGCGCATCGTGGTGCGGGTGATCGACGGGGTCGACCCGACCGACCACCGCACCAAATTCCGTGATTTCGTGGGTCATGTGCGCTCTTGGGACGGCCACACGCTCGAACTGACGCGGGACGCGGCGGCCAACGGTTCCCGCCCCGCTCAGCGTGTGTCCATCGAAGCCGACACCATCGCCACCATCAAACCCGTTCCCGAACGTCCGAATCCCCGCCCGTGACGTCGGTGTCGGATTCATAACGTTCGAGGCGTGAGCGGATGGCCACGCGCGCCTCATACTCGCCGTCGATGGCGACGATATGCTCGCCGCGTGCGGCCGATGCCAGCAAAGCCTGTTGCCAACCGTCATGGGGAATCGACAGTCGCGTTGTGTCGGCGTCCGTATGATTCGCGGCGGCCTCACCCATCGTCGTCTGCGCGTTCACTGCCGCCTTGTAGTCCCTGAACGGCTGGCCCGCGGCGAAGAATTCCGTCAATGCGTCCGCGTCCCCGTCATGCAGCTGGTCGGCCACGGCGTTGAGACGCGCGGCCATATGGCGCAGCAGGGTTTCGACGTTGGCCGCGTCCTCTTCGATCATCGCTCGCGTGCGGAGCGGATCGGTAAGCGCCACGCGCGTCATATCGCGCCATGAGCCGGCTGCCAGCGCGGCGGCGATATTGCGGATGGGGTCGCCCACCAGTTCGTTGATCAGCGCGGTGGCGACCGCGTGCGGCATGTGGGAGATCAGCGCGGCGGCGCGGTCATGGGTGTCGTCGTCGAGGACGATCGCCTGGTCTCCCACCGCGTCGACGACGAACCGGGCCACGGTGAGGAAACGATCATACGCCGTGTTCGCGTCGACGGTGATCGCCCACAAGGCGTCATCGTAGAGATGCGGGTCGGCCGCGCTCCAGCCGGAACGCTCGTTGCCGGCCATCGGATGCGCGCCCACATACCGATTCCCCAAGCCGGCGGCCTCGACCTGTTCACGCACCATGCCTTTGACGCTGCCCACATCGGTGAGCGTGACGTTCGGGCATGCGTCCAGCAGCGGCTTGAGTTCGGCGAGGATGGCGGGCATGGCCTTAAGCGGATTGCACAGCACCACCACGTCGGGGTTCGCGCCCACAAGCCCGGCGAGCGAATCCTCGCAGATGATGCCGTCGTGGCGCGCCTGCTCGTACGGATGCGGGCGGTGGTTCCATGCCACCACCGTCCGTCCGCGGTCGACCAGCCTGCGGGCGAGCGATCCGCCGATCAGTCCGAGTCCGACCACGCCGATGACGGATGGGGTGTCTGCCGATGGCGCTCGATGTTCGATGGCGTTCGTCTCCTCTACCACAGCAGCTCCTTTCTCACCGCGTCGTCATGGTCGAATCCTTCGGGCAGACGCGCCTCGTCGAGATGCACGCCGCCTTGGGGCAGCATCCAATCGTCGACCGGCGGGTTCGGCCTCTCCCGGCGTGGATACACGGCGAGGGTTTTCACCCAGTCACCATGCTCGGCCACTTCGGTGAGCACGCTCTGGAAGCGCTGCTGCCATGGCGCGGCGTCGATGGTGACGATGAAGCTGTAGGTGCCGTCATGGCCTTTGATCGGGCGGGAGATGAAGCTGGTCATGTTCAGTCCGGCGTCGCGCAGCACGTCGAGCAGGTCGGCCAGCACGCCCGGACCGGTGCTTAGGGGAATGAAGGTGATGATGGTCTCGTATTCGGCCACCTCATCCTCGCGCGCGTGGGCGAGCAGTTCCATCACCGTCGTACGCGGGGCGAGCACCAGGAACTCGGTGTGGGCGCCCTGATAGTCCTGCACTCCTTTGGCGACGGTGCGCAGACCGTACAGCGGTCCGCAGATGCTTGGGCCGAACGCCATCTGTCCGGGTTTGAGGTCGCGGCAGGCGGCGGCGTTGGAGCTGGCCGGCTCGGGCACCAGACCGTATTCGGCGATGAAGCGTTTGCATTGGGCGAGGCCGTGCGAGTGGGCGCTGACGGTGGCGCCGCGCAGGGCGCGGAGAGTGGCGTCGTCGAGTGGTTCGGCGGGTGAGATTCCTCGACTGCGCTCGGAATGACGGGAGGGGGACTCATCGGAAAGACGGGAGGGGGACTCGTTGGAAAGACGGTCGGACTGGTCGCGTACGAAGGCGTCGAAGGCGATGTCGACGCCGACGCGGGCGAAGCCGGCGATGTCGCGCGCGTCGATCAGCGCGTCGAGATTCGGCACCACATAGCCCTCGACGTTGTTCTCCCACGCGATCACCCCCCAGGACTCCCCCGCTTCCACGGCCCGCATAATCGACGGCACATCGGGCGCGGCGATCAGTTCTGGGCGCGCGCCCTCAAACAGGTGCGCAAGCATATCGGCCGCGGTTATGGCCGCCTGATGCGTGAAGGTGCCCTCCGGACCCAAATAGGTCAGCGTTATTCCAGTCATAGGCCTCACTGTACCTGCTCGCGGGCGTGCCGCGCATCCAGACACCCGCATCCGCGGACATCACTTCACCTGAGTTTCCGCCTGCGGTTTGCTTATCCGGGCATACGCACTCGCGGATATCACCGCGGCAGCTTGTGGGTCGGACTATTGCTCGTCGATGGCTGGTTGGGCATCGTCATGGATTTCCGGCTCTTGGGCGATGACGGTTCTGGGAGGAACCGTAAACCAGCGTCGGGGCATCGCCACCATCACCACCTGCAGCGCGATCAGGCCGTACAGCCAGATATATCCCGCGTGTTCGCTGAAAAACGGCATTTCGGAGCTGAATCCGGCCACGATCAGCACGTTGGAGCTGGTGGCGCTCATCGCCACGCCCCACGCGGTGGCCGACGAGGCGATAAGATGCAATGCCAGTCCGCTGACGCCGAGCCTGGCCCGCGCGCACCATGCCGACAGTCCCATAATCACGAAGGCCAGCGCAAGACCATAGGGGATGTTGGACGAGGCGCCCATGCGATGGGCCAAGGTGCCGATCAGAGCCGCGCCGGCACCCGCAAGCAGGGTGACGGCGATGCGCACCGCGGCGTTCTGGCGGTGGCTCCATGGCAGCAGGGCGTTCTCGGAGGCGGTGTCGGATTGAGTCATATCCGTCAGTGTAGCGCCCCCATAACAAAAGCATCCTCCCTTTTCCAAGAGAGGATGCTGAATGTGAGGCCGCGACGGCAGGCTGAACGATCAGTTTTGCTGAGCGTTCTGCTGAACCGTTAAGCGGGCAGCCCAGTGGGCTGCCCGTAGGTGAAGGGAGCAACTTGTTGCGACGGTCGTCAGAATGCTCAGCCCTGCTGAGCATTCTGACGACGCTGCTTGGCGCGCCACTTGTACCAGTCCTCGCGGTTGAGGATGATCTTGCGCACGCGGATCGCCTCGGGGGTCACCTCGACGCATTCGTCCTCGTTGGCGAAGTCCAGCGACTCCTCGAGGCTCATGCGGATCGGCGGGGTGAGAGTTTCGAGCACGTCGGCGGTGGAGGAGCGCATGTTGGTCATATGCTTGGCCAGCGTGATGTTCACGTCGAGCTCGTCGGGCTTGTTGTTCACGCCCACGACCTGGCCCTCGTAGACCGGGGACTGCGGGTCGACGAAGAAGTTGCCGCGCGCCTGCAGACGCTGCATGGCGTACGGGGTGGCGATGCCCTTGCGGTCGCACACCATGGAGCCGTTCTGGCGGATGGTGATCTTGCCGGCCCACGGCGCGTATCCGGCGGAGATCGACGAGGCGATGCCGGTGCCGCGCGTGGATGAGAGCAGGGCGGTGCGGAAGCCGATCAGGCCGCGGCTCGGCACGGTGAACTGCAGACGCACCCAGCCGGAGCCGTGGTTGGTCATGGAGTCCATACGGCCCTTGCGATCGGCCATAAGCTGGGTGACGGTGCCCATGTATTCCTCGGGCACGTCGATGGTGGTGTTCTCCATCGGCTCGTTGATCACGCCGTCGATGGTTTTGGTGACCACCTGCGGGCGGCCGACGGTGAGCTCGTAGCCTTCGCGGCGCATCTGCTCGGCGAGCACGGCCAGCGCGAGTTCGCCGCGGCCCTGCACCTCCCAAGCGTCGGGACGGTCGGTGGGCAGCACCTTGATGGACACGTTGCCGATGAGCTCGCGGTCGAGGCGGTCCTTGATCATGCGGGCGGTGAGCTTGTGGTCCTTGCCTTCGGTGCCGGCCAGCGGGGAGTCGTTGATGCCAAAGGTCATGGAAATGGCCGGATCGTCCACGTGGATAAGCGGCAGGGGCTTCGGATCGGACGGATCGACGATGGTCTCGCCGATCATGATGTCGTTCACGCCGGCGACGGCGACGATGTCGCCGGGGCCCGCGGAGGTGACGGGGATGCGCTCCAGACCCTGCGTGCGCAGCAGCTCGGAGACGCGGAAGTTCGCGACGGATCCGTCCACACGGCTCAGACCGTAGGTTTTGCCCTTCTCCAACGTGCCGTTGTAGATGCGCACGAGGCCGAGTCGGCCGAGGAAGTCGGAGGAGTCGATGTTGGCGACGTGGGCCTGCAGCGGCTCGCCCTCCTCGTATTCGGGGGCGGGGATGTTGGAGATGATCGCCTCGAACAGCGGTTCGAGGTCCTCGTTGTCGGGCAGTCCGCCGTCGGCGGGCTGGTTCACGGAGGCGTAGCCGGCCTTGGCGGCGCAGTAGATCACCGGCAGTTCGAGCAGCGCGTCGAGGTCGAGGTCGACGCCTTCGTGCTGCACGTCGTCGGCCAGGCCGAGCAGCAGGTCGGAGGCCTCGCCCACCACCTCTTCGATGCGGGCGTCAGGGCGATCCACCTTGTTGACGCACAGGATCACCGGCAGTTTGGCCTCGAGGGCCTTGCGCAGCACGAAGCGGGTCTGCGGCAGCGGGCCTTCGGAGGCGTCGACGAGCAGCACCACGCCGTCGACCATGGAGATGCCGCGTTCCACCTCGCCGCCGAAGTCGGCGTGGCCGGGGGTGTCGATGATGTTGAGGGTGATGCCCTCGGGGTGGCCGTACTTCTCGGCCAGCGGGCCGGTGTACTGCACGGCCGTGTTCTTGGCGAGGATGGTGATGCCCTTCTCGCGTTCCAGATCGTTGGAGTCCATCACGCGGTCGGGGACCTCCTCACGCTCGGAGAAGACGTGGGACTGCTGGAGCATGGCATTGACCAGCGTGGTCTTGCCGTGGTCGACGTGAGCCACGATCGCCACATTACGGATATCACCGCGAACCGCCATGAAATACCTCTCTTAATTCCTGTTGATTCCTGGGTTCCAGATTGCGCCGGCGAATCGCCGGCCCCTTACACACAAACCGACATAATGCTACGCGCATTGCCCGACAGCCCTCGAAAACGAAAAACCGCGCACGCCGTGAGGGGCGGCCGTCGAACGGTCGGACCCCACGGCATGCGCGGGAGACGACGGGAGAACGGGTTAATCCTCCAGGTCGAGGCCCTTGCGTTCGGGCAGGCACAGGGCCGCGACGCAGGCCAACACGAACGCTGCGGCGAAGATGACGAAGGCGACCGTCTTGTCGCCACCTGACATGGTCAGGAACCACGGCACCAGCAGCGGCGCGATGATGGCGGCCACACGGCCGCAGGCGGCGGCCGCTCCGGCCGCGGCGCCGCGCAGGCGGGTCGGGTAGATCTCCGGCGTCACGGCGTAGAGCACACCCCACGCGCCAAGGTTCGAGGCGGACAACAGCATGCCGAACACCAGCACCAGAGCCACGGAACCGGCCTGCGAGAATAGGAAGGCGGCCACGGCGGAGACGGCGAGGAACACGCTCAGGGTTTTGCGCCGTCCCCAGACCTCCACCAGCCACGCGGCGAGGAAGTAGCCGGGAAGCTGGGCGATGGAGATCGCCAGGGTGTAGCCGAAGGATTTGGTCAAAGAGCCGAACTGGTCGGCCAACAGGCTCGGCATCCAGGTGAACGCGCCGTAGTAGGAGAAGTTCACGAAGAACCAGGTGGCCCAGATGGCCGCGGTGCGGGCGATGTACTTGGATCCGAACAGCTCGCGCGTCCTGATCTTCGGCAGCGGACGCCCCTTGGGGGATTCGACCGGAGCGACGCCCGAGGCCGCTTCGAAATACCGCACGGCCTTCTCGGCCTCGTCCTCGCGACCCTGCGCCTCGAGGAAGCGCACGGATTCGGGGATGTGCACGCGGGTGACGATGGCGTACAGCAACGGCAGCGCGCCGATGAGCAGCGCCCAGCGCCAGCCCCAGTCGCCGGTGTTCGGGATCACGAAGTAGCCGATCATCGCGGCGATGATCCAGCCGACGGCCCAGAAGGACTCCAACAGTACGGTCATGCGCCCGCGCTGCGCGGTCGGCGAGAATTCGGACACCAAGGTGGAGGCCACCGGCAGTTCGGCGCCCAATCCCAAACCGATGACGAAGCGGGCGATAAGCAGCGCGGCCAGAGTCCAGCTGAAGGCCATGCCCGCGTTGGCCAGGCCGAAGATCACCAGCGTGGCGGCGAACACGGTTTTGCGGCCCACCCGGTCGGCCACGAAACCGCCCAGAGCGGCGCCGATGGCCATGCCGACGAATCCGATGGAGAGCACCCACGATTTCTCCGTGGCGCTGAGGTTGAAGTGCGGGTCGGCGGCGATGGCGGCGACGACGAACGACACCAGGCCGACGTCCATGGCGTCGAACGCCCAGCCGATGCCGGAGGCGACCAGAAGTTTGCGATGCGCTTTGTTGAACGGCAGCCGGTCGAGACGCTCGTTGCGGGTGAGCATGCCGTCCGCGCGCGCCGCCGTGGGCTGCGCCGATGGCGATGTCTGTGCTGTGGTCATCATTCCTTCTCTCATGGTGGTGTGATATCGATGGGCGGCGTGCCGACGGCGCGCCACGAATGCGGGGCGTCTATCCGCGGTGCGGAACCAACGCCGAAAGCGGGTCGTCGAAGGCGCGCGCGTCCGATTCGCGCCTGAGCCGCAGTTCCTGGTTGATGCGATGGAGCTCGTCGCCGAACAGTCCGCGCGTCCAGGCGGCGGCGTCGCGTTCGGCGCGAGGCGCGTAGCGGTAGACGGCGGCGGGACGTTGGCGGCCTTCGCTGATCTTCTCCCCCGTATCCTCCAGTTCGCCCGAGGCGAGGATTCTGCGGCGGAAGTTGGCCAGATCGACCGATTGTCCGGCGATGGCCTCGACCACGCCGTGCAGCTGACGCAGGGTGAACGTGGGGCCGACGAGACGCGCGACGACGTCGGGATATTCGATGGTCGTGCGCAGGCGGCGTAGCGCGTAGTCGACGATCTGACGGTGGTCGAACGCCAGTTCGGGAAGCTCGTCTTCGGCGAACCACCGCACATTGTCGACGCGATCGGTTTCAAAGGTTCCCGACCGCCCCACCATCGCCCAGTAGACGACGGAGACCATGGGCAGGCCGCCTTGCGAACGCAGCGGGCCGCCGAAGGCGCGCAACTGCTCGAGATAGCGCGGCGCCAACGCGGTGGTGGATTCCAGCGCCTTGCAGGCGGCGTGTTCCAAGGTTTCGTCGGCACGCAAGTCCTCGCCCGGCAACGCCCACATGCCTTGATATGGCTGGCGTGTGCGGCGCACCAACGGCAGCCACAACCGATGATGCGATGCGGCGTCGGAGCCGGGCCCCAAGACCAAAATAACGACGGAGACGCCGACGCGCGGCGATTGCGTTCGTCGTTCCGTAACATTGCCGATGCCCATGCGTGGTCCCTCCTCTGTGGCCGCGCATGAGCATATCACTTATAGTCAGAATGACTATAAGTGGTCGGGCGTGTTGCGTTCCATTGTCTTATCGGCGTTATTCCTCGGATTGCACCTCACGCAGCGCGGATTCCGGACTCGGCATGAACGGCGCCAGCGATGGCAGCTGATCCAAGGAGTCCAGCCCCATCTTCTCCAGGAACAGTCCCGAGGTGACCAGCAGCGCCGCGCGGGAATCGGGATCCGTACCCTCCTCGCGCACCAGCCCGCGCACGGTGAGCGAACGGATCACGCCGTCGGAGTTCACGCCGCGGATGGCGGCGATCTGCGCGCGGGTCACCGGCTGCTTGTAGGCCACGATGGCCAGCGCCTCCAACGCGGCCTGGCTGAGGCGGGCGGTCTGCCCGTCGGTCACGAAAGCGGACACCACCGGTTCGAATTCAAGACGGTTGGCGAACTGCCAGCCGCGCGCGGTATGCCGCAGCTCGAATCCGCGGCGCTCGGCCTCATAGCCGTCACGCAGCGCCTCCAACGCCTGCTCGACCACATCCTCGTCCACGGCGAGCACGCGCGCGAGATCCCCCGTCTGCTGCGGTTGGTCGGCGACCATCAGAATCGCCTCCACGCAGGCGTTCAGACCTCCGGGAAAATCGTCCACGGTGAAATCCACGTATTCGGGGCGGCTTCCGTCGGTGTTCTCGCTGTTCATCTTACGCAAAATCCCTTTCGCTGATATTCACATCGGACATCTCGTCGTCCACGCCGGGCACCCATCTCAGGTGCAGCGGCGCATACGGCCCATCCTGCCTGAACTGGACGGCACCTTGTTTGAAGAAGGCGAGCACGGCCAGGAACCGGGCCACGATTTCGATGCGATGTTCCGCATCCTCGGTGAGCTGGGCGAAGGTAATCGACTCCCCCGCCGGCAACGCGCGCAGCCGGTCGCGCACCAAGGCGGACTGCGCGCGCAGGTCGACCAGCGGCACATGCAGTTGGTGGACGCTGACCTGCGAGACGGGCGCGTTGGCGAACACTTGAGCCGCCAGTCTGGCCAGATCCTCCACCCCTAAAGTCCAGGCGAGTTCGGGCAGCATGGACGCCACGGTGTCATCCACCACCCCGGGATGCGGGAACCTCCCGGAATTCGCGGCGAAACGGGCGCGGAAATCATTGGACGCCTGTTTGAACGCGCGGTACTGCAACAGCCTCGCGAACAGCAGATCGCGTTCGCGCAGGGCCTCGAGACTCTGCTCGTCGCGGCGCTCGTCCTCGCCGCCCGGCAGCAGCGCGACGCTTTTCGCCTCCACCAGAATCGAGGCGACGTCGAGGAACGCGCTGGCCTCGTCCATATCACGCGTGAAATCCAACGTGCGCGCGTAGGCGAGGAACTCCTCGGTGATGGTGGACAACGACACTTCGGTGAGCTCCAACCGATTGTTGGCGATCATGCCGAGCAGCGCGTCGAAGGGGCCGGAATACACCTCCAGATCCACATGGAATCCGGCGGTCGTCTCCGCTTCGGGCGCGACGTCCACATGGTCGGCGATCAGCCGGTTCATCTCATCCATGCCGCACCACGCTCCCACACATCATACGCGCCGTCCGCACGGGCGTCCGGAACGCGGGCGACGGGCCCGTCGGGTACCATGCATGCCGGTCGGCGCATCAGGCGATGATGCCCCGCGCCACCAGTTCGCGCGCCACCTCACGGTATTCCTTGCTGGTTTTATGCCCGGGCGCGAAGATGGTGATCGGAGCGGCGGCCACGGTGGAGTCCGGCAGTTTGATGGAACGCGAGATCACCGTATGGAACACCTTGTCGTTGAACGCCTCGTAGATGCGCTGCAACACCTCCTCGCAGTGCAGCGTCTTGGTGAACATCGTCACCAGCACGCCGTACACCTGCAGATCGGGATTGATGCGGCTACGCACCTTATCGATGGACTGCATCAGCAAAGCCACGCCACGCAGGGCGAAGAACTCGGCGGCCACGGGGATAATCACGCCGTCCGCCGCGGTGAGCGCGTTGACGGTGAGTAGGCCGAGCGAGGGCTGGCAGTCGACGATGATCACATCGTATTCGGGCTTGAGCCTACGCAGCACGCCGGCCAGCACCTGCTCGCGCCCGACCTCGGTGACCAGCTGCACCTCGGCCGCGGACAGGTCGATATTCGCGGGAATGATGTCAATATTCTCAAAGGCGGTGTGATGCACCACCTCATGCGGATCCATGGACGGATTGAACAACGCCGTGTAGATCGTGTTCTCCACCGTGTTCGCGTTGATGCCCAGACCCACCGTGGCCGCGCCCTGCGGGTCGAAATCGACGATCAGCACGCGGCGGCCGTACTGGCTGAGCGCGCCCGCGATATTGATGGAACTGGTGGTTTTGCCCACGCCGCCCTTCTGGTTGCACATGGCGATGACCCGCGCCGGTCCGTGCTGTTGCAGCGGTTCGGGGGCGGGAAAGGTCTCGTAGACGCGTCCAAGCAAATCCGTAGGCATAGTGTTCACCTTAGCAATATCCCTCGCCGCCACATCACCCAAATCGAGCGAGCCCTGAGCAAACGTTCCGTCTTCCACCCCACCAGACTATCGCGTCATCCGGTCCGGCGGCAGACTGCCACGCCGAAAACCCCCGACTCACGTCGGCATCGCCGCGGCGATGTCGCGCCGCGCGCAGTCGGGCGAAGTCGATTGCCGCCAAATCCGCGCGCCACCCGTATTCCGCCCGCATCGCCGCGGAAACGTCCAATTGTTGGGCGAGAGGGATGGCGCAGACTAGTTCCGCCCACACCATCACGGAAGCGTCATGCCGAGCGAAGTCGAGGCATCTCTGTCGGCGGTGTCACCTCGCGCGTGGATGGGCGGTCAGATACGCCTCGATAAGATTCTCCGGCGCCACATGCGTGTAGATCTGCGTGGTGGTGACGCTGGCGTGCCCCAATAGCTCCTGCACGGTGCGCACATCCGCGCCGCCCTGGATCAGATGCGTGGCGAAGGAATGCCGCAAGGTGTGCGGATGCAGCGGTTTGTCGATGTGCGCGCGCTCCCCCGCGCCGCGCACGATCTCCCACACCGACTGGCGGGACAGCCGACGGCCCCGCTTGTTGAGGAACAACGCACGCCGTTCGATATTCGAGGCCCTCGCCCGGCGTTCGAGTTCGGGACGCGACCGTTCGAGATATCGGCGCAACGCCACGCACGCGTAGCCGCCGACCGGCACCAGACGCTGTTTGGATCCTTTGCCCATCAGCCGGGCGATCCGCTCGTCGAGGTTGATGTCCTCCAGATTCGCGCCGGTGGCCTCGGAGACGCGGCATCCGGTAGCGTACATGAATTCGAGCAGCGCCTTGTCACGCAACGTCACCGAATCGACGGCACCCGCCTCGACGCCCGGAACGTCCGGGGCGACCGCGTCGAGCAACCGCGACACCTCGTCCACCGTCAGCACGTCCGGCAGCGTGGACGCCCCTTTGGGTGCCTTCACCGCGGCCGACACGTCATCGGATACGACATGCTGGTTCAGGGCGAATTTGTGGAACTCGTGCACGCTGGCGAGGCGGCGCGCCTTGCTGCGCGCGCTTTCGCCGGCATCGTCGAGCGAGGCGACATAACGTTCCACATCATGGCGGGTGATGCGGGAGAGGTCGTCGATGCCTTGGGATCCCAACCAGTCGAGATACTTGCCGAGATCGGATTCGTACGCCTTCACCGTGGACGGGGCCAGTCCGCGTTCCACATCGATATGGGCGAGGAACTGCTCGAGCAGCGACGCGAATCCGTAAGTCATAGGCTCCAGTGTATTACGGCGGGTTCGACCCGTGATGCCATCAGATACGACGAAACCCCGCCTTCCTTGAGGAGGACGGGGTTTCGTACCAGAAGAATCGATCAGGCCTCGACCGGGGCGTTGACGTCCTCGGGCAGAGCGGCCTTGGCGGCGTCCACGATGGCCTTGAAGGTCTCGGGATCGGACACGGCCAGCTCGGCGAGGGCGCGGCGGTCCAGCTCGATGCCGGCCAGCTTCAGGCCCTGGATGAAGCGGTTGTAGGTGATGCCTTCGGCGCGGACGGCGGCGTTGATGCGCTGGATCCACAGCTTGCGGAAGTCGCCCTTGCGGGCCTTGCGGTCGCGGAAGTTGTAGTTAAAGGAGTGAAGCAGCTGCTCCTTGGCCTTGCGGTACAGACGAGAGCGCTGGCCGCGGTAGCCGGAAGCCCTCTCGAGAACGACGCGACGCTTCTTGTGGGCGTTGACTGCGCGCTTGACACGTGCCATATTCTATTCCTCAGCTTTCTTAAAAGTCGTAAATTCCGGTGGGGCTCACTTGTTGAGCATGCGCTTGAGCTTCTTGGCCTGCGGGGCGGCGATCACGGTGTCGGTGGACAGCGCGCGACGCTTGCGGGACGACTTGTGCTCAAGGTTGTGGCGCATGGCGCTGCCGACCTGCATCAGCTTGCCCTTGCCGGTGACACGGACGCGCTTGGAAGCGGCGGAATTACTTTTCATCTTCGGCATTGCTGCCCTCCTTGGTGTTGTTCTTCTGTTCGGAAGTCTGGGGTGCGATCTTGGCGTTCGCCTCGGCCACCGCCTGGGCTTGGGCCTCCTGCTTGGCGGCAAGGCGCGCGGCCTGTCGAGCCTGGCGTTCGGCGCGGGACTGGTCGCCGCGACGACGCTGCTCGGACTGGGTGTGCACCTTCTTGCCCTTGGGCGCCAACGTCATGATGATGTTGCGGCCCTCCTGCTTCGGCTGGGATTCCACCGTGCCGAATTCCTCGACGTCGGCGGCCAGACGCTGCAGCAGCTCCACGCCACCGATCGGACGGGACTGTTCGCGGCCTCGCAGCATGATCGTGACCTTGACCTTGTCGCCGCCGTTGAGGAAGCGGGTCACATGGCCCTTCTTCACCTCGAAATCGTGGTCGTCGATCTTCAGGCGGAAACGGATCTCCTTGATCTCCGCCGTGCTTTGGTTGCGGCGAGCCTCACGAGCCTTGATCTTCTCGTTGTACTTGAACTTGCCGTAATCGATGAGCTTCGCAACCGGAGGCTTCGCGTTGGGCGCCACCTCGACGAGATCGAGGTTCGCTTCCTTCGCCAGGTTGAGGGCGACCGCGGTCGCGATGACTCCCACCTGCTCGCCCTTCGGGCCGATCAGGCGTACCTGCGGGACGCGAATCTCGTCGTTAATGCGTGGTTCGTCGCTGATGATGACTCCAATCCTCATGTTCCTTCAGCGGAGTTCCGGACTGGATCGTTTTCAAGCTTCGTGTTCATGGCAAGCCGCGACCCACGCGTATATCGCGCAATCGCATAGGGACACCTTCGAGTGGTGTCGCATACCGTTTCTCATTCGCGCGTCAAGCGCCCGGAACGGCGAGGCTATTGCCTTGAACCCGAAGCCCTGAAAGGCTTCCAGGTGGGGAATTCCCGCTTTCTTGATTTCTCAAGCCTTGTCGATAGTACCATATGCCCGGACAAAGCGGCCCCGCGCGTCGCGTGGAGCCACAGGACCGCTTGTCCTGCTCGGAAGATCAGCCGATATCCTCGAGTTTCAGGGGCGCGGGCATTGGATCGTCGCTATGCGGCAGCATCGCGTTGGTGACGCACCCGCCGTCGATGGCGGCGAGGGCGCGTTCCAGCGGCACGCTCAGGTGGCCGTTCTCCCCCATCCACTGCGTATAGCCGCGCACCATGGACAGGTCGGCGGTGCCCCAATCGCCCCGAGCGTCGAACCACGAAGGCGTCACCGCGCGCAGCGAGGCGGCGATGACCTCGGGATCGATATGGCACAGCGACGGCTGCAACGCACGCACGGCGGCGTCGGGATCCTCACGGGCCATCGCATAGCCCTGCGCGGTGGCGGCGGCGAAGTCGCGCACCAGACGCGGATTGCGGTCGAACAGATCGCGCCTGACCGACACATAGTAGGAATGGTGCGGCGCGACGTCGATGTCATCGAAGGGCAGCACCACCAGCTCGTCGAAGGAGCCCGAACCCTGGTAGGGCTCCCACCACGCCACATTGATGAACGCGTCGAATTTGCCACGCTCCACACTGCGGATATCCGGCTCCCATTCGCCGGGATCGATGGTGATGAGTTTGGAGAAGTCGCCGCCGTCCTTTTCGACGGCCTGGCGCAATTCGGTGTACAGACGCTTGACGCCCATCGGAATGCACACGCGCTTGCCCTCCAGGTCGCGGAAGCGGGTGATGCCCGTGGACGAGTTGGTGATCACGCCGCCGATCTGGCACTGGTTCATCACCGCGAACGAGATCAGCGAGGATTCGCCCTGCTGGTGGAACAGCAGCTGGTTCAGCCTCACCAGGGCGATGTCCACCTCGCCTCGAGCCAGCAGATACGCCGGATCGCCGCGGTAAAAGTCGCCGCTGGTGAATTCCACGTCAAGGCCGCGCTCGGCGTACAGTCCGCGCTCGCGCGCCAGGTACATGCCGGCGTGGTTGGTCCAGGGATGCACATATTCCAGTCGTACTCGCAACATCGGTGTTTGCTCCTTATCGGTTTGATCGTTGATGGATATCGGGTATCGGTTGTGGTCTGGGGCGCCGCCCGGCTAGTCCAGCGCGTCCAGCGAGCCCCGCAGGGCGTCGAGGAAACGGCGGCCGGCATCGCGATGGAACCATGCGGTGTGGCCGAGCAGCGACGTGTCGTAGCACCATGCGGCGTCCTCGACGCGTCCGGTGCCCTTCATGTAGTAGGCGATCCAATTCAGCGACGCCTCGGATTGGCTGACGGGCAGCATGTCGGTGATCAACGCCCGTTCGTCGTCGTCCAGCGGACGCACCCGATGATAGCCGCGCACGATGGCGTCGGCGATGTCGGGACGACAGGAGTCGTCATGGCCGTTGGCGATGTCGATGAATTGGATGGCGTGACGCTCCAACGTCTGGACCAGATCGAACAAGGCGGTGTTGCGGTCGGCCAGGCCGAAGTCGAACACCGAAACGGGAGCGTCGCCCTGCCACAGGAAGTTCGAGATATGCGGATCCCCGTGGGTCCAGCACGCGTCGAGACGCCCGTAGCGCGACGCCACGCGCTCCGCCCACACGCGGTGCCGTTCCAAATCACGGTGGATATCGCGTTCGGTCATGGCCAGATATTCCGCCACGGAGGGGCGTTCTTCCAGCCAGGCGTCCAACGCCTCGTCGAGGTCGGCGCTTGCGAACAGGCCGAACCGGTTCTGGAAGGGATCGGGAACCGCGCGACGCGGCTCGTCGAACCCCTCGGCCGCCAACGACATCCGCGCGACGAACGCGCCCAGCGCCTCGGCCTCGCCGACCGATCGCGGAGGCTCCCACGTCAACGCCGTGACATACCGGTCCTCGCCCCGCCCCTGACGGCTCACCTCGTATACGGCGTCGGCGATGCTCAGCGTGGTTCCCCGCGCGCCAGGCGTCTGTGGCGAAAACGGCAGGAACGGCGGCGCCTGCACCCCATGCGCGATGAGATGCGCGACGAAACGGTGGTACGGCGCTATTCCTTCAGCGTCGCGCACGGAGCGCGCGTAACGCTTGACGAACACGACGTCGCCCTCTTCCGTCAGCACGAGAGAGCCTGCCGCGGTCGGACGCCCGCTGTGAGAGACGATCCGGCTCGCATGCAACGGACGGTCCAGCGCGGCAAGCACCCGCCCGGCCTCGTCCAACGTGATGTCCGACCACCGTTGCGCGACGATGTCCAGCTGCGGATCGCCCTCAATGTTGTCCATGCGCGCCGCCTTCGTCTGCCATGACGAGTCCGTTCGCCTTTCTCACGCGATCACCCTCGCGTCGCGACCTCCGGCGAGACGGTCCAACGCGCCGGTGGCGGCGATGGCCTTGTACAGCCACCAGGTCAGCGCCCCGGCGATCACAGCACCGGAGATCACGTTGCACAGGAGATTCACCACCATGTACGGATCAAGCAGCGACATGCCCACGTTGTACAGGAAGTAGGAGACGATGACGCCTCCCACGGCAGACAGTGCGCCGGCGAGCATCGTGACGCCGATGTTCCACATGCGGTAGGCGAAGAACAAGAAGGCCAGTTCCGCTCCCAAACCTTGGACGATGCCGGGCAGGATCGTGCCGGCGCCTCCCCAATGGCTGCCGATCACCGCCTCCACCATGGCCGCGACGAGCTCGCAGAACAACGCCGCGCCGGGCTTGCGTACGATGACCGCGGCCAACGGACCGGCGAAATAGAACACGCCGTATATCAGAGCCTGCATGCCCGGCACGATCGCCAGCATGGATCCCAACGGCTCGGAAATCAGGCCCGCGCCCCAGAAGACCAGGCCGGAGGCGACGGCGATGACCGCCGTGGTGGTGATGTCGGTCACGCGCCAACGCAGGTCCGGGCGCTGAGCTTGTTCGGATGATGTCATATGAGATACCCCTTTTCAGGCTTGCGTTTTCCACCAAGCAGGGGTTTGAGATGGCCTGTGCCATTATGGGCGGCCACATCAAGAACTTCGTTCGCCGGTACTAACCGGATCACGTTCTACGGTCGAGGATTGACCTCTCTCAGCTCGCCATGCGAGCACCCGTGCTTGACAGGTCGGTAGCCTACCACGGCACGGATACAACGGGCGCGAATCGGCACGCCGATTTTCAGCTCAACGCGTCGATCAGACCGGTGATGCCCTCCTCGCGCAGGATCTCGCGGTAAGGTCCGGCCTCCTCCTCGATCAGCTGGTCGATGGCGCGCATGCCCAGCACCTCGACCGGCGCCTGATCGTCGGTGAGGATGGTCGAATCCGCGTCCGGCTCGTCGACCTCCTCGAAACGCGCGGCCACCTCGTCCATCTCCCATTTGAGCTCGTCGCTGTGCGTGCGCATATAGGTGGTGGAGCGCAGCGGAATCGCCTTGGCGTCGCGTTTGATGTCGCTCGCGCCCTTGGTGGACTTGTCCTCGCCGATGGTTTTGGCGAACAACTCGCGGTTGGTGGTGTTCGGCACGTCGGCGGTGAGCATGTTGCGTTCGCCGAACACGCTGGCGATGGTGTCGGTGAGCGCCTCGTTGATCGAGCCTTCGCCGTCGGAGATCATGTTCATGTTCACCACCATCACACCGCCGGGGTTCAGGTGCTCCTTGACCATCTCGAAGAACTCGACCGAGCTCATCTGGAAAGGTATGGTGATGTCCTGATACGCGTCGACCATGATCACGTCGTAGGTTTCGTCGCTGGCGGCGAGCCACGCGCGTCCGTCGTAGGTGGAGACGGGCACGTCGGCCGGCTCATCGAAGTACTCCCCCGCCAGTTCGGTGATCTTCTCGTCGATCTCCACACCGGTGATCTCCATATCCGGGTAATACTGCCTGAGCTGACGCGCGTAGGTGCCGGTGCCCATGCCGAGGATCAGGGCGGAGTCGGCGTTGTCGGCGAGCGCGGGGGCGGCGAGGGCCGTGTCGTAGTACATGCCGGTGAGCCCCTCGTCCTTCATGGTGACGGACTGCACGCCGAACAGCACGTTGGTGGACAGGATCGTGCGGTCGGAGAGGTTCTTGACCTGCAGATAGTTGTAGATCGACTCGCCCTCGTAGGCGAGGTTCGTCTCCCAGAACGCGAAGCCGCTTAAGGGCGAGACGCAGGAGGTGGCCACGAAGACGACCGTTGAGACGACGCAGGCGACGCGGCGGGCGCGGATGGAAATGAAGTAGACCAGGGGGATGGCCAGCAGCACGCCCGAGAAGATCAGGAAGGTCACGAAGGTGCCCACGGCGGGGATGGTCACGAAGGTGGGCAGGAAGGTCCCGAGGATCGAGCCGATGGTGTTGCATGCGGAAAGCCGGCCGACCACGGAGGCGTTGTCCTCGAGCGAGTCGGTGGCGAATTTGTTCAGGCCCGCGGTCACGGTGCCGAGCAGGAACAGCGGCGGCACGAAGATGACCATGCAGCTGACGAAGGCCGCGACGATGAGGAAGTTGGTCGACACGCTTACGATCAGCAGTCCGGAGATCGCCAGGATCACGTATTTGCCGACCAGCGGGATCAGCGCGATCCATACGGCCGCGATCATGATGCGGAAGTAGAGCTTGTCGGGGTTCGGGTCCTTGTCGGCCCATTTGCCGCCGAACACCGCACCAAGCGCCAGCGCGATCATGATGGTGCCGATGATGATGGTCCATACGATCTGCGAGCTGGAGAAGTAGGGGGCGAGCAGACGCGAGGCGCCCAGCTCGGCGGCCATGACGGCCATGCCCGAGAAGAACTCCGTGACGTACAGGAAGGTCTTCGACTTGAGGATCGGCCGTTCGCTGTCCCTCGTCTTCACCGCCATGCCGCTTCCCTCCCGTATCGTTCGCTATGTGGACTGCGCCCAGACTATCAGCCGCAAGAGTCAAGGCGCGTACACTGGCCGGTATGAGCGATATGAGCAAGGTCTGTATGGTGTTCGGGGCGGGAAGCTACTACGACGAGAGTCCGGTCGTTCCCCAAGGCGCGCTGGTCGTGGCCGCGGACGGAGGATACGACCACGCGCTCGCGCTGGGCATCAGGCCCGATGTGGCGATCGGCGATTTCGATTCGATCAGCAAAACGCCCGTCCTCCACGAGGATGGCGACGATCCGGCGTCGGGGAGGGTCTCCACCATCGCGCTGCCCGCGCAGAAGGACGAGACCGATATGCCGCAGGCGGTGAAGGTCGGCTGGAACCAAGGCATTCGAGTGTTCCATATCTTCGGCGGACTCGGAGGACGCCTCGACCATGCGCTGGCGAATCTGCAGATGCTGGCCGACATCGCGAGGCATGGCGGCATCGGATTCCTGCATGGCGACGGCTGTGTCGCCACGGCCGTGACGGACGGCGAGATCCGATTCCCCGCGAACCAGGTGGCCGCGCGGCGCATGGTTTCCGTATTCGCGCATTCCGACAGGGCCTTGGGCGTGACGATTCGGGGTCTGAAATACGAGACGGATTCGGTCGATTGGACGAACAGCCACGCGCTGGGGGTCAGCAACGAATTCCTGCCCGGCATCCCCTCCTCCATCAGCGTGCGCGAGGGCACGCTGATCGTCACCTATCCCGTGGAGGCGCCGCAGCCCCAATGGCGCAGCGGTGCGGATCAGGCCGCGTCTTTCGGCGCGATCGACGACCGCCGGTCCGAACTGCTCTCCCCGCTCTTCCGCGACTGACGCCGCCGTCCGCGCGACCTTGCCGGCATGACGGGGGCGATCAGGCCCGCCCGATGGCGCGCGACGACGCCCTGCGGATGCCTTCGCAGTCGTTGTGAGCGCTCACGGAAGTTGCGCTCCGCGGTTGAAAACACGCGCCAAAACGTTGCCGTAAGTACAGGCGACGCACTAGAGTAAGGAACGTTGGTAAACAATGGCCGCCGCGCCACCGTGCGCCAAGGCCTATCCCAAAGGGAGAAATACATGACAGTTAAGATTGGTATCAACGGCTTCGGTCGTATCGGTCGTCTCGCCTTCCGCCGCATCTTCGAGCTTCAGGCTCGCGGTGGCCAGGCTGGTGACATCGAAGTTGCCGCCATCAACGATCTGACCTCGCCGGCCGCTCTCGCCTACCTGCTGAAGTACGACAGCACCCACGGCACCTTCAAGCACGACGACGGCACCCTGGTCGACGTGAAGGCCACCGAGGACTCCATCATCGTCGACGGCAAGGAATACAAGGTCTACGCCGAGAAGGACGCCAACAACATCCCGTGGGTCAAGAACGACGGCGTCGAGTTCGTGCTCGAGTGCACCGGCTTCTACACCTCCGCCGAGAAGTCCCAGGCCCACCTCAACGCCGGCGCCAAGAAGGTCCTGATCTCCGCTCCGGCCAAGGACGCCGACACCCCGACCGTCGTGTTCGGTGTGAACCACGACATCCTCAAGGCCGACGACGTGATCGTCTCCGCCGGCTCCTGCACCACCAACTCCATGGCCGCCATGGTCAAGCTGCTCAACGACAAGTGGGGCATCAAGGCCGGCTTCATGACCACCATCCACGCCTACACCGGCACCCAGATGATCCTGGACGGCCCGCGTGGCACCAAGTCCGGCCGCGACCTGCGCGCCGCCGCGGTGAACACCATCGCCCACTCCACCGGTGCCGCCAAGGCCATCGGCAAGGTCGTCCCGGAGGTCAACGGCAAGCTGCAGGGCCACGCCCAGCGCGTGCAGGTTCCGGACGGATCCGTCACCGAGCTGACCACCGTGCTGAACGTCGAGACCACCGCCGACGAAATCAACGAGGCCTTCAAGGCCGCGTTCTCCGACACGGACTACTACGGCTACAACGATGAGGGCATCGTCTCCGGCGACATCATCGGCGACACCCACGGCGGCGTGTTCGACCCGACCCAGACCGACGTCAACACCGTCGACGGCGTGACCCTGGCCCGCACCGTGTCCTTCTACGACAACGAGTACGGCTTCACCTGCAACATGGTGCGCACCCTGCTGTACTTCGCCGAGATCTCCGAGTGACCCGACGCGGCCTGACGGCCGCAACGGTTCTTTCCAAGAACTCATCAGGAAGCCCTCGCCCCACGGCGAGGGCTTCCTCGTTATTACGGCGTTTCTCGATAAAGAGATCCTTCGACTCCGGCCTAGCGGCCTGCGCTCAGGATGACGTTGATAATGGTTATTCGTCATCCTGAGCGAAGGGCGAAGCCCGAAGTCGAAGGATCTCAAGGCAAAGCCTTGCGAAGGCTACCGGCGCAACTCGGCCAGCCGAACCGTCATGGGACAGCCCAGTGGGGTGTCCCATAGGTGAGGTGAGCAAGGCACAGCCTTGCGAAGATTACCGGCGGAGTTCCGCCGGTAATACGAAGTGCATGGTTTCCTTGATGGTCTCCACTGAGGCGATGTCGTCGTAGCCCATGTCCTGCAGGGCCGAGACCACACCTTCGACATATTCCTCGGGCACCGACGCGCCCGAGGAGACGCCCACGGCCTCGACGCCGTCGAACCAGGCCGGATCAAGCTCGCCCGCGTCGTCGACGCGGTGCGCTTCGCCGCGCCCGGCCAAGGCCTCCTGCGCGACCTCCATCAGACGCACCGAATTCGACGAATTCGCCGATCCGACGATCACCACGGCGTCGGACTGTTCGGCCACCAATTTCACCGCTGCCTGCCGGTTGCTGGTCGCATAGCAGATGTCGGAGCTCGGCGGCTCCTCGATCCACGGGAACCGGGCCTTCAGAGCGGCGATCGTCTCGGCCGTCTCGTCGATGCTCAAGGTGGTCTGGCTGAGCAGCACCAGTTTGGTCATCGGCTCGAACCGCAGGGTCTCGACGTCGCCCGCGCGTTCGATCAGATGCACATGTTCGGGGCTCTCCCCCACCACGCCGACCGCCTCGTCATGGCCTTTATGCCCGATGTAGACGATTTCGTATCCCTCGCGCACGAAACGCAGCACCTCGCGATGCACTTTGCCCACTAGCGGGCAGGTCGCGTCCACGACGTGCAATCCCCGTTCCTCGGCCTCGCGCTTCACCGCGGGCGACACGCCATGCGCGGAGAACACCACCGGAATGCCGGCCGGGCCCGCCTCATCAGGAATCTCATCCAGTTCCTCGACGAACACCGCCCCCTGCGCGGCCAGATCCTCGACCACATGGCGGTTGTGCACGATCTGCCGGCGCACATACACCGGAGGCAGGCCGTCCCCACGGGAGAGGCCGTCGGCGCCGCTGGCCTTGAGTATCGTCCGCACGGTCAGGATCGCACGGTCCACTCCGGCGCAGAATCCGCGCGGATCCGCCAATACGATACGTTTGCCCATCTTGCGATCGCCTCCTTCACGCGTTTCGGCTTTCCAGTGTATCCGCCCGCCGCAACCTCTCCAACGCCCTTCGCGCGGAGCCGACGGCGCTGAGGCCGGGCCGAAGACCCAGCGCGCCGGAGCCCTGTAGGCGCTAGACTGGTGCGTTAGCGATAACAATCGTTATCGGACAACGACACCAGCACTTTTGGGAGTGATCATATGGCATGCACGAACCTGCCTCCGCGCACCGGACAGCAGTATGCGATTTCCTACGGCGACTACCGGGCCGTCGTCACCCAGCTCGGCGCCACGCTGCGCAAGCTCACCTACCAGGGCAAGAACGTGATCGTGCCGCTCGGCGCCGACGATCCGGTGACCTGCTGCCACGGCCAGATCCTCATCCCATTCCCCAACCGCATCGAAGCCGGCACCTACACCTTCGAAGGCACGACCTACACGCTGCCCATCGACGAGCATGACCGCAACACCGCCATCCACGGCTACGGCTACCGCTCCTATTGGAATCTGGTGAGCCTCGAGGAGTCCAAGGTCACGCTGTCGTGGCGCTCGCCCCATATGAACGGCTATCCTTTCGACATCGTCGTCACCGCCACCTACGAGCTGGGCGACAAGGGCCTGTCCATCACCATCGCCGCCACCAATCACGGCGACGCGAACGCCCCGTGGGCCCTGGCGATCCACCCGTGGCTCGACAACGGTTTCAACGGCTATGGCGACGAGATCGACGGACACAACGCCCAATGCTCCCTGACCGTGCCGGCCGACACGCATGTCACCGTCGACGAGAACCTCATCCCAACCGGCACCGAGCCGGTGGACGGCACCAAATACGACCTGCGCCAGCCCACACTCCTCACCGAACAGCCCTTCGACGACGCGTGGACCGACCTGCATCACGACGCCGACGGCACCGTGACCGCCACGTTCACCCGCCCCGACGGACTGACCATCAAGGTGGGAGGCGACGAAACCATCACCTCGTTCCAGGTGTGCACCGGCACCGGATTCCCCGCCTTCCAGCATCCGGCGGGCACCGCGGTCGAACCGCAGACCGCCTACGCCAACGCCTTCAACACCGGCGAGGACCTGATCGTCATCGAGCCGGGCGCCACCAGCGCCACCACGCTGTTCCTTAAGGCCGAGCAGGCCTGACGAAGCGTCGCACAGGGCTTCGGGCAAACCGCCGAACGGACGTCCGGCTTGCCTGAAGTCGTGCTTGTGTGCGATAATCCCGTAGGCTTATTCATCATAAGTAAAGGAGTCCATCATGGGCATGCGCGGACGCAAGCGCAAGGATCGTCGTAAGAAGGCCGCCAACCACGGCAAGCGCCCAAACGCCTGATCTTCACGCGTCAAGAAACGTGGAAACCCGCCCAAGTGCAAGCTGGGCGGGTTTTTCGTAATTCATGCATCCCAGCGCAGTCTCCCGGCGCAGCAGTCTCCCAGCGCAGCGGAACCAACGAGGCATCGCGCCGCCTCTTCGACATGCGGCATGGCTGGGCTATTCCTTGCACACGGCCAGGCTATTCCTTGCAGCAATGGTCGAGCACGTCGCGCAGCCGCGCCATCAGACACTCGGGCGCCTGTTCGGGGCGCAGATAGGATCGCAGCGCCGCGATCAGAGCCTGTTCGCGCTCGTCGCAGCATGTGGACGGGTCGAAACAGTCGCCTGCCCCGTCCACGCGGGTGGCTTTGATCACGGTCCGCGACGCGACGCCCGCACCATCCATACAGGCGGCGTCATCCGTCTGGTCGTCGTGAATCGTGGTCACGGCGGTGATGCGCACATCCGTATGGGTCACCGTGCCATCCGCATCCGTATGGGTGATGGAGATATGACGATGACGTTCGATGGGATCGTTCATACCCGCTCCCTTCCACCGATGGCCACATTGCTGCTTTCATTATCGCGGCTGCGTTCCGATTGCGCGGATAGTGAACCATGTGGGGTTCGCGTGTCGTATCCGCGTTCCTTGGCGTAGACGGCGAGTTCACGTTTGAGCTGCGTGCGGGCGCGGTTGAGTCTGCTCATCACCGTGCCGATTTTGACGCCCTGCTCGTCGGCCACCTGCTGGTAGGACTTGCCGTCGATGGCCGCGTCGATGAACACCTGACGACGTTCCGGGCTGAGTTTGGCGAGCGCGGCCATGATCTCCTCGGGCGCGAAGGCGTCGAGATACTCCTGTTCGGCGGATTTCAATCCTTCGGAGGAATGTTCGGAGGCGGCGTAGATATCCCAGTCATCGTATTCCCCGCTGGAATCGTTGGCCCGTTGCGGACGCCGCTTCGCTTTGGCGTATTGGTTGAAATACGCGTTGCGTTCGATGGTGGTCATCCACGCTTCGAAATTCGTTCCCTGCTCGAAGGAATCGAAGGCTTTGAACCCGCGTTCGAAGGTGTCCTGCACCAGATCCTGCGCGTCCTCGGGATTGTTGGTCAGCCGCATCGCCTGCCGGTAGAGCACGTCGACGGCGGGCATGGCGAGCTCCTCGAAGCGCGCGCGACGCTCGGCCATGGTCTCCGTCTGTTCTTCGGTCACGACTCCCATTGTAATCACATGACTTACCCATGTTTCGCGCATGGACCTTGGAGATCGGCCCGCCATAATGGGCGACGACCGCGTCATCAGACGGCTGTTCGACATCGGATAGACATGGGGAACGGGCGGGCGCGCCGGCCCGCCGCGCGGGCAATGACTCCTGTTGCCGGTAGAATATCCGACAGCACAACAAAGGAGACACAGGCATGAACCTGACGCTGGCCTCGATGGTTGAGACGCTCAAATCACATCGACTGCTCCGCGAGATCATCCACAACGATATCTGGACCGACGATATCGCCCATGCGGACACCCCGAATCTGACGTTCGATGATATTACGTATGACAGTCGTCAAGTCGGTCCGCGCACGCTCCTGTTCTGCAAGGGCAACTTCAGACCCGAATACCTCGACGACGCCGACAAGGCCGGACTGCCCTGCTACGTCGCCCAAACCGACCACTCCGCCCACACCAAGGCCGTCGGACTCATCGTCGACGACGTGCGCGCCGCCATGGCCCTGCTCGCCGCCGAATTCCACGGACGCCCCCAGGACGAGCTGACCGTGGTCGGCATCACCGGCACCAAAGGCAAAACCACCACCGCCTACTTCACCCACGCCATCCTCAACGCCCACAGCGGCGGCCGGGCCGCCCTGCTCTCCTCCGTCGACAACTGCGTCGACGGACGCACCTGGAGCGAATCCGAACTCACCACCCCCGAATCCCTCGACCTGTACCGCCTCATGCGACAGGCCGCCGACAACGGCATGCGCTACCTCGTCATGGAGGTCAGCTCCCAGGCCTACAAACTCGAACGCGTCCACGGCCTGACCTTCGACGCCGCCGCCTTCCTCAACATCTCCCCCGACCACATCAGCCCCATCGAACACCCCACCTTCGAAGACTACCTCCACAACAAACGACAAATCGTCTTCAACTGCCGTTCGCTGGTTCTGGGCGCCGATTGCACGTATGCCGACCTTATCCGCGACGACGCGCGGGACGCGGAGGTTCCCGTGCGCACCTTCGCCGTCCGGCGCAAGCCCGACGACGACGTCGACCTCACCGCCGAAGCGGTCGATGTGGCGGACTCGCGCTACCTGTTCCGGGAGCGGGGCGAGACCATCGCACAGCTGTCGCTGGCGTTGGAGGGCGAGTTCAACGCGGCCAACGCGGCGGCCGCGATCGCGCTCGCGAGGCAGGTGGGCGTCCCATCGGACTCCCCCGCGTTCGCGGCGCTGGAACAGGTGCGTATCTCCGGACGTATGGAGCATTATTCCGCCGGCAACATCGAAGCGTATGTGGACTACGCGCATAACCACGCCAGCGCGAAAACCCTGGTCGATTTCATCGCGGGCAAGTACGCCGGACGCAACCCCCGCGTGATCGCGGTGACCGGTTCGGTGGGAGACAAAGCCATGGACCGGCGCGAAGGCATCATCACCGGACTGCAGGACGGCGTGGACCGCATCATCCTCACCCAGGAGGACACCGTCGCCGAACGTATGATCGACATCTGCCATGAGATGCAGGGGTATCTCACCAATCCGCGGGTCGCCTGCGATATCGAACTCGACCGGGCCAAGGCGATAGCGTTGGCCGTCGAGGACGCCCGCGCGCATCCAGACCAATTGACGGTGCTGCTCGTCATCGGCAAAGGCGACGAGCGTTGGATCAAAATCGACGGCCAACACGTGCCCTATGAGGGCGACGACCATGTCGTCCGACGGCTGCTCGGACTGGACGAGGCGTGACCCGGGCTTTCGCAAAGCCGCATCTGAACGAGAAGGAAGGAACAACCATGATCACCTTGGAGCGTGTCGACGCGGCCCGTATGGAACGGGAGGCGCGCGACCTCGGCATCGAGCTGCCCATCGAACAGACCGGCGTCTGGGCCGCCTATCAGGCCGGCATCAGCGGGCGCACGCCGTGGGGCTGCTATCTGATCAGGCGCGACGGCGTGCTGCTCGCCGTCATCTCCCTGATCGACTACGAAACGCACGGCTACCACTATCTGCGTTCCTTGCATGGGCCGACATGGCAGGAGAAGCCCACCGAATCCGAGGAACGCGAGGTTGTGGCCGCGTTGAAGGCCGACGTGCGCGGACGCGATCCGAAAATCGCGTTCCTGCGCATCGACCTATGGTACGAGGCGGGCACCTTCCCGGTGCTGTCCACCGTCCCCTACGACCAGACCGTGGTGATCGACGTGACGGGCGGCGATGACGAGATCCTCGCGCGGATGAAGCGCCGCGGACGGCGCGACGTGCGCAAGGCGCTGCGTGAATGCCCCGCGCTCTGCGCGGACGAGACAAGGCAGGCGATGGCCGATTTCACCGACTACTACGATGTGATGGTGGAGACCGGCAAACGCGACGGCTTCACCCCCGCGCCGATCAGCGACTACACCGATATGATCGCCGCGTTGGGCGAGGAGCATTGCCGGGTGTTCGCCGCGCGCATCGACGGCCGTGTGGTCGCCTGGTCGATCATCACGGTGAACGGCACCCATGCGGTCCGCTATTACGCGGGTATGCGGTCCGAAGTGATGCGTCTGCATGTGACGGACCATCTGTTGTACGCGGAATGCTGCGCGCTGGGCGAGCAGGGCATCACGGAATACGATCTGATGGGCATCGGCTCGGATTTCGCTCCCTCGTTGAAGGGATTGAACGAGTTCAAGACGAAGTTCACCGAGAACGTCACCCCCGTGGCGCCCGGCCGCGACGTGCCGGTGAAGTCCTTGTTCTACAGGACGCTTCGCTTGCTGCAGTCGTTGCGCCATCGTCTGCGGTAGTCGGCCTCTCCGCTTCCTGGAGAGGCTCCCAAACCCGCACCGTCCGACAAACCGGACGTGATAGTCGGCCTCTCCACCTTCTGGAGAGGCTCCCGACCCCGTCAGCCCGACCGGAAGCTCCTTACCCTCACGTCAGGAAGATCCATCCCAGATCGCTCTGAATGCCTCGACTCCCCTCGTCATGCCGAGCGGAGTCGAGGCATCTCCAATTCAGGACGGCCGCTCACGCCTCGCGTTCGAGCTTCTGACTGACCACGGCGGTGACGCCGTCCGCGCGCATGGTCACGCCGTATAGGGCGTCGGCGATGCTCATCGTGCGCTGCTGATGCGTGATGATGATGAGCTGGGCATGCTCGCGCAATTCGTTGAACGCGTTGATCAGTCGGGTGAGGTTCACATCGTCGAGCGCGGCCTCCACCTCGTCCATCACATAGAACGGGCTGGGACGCGCGGTGAAGATCGCGAACAGCAACGCCAGCGCGGTCAGAGAACGTTCGCCGCCCGACAGCAGGCTCAACTGTTTGACGCGCTTGCCCGCCGGACTGGCCTCGACCAGCACGCCGGTGGTGAGCATGTCGTCGGGGTTCTCCAAGCGCAGCCGGCCCTGGCCTCCCGGGAACAGCGTGGAGAACATCTGCTCGAAGGCTTTGGCCGTGTCTTCGAAGGCGCTGGCGAACACGTCGACCATCGTGGCGTCGAGCTCCTTGATCAAGCGCATCAGGTCGTCGCGGCTGTTCGCCACGTCGGCGCGCTGGTCGTTGAGATACTTGTTGCGCTCCTGCAGCGCGTCGTATTCCTCCGTCGCCAGCGGGTTGATCTTGCCCAACGCGGCCAGATCGCGTTTGGCCTTCTCAAGACGTTTCTGTTGCTCGGCACGGTTGTAGGGCACGGTCTGGTAATCCCCCTCTTCAAGCGGGACGGGATTGCCGTTGTCGTCCAATACCGGCACCGGCTGGTCGGGGCCGTATCCGGCGATCAGCTCCTCCAGGGTCATGCCCAGCTCGTCGGAGACCTTCTGGGTGAGCTGCCCGTGTTCGGCGGCCAGCCGTTCGCGGTTCACGTCAAGCACATGTTCGCGTCCGGTCAGATCGGTGACCTTCGGTTCGATCTCGTTGCGGCGCGCGCGCAGCGTCTTCAGCTCCTCGTCATGGCTTGAGGCGGCCGCCTGCAGTTCCTCACGCTTGGCGACGACTCCGGCGACGGCCTGCGCCACCAGCCGCGCGGCCTCGGCGGCCTGGTCGGCGATGGCCGCCATGCGTTCGGACTGCGCCGCGCGCCGTTCGTTCAACGCCTCGATCCGCGCGCGCCGTTCAACCGCCTCTTTGGCGTTGTCGCGCAGCAGACCCGCCTGCCTTGCCAACGATTCGGCTTTTCGACTGGTTTCGGTCCATGCGATTTTGGCGGCGACCTCATGCTCGCGAGCCGTGTTCAACGCCGTCTCGAGCTGCCGTTCACGCTCGGACAGTTCGTCGGAATCGGCATGCTCGTCCGCCGAGCTCTGGGCCGCGTGCAACGCTCTGTTCAGATCATCAAGTTTGAGCTGATGCGCCTCGCGGCTTTCAGCGTTGTCGTTGATTTTGGCGTCCACCGCGGCGATCTGCCGTTCGATGTTGGCCACACGGTCGTCGGCGGCCTTCAACGACTTGGCGGCCTGTTCGGCCTTCAAGCGCGCCTCGGTGCGTTTGGCCGTCTCCGCGTCGACCACGCGGCCGGCCGCGTCGCGCCGGGCCGTGGCCTCGGCCACCTGTTCGGCGAGCGTTTCGCCCTGCCTCGTCAACTCTTCGACCTGACGCAGCGCCTTGTCGCGGCGCGCCGCCAACGACAGATCGCTTTGCGACAGCGACGAACCGCCGATCGCGCCGACCGCGTTCACCAGCTCGCCGTCCTTGGTCACCGCCTGCCGCCAGGGACCGCCGTTCGCCACGCTGTCGCGCACCACGGTTATGGCGTCGTCAAGCGTCTCCACCGCGGCGATATCCGCCAACAGCCGACGCACGGCGGACACGATAGCCGTGTTCTTTCCACTGGCGGCGCCATGCGTGTTCTCGGACACCAATCGCGCCGCGCACAACGCGCTCGACGCGCCGTCGGCGGCGTCCGTATCATCGCCATCGACGGGATGCAGCAGCACCGCCTTGCCGAGACGGTCCTCATGCGCGCGCCGCAAGGCGTGCAGCATATGCTCCTCCCCCGGCACGATGATGGCGCTGGCGAACTGGTCCAACGCGTGGGCGACGGCCTCCTCCCAGCCTTCGGACACGACGATGACGTCCGTCAATCGGCCCAACGCACCGACCTTCTCATCCCTTTCCAAGGCACCGGAGGCGTTGCGGCTTTCCAAGGTGTCGCGCAACGCGTCGGCTTTGGCCTGCGACGAGATCGCTTTGGCGTTCACGTCACGCTGGCGGTCCAACAGTTCGTTCAAAGCGTCACGGCTCTGGGCGAGTGCGGCGCGCGCCTCGTCCAGAGCCTTGCCGTCGTCATCCGCGGATTCCTCGGATTCGCGTTCCAACGCCTGACGCTGCGACACGGCCTCGTCGTGCTGCGTACTCAGAGAGTCGCGCTGCGCGGAGAAATCCTTCGCCCGCGTTTCGGCCAACTGCACCGCCGACTCCTCGCGGGCGATCATCTCGCGCAGACGGGCGATCTGGGTGTCACGTTCCTGAGCGGTTTTACGCAGCTCGGTCAGGGTCTGCCGCACGGAGGCGAGCTTCTTCTCGCCGTCGGCGCGCTCCTCGGTGGTTTTGTCCAAGGCGAGCCGCGCGTCGTCGACCATGGCGGCATGCGCCGCGGCCTGCTCCTCAAGCTCCTTGGCGCGATGCTCCAACAGTTCGGGATCCTCGCCCAGATTGGTCACCATCTGCCCTTGCAGAGAGCGCACGCGTTCCCTGGCCACGTCGGAAAGCGACGTGAACCGTTCCTCAAGCCGCGACAGCTCGCGCCACTGCCGGTTCACCTCGTCGATGGCGGGATTGGACTGGGAGCTCAACGCCTCCACCTGTTCGATGCGCACTTTGACTTCGGCCAGGTCACGCTGCGCTTCGGCGAGTTTCCCGCGTACTTCGGCCAGTTCGCCGCGCACCGACTCGCGTCGGGCCAGCGAGCGTTGCGCGTCCTCGGCGTACAGGCGCGATTGCGCGTCGCGCAGACTCACCTGAATCGATTCGGCCCGGCGGGAGATGCGCGCCTGCCTGCCCAAAGGCCCCAGTTGGCGGTGGATTTCGCCTAAGAGGTCGTCCAGACGGGAGAGGTTGGTTTCCGTGTTCGCCAGTTTGCGCAGCGCGCGTTCCTTGCGTTTGCGGTGTTTGAGGATGCCAGCGGCCTCTTCGATGAACGCGCGATGGCCGCTTGGGTCGGCGCGCAGAATCGCGTCCAGGCGGCCCTGTCCGACGATCACATGCATCTGCTGGCCCAAACCGGTGTCGCTGAGCAGCTCCTGGATGTCGAGCAGACGGCATTGCGAGCCGTTGATCGCGTATTCCGAGCCGCCGTTGCGGAAGATGGTGCGCGAGATGGTGACTTCGGTGTAGTCGATGTCGAGCGTGTGGTCGGAGTTGTCGATGGTCAGGCTCACCTGCGCGCGTCCCAACGGCGGGCGCGACGAGGTGCCGGCGAAGATCACGTCCTCCATGGAGGTGCCGCGCAGGTTCTTCGCCCCCTGCTCGCCCATCACCCAGGTCAACGCGTCGACGATATTCGATTTGCCGGAGCCGTTGGGGCCCACAACGGCGGTGATGCCGGGCTCGAAACGCAGCGTGGTCGACGAGGCGAAGGATTTGAATCCGCGGAGGGTGAGTTCCTTAAGATACATGATGCGTCGCTTCCGCGTCGGTCTCTAGGCGGCGTCGGCGTCCAGAGGCATATCCCAATCGTCGGTGTCGGACTCGTCCGAGTCCGCGCTTTCGTCGTCAGGCTCGACGGCCGGCTGATGGATGCTTATCGCCTGCTTCATCACCGGGCTGGCGTGTTCTTTGAGCATCGCGCGCGCGTCGCCGGCGGTGACGAAGCTGCCGCAGATCAGCACGCCGTAGCCGTAGCCCACGCCCACCTCGTCTTCGGCGTCGACCATATTCACCGCCTCTTGGATGGCGTCGGGCAGTTCGGCCTGCTTGAACACACGGTCGCGGCCGAACACCTCCACGGCGACCTGTTCGAGCTCGTCGGCGGGCATGACGCGCTCGCGCCAGGAGTTCTCTGTGACCACCACGGCGGACAGCAGCGGTTCGAGCACGCCGAGATACTCCTCGACCTGCTTGTCGCGCATCATGGCGACCACGCCGACCAGCTGCTTGAAGTCGTAGTTCTCCTCCAAGGCCCCGCGCAGGGCTTCGGCGGCGTTCACGTTGTGGCCACCGTCGAGGATGATCGTCGGCGAATTGCGGATCTGCTCAATACGTCCGGGTACCTTGACCTGGCTGAGCGCCTCGGCCACCACATCGCCGTCCAACGGTCCGGCGACAGGAATCACCGTTTCGGCGGCGGCGAGCGCGGCCAGCGCGTTATGCGCCTGGTGTTCGCCGAATTTGGCGATCGGCACGCCCTCATAGGTGCCGTTCGGCGTGCGCAGGGTGGCGACCTGTCCGCCGACCGCGGGCATGCGTTCGAGCACCTCCATCTCGTAGCCGTCGCGCACCAGCGTGGCATGGTTGGCCTGCGCGGCCTGTTCGATAATCGGCATCACGACGTCCTCGTGCGGCTGCGGGCCGATCACGGCGGTGCAGCCGGGTTTGATGATGCCGACCTTCTCGCCGGCGATCCGCTCGACCGTGCCGCCCAGCCACTGCATATGGTCCATATCGATCGGTCCGATGATCGCCGCGTCGGCATCGAGCACGTTGGTGGCGTCCCAGCGCCCGCCCATGCCGACCTCGACGACGGCCACATCCACCGGCGCGTCGGCGAACTTCCAGACGGCCATGGCGGTGAGCACCTCGAAGAAGCTCATGCGCGGTTTGCCCAGCTCCTCCATTTTGGCGTCGACCAGCGCCACCAGATCCTTGGTCTGATCCCACACGTCGATGAAGTCGTCGTCGGAGAGCGACTGGCCGTCGACGGCGATGCGCTCGTTGACCTTCTCCAGATGCGGCGAGGTGTACAGGCCGGTGCGCATGCCGTAGGCGCGGCAGATCGCCTCGGCCATGCGGGCGGTGGATCCTTTGCCGTTGGTGCCGGTCACATGGATCACGCGGAACGACTCCTGGGGGTTGCCCATGATGTCGAGGATCAGGCTCATGCGGTCGAGGTCGAGATTCGTGGTGTTATGCTCCGTCGGGCGGCTCATGATGTCCAGTTCGACGTCGCGGATGGTCTCGTTGTTCCGGTTCGGATGCTCGAATGACATGGGTTCCTCTCATAGTGTGCAAACTTCCCCCATTCTAGTCGCTGCCTTCAACCTCGAGTTGGCACTTCATGCCTCCAGTTGGCACCTGGTTGCCGGAGCCACGTTCGCGCATCGGCGAGATACCACGGATCACCTCCGACGGGTTCGCGGCGCGGCTGCCAACTCGACGCTCGAAGTGCCAACTCGTTATCAGGGTTCGGACTACGATGGGGTGCGGTATTCATATCGCGAGCGAACACGCAAAGGAGTGTTGAGCATGGGTGAGGTCATCACCGACAAAGACAAGGAATACGAGGCTCGAGAACAAGCCGCCGCGGCCGAGGGCGAGCAGGCGGTCGCCGACCGTGTGAACAACCGTTCGCTGCGTCCGCAGTCGAGCGCCTTCGAAGAGTTCATGCGTTCCGGTTGGGCCGACGACGACCCCGATATCGCGCCGCTCGAGGCCGCGAAGTACACGCCGGCCCGTCTTGAGGCGCTGGGCAAGGCGTTCCCGGGCGAGCGCATCGTGATTCCCGCGGGCCAGCCCAAGGTGCGCAGCAACGACTGCGATTACATGTTCCGCCCCGATACCTCGTTCGCCTATTACACGGGTCTTGGCGTGGATTACGAGGCCGGCGCGGTGCTGGTGCTCAATCCGCTCGACCCCGACTCGCCTCAGGCGCAGGCCGGCGCGACCCATACGCCGGAACTGTTCGTCGCCCCGCGCGCCGACAACAGCACCACCGACTTCTTCCGCAACGCCCACTACGGCGAGTATTGGGTGGGCCCGCGCGCGGGATTGAAGGAGATGGCCGCGATGACGGGTATCGAAACCCATGACATCGCGCAGCTGGCCGACGCTTTGGGCAAGGATGTGGGCGCCGAGGCCGGCGCGGTGCGCGTGCGCGTGGTGCGCGAGACGGATCCCGAGATCACCGCCATGGTGGAGGATATCCGCAAGGCCAACGGTTTCGACAATCCGGATCGCAACACGGCCGACGACGACAAGCTGCATGAGTTCGCCGCCGAGGCCCGTATGGCCAAGGACGCCTATGAGGTGGGCGAGATGCGCAAGGCCGTGGACGCCACCAAGGCCGGTTTCGACCGTCTGCTCACCGCCCTGCCGGTAACGCTCGACCAACCGCGTTCCGAGCGTGTGCTCGAAGGCGCGTTCAATTCCGTTTCCCGCGAGCTGGGCAACGCCGTGGGCTACGATTCGATCATCGCCTCCGGCCCGCACGCGCCGATCCTGCACTGGATGCGCAACACCGGCGTGGTGAGGAACGGCGACCTGCTGCTTGTGGACGCCGGTGTGGAGGTCGACAGCCTGTACACGGCCGACATCACCCGCACCTTCCCCACCAACGGCAAGTTCACCGACTTCCAGAAGACCTTGTATCAGGCGGTGTTGGACTCCCAGCAGGCCGGCTTCGAGGCGGCCAAGATCGGTGCCACGTATTCCGACATCCACCATGCCTGCATGCGCGTGATCGCGGAGCGTCTGCACGAGTGGGGTCTGCTGCCGGTGAGCGTGGAGGAGTCGCTCTCCCCCGAAGGCCAGCATCACCGCCGTTGGCTCGCCTGCGGCGTGGCGCACCATCTCGGTCTTGACGTGCACGATTGCGCGCAGGCCCGCTTCGAGGCGTATCAAGGCGCGCCGCTGCGTGAGGGCATGATCTTCACCATCGAGCCGGGCCTGTACTTCCGCGAGGACGATCTGCTCATCCCGCCGGAATACCGCGGCATCGGCATCCGCATCGAGGACGACGTGCTGATGACGGCCGACGGCCCCGAATGGATCTCCGCCGGCATCCCGAAGGAGATCGACGAGGTCGAAGCCTGGATGCGCGACCAGGCCGCCAAGGCCTGACGCCGTCCGTCACTCCCGACAAACGCCCCTGTCATTCTGAGCGGAACGCAGTGGAGTCGAAGAATCTCTCAGTCACCATGATGAGATTCTTCGACTCCGGCTCCGCCTCCGCTCAGAATGACGGCATTAATATCGCCAATGGCAGCAAGGAGATCACTATGGCAACGCCGCAATTCGTACTCGATTTGCGTAAGAAGATCGGTCATGATCTCTTGTGGATGATGGGCGTGACCGGTCTCGTGCGCGACGGGCAGGGCCGCATCCTGCTCGGCCGCCGCTCCGACACCGGCGAATGGGCTTTGGTCTACGGCATCAATGAGCCGGGCGAGCAGCCCGCCGACACGGTGGTGCGCGAAATCAAGGAGGAGACGGGCGTGGACGCGGTCGTCACCGACCTGGTGTCCGTCACCTCCGACCCGAATCCCATGACCTATGTGAATGGCGACATCGCGCAGTATATGGACCATTCGTTCCTGTGCGAGGTGGCGCCGGGCGGCAACGCCGAACCCTTCGTGGGCGATGACGAGAGCCTGAACGTCGGCTGGTTCGCCATGGACGACCTGCCCGAGCCGTTGGCGAAAAGCACCGTGGAACGTCTGGCCCTATTCCGCACGTTCATCGAGAACAAAGCCAAGGGCGACGCCCACGCCCTGTTCCGATACGACGGCACGCAGCGCTGACGTCCGTGTTCGCCGCGGCTTCGACATATACGACTGCCGACTACGTCGAGGCCGCGGTCGCGAACACCGAATTCCTATGCTTCGGCGGCGAGCAGCGCATGCAGGCGTTCGCGATGCTCGCGCTGCTCGATCGGGTCAGGCACCGGCAGCGAGGCCATCAGCTTCTGGGTGTACGCGTTGCGCGGCCGTTCGATGATCTGGCTGGCGTCGCCGTATTCCACAATCTCGCCCTTGTGCATCACCATAATGCGGTCGGCGAGCATGTCGACCACCGCCAGATCATGGGTGATGAACAGGCATGCGAAGCCGATCTCGGCCTGAAGCTGCTTGAACAGTTCCAGCACCTTGGCCTGCACGGACACGTCGAGCGCGGAGGTCGGCTCGTCGGCGATAAGCAGCGAGGGCTTCAGCGCCAAAGCGCGGGCCAGTGAGGCGCGCTGGCGCTGGCCGCCGGACAGCTCATGCGGGAAACGGTTCATGTAGGCGCGCGGCAGCTGCACCATTTCCAGCAGGTCGCCCACATAATCCTTGGCTTCAGACACGGAGCCATACTTTTTGTGCACGATCAGCGGCTCGGCCACATTCTGCGCGATGGTCATCAGAGGATTGAACGAGGAGCCCGGATCCTGGAACACGAAGCCGATGTCGGCGCGTTTGGCTTTGAAATCGCGTTCCTTGACGCCGTTCATCTCCATGCCCAGCACGTTGAGCGACCCGCCGGAGACCTTCTGCAGGCCCGCGATCGCACGTCCGGTGGTGGATTTGCCGGATCCGGACTCCCCCACCAGTCCCAACACCTCGCCTTGGTGGATGGTGAAGTCGATGCCGTCGACGGCTTTGAAGTCGGGCTGCATCAGGCGTCCAGGGTAGGTGATGGTCAATCCTTTGGCCTCGACCGCCACCGGTTGCTCGCGCCAGTCGCCCTTACGCTCGATGGGGTTGCCTTCGCGGTCACGCACGACGAGCTTCTGCCCGATGCGCGGCACGGCCGCCAGCAGACGCTGCGTGTATTCATGCCGGGGATGGTAGAAGATCTGCTCCACGTCGCCCTGTTCGACCACATGGCCGCGGTACATCACCACGACCTGGTCGGCGATGTCGGCGACCACGCCCATATTATGCGTGATGATGAGCACGGAGGCGTCGAATTCGTCGCGCGCCAGACGCAGCAGATCGAGGATCTCCGCCTGCACGGTCACGTCCAGCGCCGTGGTGGGCTCGTCGGCGAGGATGAGGCCGGGGTTGAGCACCAGCGCCATCGCGATGACGATGCGCTGCTTCTGCCCGCCGGAGAACTGGTGCGGATAGTAGTCCACGCGGGTGCGCGCGTCGGGGATGCCGACTTTTTCAAGGATATCGATGGTTTTGGCACGCAGCTGTTTCTTGTCGGTCAGCCCGTGCGCGCGCAGCCCCTCCTCGATCTGCCATCCGATGGTGTAGACGGGATTGAGCACCGAATTGGGCTCCTGGAACACCATGGCGGCTTCGCGTCCGCGCATGTTCGCCAGATCGTCGCCGTCGAGTTTGAGCACGTCCAGCTCGTCCGAATTCTCGCGTTTGGCCAGATAGATCGCCCCTGCGGCGGTGGCGGTTTCCGGCAGCAGCTTGATGATCGAACGTGCGGTCACGGATTTGCCCGAGCCGGACTCGCCGACCACGCCGACCACGGTTTTGCGCGGAATCGTGAAGCTGACGTCGTCGATGGCTTTGATGGAGCCCGCGTCGGTCATGAACGAGACGCTGAGGTTCTTGATTGCGGCGAGATCGCCTTGCTGTAGTTCGCTCATGCGTTACTCCTTGCTCGCGTTGAGTTCGGCGACGACCTCGTTGGCTTCAGATGGCTTCTCGGAAGGATCGACGGAGGTGTCCTCGATCGAGCCGATGACCTCGCCGGCGGATTTGCGGGCGCGCAGACGCGGATCGGCCAGGTCGTTGAGCGACTCGCCGACCAGCGTGATCCCCAGTACGATAAGCACGATCGCCAGGCCGGGGAACACCGCCGTCCACCAGATGCCGGCGGTCACGTCGGCCACGGAACGGTTGAGGTCGTACCCCCATTCGGCGGCTTTGGTAGGTTCGATGCCGAAGCCGAGGAAGCCCAGGCCGGCGAGCGTCAGAATCGCCTCGGACGAGTTGAGCGTGAGGATCACCGGCAGGGTGCGGGTGGCGTTCTTGAGCAGATGCTTGGTCATGATGCGCCAGGTGGAGGCGCCGACCACCTTCGCGGATTCGACGTACGCGGCCTCTTTGATGCGCACCACCTCGGCGCGGATCGTGCGGAAGTACTGCGGGATGTAGACCACGGTGATCGAGATGCCGGAGGCGAGGATGCCGCCCCACAGGCTCGACTGTCCGCCGGAGATCATGATGGCCATCAGGATGGCGAGCAGCAGCGAGGGGAAGGAGTAGATCGCGTCGGCGACCACGACCAGCACACGGTCCACCCAGCCGCCGAAGTATCCGGAGACAAGGCCGAGCAGCACGCCGGCGAAAATCGACAGCAGCACCGCCACGATGATGGCGACGACCGCGGTGCGCGCTCCCCACACGGTGCGGCTGAACACGTCGTAGCCGCCGACCGTGGTGCCCCAGATATGCTCGGGCGAGGGCGCGGCCTGCGTCGGGAAGGAGACGCCGTCGTCGCCTTTCATCTGTGAATAGCCGTAGGGCGCGATCCATGGCGCGAAGATGGCCACGACCAGAAAGAAGGCGGTGAGGGCCAGACCGGTGACAAGCATGCCTTTCTGCCAGCCGACCGCGATGCGCAGCTGACTGACCAGCGGCAGTCTGGTCCACCAGGGGGCCGGTTTGCGCACGGTCAGGTCGCTTAAACGGGAGTCCCCCGGCACGCCGACCGCGTTGACGTTGCTTTCGCTCATCTTCAGTACCTCACTCTCGGATCGATCAGCGCGGCCACCACGTCGACGATGAAGTTGGCGACGGCCACGATGAGCGCGATCAGGATGACGATGCCCTGCACGGCCACGAAATCACGCGCTTTGAGATAGGTGGAGAGCATGAATCCCAGGCCCTTCCATTCGAAGGTGGTTTCGGTGAGCACGGCTCCGGCGAGCATCAGGGCGATCTGCATGCCCATAACGGTGATGATCGGGATGAGCGCGGGCCTCCAGGCGTGCTTCGACAGCAGGCGCTTCTCGCTCACGCCGCGCGAACGCGCCGCCTCCACATAGCCGGAATTGTAGGTGGAGATCACATTGGTGCGCACCAGGCGGATGAACACGCCCGCGGTCAGCAGTCCCAAGGCCAGCGCGGGCAGCACCGCGTGGCGGAGCACATCGGCGAGCACGGTCATGTCGCCCAGCTGCAGCGCGTCGATGATATAGAGTCCGGTCGGTGAGATCAGCCGTTCGAACTGCATTTCGGAGGCGAGCGAGGAGCGGCCCGAGGATGGCAGCACCCCCATCCACACGGAGAAAACGAGTTTGAGGAGCAGACCGAGGAAGAACACCGGGGTCGCATAGCACAGGATGGCGAACACGCGGATGCCGGCGTCGGCGGCCTGGTCACGGTGTTTGGCGGCGATGCGGCCGAAGACGATGCCGACAAGCAGCGCGACGATCAGGGCAAGCAATGCGAGCTCCAGCGTGGCCGCCCCATAGCGGGTAAGAATGGTGATGACCGGCTGGTTGTCGGTGAGCGTGGTGCCGAGGTCCCCGTGCGCCAGATCTCCCAGATAGTCGAGGTACTGCACGATCAGCGGACGGTCGTAGCCAGCCTCGTGGATGCGGCGCTGCAGCTCCTCAGGGGTGAGGCGGCCGCCCATGGCCGCGGAGATGGGATCGCCCGTGGCGCGCATGACGAAGAACACGATGGTGACGAGGATGAACACGGTGGGGATGATCAGCAGGAACCGCGTCACGATGAAACGGAAGAATCCGCCGGATAGACGGTTCGCCTTGGGTTTGGCGGCTTTGCTCTCGGATGGGGCCGCCGCTGCGGTGCTTGTGGACACTCGATGCTCCTTGCGTGAAGGATTGCGGATGGAACGGTGGTTACGGGAGGGCCGGGAACCCACGGAAACGGTGCCGTGGAGATCCCGGCCGGTCGGACGATGCGGCGGGGCCGCCGTCAGCTCTTGGTCACGGACGCGTAGCGGAAGCGGAAGGACGCGTCGAGGACCACACCGTCGATGTTGGTGCCGGTGACCGCGGTCTGGGCGCCTTGCAACAGTGGGATGGTGGACAGATCCTCGGTTTCGAGGACCTGGATCTGCTTGAGCAGCTCCTCACGCACGTTTTCGTCGGACTCGCCGGCCTGCTGGACGATCAGATCGTTGATTTCGGCGTTGGAGTAGCCGTTGTTGACGAAGTTGCCGTCGCGGAAGAACGGGGACAGGTAGTTGTCCGGATCGGAGTAGTCCGGGAACCAGCCCAGCTGGTACAGCGGGTAGGAGCCGTCGGATTCGTCGGTGACGACGCGGTCCTTGTTGTACTGGGTCCATTCGGTCTGCTGCAGGTCGACGGTGAACAGGCCACCTTCCTCGAGCTGGGTTTTGATGGCCGCGTACTCGTCGGCGGAGGACGAGCCGTAGTGGTCGCCGTTGTACTGGAGCTTGAGTTCGACCGGGGTGGTGATGCCGGCCGCCTCGAGCACGGCCTGGGCCTTGTCGAGGCTGGGGCCGCCCTCGCCGTCGCCGTAGGAGTCCTTCAGCGTGTCCTCATGGCCGGCCAGGCCGTCGGGGATGTAGGAGTACAGCGGGGTGTAGGTGCCCTTGTACACCTTCTCGGAGAGCTCGTCGCGGTCGATGAGGTTGGCCACGGCCTGGCGCACGGCCCGGGCCTTGTCGGCGTCGGCGTCGGCCTGGGACTCGCCGAAGGGCTGCAGCTTCATGTTGAACACCAGCAGGCGTTCCTCGCCGCCGGGACCGGTGACGACGTTGACGTTGTCGTTGCCGGAGAGGTCCTCGATGTCGGTCGGCGTGAGCGAACGGTAGGCCACATCGATCTGGGACTGCTCGACGGCCATCTTCAGATTGGACGAGTCGGCGAAGTACTTGACCTGGACGGCGTCGTTCTGCGCCGGGGTCAGTCCTTGATAGGCGTCGTTCTTCTCATAGGAGGCGGTTTCGTTCATCTTGAACGAGGCGAGCGTGTACGGTCCGGCGAAGCCGCCGCCGCTGACGATGGTGTCGGCGTCGGTGATCGCGTCGGCGTCGAACACGTCCTCGTCGACGATCGGACCGGCCGGGGAGCTCATCACCTGCTTGAGGGTCACGTCGAAGGGCACGGAGTCCTTGAACACGACGGTGGTGTCGTCGACGACCTCGACGGATTCGATGTTGGCCAGCAGCGAGCTGGGGCCGTTCTCATCGTTGATGGTTTTGATGCGGTCGTAGGAGAACTTCACGTCGGAGGCGGTCAGATCGTTGCCGTTGGCGAATTTCAGACCTTCTTTGAGCTTGACGGTGAATTCGGTGCCGTCCTCGCTCCAGGTGCCCTCGTCGGCGGCGATGTCGGCGCTCAACTCGGAGGTGTCGTAGTCCTGAGCGTACAGGAACGGGAAGATCTGGATCTGCACGGCGTAGGAGCCGTTGTCGTAGGAGCCGGCGGGGTCGACGGAGGTGACCTTGTCGGTGGTGCCGATGGTGATGGCGTCGGTGGTGCTGACGGTGGTGGCGTCGTCTTTCACACCGCATGCGGCGAGCGATGCGACGGCCGCGACGGATGCGGCGGCGGCCAAGGCTTTCCTGTAGTTCACGAGGGTCCTCTCTCTGCTTCCAATGGTGATTCGTCCGCGGACCAACCAGCATCCGCGAACTGACCGCCATTTAAGTAGCGCAATGTTACCCCCGCGTTTCATCCTCCGTCATTTCGTATGACGTAGAGCGCCCCGCATGATGGTTTTCAGTGGTTTCTCAGGGAAGTTCCAATGACATTCCCGACATATACAGATGACCACATTCTGAGACAAAAGCCCCTTGTATCTCAGCATTCAAGACACAAGGGGCTTGTTGATACGATCGTCACCGCAATAGATCGGCGGTTCGCCAGACGACATCCGCGATGCGGCGCAGTTCCGATTCCTCGCTGATCGACCGCCACACACGGCAATAGATCTCGAACCATGTCTCCCACCGTGCGGCGAGGAGACGGCCACGCTTGGCCGATTCGGCATCATCCGCCTCACCGTCGGCATCTCGCCAGACGCTGGCGAGATGCGCGCCGATGTCGTTGAGCAGCATCTGGCCTTCGCATGCGAGCATCAGAGACTGGGCCAGCGCGGCGCGATCGCCGGAGGCGCCCGCGATCGCTTCGGCGATGGTCTGGCGGTCCCCGGCCAGCGCGGCGTTCATCGCTTCGGCCGCGTCGAGACGGCCTTCCAGCGCCGCCATCGACGCCTCACGCGCCTGACGCACCGTGGAGGCGGCGGCCACGCGCTCGCGATAGACGCCTTCGCATCGGGAGGCCATGACGGCCTGCACATCCTCATTGAGTCCGCCGCGCCCATCGTCCAATTCCACGATGCCGACCAGCTCATGCCAGCCGAAGGCGACCTGCCGGGCGGCGTCGCTCCACGCTTCGACCAGCCGGCCGCCGGCGTCGCCGTAGGCCGCGAGCGCGATGCGCCGGTTGAGCTCGGCCTCCATACGGGCGACGGCCTCGGAGTCGTCCGCGTCGCCGAGCGTCTCGGGATCCCACGCGTATTGCGCGCCGACCATCATGGACGGGATCGACATGCGCGGATCGTTGATATGTCCGAAATCACCCCAGTCGGTGACCAGCATGCCGTCGGCGCCATGACGCCAGCCATACCGGGCCATACGCGAGATGTTGCGCCATGCGTCGTGCGGGCGGGCCAGCAGCGAATTCCATCCCCACACGGCGGGGCAGACGATCTGCCGGGCGCCGGATCGCGCGACCAGACGCACCTTCTCGTCGACGGCTTCGGGCTCGTAGATCCAGTTGAGCAGCGTGACGTCGTCGGGCAGGGAGTCGAGGATCTGCGGCATCTCCACGGCGATGTCGCCCCAAAACTGCGGCTTGTACCCCCGCTCGCTCAAGTGGCGGCACAGGCGGGTCACATAGTCGGCGTACATCGCGGCGACCCCGCGGCGTTCGGCCTCGCCGCGCCCCCGCCCCTTGCCAAGGTCGAAGGTCTCGTCGGCGCAGATGTTGAATTTCCTCGAGCGGAACAGTTCCACATAGGAGTCCACCAGCGAGCAGGAGAAGTCGAAGGCACGCTCGTCGGTGATGTTGAGCGTGTGGTGTTCCATGCGTTCGATGAAACTGTAGGCGCGGTCGGCCTGTTCGGGGAATTCGCCCAGGTCGCGCAGCTCCCGTGTGCGCAGGGCCATGTAGTGGTGTCCGAAGGTCGAGACGGAGGGCACCAGTTCGATGCCGCGCTCGGCGCAATAGGCGTCGAATTCGATGATCTGGGCCGGGGTCAGCGGGCAGACGCCGCGCCAGGTCTCGCTCATATGGTCGAAGGCGAAGCTGTGTTCGACGTAGAGCTGCAGCTGGTTGTATTTGGCCAGGCACAGCAGGTCGGCCCACTGTTTGAGCCAGTCGAGCGTGGGGACCCTGCCGCGCGTGGCGTCGAGATAGTACCCGCGCACCGCGAAGGCCGGTTCGTCCTCGATATGGACCGCCGGCAGGGCGGGCGCGGATTGGCGGATGATCTGGCGCAACGTCTGCACGCCGTCGCGCAGGCCGGGCAGTCCGCCGCCGAGTACGGTGACGCCGTCTTCGGCGATGTCCAGCCGGTAGGCGCGCTCCCCCATAACCGGCGCGTCATCGCCGCCGCCCGAGGATTCGCGGATAACCTCCAACCGGATGAATCCTTGCCAGGAATCGCCTTTCGCCGTGTCCCACCGCAGGCCGGTGGCCTGTTCGATATCGTCGGCCAATTGCGAGGCCAGCACGCAGGTTGGGTCGAGCCGGCCCGCCTCCGCGGTTTCGACGATGCGTCCGATATAGGGCATCGTGAGACGACGGCCGGAGTCCCGCACCAGTCGGGGCGTCGGAACCAAGGCCAGACCTCGTTGCGGCATGGCTGATGTTGCGGTCATGATGTTCCTTTCCACGAATCGGGTCGGCGGCGTTCGAGCCGTCACAGAATGCGCAGCTGGTCGCGCATCACGAAGGCGACCGCCCCGAGCGCGGCGGCGTCGGCGCCGAGTTGGGACCGGCGCACGTTCACGGCGCCGATGAACCGGGATCGGACCATATCGTTGATGGTGTCCCGGACCGCGCGCGCCATTTCGTCGTCCACCACTTCCTCGGGGCCGGCCACGATCACCTCGCTGATGTTGGACATCGCCACGGGCATCGCCAACGCGCGCCCCAGAATGGCGCCGGCGTCGGCCACGACATCGTCGCGATGATCGGGCTCCTGGGCTATGCGGCGTTCCAACACCGGCGTGGAGACCAGGGTCTCCAGACATCCGCGTTTGCCGCAGACGCATTGCGGGCCGTCGTCGTCCACGACGACATGGCCGATCTCGCCCGCGGCGTGGTCGGTGCCCTGCACCACATTGCCGCCGATCAGCATGGCGGCGCCGAGGCCTTTGGCCACCTGCACGAGCATCATGTTCTCCGAGCCTTGGGCGAAGCAACGCTCCGCGAACAGCGCGCAATCGGCGTCGTTCGCCACCGTGGCCTCCAGACCGAGCCTGTTGCGCAGAAGCGCCGCCAGCTCCACGTCGGCCCATCCGAGGTTGGGCGCGGCCAGCACGACGCCTTCCCGCTCGTCCACGGTGCCCGGCGTGGCGACCGCCACTCCGAGCACCGGAGCGTGGGCACGCGAGACCAGACGCTCACAGAATTCCACCACTTGCGTGGTGCGCAGCGGCATATGCTCGACGATGGGCTCCTGGTCCCGTTCGAGCACGTTGCCCGCCAGATCCGTGACGATGCCCCGCATGCCGTCGGCCTCCGAGATGTCGACCGACGCCACGTTCATGGACCGGGCGTTGAATCCGACCAGCAGCGCGGGCTTGCCCGGCTTCGGGGAGTTCTGGTATCCGCCTTCGGTGACGAGGCCGTCCTGGATCAGTTCGGCCACCACGTCGGACGTGGAGACCTTGGACATGCCGGTGATTCGGGAGAGTTCGGCCCGTGAGCACCAGACGTTCGGGTAGATGGCGCGCAGCACCGCGGTGCGGTTGCGCTGCCTGATGTCCGACGGCGCGGCGCCGGAGTAGTCGTCGCGTGTATGGGACGCGCGGGTGAGGGCCATTACGCCAACCTCCTTGGTATGTGCTGACCGACGCCGCCATGGCATTCCGTGCCTCGCGGCGGCGCCGATCGGATGTAGCCCTCGCCTATTTCACCGCGCCGGCGGTGATTCCCTTGGCGATGTTGCGCTGCACGATCATGAAGAACACCACGACCGGCAGGGAGAACAGCACGGATGCGGCCATCTGTCCGCCGAAATCGGTTCCGGCGGGGGTGGAGAAGCTGGACAGCCACACGGGCAGCGTGTACTTGGTCTGATCCTTCATGAAGGTGTAGGCCATCAGGTAGTCGTTCCACGCGGTGATGAAGGCGAACACCGAGGTCGAGACCACGCCGGGCGCCACCAGCGGGAAGGTGATGCGGCGCAGGATCTGCCATTCGCTGGCGCCCTCCACGCGGGCCGATTCGAAGATGTCCTTCGGAATCGACAGGAAGAAGCCGCGCATGTTCCAGATCGAGAACGGCAGCACGGTGGCGATGTACGCCAGGATCAGGCCGATGTACTTGTTGAGCAGTCCGAACTGGTTGAACACGATGAACTGCGGGATCAGCATGGCCGTGCCGGGGATCATCTGCATGGCCAGAATCATGACCATGATCGTACGGCGTCCGCGGAAGCGGTACAGGGTCAGCGAGGCGCAGGCGAGGAAGGCGAAGAACACCGAAACGATGATGGCCACGAAGGTGACGATGACCGAGTTCTTCAGATTGACGAAGAAGTTGGTCTCGAACATCGCGGTCTGGAAGTTCTCCAGCGACCAGTGGGTGGGGATGAACACCGGCTGGGTGGTCATCACCTCGCTGCGCGGCTTGAACGCGGTGATGGTCATCCAGTAGACCGGGAACAGCCACACGACGCTGAACAGGATCGCCAGCACGTTGGTGCCGATTCTGCGCCAATTGAGCCTGCGGTTGGTTTTCACTCCGGCACGGACGCCGGCTTGCTTGGTCGCGGTCGTCATCACAGGTCCTCCCCCGTCTTAAGCAGATTGCGCACGTATACGCCGGTGAGCGCGAGCAGAATGATCACGGTGATCACCGAGATGGCGGCACCCTGCGCGATGTCGAAGTTGACGAACGCCTGCTTGTAGGTGAACACGCCGATGGTGGAGGTCGATCCGGAGGGACCGCCCTGGGAGACCAGCCAGATCTGGTTGAACACGTTGAAGTCCCAGATCACCGACAACATGGCGATCACCATGATGCTGGGCTTGATCAGCGGCACGATGACCTGCCAGTAGGTGCGGATGGGGCCGGCGCCGTCGAGCTGCGCCGCTTCGATGCAGGAGTGGTCGATCTGCGTGGTCGCCGCGTACAGGGTGATGGCGATGTACGGCACGGCCTGCCAGACCACCAGCAGCCAGATGCACACGAACGCCAGCGTGGTGTTGTTCGACCAGGCGAGGTTGCTCACGTCGCCGAAGATGCGCAGTTTGGTGAGCAGATAGTTGATCACGCCGTATCCGGGCTGGAACAGCCACTTCCACACCACGGAGGAGGCGACGTTCGGCATGGCCCATGCGAAGATCAGCGCGAAGGTGACGATGTAGCGCATCACCGTGCCGAGTTTGGTCATCATCTGCGCGACGGCCATGCCGATGAGCATGCTGCCGACCACCAGCGCGGCGGTGAACAGGAAGGTGCGCAGCAGGGACTGCCAGAAGGCGGCGTCGGACAGCGCGGCGGCGTACTGCGCCAGGCCGACGAATTCGAATTCGCCGGTGAACAGCGAACGTTGGTTGAAGTCGGTGAATGAGGTGAACACCAGGAAGATGATCGGCACGATGACCAGCGCGGCGAGGATGATTCCGGTGGGAGTCAGCAGCAGCGCGGTGAATCCGGTCGTCGATTTCATCGTCTTGCGGGTGCGGGGGTTGGTGTGCGCTGACCGTGGAGTCTTGCCGTTGCGCCGCGCGGTCGGTGTCAGAGTTGAGGTTGTCATTTGCGAATTCCCTGGTGACGGCTGATGGTGGAAGGGGCCCGGGAGCCGCGTCGGGCGGCGCGGATCCCGGGCCTATGGGATGCGTCGGCTACTCGCCGAGCACTTCGTTCAGATGATCGTCGAAGGTCTTCGCGGCCTCCTCGACGGAGGTGCCGGTGGCGACGGACTGGGTGAACTCGTTGATGGACTTGTCACCTTCGATGGTGGCCCAGTTCGGGGAGGCCGGGGTGGCCTTCGAATTCTTGGCCGCCTCGAAGAAGCCACGCTGCACTTCGGGGAAGTCGCTGGAGTTCATGGCCTCCTCCAGGCCCTCCACGGAGTTCGGCATCCATCCGTCATGGGCGAAGATCCACTCCTGCTGGATTTCGGCGCTGGCGGCGATCTTGACCCATTCGATGGCCAGTTCCTGGTTCTGGCTCTTCGCGGCGATGGCCCAGTCGGAGCCGGCGACCATGGACGGCTGGTTCTCGCCGCTCTGGCCCGGCATCGCGAAGGTGCCCAGATCGTCGTCGGTCATGTCGGCGTTGAGCTCCTTGATGCCGGAAATCGCGTTGCTGTTGCCCAGAATGGCGGCGGTGTTGCCGTCGGCGAGGAACTGGTTCTGGTTCGGGTTCGCCGTGTCGACGGTGCGGGAGGCCTCGCTGGAGTACTTGTTCTGGAAGTCCTTCCAGTTGTTCATGCCTTCGATGGCTTCGGCGCTGGAGGCGGTGCCCTTCCAGGTGCCGTCCTCGTCGGAGGCCACGTCGCCGCCGGCGTCCCAGATGAACTGCAGGGCGGAGTACCAGTTCTGGCCGGGCAGGTAGAACGGGATGAAGTCGGGATTGTCGGCGTTGGCGGCGGCGACCGTGTCCAGGTCGGCGATGAACTCGTCCCAGGTGGTCGGCGCTTCGGTGATGCCGGCCTCGGCCCACATCGTCTTGTTGTAGACGACGGCGCGGGCGGCGGCAAACGCCGGCACGGCGTACAGCTTGCCGTCGATGGTGGCGGGCTCCTCGAGGCCGCCGACCCATTCGTTGCCTTCGCTCAGCTCGTCCTTGTAGTCGGTCAGGTCCATCAGGGCGCCGCTGTCGGCGAAGCCCGACACCTGCGTGTTGCCCAGATCGACGATGTCGGGCGGAGTGGAGGTGGACAGCGCGGTGGTGAGCTTGGTGGTGATGCCGTCCCATTCCTGGATCTCGACGTTGGCCGTGGCGCCGGTCTTCTCCTCGAACGCCTTGTTGATGGCGTCGAGGGTCTCGTCGGTGAAGTCGTCCTTCATGGCCCAGACGGTGATCGTCTTGCCGGACGCGTCGTCCGACGACGAGTCCCCGCCGGACGAGGGGCTGCCCATCGAGCAGCCGCTCAGGGCCATCGCGGCTACCAACGCCATCGCCGTGGAGGCGACAATACGCTTCTTTTGCATGTCCATTTCTCCTTGTGACCGTTTCTTGATCGGCGGCGTCTTCCCGCCTTGCAGTGAGGGTTGGTGTCGGTGTCGCGTCACTGCAACCACGCCGACGTGTCAGGTGTCCACGACGTTCGCAGGCACCATATGCGTGAGGCCTCAAGCAAGTACGTGTTCTTTTGGAGTGGTTATTCCCCATCCCAATATTTTAGTTTAGTTTCCTTACTTACTTAGAGCATCAAAACATCTTTGTCGAAGTCAACAATAACCCCTCCTCAACGATGGCGCAAATCGCGACACGCCCCTTATCGCACGTATGGCGATAAGGGGCGTGTCGGGGGGAAGAACGTGGGTCTGTCCTACTTCAGTCGTCGTCCGGCGCACCAGACCTGTTCGACCGTCCAGGTGTCCGGATCGGTCAGCAGCAGATCGGCGGCGAATCCGGGCGCGACAAGGCCCAACGGCGCTCCGGTGACCGGATTCGGCTTGTCGTAGCCGAAGGCCTTGGCGCCGGTGAGCGTCGCCGCCTCGACGGCCTCGACCGGCGAGATGCCCAGCTCGTTCACCGCGCGCCGCACCGCCACCTCGAGCAGCAGCGTGGAGCCGGCGATCGCGCCGTTGGACACCAGACGCGCATGGCCGTCGACCACGTTCACATCCAAGGCGCCGAGTTTGTACGGCCCGTCGGGGCAGTCGGTGGCGGCCATCGCGTCGGTGACGAACGCGGTGCGGTGGGGCGCGAACCTGAAACTCAGCGACACCATCGGATCGTCCACATGGAATCCGTCGTTGATGAGCTCCACGGTGACGCGCGGATCCTCCACGGCGGCCGGAATGGGGCCGGGCTCGCGGTGGTGCAGGCCGTTCATCGCATTGAACATATGGGTCATGATGCCGGCGCCGGCGTCGAAGCCACGTCGGGCCATCTCGTAGTCGGCGTCGCAATGGCCCACCGCGGGCACGGTGCCGGCCGCGGCGAACTGGCGGATCGCCGAGATGCCATGCGGCAGTTCGGGCGCGATGGTGATCTGGCGGATGCATCCGTCGGCGGCCTGAAGCATCGTGTCGACGACCTGGGGCACCGGATCGATCAGGCATTGCGGATCATGCGCGCCCTTGCGGGCCATCGCCAGGAACGGGCCTTCGAGATGGCAGCCCAGGATATCGGGGCGCTCGTCCATTTTGGCACGCACGTTGCGGATGTTCTCGCAGATCACCTCCACCGGGTTGGTGATCAACGACAGCACCTGACGGGTGGTGCCGTGCACGGCGTGGCCGGCGCGGGCGATGTCGATGCCTTCGGGGCCGTCGTCGAAGCTGTGCTCCCACGAGCCGTGGGCGTGAATGTCCACATAGCCCGGGGTGAGCGCGCGGCCGGCCGCGTCGATGACGGCGCTCCCGTCGTCGGGGTCGATGCCGACGGACCGGCATGCCGACTCGAACTCCCCATCATCGGTGCCGACCGCTTCAATGACGCCGGAGGCGTTCGAAACGACCCAGAAATGGGACCGTTCGCCGCGAGCGTCCACCTTACGCGCGCCACGAATGGCGACCGGCGACGGATCGCCGGTGAGCGCGTCGGTGACACGGGCGACGATCTGTTCGCGTGATTGAGCCATGTCCTCTGCCCTCCTTATCCCGCGCGGCGAATCAGATGCCCTGCCAGGCGGGCTTGTGCGTGTAGGCGTACTGGTAGTACTCCTTGTGGCGCAGGCTCGAGGCGGCGGCCTCGTCCACGATGATCGTCGCGTGCGGATGCATCTGCAGGGCGGAGGCCGGACAGAAGGCGCTCACGCCGCCCTCGCAGGTCTGCGCGACGGCCTCGGCCTTGCCCGCGCCGAACGCGAGCAGCACCAGATGACGGGCGCGCATGATCGTGCCGATGCCCTGGGTGATGCAGTGCGTGGGCACCTGGTCGATATCGTCGTCGAAGAAGCGGGCGTTGTCGACGCGGGTCTGCTCGACCAGCGTTTTGATGCGCGTGCCGGAGGCCAGCGACGAGCCGGGCTCGTTGAATCCCACATGGCCGTCGGTGCCGATGCCCAGGATCTGCACGTCGATGCCGCCGGCGGCTTCGATCGCGGCGTCGTAGTCGGCACCGGCGTGGGCGAGCTTGTCGCCGTCCTCAAGCGGCGCGCCGTCCAGCACGTCGCCCGGCACATGCACCAGATCGGGGTTCATTCCCAGCGGCTCGACCACCGTGCGGTGGATGGTGCTGTGGTAGGACTCCGGATGGCTCAGCGGCAGGCCGATATACTCGTCGAGCGCGAAACCGCGCACGCGGCTCATATCGATGGCCTCGTCCTTCACCGTTTTGGCCAACGCCTGATAGGCGGCCAGGGGGCTCGATCCGGTGGCCAGGCCCAGCACGGCGTCCGGCTTGGATTTGATGAGGTCGGCCACCGCCCGGGCGTAGATCTCGCCGGCTTCGGCTTCGTTCTTGACAATAATGACTTCTGGCATGTTCTACCCTTTCAAGAGGTGCCCGAACAGGAGCCTCTTTTTTCGTTAACTTCCTTGTCATATTCGAGTATACGCCCACCATGGACCATCGCACGCCGCCCACGCGACGGCCCACGCGGCACCGCGTCGCTACGGCACGACGATGGCGCCGACGGCATTGCCCCCGGCCGCCTCGTTGCCGAGGAAATCCTTGTCCGGCGCGAAGCCGTTGTGGTCGACGATTCGCTTCGCCACACCCATGGCGGGCCCCTGCGCGACCGGTCGGTAGCCCTCGAACACGGTGCGGGTCTCGGGATCGCCGTGCGGGCGGACCAAGCCGCTCGGATCGGGGGACGTCGGCGCGCTGCCCGGGTCGCGCAGCACCGCCACGCCCTGCGGCACGGCGATGCCGTCCGGATCGTCCGGCATGTCGGCGAAATGGTAGTAGAGGTTGTTCGAGTAGGTCACCGGCGAACCGCCCTGCGTCCAATTGCCCTCGACGGCATGGTCCTGCGCGTTGTAGAAGATGTTGTTCTCCACGACGGCGTGCCCGCCGACGTGGTTGTCGCGGACAACCGTGCCGCCTTCGGGGATGACGAAGGTGTTCTGGTACACATGCGCGTCGGGATTGTCCGGGATGTCGATGGCGCCTTTGAGATCGCCCTGCGCGATGTTGTAGCGGAAGGTGTTGTTCACGGATTTGCCCATGCAGAACATCACCGTGCCGCCGGTGTTGCCGTGCGAATAGTTGTACTGGTACAGCGTGCCGTCGCCGTAGTCGGCGTCCCACGCCTGGCCGTCGTCGTTGCCGTGCGCGCCGTTGCGCATATGGAACACCTCATTGTATTGGAACAGGGCGTTCTTGCAGCGCCATGGCCAGATGCCGGCGGCCACCTTGCCGAAGTCGGTGGCGGTGTAGTCGGCGTCGTTCACCTGCCTCGCCGCCCCTTGGGCCACGTTGTATTGCACCAGCGGACGGTCGCAGTACATCACGGTGATGGCGTCGCCGCCGGCGTCCTTGACGTAGTTGTTCTCGACGAGCACATTGGTGTGGCCATACCGCGCGATCGCCGCGTCGTCGATGGTGCCGTCGCCGTAGTCGTCGGCGTCCAGCTCGTTGAGGTAGGCGGTGTATCCCACGGCGATGCCCCAGCGGCCCACGGTGTCCAGCCGGTTGCCGACGATGCGCACGTCGTCGAAGCGGGCGATGGACGTCTCCCTACGCGAGGGATCCTTGGGGTAGTGCGCGATGAAGTACACGCCGCCGTTGGCCAGATGCTTGTCGTAGACATTGCCGGTCACGTCGTGGATATTCAGTCCGGTGAGCACGATATGCCGCAGCGTTCCCGCGTTTTCGGCGATCACGGCCACGCCGGTGCGGTTCATGGCGTCGCGGTCGTTGTAGGCCAGTCCATCGGGATTGCCCAGCTCGCGGCTGTTGGTGATCTCCAGCCCTTCCACCTCGACGTAGCGCACGTCCTTGAGCAGCAGCGCCGTGGAGATGACGGCACGGTACCGATGCCCGCCGATTTCGGTGGTGTTGTAGTCCTCAAGCCACTGGCCGCGCCCATTGGCGTTGATGACGGGGGCGGCGCCCTCGCCGTAGGCGGCGATGCGGATCGGGGCGTCCTCGCTGCCCGAACTGCCCTCTTTGATGTGCAGCGCCTGGTCATTGAATATCGACCCACGCTTGAGCAACACCTGGTCTCCGGGACCGAGCTCGATGTCGCCGATGCGTTCAAGGCTGCCGAACGGGGCGTCTTCGCTCAGACCGTCGTTGGTCGCATCGGGGTCGACATCGGACGAGACGTAATACAACATGTGCTCTCCTACTTGGCTGGCTGGGATCGGCCTCCCTTCGTGGAGGCCATGGCGGTCCGCTCGACGAGCGCTTGCAGCGCACGCCACCGGACGCCTTCGACGACGATGGCGTCCGCACAATTGTTAACTATATTCACAAATTTCTGTTTTCTCAATTCCGCCACGACATGCGCGCGCACTTCGGCGAACCCCGCCCCACGCCCGTCGACCGTCCACGACCCGCTTCGGAAGAAACGCTCGGCCTCGTCGTCCCCGACCGCCATGCCCGACAGCGAGGGATCGGAGCAGTAGCGTTCCTCAAGAGCCGCCATCTCATGCGTCAGGTACGTGGCGAAATCATATCGGGACAGTCCATACACCGGCTCCCCCGCCCGCACGGCACGTTCCAGCCGCACGTTGCACGCCGCCCAGCGCCGCTTGGCGGACGCGAAATCGACCCCGTCCACCAAACGCGCGCCGGCGGCCACCTCATAGAACGCGTGCAGATGGCGCAACCGGTCCACGGCGCGACGGGCCGCATACTGCGCGACCGACTCCCCGCCAAAGGACGCCCGCCAGAATCCATACCCCAGATCGGCGTCATACCGGCGTCGGAAATAGGCCTGCGTCGCATGGCGTTCGCGCCCCAGAGCGAACAGGAACTCCTCCTCCCCCACCACACGCCCTCCCAGAGCGAACAGCGCCGCACGGCCGCCTTGCGAACCCGGCCATGCAGCCGATTCGGCCATCACACCCTCATCAGCCACCGCATCCTCCTTGACCTTCGCATATCCTCGCCTTCGACGGGCATCCCCATCCTAACCGGGCCGATATCCCGCGCGTCACGCCGCCATCGGTATGCCGCGACGGTTTTGCCAGTAGACTTGAGCCACCGTCACCGATACGAGGAACGCTCGGGACGCATCGCGGCGTCCAACACAGCGGAGGGAGCGACGATTCCATGCAGCGACCGACCACGGAGCTCAGCGGCTACGCTTTCGGCAAGCCGTCCAAAGCCGGGCCCGCCGACGCGCGGCGCAACAACCGCACGCTGATCTTCTCCCTGCTCTTCCCGGACGGCAGGCTCTCCCGCGCCGAAATCGGACGGCGTACCGGACTGAGCCGTGTGGCCGTCTCCGACGTGGTCAGCGAAATGCTCGACGAAGGATTGATCCGCGAAGTCGGCCAGGCGCCGAGCCATTCCAAAGGCAAACGCGGCACACTGCTCAGCATCGACGCCGACCGGCTGCGCGCGATCAGCGTCGACCTCTCCCAGGCGCATCTCATCCGCGCCGCCGTCACCGATCTGTTGGGCCGCCCCTTGGCCCACGCGGAGGCCGCCGTGCTGGACGGACAGCAGATCACCGTCGACACCATCTGCGAGGCCATCGAGGCGTTGCCGAAACCCGACGGCCGCATCATCGGCATCGGCATCGCCACCCCGGGCATCGTGGACGACGACGGCGTGGTGCATGCCTCGACCAATCTCGGCTGGCGCGATCTCGACCTGAAAACCCCGATAGAACGTCGTTTCGACCTGCCGGTGACGGTCGACAACGACGCCATCGCCGCCATGATGGCGGAGCGGTTCTTCGGACAGGGAGGACCCAACCTTCTGTTCGTGCGCGTGCGCAGAGGCATCGGATCCGCCATCCTGGTCGACGACACCGTCGTGATCGGCGAGAACCACGCGGCCGGAGAGATCGCCCACATCTCGCTCGAACCGCAGGGACCGCCCTGTCCGTGCGGCAAACGAGGCTGCCTGGAACGGCTCACCTCGGCGCCGGTCATCTACTCGCAGCTGCACGACAGCCCGCCGGACGCGCACGCCGACATCCTGGCGGAGGCGGCGCGCCGGCTAGGACAGGCGCTTGCGATGCCGATCGGCATGTTCGACCTGGGCGACGTATGCGTGTACGGCCCCGCCGACATCATCAACGACGGGTTCATCGACGCGCTCCAAAGCCACCTCGACCAAACCACCGATTCGACATGGCGGGAACGAACCCTGGTGCGTCGCGGACAGTGCGGCGACGACATCACCATACAAGGCGAGGCCGTCGCCGTGATCTACCGGCACATCAAGCGCCTATGACCCCAAACGACGCGAACCGCGGCCTTGGAGGTGCCACACATTCTCAACGAATCACCCGCACCCTCGACGTCGCATATCCTAGGCGACACGCCGATTTTGAATCTTAATTGCGTTTATTGATTAACTGCGTTAATATTCAAATCAAGTTCAGATTCAAAGATGAGCGGACAAGACACGAGCACACCCGCGACGGAGCAAGGAGGTTCATGGTGAACGCCACAACACCCGCCAACACCACGGCCTCACAGGCATCCATCTCCGAATCCAACCGTTCCCGCATCCTGCAGCACCTCTACCACCACGGCGTCAGCTCCCGGGCGCAAATCGCCAAAGCGCTGGAGCTCACCCCCGCGGCCATCACGAAAATCACCGCGCGCCTGATCGAAGCCGGTGTGATCAAAGAGACCGGCGATATCGAAGGCAGCAAAAACCGCCGTTCCATCGGACTCAAACTCGACACCTCGCACTTCCGCGTCATCGGCGTCAAATTCGCACGCAGCCTGGTGCAGATCGGCGTATTCGACCTCGCCGGCAACCGGCTCTCCCTGGACAACCTGCCCACCGTGTCCAACGACACCGTCTGGGACACCATCGCCACCATCCACACCAAAGTCAACGACCTGCTCGCCAACGACAAACGCATCATGGCCGTCGGCATGGCCGTGCCCGGCCCCTACCTGCGTGGAATCGGACGCATCGCCGTCGTCTCCTCCATGCAGGAATGGCGCAAAGTCAACTTCCTGCGCGAATTCGCCGACGCCTTCCGCGTCCCCGTGTTCCTCGAACAGGACGCCCGCGCCGGTGCGCTCGCCGAATACCTGTTCGACCCCGACATCGCCGCGAACAATCTCGCCTACTATCTCGTGGGCGAAGGCGTGGGGCTCGGCGCTATCGACAACGGCCACCTCATCAACGGCGCGCTCGGCGCCGCCACGGAGATCGGCCATGTCAGCATCGACGTCAACGGCAGGCCCTGCGACTGCGGCAACGTCGGATGCCTGGAACGCTACTGCTCGGCCAGCGCCATCCACGAACTCGTCAACGCCACGGACGGACTGATCCCCGGCTCGGCGGATATGTCGCACGCCGAGGCGTGCCGGGCGCTGTTCGCCCTCTGCGACGCCGGAGACGCGACGGCCAACCACCTGCTCAGGCAGGTCGCGCGCTTCGTCGGATACGGTTGCGTGACCATCTTCAACGCGTTCAACCCCAGCCACATCGTCCTCGGCGACATCGTATCCGAGGCGGGCGCGCCGCTGCTGAACGAGGTGCGCCGCGTGGTGGACGAACGCGTGATCTCCGAACTCAACGACTCCACCACCATCACCCTGTCCGGACTGTCCACCGACGCCGCCGTGGCGGGCGCCGCGGCGGTGGCCATCACCCAGTTTTTGGAACACCCCTCGGTGTTCTTCGACGTCACCTAATCCCGGGTGTCCGTCGGCAGCAACCTCACAACCCAACATCCTCCCCTCCACAGAAAGGAACCCACCATGTCCACCCCCATCGTCCTGAGCCTCGGCGAACTCCTGTGGGACATGCTCCCCACCGGCAAGCGCGCGGGCGGCGCGCCGGTCAACTTCGCCTACCATGCCATGAAGAACGGCGCGGACGGCTACTCCATCAGCGCGGTCGGCGAGGATGAGCTCGGCGACGAGCTGCTCGAGGAGGCCAAGAAGGCCGGCATCCACACCATCATCCAGCGCAACGCCTGGCCGACCTCCACCGTCGAGGTGTCGCTCAAGAACGGCATTCCGGAATACACCATCGTCAAGGGCGTCGCTTGGGACCACATCCTCTACACCCGCGAGCTCATCGACGTGGTCGCCAAGGCCGACGCCGTGTGCTTCGGCACCCTGGCCCTGCGCTCCCCCGAATCGCACGACACCATCACCGAGCTGCTCAAGCACACCAAGCCGGGCGCCATGAAGTTCTTCGACATCAACCTGCGCGGCGACCACTATTCCAAGGAGCTTATCGAGGAGCTGCTCAACGCCGCCACCGTGCTCAAGATCAACGACGAGGAACTGCTGCTGCTGCGCGACATGTTCGACATCCGCGGCACCTCCGGCGAGGACGCTGGGCGCTGGTTCATCGAGGAGTTCGACCTCGATTACGTGATCCTGACCGCGGGCAGCGCCTACAGCACCATCCTGTCCAAGAAGGGCGAGTCCTCCACCGTGGACACCCCGCATGTCACGGTCACCGACACGGTGGGCGCCGGCGATTCCTTCTCCGGAACCTTCACCGCGCACATCCTCGCGGGCGAACCCCTCACCGAGGCCCACCGCCGCGCGGTCAACACCGCCGCCTACGTGTGCACCCAGGCCGGCGCGTGGCCGGAGTACCCCGACACCATGCCCGACTATCTCGCCGAGATCGGCAAGTAAGCCGAGCCCGTCCCCTCGCTGTCCATCGTCAGGCGAATGCCGGCCGTGACCGCCGCCCATACGGCGGCTCGCGCGCCGGCATTCGCTTTGCCATAGGCGTGGGGCTTACGCCATCAGAGGAACACGCCCGCTTGGATTGGGGAGAAACCGACCATCGGTGTATATTAAAATGTCCGGCCATTCGCGCCGGAGGCTTGATAACTCAAGATTGGGGCTGATCGGTTTCGACGGTGACCTGTTCGTCGCAGGGAAGCGTGCCGAGAACGCAGGGTCCGCTCGTGGATGTCCCCTGCAAAAGAATAAGTGCTAAATCTAACCGCACTGAGTTCGCTCTCGCTGCCTGAGCTTCGCGCCAGGATTAACCAGTGAGCAGCCGCTCCGTTCACTCTCCTTCGTCTTCGGGGAGAAGCTGAGCGTCGTTAAGAAGACTTGCTTTGACGGCTGAGCTTCAGGGCCGCCAAGGGACTTTCACTGCAGATATGCCCGCCGTCCGTCGTCTGCGACATAGACGGGGGCAGAAAAACCGCCGCACGGCCAGCAGACTACGCACGTAGAAGACTGAGGGTACGGTCATCGGACCGGGGTTCAATTCCCCGCAGCTCCACGGATATGAGAACGCCACTGCCGCAAGGCAGTGGCGTTTTTGTTGTCTTCACACGCAGAGAGAACCCCGCCCGCGGTTCAGGACGCATTATTTGAGAAAGCGGTCGTAGTAACCGTTGGTTTCGAAATAGTATGAATCGACCTTGTTCTTGAACGCCTGCTCCGGAATGAAACAGAAGCAGACGATGGCCGCCAGAATCAACGCGCACAGCCCCCAATCCGACGCTCCGATCGACATGTCCCGCAGGCTGTAGAACATCAGGACGCCCAGCACGCCGAAGCCGAGATAGGCGGTGATGGATCCGGGCCCGTATATGGTCGTTTTTCCCTTGCTCCGGTACATGAGATACGCCCGCACACCGCAGTACGTGTGGAACACCACTTCGAGCGCTGAGAACGCCATCGCGCTCATCAGCACGCCGGCATGCACCGCTCCGCCGCCGACCGCATACGCGAAAGCCACAACCGCGTACATGATCGTGACGCCCAGCACCGTGATCATGTCGGACGCCCGGCACATCGGATATCGGTCCGGTCGCGCGGACCGATACAGGAAGGTGTTGTATTGGAAGTTGAACCCTCCAGGAAACACCCACTCCTCCGTGGCGTGGACGGGAATCAGCGCGGCGATCGCCGCGACGAGTTTCAGCTCGGCCGACCACGTCCTCCAATTCAGCAGAATCAGCACGGTGATGACGGCGGTGACGCACCAGCCGAACCACAACCACGCGCGGTCGCTCCACCAGCTCAATCCGGTTTTATTCATTGCCATACCTCCTTTTCTGAGACAAACGTATCAGAACTCAAAGTTGTGACACACTTGTCTCAGAGATGTTGTACAAAGCGAATAAGAATGTCTCAGAACAGGAGATGGCGGATATGCATCACGTGTCGAACGACAAACGGGCCAGACAATCCGCGGAACTGATATGCGACGGCCTCGAGCGATGTCTGCGGGAAAAGGAATATCGGAAAATCCACGTCAGGGACATCTGTGAACGATCCTATGTCAGCCGGGCCACCTTCTACCGCCTTTTCGACGCGATCGACGATGTGCTGTCCTACCGGTGCGATCGGATCTTCCAGGAACTGGCGGACGAGCTGTCCCAACGACGGTTCGCGACGAACCGCGACCTGCTCCTCGTCTTCATCGAACGATGGCTGGGCCATGGGACGCTGGTGAGCACGCTGGTCGAGAACAATCTGACGGGCATCATCTACGACACGCATATGAGGAACGGCGAGCTTATGAAGCGGATTTTCGCCGACGCGTCGACGATGACCGACGCCGAATCCGATTATCTGGTCTCCATCCTGACGAACATCCTCCCGGCCGTGATGAACACCTGGCATCTGCATGGGCAGACGGAAAGCCCCGAGGAGATATACGCGCACGCCGGCGCGAGCATCGCCGTCATCGCGGACGCGCTCAATCGATAGCTGGCGGCTCGCGCGTCCGCTGCCCGCCACGGCGGACGCGGGCCGTCTCCCGGCATCCGACATGCGTCTGATGGCGGGAGACGCTATTTGATGATGGGTTTGAGGGGCGCGGAGACGTCGACCTGCTTTTTGTCGCCGATCACGTTGGGGTCGTTGATGATTTTGTCGACCACCGCTTTTTTGAGCTCGAGATCCGAGGAATCGCCCCACACGATAACCCGTTCGCCATCGTTCAGCGTAGTGGTCACGGAGTCCCGCGTCTCGGCGGTCACCGAAGTGACCGACTGGCGCATCGATTCGGGCAAGGCGGCCAGAATCTTCAACGCCTCCTTGATCGCCTGCGTGTTCAGACTCGCCTCCACATCCTCCACCTCAATCACCGGAATGCCGTCGACGCTCACGTCCTCGACCGAATTGAGCACACGACCCTGACTATCCACCGCGGTCATCGACCCATCCGACGTCTTGAGCATGGCGACGGGTTTCTGCGCTTCGATCTCGACAAGCAGCCCATGGGGGAAGCGTTTCGTCGCCGTGGCGGATGTCACGCCGGGAATCTCCTTGATTTGGGACACGACCTCATCGGACGACACCAACAGCAGCGATTTATCCGCCTGTTCGCCGGCGATCTGCAGCACTTGGGATTCACTGACCCATTCATTGGCGCCTTCGACTGTGATATCGGAGGTCCGCAGCTGCAACAACGATGAGAAGAACAGCAGCCAGGTCAATCCGACCGCCGCGCAGACCACCGCCACCGCGATCAGCACCCGCAGTGCGATCACACGGCGGGACGCCTTGCGGCGCTCCTTGGAACGCTGGACGAAGTCCACGACCTTGGGGCGGGAAGATACGCCGAGTGGACCGGCGCTCTCCTCAAGCGTCGAGGCGACATAATCCTTGCTGGACAACGCGCGCGCGTCGACGAACGCTCCCGAAGCGCTGCGACTGGGCTTCTTTCCCTCCGAGGCGTCGCCTTTCCCAAAATCGGACGACGCGGAACGCGCCGAACGGGTACGGGACGACGCGGATCGTCTCCCCACGCCGTGCGATCGCGCGTCATCGGATTCGGACCGGGCGGAACGTGACGAACGCGGGCCACCGGAACCAGCGGAGACGCCGGTGCCGTTGGATCCTGCGGAACCGACCATACGCCGCGACACGCGTCCATCCTGCGCATCCTGCGGTGTGCCGTTGCGGGTTCGCGGCTCATCGCGTGAGGCTCCCGCCGCGTTCGGATCCGCCGAGCTGACCGTCCGTCCCGCCATCACACGCAGCTTTCGCGATGCGCCTCGAGCGCGTGCACCAGCACCGGCCCCATATCGGTGATATCGCCGGCGCCCACGGTGAAGATCACATCGCCGCGATGCGCGCGCATCACCATCATCGTCGCCGCGGTATGCATATCCTCAACCGCCTGGATCCAACGCTCCTGCGGCTTATGCGCAAGCCCCGCGGCCGCGTCGACGATGGTCCGGGCGCCCACGTCGGGAAAATCCTCCTGCCGCTCGCGGGCGGGGAACACTCCGGAGACGATCACATCGTCGGCTTTCGAGAGCGCCTCGGCGAACTGCGTGGCGAAGAATTTCGTGCGGGAGAACAGATGCGGCTGGAAGATCACGCGAATCGCGCGGTCCGGATAGCGCCGGCGCGCGGCGTCCAGCAACGCTTCGATTTCGGTGGGATGATGCGCGTAGTCGTCCACGACGGTGACCTGTTTGACGACGCCGCGGATCTGGAAACGACGTGCGGCGCCAAGGAACGAGCCGATGGCGTCGGCCGCGGAGCGTGGATCCATACCCAATAGCACCGCGGCGATGATGGCGGCGGCGGCGTTGCGCGCGTTGTGCACGCCCGGCACCCGCAGCGACACAGGCAGTTCGACGGGCCCCTCCCCCGCCATACCGGCCGGCAGGGTCATGACGAAACGTTCCATGCCGCTGCCGGAATCCTCACCCTCGGCCGTGATGCCCACATAGCGCGCGCCATGCAGATCGGGCAGGGATCCGGCCGCTCCGGTCGCATAGACCACGGATTTGGCGGCGGTCTGCGGGTCGAGGTCGGCGAGCAGGGACAACGCGTCCGCATCGTCGGCGCACAGCACCACATGGCCCGTCGCCGCAGAGGCATGGCGCGTGAAGGCGGCATGATAGCGTTCGGCGTCGCCGTAATGGTCGAGATGGTCCGGCTCGGCGTTGGTGATGACGGCGATATACGGGCGGTATTTGACGAAGCTGCCATCGGATTCGTCGGCTTCGGCCACCAAGACCTCTCCCGCCCCCGCATGGCCGCCGTCGAGAGGACGGGCGTCGGGGCTTTGGATGGAGCCGCCGATCGCGTAACTGGGATCGGCCAGCGCGCCGGTGCCCGCATGCAGCAGGATATGGGCGAGCATCGAACTGGTGGTGGTTTTGCCGTGCGCGCCTGCGACGGTCACCGCCTTGCGGCCGTTCATCAGCAGCGCGAGGATGTCGCTGCGATGCACCACGTGGGCGCCGGCTTCGACGGCGGCGACGATCTCCGGATTGTCGGGTTTGATCGCGCTGGAGTACACCACCGTGTTCGCTCCCTCGACGTTCTCGGCGCGCTGTCCGATATGCACGGTGATGCCCAACGCCTGCAGACGTTCGGTTTTGGCGTTGGCCTCACGATCGGAGCCGGACACCGCGACACCCCGCTCATGCAGCATTTCGGCGAGCACGCTCATGCCCGCGCCGCCGATGCCGATGAAATGGGTCCGTCCCAGGTCGTCCACGCTTTGGTTTGCGGTGAATGCGGCGTGTGTGGGGTCGAGGATGATGGGTTGCGTCTGCGACACGAATGGCTCCTTCGGATGTCTGGGCATTGTTCATTATGACCGATGCCGCCCCCAAACCGCGCGGCATCGGCACAGGTGTCACCGATTGGCTATTCGACGATTTCAAGCACACGCCGCGCCATGGTGGAGGCGGCGTCGCGGATGCCGTACTCCCACGCCTTGCGTCCGAGTTCGTGCAGGCGCTCCGGCTGCGCAAGCAGACCGGGCACCGTGCCCCGCACCCATTCCTCGGTGAAGTCACGGTCGGCCACCATCAGCCCGCCGCCCGCCCGCACGACGGGTTCGGCGTTGAAGCGCTGTTCGCCGTTGCCGATCGGCAACGGCACGTATACGGCAGGCAATCCCAATGCGGCCAATTCCGACACCGATCCCGCGCCGGATCGGCAGATCACCAGATCGGCGCAGGCGAAGGCCAGATCGATGCGTTCCAGATATTCCGCCACATGGTAGTCCACGCCGGATGGGCGATGGAGCGACAGATCGTCGACGCGCAGCTCGTCGATCGACGGGCTGCCCGCGGATCGTTCGACCAGCATACGCACCTCGTCGATTTTGCCGCGGCCGGTCAGGTGGATGATCTGGGCATGGCGCAGCAGGTCGCCGGCGCAGGCGGCCACGGATCGATTGAGACTGACGGCGCCCAGGGAGCCTCCCGTCACCAGAACCACAGGACGATCGGGGTCCACGCCCAAACGTTCGGCTGCGGCGACGCGCGCCGCGCGCGGGTCGGATTCCAGCCGCGCGGCGAGATCGGCGATGGCGGGCCGCAAGGGCAGACCCACACGTTCCATACGCGCGCCTTTCCGGGGTTTCAGACCGGTGTCGTCGTATACGGTGCCGATGAAATCGGCCCAGCGCGCGCCCAGCTTGTTGGCCATGCCGGCCCGGGCGTTCTGTTCGTGCACGACGATCGGAACGCCCATGCGATGCGCCGCGGAGTAGACGGGCGCCGACGCGTAGCCGCCGAATCCGACGACGACCTGCGCTTCACGCCTCTCGAGGATCGCACGCACCTTGGCGTTCTCTCTGCGCCATGCGGCGGGGAACCGCAGAGCCGCCATATCGGGGCGTCTGGGGAACGGCACTTTGGCGATGGCGTCCAGCTCATAGCCGGCCTGCGGCACCAGATCATGTTCCAAACCGACCGATGTGCCGATCACGCTCACTTCGGCTTCCGGGCGAATCTCGCGGATGGCGTCGGCCACGGCGAGCAACGGGTTGACGTGGCCGGCTGTACCGCCGCCGGCGAGCACGATATGGGGTTTGCCTTGCGTCATGCTTATCGAGTGTAGTTCAGCGCCGCGCCGACATCGGAAGCGACGCGATATCCGCAAAGCAACTTCACGCGCGCTGGGACGCGCTTCTGATCTGCGGCTGCGATCGCATCAGTCCGCATACCAAACCGGCGGCGCCCAAACACATCACCATGGACGAGCCTCCCGACGAGATGAACGGCATGGGCACGCCCAGCACGGGGAACACGCCGACGACGACGCCGATATTCACCAACGCCTGGCCGACCAGCCACATGGTCACGCACATCAGCACAATCGACACGTACCGGTTGCGAACCTGCAACGCCACCACGATCATGCACCAGCCGAGGATCACGAAGAACAGGATGACGATCGTGCATCCCACGAAGCCGGTCTCCTCGCCGATGATGGCGAAGATGAAATCGTTGTGCGCGGCGGGCAGATAGTTCCATTTCTCGCGCGAATTGCCGATGCCCACGCCCAGCAGTCCGCCCGAGGCAATGGCGTACCGCGCGTGCGTGGACTGGTAGCAGACGGTTTGCGCGTCCGCGGCGCTGCAGTCGCCGTACGCGGCGAAGATGCGGCGCATGCGATTGGGGCTGGAGATGACCAGCGCCAACACCAGCGCCGCCATCGCGCCGCCGAAGATGGCCATCCATTTGAGAGGAAAGCCGGACACCAGAAACGCCGCCACACCGATGAACACGATGATCATGGCGGTGCCGAGGTCCTTGCCGCCCAGCACCAGCGCCAATCCCAGACCGTAGAGACCGATCGGCATCGCGTAGGCTTTCAGCCCCTCCTTCGCATACCGTTTGCCGCAGGCCAGCAACGCCGAGGGCAGCCAGACGCAGATCGCGAATTTCATGAACTCGGCGGGCTGCATATTCACCGGTCCCAGTTTGATCCAACCGACGTTGCCGTACGCGTCGACGCCCAACGGGGTGAAGGTGAGGGCCTGCAGCACCAGCGCCACCAGCATCACCAACACATTGAAACGTCGCCATAGCCTCAGCGGAATCATCATCGTCACGAAGCCGAATATCAGTCCGATGGCGCAGTACAGTCCCTGGCTGATCAGTTCGGAGAACGGGGATTCGCCGGCCGAGGTCGAGGTGACCGTCGAGCTGGAGAACACCATGATCAATCCGAAGCAGGTCAACGCCGCCACGGCGACGCGGAATCCGTTATAGCACCACAGCGGGTTGAGCAGAGCGCGCCAACCCGTATAGATCGCATTGACGGAAGAATCGTGTTTCGAGGGTTTGGACGGCTTACCGACACCGGATGCGCGGCGCGGCGCCGATGTCTTACCCGACGCCATTGGCCCGAACCCACTGCCGCGCCGCCTCGGCGAAACGATCGCCGCGGTCCGCATAGGAGACGAACTGGTCCATGGAGGCGCAGGCCGGTGCCATCAGCACCACATCCCCCGCCTGGATGTAGGCGCCGCAGGCTTCGAGGGCGCGGTCCATCACCGTGTCGTTGTCGGCCGGATCGATCACCGTCAGGGGAATATCCGGAGCCTGGGTGCGGAAGGCCTCCAGCATCGTCTGCTGGTCCACGCCGATGATCACGGCGGCTTTGATGGTATGGGCCTGGTCCCGCACCAGATCCTCGAACCGGCCGCCTTTGGCCAATCCTCCGGCGATCCATACCACCGACTTGTCCGCGAAACTCGACAACGAGGCTTTGGCCGCGTGGGCGTTGGTGGCTTTGGAATCGTCGACGAAACGAATGTCGCCGCCCTCCATATGCGCGGTGGCGACCGTGGCGATGCGATGGCCGCCGGGAGCGAAGGACTCCAGCGCCTCCAGACAGCGTTCCGCATCGGCGCCCAGTCCCAAGGCCAGCGCCAGGGCGGCCAGAGCGTCCGCCAGCAGATGAGGGTAGATGGTGCCGTCGGGCTCGCACAGATGGGTGAACCGACTCACCGGTGCCAGACGAACCGGCTCGCCGTTCCCCGATACCAGACCGCTGCGGTCCTCGATCCAACCGTCGCGCACGCCCAGTTCCCCCTCGCGCGGCGTCTCCAACGTGAAGCCGACCTTGCGGCATCCCTCGGCCACGGGGGCCTGCGCGGCCAGCGCGCTCACCACGACGTCCTGCGCGTTGTAGACGATCGCGCGGCGCGCTCCTCGGAACACTTTGGCTTTGTCGGCGGCGTACCGTTCGCGTCCGCCATGCCAGTCGAGGTGGTCGTCGGCGATGTTGGTGATGGCCGCGCATTCCAGCGCGACATCGTCGGTGAAATGCATCTGGAATGAGCTGAGCTCCACGCACAGCACGTCGTTATCGGGGTTGAGCGCCGCATGCGACAGCGTGCGCGAGATGTCGCCCGCCGCGATATTGCCCGCCACGGGAGCGTTCATCCCACAAGCGGTCAGCATGGCGGAAACCATTTCGGTGGTGGAGGTTTTGCCGTTGGTGCCGGTGATGCCGATCCACGGCGCCGGCTCGCCGGTGCGCGCGTTGTCGACGCGCAGCATCCAGGCGAATTCCACCTCGCTGTAGACGGGAATACCGCGCCGTTCGGCCTCGCGCACGAACGGCGCGCTCGGACTGAACGCCGGCGAGCTCATCACCATGTCGATGCGGTCCCAATCCACCTCGTCGAAGGAGCGCAGATCGGCGTCCTCACGATGCTCGTCGACGGTGATGACGCCACCGGCGCGGGTGGCCAGCACGGAGGCGAGATTGCGCCCCGAAACACCCAGACCTGCGATCAATACGGTCGCATTCGCCAATTCCATACGTTTCTCCTTATGTTCCGCGCGGGGCGGCCGTTCCCGACGATCGACTTTCCTTGGCATCAGCCAAGCAGATTGGAACGGGCCACCCAATCGCCGTAGAAGACCACCACGCCGACGAGCACGAACATCAGCTCGATCATCCAGAAACGGACCACGACCTTGGTCTCGGTCCATCCTTTCAGCTCGAAATGATGGTGTATCGGCGCCATCTTGAACACACGGCGATGCGTCATCTTGAAATACCCCACCTGGATGACGTCGCTCATCGCCTCGATCACATACAGGCCGCCCACGATCACGGCCAGGAATTCGGTATGCGTGGCGATGGAAAGCGCCGCGAACAGACCGCCCAACGCCAACGAGCCGGTATCGCCCATGAAGATGGATGCGGGATTGGAGTTGTACCACAGGAAACCGAAGCAGGCCACGGCCGCGCATACCGCGATGATGGTCAGATCGAGCGGATCGGAGACGGCATAGGTGTATCCCTCATGGCCGCTGCCCTTGAGATGGTAGCTTTCCCAGAACGCGATCATCGCGTACCCGGCGAAGGCGATCATCGAGGATCCCGCCGCCAGTCCGTCAAGGCCGTCGGTGAGGTTCACCGCGTTCGTCCACGCGGTCATCAGGAAGTTCACCCAGATGACGAACAGGACGGTGGCCACCAGATCCCCGGCGAATTCGAAACTGAAGAACGGCTGCTCGATGAAGCTCATACCGGCCTGTGCGCTGGGCAGCCCCGACTTGGTGGGGACGACCAGCGCCAGCACCGCGTAGATGGTGCCGAGGATGAACTGGCCCGCGAACTTGCCGGCCACGGACAGCCCCTCGTTCTGCTTCTTGCGCACCTTGGCGAAGTCGTCGATGAAGCCGAGCGCGCCCATCGACAGCATGGCGAACAGCACCAGCACGGCGGACCATGAGATCTGTTCGCCACGTGCCAGGCACCGGTACAGCGCCGAAGCGCCCCACCCGGCGACGATGGCGATGTTGATGACCACGCCGCCCAGCGTCGGCGTGCCGCGCTTGACCTGATGGGATTGCGGCCCGTCCTGACGAATGTACTGGCCGTAATGCAGACGGTTCACCAAGCGAATCAGCAACGGCGTGCCGACGATGGTGACGACCAGCGACACCAGCATTCCAATGATCAGCGCAATCACGTGAGGCTCTCCATCTCTTCTATCGGTTGTTCGTCCCGGCGGTCCAGCGCTCGGCGAGGGCGCTCAATCCCGACGCGTGCGATCCCTTGAGCAGCACCACAACGTCCGGATGGGCGGCCGCCATATCCGACACCAGCCGATCCGCCCGGTCGATATCCGAAACCAAGTCTATCGACCCCTTGCCGCCCCGCGCGTCGGAGCGTTCCTTTTTTGCCCCGTTGGCCAAGGCCTCGGCCAACGCGTCGAGATCGCCGTCGCCGGCCCCACCGACCGCGATGAGGGCGTCCACCCCCAGCGAGGCGGCGTACGAGCCCACTTGGGCGTGCAGATCCGGACCATCGTCGCCGAGTTCGAGCATGGCGCCCAGCACGGCGACACGGTACAACGGTTTGCCCGCGCCCCACGAGGCGAGCCCGTCCAATCCCGCCTTCATCGAGTCGGGATTGGCGTTGAAGGAATCGTCGATCAGCGTGAACTCCGCCGCGCCTCGCGTCACCTGGCTGACGGCCATGCGATGCGGGCTGATGCGCCGCTGCGTACCCAACGTCTCGGCGATTTCTGCGGGGCTCATGCCGAAATGCAGGGCGACGCTCGCCGCGGCCAACGCGTTCATCACGTTATGCCGTCCGGAGATCCCCAGACGCACCGGGGTCTCGCCGTCCGGCGTGCGCATGACGAAGCCGGCCCGGTCGCGTTCGTCCATCGTGATGTCGGTGGCGCTCACCGTATGCGCCGCATCGGTGTGGTCAATGCCGAACCAACGGACCTCTCCCGGGGCGATATCCGCCATGGCGGCGGCATACTCGTCGTCGGCGTTGAGCACGGCGATACCTCCCGGCACCAGACCGCGCACGATCTCGCTTTTCGCCTGCGCGACGATCTGCCGCGAACCGAATTCACCCAGATGCGCGACCCCCACTTTGAGCACGATGGCCACCTCAGGCGGGGCGATGCGCGTCAGATTGGCGATTTCGCCAAGATGGTTGGCCCCCATCTCCGCCACGAAGAAACGCGTGTCGCGATCGACCTTCAGAGCCGTCAGCGGCAGGCCGATCTCGTTGTTGAAGGAACCGACCGGCGCCACGGTCTTCCCCACACGCTCCAGCAGCGCGGAGAGCAGATCCTTGGTGGTGGTTTTGCCCACCGATCCGGTCAGGCCGACGATGTCGAAAGGCTCGTCCATGGCCTTGCGCATGGCTATGTTATGCGCGGCGAGGGCCCCCAGCGCGGCGACCGTGTCGTCGACGACGATCTGCGCCACCCGCGCCCCGTCGACGGGATGGTCGACGATGGCCGCCACGGCGCCAGCCTGGGCGACGGACGGCACGAAATCATGGCCGTCCACCCTCTCGCCCTTGATCGCGACGAATACCGAGCCTTCGCTGATTTGCCGCGAATCGCTGACCGCCGCGATGCCAAGCGCCGACGCATCCTGCGACGATGGCAGAACCAGCCGCCCCGATACCGCCTGCGCGATCGTCTCAACGCTCATCGGCACCATAGTGGTCTCTCCTTCACATATCGGGCTTGATTCGTCGCGAACCAGGCCTACCGCAATTCCCTGGACACCCTCAGGGCGCTTCTGACGTTGTTGCGGCGCACGCCGGCGGCCAACACCATGGAGATGGCCAATGCCAGCGGCTCGCTGATGCCTTCCGCGCTGGACATGGCCGACTCCAAGGAAAGCTGTCTCGCCTCCGATGTGGGTGTGGTCAGCCGCATATCCTCGTCGACGGCGAATCCGTATCGCGATCGCAGTCCTTCGACGGATGCGTGGCCGGTGTTCCGCTCGATGCCGAGCACATCCATCGTGACCGACTCCAGTCCCGCCTCGGCGATGGTATGCGCGTCAAGCGCGATGATCACCGCGGCGACGCCGTCCTCCGCGCACACCGACAGCACACGCTGCACGTCAAGCACCCCCAACGGGTAGGACAGTTCAAGGGATCGTTCCATGGAGCGCGACCCATCGGCGCTGATCACGGCCACCGGATTGCCCAGCAGATGCAGCAGATCGAACAATGCGGCGACATCCGCCTCGATGGCGCTCCGGTCGTCGCCAGCGACGGCGAACACCGCCATGGAATTCGACGGATTCCCCGCGATCGCCGACGCGAGATCCCCCAGACGGCGTTCGTCCAACGAACCGAACAGCAACGGCAACTCACCGCCTTCGGTTTCCGCGCGTCCCCGGGCCGAACGCGGCAGCAGGGCCGCGTAGGCGCCGGCTTGGGCGGCGCGGGGCAACGCGGCGATGGCCGACGGGGTCCGCGCGATGAACAGCGCGCCCGGAGAAAGCGAGTCGACGTCGTCGGCGATCGAGGTGATCGTCACATTCGCGATGAACCCGGGCTCCATATCCAGCCCGTACCGTTGCGCCAAACCGCCCAATGTCAAGCGTTGACTGCCAGCTTCGCTCACTGCGCTCATCGATTGACGCCCTTCCATCCGGAAATATCTCACCAATTGACTGGAATAGCATCCTCGCGGGCGGAGGACACCGGCACCTCATATTTCTGCATAAGGAACGCACAAATATCGGCGGCGACCGGGCCCGCCGTCAGACCGCCGTAGGAGCCCTGCGGATCCTTCAGCACGACGGTCACCACATACTGCGGATCGTCGGCGGGAATGATCACCGAATAGTCGCTGATGATGCTGGAAATCGTCCCGTCACTGCCCACGACCTCGGCGGTGCCGCTTTTGGCGGCCATGCGGTAGCCGTCGACTTTCACGAAAGTGCTGTAGTGCTCGGCCACGGATTCCATGGCGTTCATCACGTCGGCGGCCACCTGCTCGTCGACGACCCGGGTGGCGCCCGAGGTCTCGGTTTCGGTGGTTTTGCCGTCCGCGTCGGTCACCGACTTGATGATGGACTGCTGCTGCTTGACGCCTTTGTTGCCGATGGTCGCGATGGCGTTCGTCAGCTGCAGGATGTTGGTGGCGTAGCCCTGTCCGAACAGCACGGTGTTGCGGGTACGCGTATCCCATGAGGAGGCCGAGGCCAGAAGACCGGAGGATTCTCCGGGCAGACCCAGTCCGCTGTCCTGTCCGATGCCGAATTTGGTCAGATACTCGTAGCGCTGCTCGTCCGTGTAGTTCTCGGCGGCGAGGATCATGCCCACATTCGACGACTGTTCGAGAATGCCGGCCAGCGTCCAGTGTTCGGTGCCGTGGGTGAAGGAGTCCTTATAGGTCTGCCCGTCCAGGGTGTAGTTGTCCGGCACTTCGAATTGGTCGCTGATCTTGTGCTGCCCGGTCTGCAGATAGCCGGCCAGCGAGATCACCTTGCCGATGGAGCCCGGTTCGAACACCTCGCTCACGGCACGCGACGTGCCCAGCTTGGCGTCGTCGGAGCCGGCGGAGATCTCGTCGCTGTCCGCCAACGCCACGATCTGGGCGTCGCTGACGCGTTGCACCACGGCGATGCCCCAGTCGGAGCCGTACTTCTCCTGCGCCTCGCGCAGCACCTTCTTGACATACCACTGCACGTCGCTGTCGATGGTGAGCGTCACGTCGCTGCCGTTCACGGCTTCGGTCGATTCGGTCACCGTGCCGGGGATCTCCTCGCCGCCGTTGCCCTGCTGGTACACCTTTTTGCCGTCGGTGCCGGTAAGCAGCTCGTTCTCCATCAATTCGATGCCGGACACGCCCACACCTTCGGCGTCGACGCCGCCCAGCAGCGCGCCGTACAGGTTGTCGTCGGCGTAGACGCGCTCATCGCTCAGCTCTCCCCAGACGATGCCGCCGAGATTGAGATCCTCGATGGAGCGCTTGACCTGCGGGGTCACGTCCTTCTTGAGCACCACGTACTGTCCGTCGATGCTTAAGGAGGCGCCCAGCTCCATCGCGTTCATATCCAGCACGGAGGCGAGCAGGCGCGCCACGGCGGCGGCGCCTTTCACACCCACGGGTTCGCCGTCGATCTCATGGCATTCGTCGTCGTTTTCGCCGGTGCAGGTGATGGGAACGAAATCCTGCGCCGCCTCGGGATTGGCCACGATGGTGTAACGGTCCACGCTTTGCGCCAGCACGGTGCCGTTGGCGTCGAGCACGCGCCCTCGTTTGGCGCTGAGCGGCACGGAAAGCGTGCGGCTTTGGGTCGCGGCCAGTGCGGTCTGGCGTCCGCCGATCAGCTGGGTGGCAGCCAACTGCGCCAGGCAGACGGCTGCGACCAATGCCAAGACCACACCGATGGCGATGCACCGGAAGGCGAAGTTCTTCGCCCGGGCGAAATTGAGGATGCGATGGATCATTGAGCTGCGCTTTCACTTTCACTCGGCTGGTATCCGTTGAGGTCGATGGAGGTGGAGCCCGACTGCGGCTCCATGCCCATCTCTTCGGCCTTGCTCGGCAGGGACGCCACCAACTGGTCGAGCTTGGCCTGATCGTCTTCGACGTCCTGGGTGAGCTGGCTGATGCGTTGTTCGATCTCGGAGGCCTCGAACGAGTTTTCGACCATCTGGGTGCGCAGCATCAGCGAACCGATCAACGTGCACATCAGAAAAGTCACGGCGATGGCGACGTGCAGCAGCGGAGCGCTGCGGGTGCGCGTCCATTCGACCACGCGGGCGATCGTATCGCCGGCGCGCTCCGATTCGGAGCGCTGTCCGGTGATCACGCGAAGTTCGGGACGAGAGGCCCGAGGCTTGGCCGCGGGACGGCTGGCCGCGGATGAGGCATGGGAACGCACACTGCGTGGCGAAGACATCGACATGGTTCAACCCCTTCTGGATCGACGACGGTTCGTCGCATGGTCGTGTTGCTGGCCTTCGGCGAAACGACGGCGCCAGCGGTCGGGAATCCGCCGCGTCAGTTCCACGGCGCGCAACCGCACCGATGAGGCGCGTGGGTTGGCGGCGATCTCGTCGGCGTCCGCTTTGATCGCCCCGCGGGTCAGATCCGCGAAGAACGGTTGCGCGTCCGGCGGCACCACCGGCATATCGACGGGCGCGTCGATGCGCAGCCCCTGCGCCATGAACGCCTTGACGGTTTTGTCTTCAAGCGAGTGGTAGGACTCCACCACCAAGCGGCCTCCCACCGACAGACGGTTCGCGGCCTGGGGAAGGGTCGAGGACAGTTTGTCCAGTTCCCCGTTGACCTCGATGCGCAACGCCTGGAACACACGCTTGGCGGGATTGCCCGCCGGACGGTGCGCCTGCGGCACGACCTCGTCGACCAACCGGTTGAGCTGCGCGGTGGAGACGAACGGCTCCCGGTCCCGTCGGGCGACGATCTGGCCGGCGATCTGACGAGCGAAGCGCTCCTCTCCGTATTCCTTGAAGACGCGCGTCAACCGGCGCGCGTCGTAGGTGGCGAGAATGGTTTCGGCGGTCAGCTCCTGGGTCACGTCCATGCGCATATCCAACGGCGCGTCATGGGAATAGGAGAAACCGCGGTCGGCTTCGTCGATCTGCAGGCTGGACAGCCCCAGATCCATGAACACCGCGTCCACCTCGTCGACGCCTTGGTCCTCCAGCACGCGGTCCAATTCGTCGAAGGCGGCGTGCACGGGAGTGAAACGGTCGGACAGTCCCTCGCGACGCATACGCTCGGTGGCCATCGCCAGCGCCTCGGCGTCGCGGTCGATGCCGATCAGCCGCGCTTGGGGGGCCGCTTTGAGAAAGGCCGTGGAGTGTCCGGCCAAACCCAGCGTGCAGTCCACCGCGACGGAACCCTCGCGACGCAGGGCAGGAGACACCAGCCTCACGCAATCGTCAAGCAGCACGGGCTGATGGATGGAGGTCAGGTCGGTCATCAGAATTCCACCTCCGGCAGCACATCGTCGGCGATATCGGCATAGCCTTCTTCCTTCTCGGCCAGATACCGCTCCCAAGCGTCCTTATTCCACAGTTCGGCGCGCGTTCCCACGCCGATCACCACCACATCGCTTCCCAGATCCGCGTAATCGCGCAGCATCTGCGGCACCAGCACACGGCCCTGCTTGTCGGGCTGCTGGTCCACGGCGCCGGAAAGGAACACGCGCAGATACTCACGGGCGGCCTTGTTGCCCACGGAGGTGCGCTGGATCTGTCCGGCGATACGGCGGAACTCGTCGAACGGCAACAGATACACGCATCGCTCCTGACCGCGCGCCATCACCAGTCCCTGTCCCAATTGGGAACGGAATTTCGCAGGCAACGCCATACGTCCCTTGGCGTCGATTTTGGGCGTGTAGGTGCCCAACAGCAGCGGCGGAAGCCCCTCCAGCAGATCGGCCACGCCGGCCGTGGGCGCGGCGGAGCCATGCACGGCTGGCGACTGCTCATCGACCATGGCTCCACCTCCTTCCACGGACGCATCCGGGTACACTACGGCCACAACTGGTTCACCACTTTACCCCACTGCTCCCCATTTCTCACCACCGAAACACAAATCTTTGCATCTTTTAGGGCCCGGCACCCTTATCGAGCGTGTCGGCCGCCGCGACCGACGCGAGCCTGGGGCTGGGGTCTTGCGAACGGCCCGGATTCGCCCCACGCCGATATGACGCCCGGCCCCCGCGCATTTCCGCCCCGAAGGCCGCCGATTCGTATAGGGCACGCGCTACATTTGATTGCCCGAAGTTGCCATCATGAGAAACGGACGACCATGTCGACTTACTCCTCCCAGCTGCATGAGGAACAGCAGGCCGTCGACCGCGCGTACGGCCGATTGGACGCATTGCGCGCGCAGACGAGATCACGGCTCGACGCCGTAAGGGCCGCGGGATCGCACGGCTCCCCCACGCAACGCACCGAACGCGACTCCTTCGCCACGATGTACGAGGATCGCCTCACCCAGTTGCGCGCCGTCGAGGATCGTCTGGTGTTCGGCCGTCTCGACGACGTCCAGGGAGCGCGGCGCTATATCGGCCGCGTCGGACTGTCCAGCGAAACCCACGAGCCGATCCTCACCGATTGGCGCGCCGAAGCCGCCAGACCTTTCTATGAGGCGACCCCGTCCAATCACGGCGACATCGTGATGCGCCGCCATATCACCCTGAGCTTCCGCGAGGTCGTCGGCATCGAAGACGAGGTGCTCGACGTGCACTCCGATCAGGTGGACAAGGCCTCGTCCGCGGGCACGCTCACCGGCGAGGGCGCGCTGCTGGCGTCGCTCAGTTCCCGACGCACCGGCAAAATGACCGATATCGTGGCCACCATCCAGGCCGAGCAGGACCGCATCATCCGTTCCGATATGGGGCATGCGGTGGTCGTGCAGGGAGGCCCCGGCACCGGCAAAACCGCCGTGGCGCTGCATCGCGCCGCCTATCTGCTCTACACGCACCGCCGCATGCTGGAACGATCCGGCGTGCTGGTCGTCGGCCCCAGCTCCGCGTTCCTGCACTATATCGACCAGGTGCTCCCCTCCCTCGGCGAAACCGGTGTGGTCAGCCGCACCATCGCCGACCTGGTGCCCGGATTCGCCACCGACATCACCGACGACCCGTACGCGGCCAAGCTCAAAGGCGACCGCCGCATGGCGCAGGTGATCGCCAACGCGGTGGCCGCGCGTGTGCGCATCCCCGACGATCTGCCGACCGTGAACATCAGCGGCGTCAACGTGCCGATGCTGCCCGTGGACATCCAGCAGGCCCAGAACGACGCGCGCCGCACACGGGCGCCGCACAACAAGGCCCGCGAGACCTTCATCCAGCAGATGCTGCGCAGCATGCGCGAGCGTTACGTCGAACAGCTCGACTACACGCCGGATGCCGCCGAGCTGAGCCGGGTCTCCTCGCTGCTGCGCATGAACGACAAGGTGCGCAAAACCCTGAACCTGTGCTGGCTGCCGATGACGGCCCCATGGCTTATCGACCAGTTGTTCTCCCGTCCCGACAAACTGCGTGCGATGGCGCCGTGGCTGAGCGACGACGACGTGCGCACGCTCACCCGCCGCAAAGGCTCGCCGCTGACCCGTTCGGACATTCCGCTGCTCGACGAGGCCATGGAGCTTTTAGGCCCCGACCCGAAGGCTTCCGCACGTCGGGCCGCGCAGGACGCGCAGCGCGCGCAGGAGGAGCAGTTCGCCCGCGACACCCTCGCGCAGGCGGGAATCGGCACCGGTCTGGTGACCAGCCAGATGCTGCTCGACCATATCAACGGCGAGGATGCGGAACTCACCGCCCAACGCGCGGCGGCGGACCGCGAATGGGTGTACGGCCATATCGTGGTCGACGAGGCGCAGGAGCTGACCGATATGGACTGGCGCATGCTGATGCGCCGCTGCCCTTCGCGTTCGTTCACCATCGTGGGCGATGTGGCACAGACCTCCGCGCTGGGAGGCACCCGATCCTGGCCCAAGACGATGAACAGGCTGTTCGGCGCCGAGCATTGGGATCTCAACGAGCTGACGATCAATTACCGCAACCCCAAAGAGGTTTCGGATCTGGCGTCGCGCTTCGCCTCCGCGGAGGGCCTGTACATCTCCACGGTGAACGCCGTGCGCAGCATGCCCGAATCCGTGTCCACGCAGGTGGTGCGCGACGAGGCAGCGCTGGCCGAGGCCGTCGGGCGCGAGGCGGTCGAACTGACACGACGTTTCGTCTCCTCCGACGGTAGCGGCCGTGTGGCCATCATCGCTCCCGACGAACTGGTCGATTCCATGCGCCAGGCGGTGTCGAGGCAGCTGGAGGCGGCGCTTGAGCCCGCCGAGGCCGCACGTCTGGCCGACCAGCCCGACTGGGACCGCCAGGTCGCCGTCTGCGGCACCGAAGAGGTCAAGGGACTGGAATACGACGCCGTCATCGTGGCGCAACCCGGCCAAATCGAGGACGACGCCCCCGCGCGTCTGGTGGCCGCGGCCGACCTGTACGTGGCCATGACCCGTCCGACGCAGCGTTTGGTTATAGTTCGGACACAAGCTGACGAATCCTCGTTAACCCTCTAAGGTGGAGACATGCCCAAAGCGTTACTTCTGGAAAACATTCATCCCTGCGCCGTCCAATCGCTGCGCGACCATGGTTTTGAGGTCGAAGCCCTCAAAGGCGCGTTAGGCGAGGACGAGCTCATCGACGCGTTGGATGGCGTCGATTTGCTCGGCGTGCGTTCGAAAACCAACGTCACCGCCGCCGTCATGGCCGCCCGTCCCCACTTAAGCGCCATCGGCTGCTTCTGCATCGGCACCAATCAGGTCGATCTGGAAGAAGCCGGCCGCCGAGGCATCGCCGTGTTCAACGCGCCGTATTCGAACACGCGCTCCGTGGTCGAATTGGTGATCTGCGACATCATCTGCCTGATGCGCCGCATCCCCGCCCACACGCATCATCTCAAGCATGGTCTGTGGGACAAAACCGCCAGCGGTTCGCATGAGGTGCGCGGCAAGACCCTGGGCATCATCGGCTATGGCAATATCGGCTCGCAACTGTCCGTGCTGGCGGAGGCCCTGGGCATGCGCGTCGTGTTCTACGATCTGGAGGAGAAGCTCGCTCTGGGCAACGCGCATCGCTGCGCGACGCTGAACGAACTGCTCGAGCAATCCGACGCGGTGACCTTGCATGTCGACGGCCGCAAGTCGAACACCGGATTCTTCGGCGAGGAGCAGTTCTCCCATATGAAGCCCGGCGCGATCTTCATCAACCTGTCCCGTGGTTTCGTGGTCGATCTGGGCGCGCTGAAGCAGCATCTGGCCTCGGGACACGTCTCCGGTGCCGCGGTCGACGTGTTCCCCGTCGAGCCGAAGAAGTCGGGCGACCCGTTCGAAACCTCGCTGGCGAATGAGGACAATATGATCCTGACCCCGCATATCGGCGGTTCCACGCTGGAGGCTCAGGAGGCCATCGGCCATTTCGTCGCCCAGCGCCTTGAGGACTACTGGTTCAAGGGTTCGACCTCACTGTCGGTGAATCTGCCGCAGATCAATCTCGGCGACGGCAATGGCATCACGCGCGTCACCCATCTGCACGCGAATCTGCCCGGCGTGCTCGCACACGTCAACCGAGTGCTCGGCGAAGAGGATATCAACATCTCCTCCCAGTCGCTGGGTACGCAGGGCGAGTTGGGCTATGTGGTCACCGACGTCTCGAAGACGCCGAGCAGCGCGACCCTGCAGGCGCTGCGCGACATCGAGGGCACGATTCGCATGCGCGTGATCAGCTGAGACCCGACGAACGCCGCGAAACTTCACCAACGAAAAGCGCCGGCCCATCGCATCCTTTACGAGATGCGATGGGCCGGCGCTTCGGTTTTCTTATGTGCCTGACGATTTTCGCGCGATTATCGATTATTGACCGTCCCGCAAATCGTCGATGGCCTGCTGGAAGTCCGCAAGGCCGGCGAAATTCTGATAGACGCTGGCGAAACGCAGATACGCGACCTCGTCCAATTCGCGCAACGGCTTCAAAATAGCTTTGCCGACCTCATCCGAGGTGATTTCGGCGAGCCCTCGTGAGCGAAGATCCTCTTCGACCTTCTGCCCGAGCATTTTCAGATCCTCTTCTTTGACGGGACGGCCTTGGCACGCCTTGCGCACACCGGAGACGACCTTATCGCGATTGAAGGGCTCGCTGTTGCCCCCGCGCTTGGTGACCAACAGCATGCTGGTTTCCACGGTGGTGAACCGCTTGTCGCATTTGGGGCACTGCCGCCGGCGACGAATGGAATAGCCATCCTCGCTGATGCGCGTATCAATCACCTTGGTATCGGAATTCTGGCAGAAAGGACAATGCATTCCGCCAAGGATACCGTGCGGTGGCGTATGTTCGCCAGACATCGGAGTTTCGCGACATCAACGTTGCGGCACGACGATGCGCTGCCCGGCCTGCAATGCGCCGGATTCCAAATCGTTCAGCTCGATCAGTTCGTCGACCGTGTTCGACACGTCCTGCCCCGCGGGAGTGATGCTCGACGCATACGACCACAGCGTGTCCCCCGGACGCACGATATAGCTGGACACGGCGGTCGCCCCTGCCTCCGAATGCGCGGGGACCGGCGAAACCACACTGATTCCCGCCCAAGTCAAAGCCGCTGCCAGCAGCGCCACAACCAGCTTGCCGCGTGTGGTCAGACGCATCGTCCCATGGGATCGCTTGGCGCTACCCCTCATCATGCCTTTGCCCATCATCACAGCGGTTCCAGCCATCGCAACCACATCCTTTCGAACACCTGTTCTATCGAACACTTGTTCTGATTGTGGCACATCTGTTCGACAACGTCAACACGACGAGTCGAACAGATGTTTGATTTCACATGATTTGCACGATACACTGGTCACAGCCGCCCGAAAGGAGCCCCGACGTGAGCATCATCGCCATGACCCCGCAGCCATCATCAGCCGACAGCGCGCTGACCGACCGTCAACGCAAGGTGCTGGAGGCCATCCGCACGCATATCGACGCCCATGGCTTCGCCCCGTCATTCCGCGAGATCGGCGAATACGCCGGACTGAAAAGCCCTTCGTCGGTGAAGCACCAGTTGCAGACCCTGGAAGACAAAGGCTTCATTCGCATGAACGCCAACAAGGGTCGTGCCATCGAAGTGGTGGCACCCCCGCAAGGCGACGAGGCAACGTCTGCGGCCCAGTCCGCACAGCCCGACGCCCCCGCCGCGACGGCGACCATCATCCCCTTCCCCGAAAGCGAGTCGGTGATGCAGTCGCATGACGTGCCGCTGGTGGGCCGCATCGCGGCCGGCGTGCCCATCACCGCGGACCAGCATGTGGATGATGTGATGCGTCTGCCGGAGCGCCTGACCGGCACCGGCACCCTGTTCATGTTGGAGGTGCACGGCGATTCCATGGTGGACGCGGCCATCTGCGACGGCGATTTCGTGGTGGTGCGCGAGCAGAGCACCGCGGTGAACGGCGATATCGTGGCGGCGCTGCTCGACGATGAGGCCACCGTGAAAACCTTCCGCAAGCAGGACGGCCATGTGTGGCTGATGCCGCACAATCCCGCCTACTCCCCCATCGACGGCACCCACGCGCAGATCATGGGCAAAGTCGTCACCGTACTGCGCAAACTCTAATATCCCACGCCCCCAAACGGATAAACTTCTTCCGTCATCCCGAGCGGAGCGCAGCGAGACGCAAGGATCTCCTCCGTCCAACGTGTTCCCTCGTCACATATGCAGCTGTTCGGCGGACGGGGTGGTGTACCCCTCCGGTTCGAGTTGGAACGTGGTGTGGGGCACCGACACCGGAAAGTGCTCGCGCAGGCAGTCCTGAAGCTGCTGCAGAATCCCCTCCGCCTGTTCCATGCTCAGACCCCGCTCCACCACCACATGGGCCATGAGTATCGGCATGCCGGTGGATACGGTGCTGGCATGCAGGTCGTGAACGGCGACCACATGCGGCACCCCTTCGAGATGCTCGCGCACCGCGTCGAGGTCGAGACCTTCCGGCGTCTCCTCCAACAGCACTCGCACCGCGTTGCGCAGCAGGGTGACGGCGCGGGGAATCATCATCAGGGCGATCAGGCCGCCGGCGACCGCGTCGAATCCCGCCCAGCTGGTCGCCATCATCACCACGGCGGACAGCACCACGGCCACCGATCCGAGCGCGTCGTTCAACACTTCGAGGAACGCGGCCTTCATATTCATGTTGTCGCCGCGCTGCGAGGCGAGAATCACTATGGACCCGATGTTGGCGGCGAGTCCGAGGATGCCGAATGCGAGCAGCAGACGGGCGTCATGCACGTCATCCGCCGACTCTCCGAACAGACGCAATCCGGCTTCGATCAACGCGTACGCGCCGACACCGAACAGCACAAGGGCGCCGCCCGCGGCGGTGATGACCTCCAGTCTGGCCCAACCCCAGGTGCGGGTGCTGTCGGGTTTGCGGCGCATCAGCATGGCGGTGACCGTGGAGGCGATGAGCACGGACATGTCGGTGAGCATATGCCCGGCGTCGACCAGCAGGGCCAACGATTCGGTGAGGGCCGCGCCGACGACCTCCGCAAGAAACACCGTTCCGGTCAACGTCAACGTCAGTATCAGCCGCCGCTGATGCTCCGCCGAATCGCCTCCCGCGCTTGCATGCGTGTGATCATGCGCCATCGTCGTCCGCTCCCCTCGTCCCGTTCCTAGTGAAACCGCTTCTCAATACCATTTGCAGTTACGTTCCAATACGACGAAACCCCGGCCGAAGCCGGGGTCTCATCACCGTTTTCACCATAGCACACGCCGCATGGGGCCCATCACGCTACGTGAAATCCCGCACCGATGCGTGCGACCCCTAGGCGCACGGAACGAAGGCGTACAAAGGTACGTCGAGTTCCGAGCAACGACGGAGACGCCCCACCGGTACCAAAACACAAAATCCCGCACCGATGCGTGCGACCCCAAGGCGCACGGAACGAAGGCGTACAAAGGTACGTCGAGTTCCGAGCAACACCGAAGGCGCTCCATCGGTGCGGGATTTGCTAGAAGCCGAATTGGGCGGCGGTCTCCCTTAGCGTCTCCGCCGAACGCTTCAAGGCCGCAAGCTCCTTGTCGGACACCGGGGTGTTGATGGCGGTGTTGACGCCGGAGCGGTTGATGAGGGTGGGGACGGACATGCAGACGTCGGAGATGCCGTGGAAGTCCTTGAGCATGGAGCTGACGGGGAGGATGCGGTTGGAGTCTTTGAGGACGGCTTCGATGATGTCGACGCCGGACATGCCGATGGCGTAGTTGGTCGCGCCCTTGCCGTTGATGATCTTGTAGGCGGCGTTCTTGACGTCCTGGTGGATCTGCTCGCGAACGTCGGCGTCGAGGGGCTCGTGGCCGGGCAGCGGGGTCCAGTCGCACATGGGGACGCCGCCGATGGTGGCGGAGGCCCACAGCGGGACTTCGGAGTCGCCGTGTTCGCCGGCGATGTAGGCGTGGACGTTCTTGACGTTGACGCCGGTCTGCTCGGCGATGAGGAAGCGCAGACGGGCGGAGTCGAGGTTGGTGCCGGAGCCGAAGACCTGGTTCTCAGGCAGGCCGGAGATCTTCTGGGCCACATGGGTGGCGATGTCCACCGGGTTGGTGATGAGCATGAAGATGGCGTTGGGGGCGACTTCGACGAGGCCGGGGATGATGGACTTGAGGATGTTGATGGTGGCGCCGACGAGTTCGAGGCGGGACTGGCCGGGCTTCTGGCGGGGACCGGCGGTGATGACGATCATGTCGGCGTCGCGGCAGACCTCGCGGTCGTCGGAACCGTCGATGGAGACGGTGGGATAGAAGCTGGAGCCGTGCTGCATGTCGAGCACTTCGGCTTCGACGCGTTCCTTGGCGATGTCCTGGAGCACGATTTCGCGGGCGATGCCGCGCTGGGCGGCGGCGAAGGCCAGTGTGGAGCCGACAGCGCCGGCGCCGATCACAGCAAGCTTGGTGGGCTTAATAAGCGATTCAGCCATGGGTATCTCTTCCTATCACTTCCCGTTTTTTGGCGGGATTCCATCCAAACAACGTCTTCACTCTACTCGTCCGCTATGACGTTTCACCACGAAAAAGTTTTTCAAAAACAGCTGGAACCACTGGATTGTTATCGCTAACATTCCTGCTATAACACACGTGAGCAAGCTCACACGCCCGCCATCCGCCGCGGACCCGATCAGTCGATGGCCTGTTCGACGATCTGCGCGGCCAGATGGCTGTCGACGTCCGCCTCAAGCATCACGCCGTCGTCGCGGTAGTCCAAAGCGATCACATTGCCGTATTCGCGCACGCGAGACAGCAGCGCGCCGGCCGTATAGGGCAGCAGCGCGTTCACATGCACATGCGGCACCGGCAGCAACGCTTCGACGGCGGCGCGCAGCTCGTCCAATCCCTCGCCCGAATAGGCGGAGACGAGATGGGCGTCGGATTCCAGATTGCGCAGACGCTCGCGCACGCTTTCGTCGACCAGATCGATTTTGTTGAACACCAGCAGACGCGGAATCGAAGCGGTTCCCTCGATGTCGGCGAGCACGTCGTTCACCGCGTCGATCTGCGAGAACGGGTCGGGATGCGAGCCGTCGACCACGTGCAGGATCACGTCGGCCTCGGCCACCTCCTCCAACGTCGATTTGAACGCCTCGACCAATTGGGTGGGCAAGCGCCGCACGAATCCAACCGTGTCCACATAGGCGTACAGGCGGCCGTCCTTGGCTTTGGCGCGGCGCACGGCGGTGTCCAGCGTGGCGAACAGCGCGTTCTCCACAAGTTCCGTCGAACCGGTCAGCCGGTTGGTCAGCGAGGATTTGCCCGCGTTCGTATACCCCACCACGGCGATGGTCGGCAGTCCGAAGCGGCGTCGCGAACCACGCTTGATTTCGCGGGCCGGCGCCATCTGGCGGATCTGCTGGCGCAGGCGCGCGATGCGCGTGCGGATCACACGACGGTCCATTTCGATTTTCGTCTCGCCGGGGCCTCGCGAGCCGATGCCGCCGTCCGCGCCCGCGGCACGACCGCCGGCCTGACGCGACAGGGAGGCGCCCCAGCCGCGCAGTCGCGGCAGCATGTACTGCAACTGGGCGAGCTCCACCTGCGCCTTGCCTTCACGGCTGGTGGCGTGCTGGGCGAAGATGTCGAGGATCACGGCGGTACGGTCCACCACCTTCACTTTGGTGGCGTCCTCGAGCGCGCGACGCTGCGAGGGTGGCAGATCATCGTCCACGATGATGGTGTCGGCCTCCTCGCGCGCCACGATGTCGGCGATCTCCTTGGCCTTGCCCGAGCCCACGTAGGTGGCGGCGTCCGGGCGGGAACGATGCTGCAGCAGACCGTCGCACACCACCGCGCCCGCGGTTTCGGCGAGCGCCGCCAGCTCGCGTAGGGATTCCTCGGCTTTGGCGGCGGTGCTGTTCTGCGATGACCATACGCCGACCAGTACCACGCGTTCGAGTCGTACCTTGCGGTATTCGACTTCGGTGACGTCCTGCAGTTCGCCCATGCCCACGACATGCTTGAGCGCGTTGCGGGATTCTCGCTCCTCCCATTCCTGGTCGCCCGCCTCATCGAACGCGGATACGCCGGAATGGCCATCCAGCAGGACTTCGGAACGTCCGGAGAGCACGCCGGCGTCTACTTCGGAGGAACGGTCGGCTTCGGTGGTTGCAGTGCCGTCAACGGCGCTTGTCTCGAACGATTCCGTCCGCTCGGATTGGGTCTCCAGGCTCAATGCCACCTTCTTCTGCTCTCGCATCACACGGTTGAACTATCGTCTTTATTATCATCGTGTGAGCAGACATGACGTAAGCCGACCGAGGAAGTCGGATTGGAAGTCGGATTCGAGGAAGCGAGGATGACGATGGCCGAACAGTATTTCGCGGCGGAGCCCGCGTCGAAGGATGTGCGCCGCACGCTGAAGGTGTCGCTGCGCGGCAACGACGCCACGGTGCAGGTGTCGAACGGCGTGTTCTCCGGTTCCCGGCTGGATCTCGGCACGTCGGTGCTGCTGCGTCAGGCGCCCGAACCGCCGAGTCAAGGCGCGTTGCTGGATTTGGGTTGCGGTTGGGGGCCGGTCGCCCTGTCGCTGGCCTTTGAGTCGCCGCAGGCCGACGTGTGGGCCGTGGATGTGAACGAGCGCGCGTTGGAGCTGACCGCCGCGAACGCGAAGGCCAACGGCTGCGTCAACGTGCATGTGTCGCAGACCGGTGCCGATGGCGTGCCGTTGGCCGATCAGCCCGTATCCGATGCGCTGACGTGCGAGATTCTGCCCGACGACCTGCGTTTCGATGTGATCTGGTCGAATCCGCCGATCCGCATCGGCAAGGAGGCGCTGCACACGCTGCTGCTGACGTGGCTGCCGCGGCTGAAGCAGGGCGGCGCGGCCTATCTGGTGGTGCAGAGAAACCTCGGCGCGGACTCGCTGATCCCATGGTTGGACGAAGCGCTCGGCGATGAGTATGCGGTGGACAAATACGCCAGTTCCAAGGGATTCCGTATCATAGAGGTTTTGCGTAACAACTAGCCGCGCCGTCCCAAGACACCGCCGCGTAGAGCGCTGTCCATCGACGGCAAGGGCAAGGACGGAGCATATGAAGTACGAGTATCCATCTGAACTGCCGGTGTCGGCCGCGCGCGGCGAGATCGCCGAGGCCGTGCGTTCCAGCCAGGTGGTGATCGTCTCCGGACAGACGGGCTCCGGCAAAACCACACAGCTGCCGAAGATTCTGCTCGAGTTGGGCCGCGGCACGCACGGCCGGCAGATCGTACATACGCAGCCGCGCCGTATCGCCGCGCGCACGGTGGCGGAGCGCATCGCCAGCGAGATGGGCGTGCGACTGGGCGACGAGATCGGCTATCAGGTGCGGTTCACCGACGAAAGCTCGCCGAACACGCGTCTGCGCGTGGTCACCGACGGTATTCTGCTCGCGCAGATCCAACGCGACCCCAAGCTGATGAAATACGACACGATCGTGATCGACGAGGCGCACGAACGCAGCCTCAACATCGACTTTCTGCTCGGCTATCTGACCGCCCTGCTCCCCCAGCGACGCGACCTGAAGCTGGTGATCACCTCCGCCACCATCGATTCGGTGAAGTTCCAGGAGCATTTCGAACGCGCTTTGGGCACGTCGGTGCCGGTGATCGAGGTGTCGGGACGCACCTATCCGGTGCGGATCGCCTACGAGCCGCTCGGCGCCGCGCCCGCGCTGATGCATGAGGTGCCGGGTTTCGCCACCGGCGCGCGTCCCGGCGACGACGACCTCGACGCGGGCATCACCGATATGCCCACCGCCGTGGCCCGCGCCTGCGCCGAACTCATCATCCATTCAAGCCATGAACGCGGCGCCCGCGACATTCTCGTGTTCGCGTCCGGCGAGCGCGACATCCACGAGTTCGAGGCCGCGCTGCGCCACCATTACGGCCCGCGCGCGGCGGATATGCGCCGCCCCGACGCGATCGAGATCATGCCACTGTTCGCGAGGCTGTCCGCTAAGGAGCAGCATCGCGTGTTCGAGCCGCATACGCACCAGCGCATCGTCATCGCCACGAATGTGGCCGAGACGTCGCTGACCGTGCCGGGCATCCGCTATGTGGTGGATCCGGGTATGGCGCGCATCTCGCGCTATTCGAAGACGGCGAAAGTGCAGCGTCTGCCGATCGAGCCGATCAGCCAGGCGAGCGCCGACCAGCGTTCCGGCCGATGCGGCCGTATCGCCGACGGCATCGCCATCCGCCTGTACGCGCGTGAGGATTACGAGACGCGTCCGCGCTTCACCGAGCCGGAGATCCTGCGCACCTCGCTGGGCGCGGTGGTGTTGCATATGCTGTCGGTGGGTGTGGCGCGCACTGCCGAGGATGTGACGAATTTCGGCTTCATCGACCCGCCGGATATGAAGGCCGTCTCTGACGGTTTCAACGAGCTGACCGAGTTGAAGGCCATCGGCCGCAAGCGCGGCGAGGTGACGCTCACGCATATCGGCCGCCAGCTGGCGCGCATTCCGATTGACGTGCGTTTGGGCCGTATGGTGATCGAGGCGGCGAAGTCCACGTCGCCGAACACGTTGGCCGCCATGCTGGTGGTCGTGGCGTTCCTGAGCCTGCAGGATCCGCGCGAACGCCCGGACGAGGCGCGCGACGAAGCGGACCGCATCCACAACCGCTACGCCGATCCGACCAGCGATTTCCTCACCGCGTTGAACATCTGGGACCGTGTGTTCCAAGCGGACGGCGAGCCGAGCAACAACGCGCTGCGCCGGATCTGCAAAGCCGAATATCTCAACTGGCTGCGTATGCGCCAGTGGAAGGATCTGGTCTCGCAGCTGCGTGAGATGTGCCGCGAGATGAAGTTCAAGGTGGGTGAGCCGCTTCCCTCCTCGCGCGCCGGCTTGGAGATCCGCCAACTGCCGATCAACCAGCAGGCCGCACATTCCCTGTGCTGCGCGTGGGACGCCGAAGGCATCCACAGGTCGATGCTGGCGGGGCTTCTTTCCATGATGGGCATGCAGGTGGTGCGAGAGCCCAAGGCCTCCGATTTCGCGGGGCTTTCCGGCGCGGCTCGGGCGCGTGCCATGAAGCGCGCGCAGAAGCAGTCGAAGAACGATTATCAGGGCGCGCGCGGCACGCATTTCGCCCTCTTCCCTGCCTCCGCGGTGGCCAAGGCCACGCCGGCTTGGGTGATGAGCACGGAGCTGGTGGAGACGAGCCGCCTGTGGGCGCGCTATTCCGCCGCGATCGACCCGGCGTGGGCCGAACCGTTGGCGGGCTCGCTCACCCGCACCACCTACGCCGAACCGCATTGGTCGGGTTCGCGCGGTTCTGCGGTGGCCACGTCCAAAGTGCTGCTGTACGGTCTGCCGATCGTGCAGGACCGCACCGTGCAGTGGGGCCGCATCAACCCGTTGGAGGCGCGAGACTTCCTGATCCGCCAGGGCTTGGTCGAAGGCGACATCCAGCAGCGCTTCAGCTATGACGAGTTCGTGGCGAAGAACCGCGACGTGCTTGAGGAGGCGGCCGAGGACGCGAGCCGCACACGCCAGATCGCCGACACGGTCTCCGACGAGGATCTGTTCGACTTCTACAACGCGGTGATCCCCCACGAGGTGACCTGCGTGGCCGACTTGGCGAAATGGTGGAAGGTCGAACACGACGAGCATCCCACCTTGTTGGATTTCGATCCGACGAAGGTGGAACGCTTGGCCGACAGCGAGTCGGTAAGTCTCGACGACTATCCCGACCATTGGCATACCTTGGGTTCCGACGGACGCCCCATCGATCTGCGGCTCAGCTACGTGTACGACCCGCACGATCCGCACGACGGCGTGACCGTGCATGTGCCGATCAAGGCGCTTTCGCGCGTCTCTCCCGAACAGTTCACATGGAATGTGCCGGGCCTGTTGGACGAGCTGCTGCTCGCCATGATCAAATCCCTGCCCAAGCAGCTGCGCGTGCAGTTCGTGCCCGCTCCGGACACGGCCGCCAAACTGCGCGACTGGATCGACGAACACTACCCCGACCTGCCCGGCTCCGGCTCGCAGGGCAAGCCGAATCTGCCGCCCCTGCCGGCCGACGGCGAGGCCGCGCGTTGGCCTGATTTCGCGCATGTGTTCACGCAGGCCGCCATCCAGGTGGTCGGCGCGCAGATCCATCCGGAGGTGCTGACCGGCGAATTGTGGGACAAGCTCGCCCCGTATCTGCGTATGACGTTCTCGGTGGAGCAGACGTTGCCGCCCAGCCGCAACCAGCGCGGCCGCCGTCGCGCGCGCGGGCCGGTGAAGGTGATGGGCATGGGCAAGGATCTGGTCGCCCTGCAACGCGAGTTCGCCGCGCAGGCCGAAGCGTCGGCCCGCCAGATGGTCCAACGTCAGGCCGATCAGGCAGCCACCCAAGGCAAGCTGGTCGAGCAGGCGAATCTGCTGCACAAGGCGGGCGCGACCACCGAGTCGCGCGCCGCGATGCTGTGGAAGGGCGCGCTCGACGCGCTGCGGCTGCCGGCCGACCGCGTCTCCTCGCGTTGGCTGGGCGGCGAGGCGCTGATGCTCGCCTCCGCGCCGTACCAGTCCACCAAGGCGTTGGTGGAGGATCTGCAGTTGGCCACGGTCAAGCGTCTCCTGCCCGAGGTGGACAAGCTGCCCGACGATGAGGCGTTGGCGAACGCCGTGCTCGACGTGCAGCAGGTGTATGAGGATACCGTGTACGCGGTGGCGCATGACGTGATTGCGATTCTGACTCGCTACGCCGAGGTCGACAAAGCGGTGTCCGGCAAGGCGGACCTGCCGATGCTCTCGGTGTTGCAGTCGATTCGCGAGCATATCGCCACGCTGGTGTTCCCCGGCTTCATCGGCGCCGCTCCCCCGTATTCGCTGCGCCATATCGAACGGTATCTGAGGGCCGACCTCGCGCGCCTGACCAAGGCGAAAACCGATAAGAACCGCGACGTGCGCTGGGCATGGGAGGCCGACGAAGCCAAACAACTCGTGGACAAGGCCCTGGACCGCGCCAAGCGCGAACCGGCCGGACCTCGCCACGAGGCGCTGACTAAGCAAGCCGACGAGGCCCGCTGGATGCTCGAGGAGTTCTACGTCTCCCTGTGGGCACAAGAACTCGGCACCCCCAAACCCATCAGCATCCAACGCCTGCGCAAAGCCTTGGCCTGATTAATCAGGAAAGAATTCAGTCGCAAGAATGCGTTACGCCGCCCAGTAAGCCAACCTCCGAGGAGGAAATGGAAGTAGGAGCCGGATTCCCTGTGCATCATGGGGCCGGCTCCTGCGCTACGTGCGTGAATCTTTTCCATCGCGATCAGGTGACAGACATTTGATGGTGTCTACCACCGAATCACAAATAGCATGCAATCTGATAACGCCCGGATTAGACGCTTACCATGTACACCAGTTTCTGCTCAACGCAAAGTCACAGATTGCATTTACAATTACGAATACAAGCCCCGTGTTGACCGCTGGTTTCCAAGTCACCGGGGCATTGCATTACCCGCAAGGCAAGGAGGCCCAGATGATCAACGCTCTACGCCAAAACCTTGCGCCCGATAAAACCTGGGTTTACGACTGGCTATCCACGCCTCGATTCCGAACCTACCTCGATGCCTCCGAAAACAATATGACTCGCGCGCTTCGTCTCTATGAGTGGAACATCGATCTCGGTCAAGTGCTGATGAAAGACATCGCGTTCTTCGAAGTAGCCTTGCGAAACGCCTATGACCGTGCAATCAGTTCGCGTTGGAAGGGACCCGAGCCATGGCTGCTTGATGGCTCCTCTCCGGTCAACATTCCCATACTTCGGCGTAGCAGCTCCGGCAAAATGTTCGATGCCAACGCATTGAATCGAGCAAGCATTCACAGTGCGACCTCCATTCACAAGGAACTCTCACAGCCCGGAAGGATCATCGCCAACCTTTCCTTCGGCTTTTGGGCGCATTTAACGGACAAGGCACATGAACGCGCCCTATGGATTCCCTGCCTTCACCATGCATGGCCTGCCGGAACGAACAGAGCTGATTTGAATGCAAAAATCAAGCTCATCAACGAATGCCGAAACCGGATAGCACACCATGAACCACTATTTCACTGTGTCAGACAAGCAGCATCCCCAACCGCAATTGATAAATCTGTCATATCATTATTCCGCCAGCTTCTGCCATTAGCAGATGTTTTCGATCCTAACGCACCGACATCTGTCGAAACATTCCTGCAGTCCAATCCGCGCCCATAATCCAATCGTACAAACGCAAGATCAACGTGATAAGCCGGTCACCTTGCAGATTGGTCGAAAACTGGTTGGTGAAGTCTGGCGATTTCAGTTTGTCTTGGACTTCTTTGCTCCATGTGCTTTGCTGGAGAAGCTTTGAAAGAGGCTTGCCGAAAACGATAACGCCCGAATTCCCAAAAAATCCCCCTGCGTAACGTGTTGCTCATGACGTTGCGTAATGAAGTTAAATAAGGGTGAAAGGAGGTGAAAGCTATGTCAAAATACACGACTGGAGAAATCGCGAAGCTCTGTGGCGTATCCGTTAGAACAGTGCAGTATTACGATACTCGCGGCATTCTTACGCCCAGTGAGCTCACGGAGGGCGGCAGGCGTCTTTATTCAGAAGATGATGTGAAGCGCCTGAAGATCATATGCTTCCTTCGGGACACCGACATTTCGATCAACAGCATAGGAGCATTGCTGTCCGAGGATGATCCCGGCAGCGTCATTTCCGTTTTGCTTGAACAGCAGGAGCAGCTGCTTCGTAAGGAAGTGCGCGAAAGACAAGCAAAGCTCGATATGCTCGAGGGGATTAGGCGAGGGCTGAAGAGCGTGGATGATTTTTTCTCCATCGAATCTATCGGCGATATAGCGTATGCGATGGAAAACAAAAAGAACATGAGACGGCTACACGCCATCCTGCTGATTACCGCCATTCCCATCGGCATCATTCAGTGGGCATCCATCGTTTTCTGGATTGCCTCAGGAATATGGTGGCTGTTCGCTCTTTACGTTCTGGTGGCCGTTCCATATGCGATTTGGGTCATAGCATTCTATTTCAACAGGATCGCCTATATCTGCCCGCAATGTCATGAGGTGTTCAAGCCTCGACGCAAAGAGGCCATGTTCGCAAGGCACACGCTCACACTCAGAAAACTGACCTGCACCGGCTGCGGATATAAAGGCTTTTGCGTGGAAACCTATGGAGAGGAAGGAAAAGAACATGGATAACGTTATGGAGGAATTTCTTCCGTTTTTGATCCCGCTGGCAATCGTCCAGTTCGCTTTGCTGGGTTATACCCTCTATCACATCCTAACCCATAGCAATTACAGGAGAGGCAATCGTACTTTGTGGCTCGTTGTCGCCATTATCGGTATGGAGTTCATCGGTCCGATCCTCTACTTCCTGCTTGGCAAGGAGGATTGATATGGATGTGCTGTCGATACACAACCTGAGAAAGAATTTCGGCGGCAAAGAGGTGCTTCGCGGGATTGCTATGTCCGTTCCCGAACACAGCATCTTCGGTTTCATCGGAAAAAACGGCGCCGGAAAAACAACGACGATGAAAACGATTCTCGGGCTTCTCAAGGTGGACTGCGGCGAGATCCACGTTATGGGTGAGAAGGTGCGTTTTGGACAGACCTCCACCAACCGGCACATAGGCTATCTGCCCGACGTGCCGGAGTTTTATTCCTATATGACACCGTATGAGTATCTGACTTTTTGCGGAAACATCTGCGGGATGGACGAAGCCGACATTGCGACGAGAGGCAAGGAACTGTTGTATCTGGTCGGCCTTGGCCAGGAGCGCCACCGTATCAAAGGTTTCTCAAGGGGAATGAAGCAACGGTTGGGAATCGCACAGGCTCTTCTCAACCGTCCAAAACTTCTGATCTGCGACGAACCGACATCGGCGCTCGATCCCGTAGGGCGCAAGGAAATTTTGGATGTACTTCTTGCGGCAAGGGAGCAGACCACGGTGCTGTTTTCCACGCACATCCTTTCGGATGTGGAGCGTATCTGCACAGAAGCCGCTTTTTTGCATGATGGCAGCATCGCCATGCAAGGGACTATCGCCCAACTGCGAAGCAGGCGGTCGTCCGACGAATTCATCGTCGAAACGGAGCGCAAAGAAGATGCCGACACGCTTATGCAAGTATTCGGCGATCTCCAACGCGCAGAGCAAAACGCACTTATGTTTCATGGCGGCGAGGATTGCTTCTTCGCCATCATGCGATATATCACCGAAAACAGAATACCCGTACAGAAAATTGAGCGAATGGAGCCAACGCTGGAATCGCTGTTTTTGGAGGTGGCAACATGAAATCTTTACTCACCTTTATAGCAAAGGAATGGCTTGAAGCTGCACGAACAGGCAAGATCATTATTCTCGCGCTCTTGTTTGTGCTATTCGGCATTATGAACCCCGCAATCGCGAAGCTGACGCCATGGATGATGGAAATACTGTCCAATACCATGGCGGAGAGCGGATTGGTGGTCACGGATATTCAAGTGGACGCCATGACTTCATGGACGCAGTTTTTCAAAAACATTCCTATGGCGCTTATCGCTTTCGTACTGATCTTCAGCGATATATTCACCAAAGAATACAAATCTGGAACGCTGCTGCTTGTATTGACAAAAGGCCTGTCAAGATACAAGGTCGTGCTTGCGAAAACCATGCTGTTGCTGTCGCTTTGGACGGTCGGCTATGGAATATGCTTCGCCATCACCTATGGATACAACGCTTATTTTTGGGATAACAGTATCGCGAACGACCTATTCCTCTCGGCAGCTCTATGGTGGTTGTTCGGCGTATGGGCCATATGCCTGATGATCCTCTTCTCAGCACTCTTGCAGAACAACACAGGTGTCATCCTGTGCGTCGGCGGGACGGTGCTGGTGGCATATGTATTGAGCATCATACCGAAGGTGAAGGCTTATTCGCCCACTATGTTGATGAATGCCAATTCGCTGTTGACGGGCGCGAAGGGAATAGACGCATATGCGCAAGCTATTGTTATTGCCACGTTCTTGTGCATGGCATGCGTTGCCGCAAGCATTCCGATCGTCAACAAGAGGCAACTGTAATTGATGCGATGAGCCAGCCCACGATTACGATGACAAGAACAAACCGGGAAGACCCGTAGAATGGACGTTAAGGACTGAGAACGAAGAGGTTTGCCATGGTTTTGTTCGCCGAGCATGACGATTATGTATCGCCGTTCGACACCGATGACGCTCCGGACTATGTCAACCCGGATGTCGAGGCGGCGCGCATCAGTCAGCAGGTTGATGCCGAGCAGGATCAACGCGAGCATATCGCCAGGATGCGCAAGCTTCAGGACGCGGCATCGCCTCGGCCCAACCCGGCGGATATGGCGCGCGACGTCCAGACGTCCATCCGTCAAGCGACGAAGCCCATCAACCGAGCGAATCATTGGCCCGTATGGCAGTCCAAACGACAATCGCAACCGCATGCGTCGGCGCGATCCATGCAACGCGATCAAGCATACGGCTCCGATGCCAAGACTTCCCAAGGCAAACGTTCCGGATATGCCATCGCCGCGTTGGCCGTCGCCGCCGTCGCGGTGATCAGCTTCGGTGAGACCTCCTCCATAGTCCTCACCATCGTGGCCCTGGCGTTGGCCATCGTCGCCATCTTCCGGACCGACGCGCGTTCCCGGAAGTCGGGGCGAGTGATGGCGGTTGCCGCGCTGGTGCTCGCCGTCGTCATGCTCGCCATGCAGACGGCGATACTGATTGTGAAGAACGTATCCCATAGCGACATATCCTTGACGTCTTCCGGACTCGTCACCGACTACGACGGATACGAGGCGTCCGACGAGCCGTTCACCGTCGCGGACCATTCCGGCACGGTACGCGACTATAACGGGCAAACCTACGACATCACCATCGATCAGGCGGCCTACGGATTGACCGACGATTACGACGGCAATCCCCAGCTGATCGTCTCCTTCACCGTGACCAACAACGCCGATGAGGCGTGGTCGCTGAATTCCATGGCGTATGTCGACGTGCTGCAGAACGGCGTCGGACTGGATCAGGCGTACGGTTTCGAGAACAACGCCGCAACCCGCCAGCTTGGATTCGCCGACGCCGACGGCGGCGACGACATCGAATCCGGCCAGACGCAGACGGTGACGATGGCGTTCAATCCCACCGATGTTTCCTCGCCGATTCTGGTGTACGTGTCCGGAGTCAACGAGGCAGTCCAGTCCGCGTTCGTATTCGCTGACGGCCAATCAACCGGCCCGCTCACGCAGATCGACGCCGCCGATATGGAGACTCCCCCACAGGCCGGCGAGGCCGAACGGGAAGGCATGACCACGATGGTCGACTATGACGGGCTGTCGCGCATCTCCTTGCGGTTCGACTCGGTGCGGCAGGGTCCACAGGATTACGACGGCAACGACACGGTGATGCTCACCCTCACGTGGATCAATGAAACCGACAGGCCGTATTCGCTTGCGGATCTCGGCGCGGTCGACCTTGCGCAAGACGGCCACGAGCTGAGCCGAGCCTATATCAGCGATGACCTCTCACAGGGGTATGACGAGGCTGCGATGTATCGCTTGGTCATGCCCGGCGTGCCGATGAGCGTCGACATCTGTTATACGCCCACCGGCGATGACGATTCCTTCGACGCGTCGTTCAACGCCTATTCATCCTTTGACGACATGGAAAGCACGCTCTCCCTCGAATAGCGTGTTCACCGCGCGCTCAGCCGCCGCCGTTACAATGGCTTGCGATGAGCACGAAACGACAAACGAAACGCACGAAACGCAGCCGCGGCCGTTCCCGTGTGAAGACCTCTACGCTCAAGGCGCGCATACTGAAACTCAAGCGGACGTGGAAGCGGGGCGGTCTGATGCAACGGACCGGCATGCTGTTCACGATGCTGGTGGCGATCGTCTGCGTGGTGGCGTTGGCGATGGGCCTGGTGCGTTTCGTCCAATGGCGTGGCGAGGTTCGCGACGCGGAGCGCACGCAGCTGGCTTTGGCGCAGGAGTATGGATTCGATCCGGGCGACATCATCTCGGACGGACAGTTCTTCAACGGCAACGCCATGAGCCAGGCCGAAGTGCAGTCGTTCCTCGACGAGCGGGGCGGGGCGATCGCCTCCATGACCTTCGATACCACCGACCAGTCGGGCGAGGGCCTGTGCGAGGACTATACGGGCGTGACGGGCGAGACGGCGGCGGCGATCATCACCAAGTCGGCGCAGGCGTGCGGAATCAGCCAAAAGGTGCTGCTCACCATGCTGCAGAAGGAGCAGCATCTGGTCACCGCCACCGACCCCACGGATTTCCAGCTCAAAGCGGCGATGGGGTTGAGCTGTCCGGACGACGCGAGCTGCGATCCGGCGTACGCGGGATTCTTCCTGCAGGTGTACGGCGCGGCGAAACGCTACCAGTACTATCTGGCCCACGCCGACCGGTACAACTATCAGGCGTATGCGCTCAACTACGTGCAGTATCATCCCGATGCCTCATGCGGCGGCTCCACCATCTATATCGAGAACCGCGCGACCGCGCTGCTGTACATCTACACGCCCTACCAGCCGAACGAGGCCGCATTGGCGGCGGGCGACGGCGTGGGCGACTCCTGCTCCAGCTACGGCAACCGCAACTTCTCCCTCATCTACGAGAACTGGTTCGGCAATCCGCGAGAATAGAAGTCTGGTGTAGAGATCCTTCGACTCCGGCCTGACGGCCTCCGCTCAGGATGACAGTATAGAACCGGACAATCTGATAGAGATGTCTCGACTTCGCTCGACATGACGACATAACCACTAACGTCATCCTCTGAGCGGAGCGAAGTCCTTTTCCGTCATCCTGAGCGGAGCGTAGCGGAGTCGAAGGATCTCAGCGAAGCTACTTGCGTTCGATGAACGGGCGCAGCATGGTGGCGGTGCCGGCGGCGAGCAGGGCGAACACCGCACCGACCGGACCCAACCACGCCAGTCCCAACATGTCATTGACCACGCCGCCCACGGCCGAACCGACCGCGATGCCGATGTTGAAGCTCATGGAGTTGAGCGATGCGGCCAGGTTCAGCGAGCCGGGATGCGATTGCGCGGCCACATCCATGTACAGCACCTGCGAGGAGGCGTTCTGCAAGTACATAAGCATGCCGAGCGCCACCAGCAGCAGCGCGCCGGCACCGGGCACCCATGAGGCGAACGCCAGCAGGCACAGGCATACGGCCTGCACGCAGTAGATCGGCCGGACGCGGGCCAGCGGCTCCACTCCCCTGCCACGGTTGGCGAGTTTGCCGCCATACAGGTTGCTCCATAGACAGGCCACGCCGAACACCACCAGACCGAGGCTGAGATATTGGGTCGGCACGCCGATCTCGTCGCGCATGATCGGCGTGAGATACGTGTAGAACACGTAGCTGGCGGCCGCGCCGAACACCACGTCGATCACACCCAGCTGGATGCGGCGGTCGAAGAACAGACGGAACTGGCTGAGGAATCCCACTTTCACCGGATGCGAGTTGCGCGGCAGCACGATCACCATCACCACCAGCAGCACGGCGGTGAGCAGGGAGATCAGATGGAAGGTCCAGCGCCATCCAAAGGAGTCGGCGATCCAGGTTCCCGCCGGCACGCCCACCACGGAGGCGATGGAGAAGCCGGAGAACACCCAGGCGATGAACTGTGTGCGGAATTTCTCCTGCGTCACGTCGTTCGCGTAGGTCATGGCGATCGCGACCAGCGTGCCGGAGACGGCGGCGATCAGCAGTCGGGCGACCAGCAGCACCGGATAGTTCGGCGCGAACGCGCATAGCACATTGCCTGCGAGGAACACCGCCATCAGCGTCATATGCGTGGCGAATCGCGGGAATCGCGCGGTGATGGCGGAGCCGAGCGGCGTGCAGGGCGCGTAGAAGAACGCGAACACCGACACCAAGTTACCGACCGTCACCTCGGTGACGTTCAGGCCGCGCGCGATATCGGGCAGAATGCCCACGACGACGAATTCGCTCATGCCGAGCATGAAGCTCGCGGCGATCAGCACCATGACGGGAAGCGTGAAAAAACGATCGGGCGAGGATGTCGCCCGATCGGATACCGTTGCGTTGTTCACTGCGTGATTGCTCGCTTACAGCTTGGGCAGGTACTTCTTAAGTTCGAAGGGGGTGACCTGACGGTTGTATTCCTCCCATTCGTGGCGCTTGTTGCGCAGGAAGTACTCGAACACATGCTCGCCGAGCACATCGGCCACGAAGTCGGATTTCTCCATCACGCGCAGCGCGGCGCCCAGCGAGGTGGGCAGCGGTTCGATGCCCATCGCCTGACGTTCGGCATCGGTGAGCTCCCACACGTCGTCGCTGGTCGGCTCGCCGAGCGTCATCTGCTTCTCGATGCCGTCGAGGCCGGCGGCCAGCAGCACGGAGTAAGCGAGGTACGGGTTGGCGACCGGGTCGAGACCGCGGAACTCCATACGCGCGGAATTGCCCTTGCCGGGCTTGTACTGCGGGATGCGCAGCAGCGCGGAACGGTTGTTGTGGCCCCAGCAGATGTAGCTCGGCGCCTCATTGCCGCCCCACAGACGCTTGTACGAGTTGACGTACTGGTCGGTGACGGCGCAGATCTCCGCCGCATGGGCCAGAATGCCGGCGGCGAACTGGCGCGCGGTGAGCGACATGTTGAACTCCTGGCCAGCCTCGTAGAAGGCGTTGGAGTCCCCCTCGAACAGGCTTAGGTGCGTGTGCATGCCGGAACCGGGCGCGTCGGCGATTGGCTTGGGCATGAAGCTCGCGTGGATGCCGCGCTCCAAGGAGATCTCCTTGACCACGGTGCGGAAGGTCATGATGTTGTCGGCCGTGGTGAGCGCGTCCGCGTAGCGCAGGTCGATCTCGTTCTGACCGGGGCCGCCCTCGTGATGCGAGTATTCCACCGAAATGCCCATCTGTTCGAGCATGTTCACGGTGGCGCGGCGGAAGTCCATGCCGGGACTGCGCGGCACATGGTCGAAGTAGCCGCCCTCATCGATCGGCACCGGAGGCTTGGACCAGTCGTCCTGGCTTTCGAACAGGTAGAACTCAATCTCCGGATGCACGTAGAAGGTGAAGCCCTTCTCCTTGGCCTTGGCCAGCGCGCGCTTGAGCACGTAGCGCGGGTCGCCCAGGCTGGGTTCGCCATCCGGGGTGAGCACGTCGCAGAACATGCGCGCCGTGCCCTGCGGTCCGCCTCGCCACGGCAGAATCTGGAAGGTGGAGGGATCCGGCTGGACGATCATATCGTCCTCGGACACGCGCGTCATGCCTTCGATCGCGGAGCCGTCGAATCCGAGCCCCTCCTCGAACGCCGCCTCCAACTCCGCCGGCGCGATGGCCACGGATTTCAAGGTTCCCAGCACATCCGTGAACCATAAGCGAATAAAGCGCACGTCTCGTTCCTCGACCGTGCGCAGTGCGAACTCCTGCTGCTTATCCATAACCGCCTATCGTTCCACACCCGTGTTACGACCCGCGTTAACACGCGCGTTCCCCACATCTACGATGGTGTCCATGATGCGGTGATTCCATGGTGCGGTGGGTTGATATTGCAACGTTTCCGAGGCATTGCACCATGGAAAGTACCGCACCATGGGGCTTCGCCGTCACATTCCACGCGTTACAGTGGTGCGTATGAGCGAAGAAGACCATCTGACACCGGCCGCCAATCCTCCCATCGATATGACGAGTTGGCGGCAGGCCGACACTCCGCGTGAACGCGCGTGCGCGGGCTTTACGGCGCGCGACAAAGCGCCGTTGAGCAGTCATGCGGTCTGGCGGGTGCGTGAGGGGCGTCGCGAGGCGATCGCGCTGCTTGAGGAGCAGTCGGCCACCCGCGTGCCCGATCTGGTGCCGCTGCGGTACAAGCGCATGAGCGCCAGCGCGTTCACGTTCTACCGCGGCACCGCGCTGATCATGACCAACGATCTGGTGACCACGCCGGTGACGGGCATTCCGGTGCAATGCGTGGGCGACGCGCATATCGGCAATTTCGGCATGTTCCGCTCCCCCTCGGCGCGTCTGGTGTTCGACATCAACGATTTCGACGAGACGGCGATCGGCCCGTGGGAGTGGGACCTCAAACGCCTGGCCGTGTCGGTGGAGATTTGCGGACGTGCGAACGGCATCAAGGAGAAGGCGAGGCGGGCCGCGGTGATGCGTTGCGTGCACACGTACCGCGAGCGCATCAAACAGTTCTCCGAAATGGATTATCTCGACGCATGGTACGACCATATCGATGTGACCGAGACGCTGGATCGTTTCGAGAAGACGCAGAGCGGCAAGCGCAACCGCACGCTGCGCGACGCGGCGGCGAAGGCCGCGGTTCGGGACTCCGACGCGGCGGCCGCCAAACTGACGTATCTCGAGGGCGGCAAGCTGCGGTTCCGTTCCGATCCGCCGGAATTGGCGCCCATCAACGAATTGCAGGATTATGCGGATATTGAGGCGTTGCAGGCGCGCATCGACACGCTGCTGGGGCACTACCGGCATTCGTTGTATGAGGATCGCCGTCATGTGTTCGACCATTACCGCTACCATGATTCGGCCCGCAAGGTGGTGGGCGTCGGCTCCGTGGGCCAGCGCGCATGGGTGGCCGTCTTCACCGGGCGGGACATCGACGATCCGTTGATGTTGCAGATGAAGGAGGCCACCTATTCGGTGTTGGAGCATTATTGCGGCGCTTCGCCGTACGCCACGCATGGCGAGCGCGTGGTGCAGGGGCAGAAACTGATCCAGTCCACGGCCGACGTGCTGCTGGGATGGTCGAGCTTCATCGCCGAGGATGGCCGCAAACGCGACTATTACGTGCGTCAGCTGTGGAACGGCAAAGGTTCGATCGACATCGACGATCTCAACGAGATGGAATTAAGCGATCTGGGCCGCATGTGCGCCCGCTGCCTGGCGCATGCGCACGCGCGCACCGGCGATTCGATCGCCATCGCGAACTATCTGGGCGGTTCGGACGAGTTCGACCAGGCCATCGCCACATTCGCGGTCTCCTATGCGGAGCAGAACGACGAGGATTACGCCGTGTTCAAGAAGCTCATCGAATCCGGCGAACTGCCCTGCGCCTGATCCGTCGCTTTACAACGAATCCCGCATGACCGGCAGGCCTACCTCCTTTGAAGGCCATACCGGTCAGGCGGGATTATGCTTTCCGCAAGCTTCCCTTGAGCGGGGAGCGTTTCAGCGGGCGACTTCGAGCGCCTCTTCGAGGGTGAAGGCGCGCGCGTAGAGGGATTTGCCGAGGATGGCGGAGTCCACGCCGATTTCGGCCAGTTCCTTGATGGCTTTGAGATCGTCGAGTTTGGCGATGCCGCCAGAGGCCGTCACCTTGGCGTTGGTGCGTTCGGCGACCTCTTTGAGCAGGGTGAGGTTCGGGCCGCTCATCATGCCGTCTTTGGCCACGTCGGTGACCACGTAGCGGGTGCAGCCTGCGTCGTCGAGCATCGCCATCGTCTCGAACAGGTCACCGCCCTCGCGGGTCCAGCCGCGGGCGGCCAGCGTATGGCCGCGCACGTCGAGGCCGACGGCGACCTTGTCGCCGTACTTGGCGATGATCCGCTTGGTCCATTCGGGGTTCTCCAGCGCGGCGGTGCCGATGTTCACGCGGGCCGCGCCGGCTTCCAGCGCGGATTCCAGCGAGGCGTCGTCACGCACGCCGCCGCTCATCTCGATGTTGACCTGGTCGCCGAGTTCGCGCACGATCTCGCGCAGCTGGGCGCGGTTGTCGCCGGTGCCGAAGGCGGCGTCGAGGTCGACCAGATGGATCCATTCCGCTCCGGCCTGAACCCAGGTGCGGGCGGCCTCAAGCGGGGAGCCGTAATCGGTTTCCGAGCCGGACTCGCCTTGGCGCAGACGCACGGCCTTGCCGTCGCGAACGTCGACCGCGGGAAGCAGCGTGAGGGACATAGCAGGTTCCTTTCCTAGGGATGTCGCACCATCCGTGCGGGCGGAAAACATGCCCTTCGCACGGCGGCACCATCTGATTGTGGTTCAGAAGGTTTCGATCCAGTTCTTCAGCAGTTGCGCGCCGGCGTCGCCGGACTTTTCGGGGTGGAACTGCGTGACGGACAGGGTGCCGCGTTCGTAGGCGGCGACGAAACGGCTGCGCCCGTATTCGCACCATGTCACGCGCGCCGGAGCTTCGCCGAAGTCGATGTCGTAGCGCGAGGTGTCGGCTTGGCTCACGGCGGTGGCCGCGTAGGAGTGCACGAAGTAGAAACGTTCCTGTTCCACGCCGCGCAGCAGTTGCGAACCTTCGGCCGCTTCGACGGTGTCCCAGCCCATATGCGGTACCACATCCGCGTCCAACAGTTCGACCGTGCCGCCGATCAGGCCGATGCCGTCGGTGCGCACGCCGTGTTCGAGTCCCTGCTCGAACATGATCTGCTCGCCGACGCATACGCCGAGCGTCGGGCGGCCCGCGCGGATGCGGTCGGTGATCACGCGATCGCCGCCGACGCGTTTCAATCCGTCCATGCAGGCGGCGAACGCGCCGACTCCGGGCACCACCAGACCGTCGGCCTCAAGCGCCTGACGGTAGTCGGAGGTGAGCGTGGTGTCGACGCCCAGATTGGCGAGCGCGCGAACCATGGAGCGGACGTTGCCGAAGCCATAGTCGAACACGACTGCAGTGCTCATCGTTGCTGTTCCCCTTGTGCTGTTCTGTTCGGTGGATGCTTAAATGTGCTAGCTGGCGCTAGTTGATGCTGGAGCCTTTGGTGGAGCCTCCGCGCCCGAATTTGGTGTGCTTGGCGATGGTGGCCATGGCGCGCTTGTGGTCGAAGTCGGCGGAATCCTCGATTTCGAAGCCCTGCTCGCGAAGCGCGTTCACCGTGGTGATGCCGAGCAGCAGGTCCTCCACGAATCGGGCGGTGGAGGTGAACAGCATCGGCGGCGCGAAGGTCCGCGCGGCCTCGCCCTGCACGTATAGGGTGACTTCGAGCTTGTCGGCGCGGTTGACGGCGAGGATCACGGTCATGCCGGCCACCACGGTGGTCAGGTCGCGGGCCGCGGCCTCGGGCGAATCGCCGTCGAGGTTGCGCAGCACGGCGACGGCGCCCTGGTTGGAGCCGATGCAGTCGGCGGAGATGTCCGCCAGCTGGCAGAACGCGGCCAAAAGGTCGGCGTCGGCGATGCGTGTGACCACCACCGCGATTTTCGCGCGGTTGCCAAGCAGTCCGGCCAGTTCCGCGTCGAATCCCACGGAGGGGTCCAGTTCGGCGGCATCGTCGGGAATCTCGATGGAGGCGGGATCCAAACCCGCATCCGTCTCGTTCTTCTTATCCGCGTCGGCCGCGCCGTCCGCGCCCGCCGTGGGTTGATCGACCGGGGACGCCGTTTCCCGCTCCTGTGCGAATTCCTTTTCGAATCCGGCCAGTGCGGCTTCAAGCTCCTCGTCGGAGAAATGTGGTTCCTGATCGTCCGCCATCACAACGCGCCTTTCGTGCTGGGGATGCCGTCCACGCGCGGATCGGGTTCGATGGCGAAACGCAGGGCGCGTGCGAAGGCCTTGAATTCGGCTTCGGCGATATGGTGCGGGTCGCGGCCGGCAAGCACCTCGAGATGCAGGCAGATGCCGGCGTGCAGGGCGATGGATTCCATCACGTGGCGCACGAGGGAGCCGGTGAAATGCCCGCCCATCATGCAGTATTCGTAGCCTTCCGGCTCTCCGGAGCACACCACATACGGTCGGCCGGACACGTCGACCACAGCCTTGGCCAGCGCCTCGTCCAGCGGCACGGTGGCGTCGGCGAAACGGCGGATGCCGCGCTTGTCGCCCAACGCCTCGCGCAGCGCCTCGCCGAACACGATGGCCGTGTCTTCGACGGTGTGATGCACGTCGATGTCGGTGTCGCCGCTGGCCTTGATGGTCAGGTCGATCAGCGAATGCTTGCCGAGGGCCGTCATCATATGGTTGTAGAACGGCACGGACGTGTCGATGTCGGTTTTGCCGGTGCCGTCGAGGTCCAACGTCAGTTCGATGCGCGATTCGCTGGTTTCGCGGACGATATGCGCGGTGCGTGCCATTGCCTACTCCTTGTCCAGTTCGTTGAGAACTTCCGTCAATGCGGTGCGGAAGGCCTCCATCTCTTCGTCGGTGCCCATGCACACGCGCAGCCAGCCGGCTGGGCCGACCACGCGGATGAGCACGCCGCGCTCGAGCAGTCCTTCGAAAATCGCCTCGCGGTTGTCGAGATGCCCGCCGAAGAGCAGGAAGTTCGACTGGGAGTCGGCCACGTCGAGCGCCTGGCCCTTGTAGGTCAGCTGTTTGAGCCATGCGGCGGTGGCGTTGCGCGTCTCACGCAGGTGGTTCACGCGGCTGAGCTGTTCGTCGGTGTGCTCGAACGCGGCGAGGGCCGCGGCCTGGGTGACGGCGCTCAGATGGTAGGGCATGCGCACGATGCGCACGCAGTCGATGATGCCCTTGCTTGCGGCGAGATAGCCGACGCGCGCGCCAGCGAAGGCGAAGGCCTTGCTCATGGTGCGGCTGACGGCCAGGTTCGCGTGCGTTTTGATGAGTTCGACGGCGCTGGGCACGCCCGGGTCGCGGAATTCGATATAGGCCTCGTCGATGACGACGATCGGGTGCACGCCTTCGCGCGCGCCCGCGACCTCGGCCGTCTCGCATACGGCGAGCACACGTTCGATGTCCTCATGCGCCAGCGGGGTGCCGGTGGGGTTGTTCGGGCTGGTGAGCAGCACCATGGAGGGTTTGACGGCCTCGATCCGTTCGATGAGACGGTCGACGTTCAGCGTGAAGTCGTCGTTGCGGTGGGCGAGCTCCCAGCCGGTGAACGTGTCGCGCGCGTATTCGGGATACATGGAATACGTGGGGTCGGCGCCGAGCGCGGTGCGTCCCGGTCCTCCGAAGGCCTGGAACAGCTGGAGCATGATCTCGTTGGAACCGTTCGCGCCCCACAGTTCGTCCACGTCGAGACGAACGCCGGATTCGCGGGCGAGGTAATCGGAGAACGCCTGGCGCAGTTCGACATGCTCGCGGTCCGGATACCGGTTGAGCGTGGGGGCGATGGCCTTGACGCGTTCGGCGATGGTCTCGCACACGGCCGGATCGGGCGCGTACGGGTTCTCGTTGACGTTCAGGCACACCGGCACGTCGAGCTGGGGCGCGCCGTACGGCTCCTCCCCGATCAGATCGTTGCGCAGCGGCAGATTCGCCGGTATGACGTTGCTGGTTGTGTCGCTCACTTGAGGCCCGCCTTGGTTTCCTGATCGTTCAGCGTGGCCTTGTCGTACGGGTCGTCGACGAAGCGGGTGAGCACGCATTCACCATGCCCCGGAAGGTCCTCGGAGACGGCGAAGGCGTTGACGCGGGCGGCGAGCTCCTTCAGGCCCTGCTCGTCGTATTCGATGACCTCGACGGGCTTCATGAAGGTGTGCACGCCGAGGCCGGCGGCGAAGCGGGCGGTGCCGCCCGTGGGCAGCACGTGGTTGGATCCGGACATGTAGTCGCCCAGCGGCACCGGCGAATAGGGGCCGCGGAAGATGGCGCCGGCGTTCCTGACGCGCCCCACCACGGCGTCCGCGTCGACGGTCTGGATCTCCAGGTGTTCGGCGGCGTAGGCGTTGGCCGCGTCGATGGACTGGTCGAGTCCGTCGGTGAGCACGATGGCGGACTGGCGGCCGGACAGCGACGTGCGCACGCGTTCGGCGTGCTTGGTGCGCGGCACGCGCTCGAGCAGTTCGGCCTGCACGGCGTCGGCAATGTCGGTGGAGTCGGTGAACAGCACGGAGCCGGCGAGTTCGTCATGCTCGGCCTGGCCGATCAGATCGGCGGCGAGGAACTTGGGGTTGGCCTGGGCGTCGGCGATGATGCCGATCTCGGTGGGGCCGGCGACCGCGTCGATGCCCACGAAGGCGGAGACGAGCGACTTGGCGGTGGCCACGAAGATGTTGCCGGGGCCGGTGATCTTGTCGACCGGATCGCACAGCACGTCGCCGTCCTGCGGCTCAGAGCCCTTGGCGCCGTAGGCGAACATGGCGATGGCCTGGGCGCCGCCGACCGCGTACACCTCGTCCACGCCGAGGATGGCGCAGGTGGCGAGGATGGTCTTGTTGGGCAGCCCCTGCGGATCGTCCTTGGACGGTGGGGTGGCGATGGCGAGGGACTCGACGCCGGCGGCTTGGGCGGGCACGGCGTTCATGATCACGGACGAGGGATACACGGCCTTGCCGCCGGGCACGTACAGGCCGACGCGCTGCACCGGGATCCAACGTTCGGCGACGCGCGCGCCGGGAGCCAGATCGGTGTGGAAGTCATGCGGCACCTGGCTGGCGGCCACGGCGCGGGAGCGCTTCACCGACTCCTCGATGGCGGAGCGCACTTCGGGGTCGAGCTCTTCGAGGGCCTGACGCATCGCCTCGACCGGCACGCGCAGGTTCTCGACGCGCACGCCGTCGAACTTCTCGCCGAAGTCGCGCAGCGCGGCGGCACCGCGGGCCTTGACGTCGTCGAGGATGGGGCGCACCAGATCGGTGGCCTCGGAGGTGCCCATCTCGGCGCGGGGCATCGCGTCCAGCAGTTCGGCACGGGTCAGGTTCTTACCACGAAGGTCGATGATTCGCATGATGTTCTCGCTCATAGCTCCCCATGGTAGCGCCACGATGTAACCGCACACCCCGAAACGTCCATCTGCGTCCGATTGGTGGGATAGGGCCTGCGATTGGCGTTCAGTTATTGATCCAACCGTCGTTGTGTTGGATGTGGGACTTCGATGGCTTATCGGGATTGTAGATCACGGTGACGGTGTCGCCTTCGCGGACGAGCCCCATCACCGGGGTCTTGCGTTGCCCGATGGGGATGGGACCGGCCTTGATCACGGACGACTTCAGAGCGAGCGATTCGACGACCTCGTATGCGATGCCGTCCACCTCGTAGCGCACGCGGATACGCCACGGAGTGTCGATTCCGTGGGTTTTGACGCTGAGTACCAAGCCCGGGCATTGCGCGGTCATCGAACGGATCCTGCCTTTTCTGCCCGGATTGCCGAACAGCACTACAATGGTGATGATGACGATCGGTATCATCACCGCCACGCACAACACGATCACCCCGGTCAGTTCCCGCATCCGATCTCCTTCGCACGCCAAGTGACACCCGTAGTTTACCCGACGGGATGGTTGACGAGGTCGCGTTCGATCCAGGCCATGACGAGGTCGGACAGGCGGTTGATCTCGTCATCGGTCAATTCTCGGCCTTTGGGGATATGGTGCCATTTCTCGATGCAGCCTCGGCAACAGGTGGCCGTGGCGTGCTGCGCGGTGAACACCGGGTGGCCTCGCCATGGTGTCTGCTTGCCGTCATTCTTCGGCAGTGACTCCCCCACCCGCGAGCGCAACATCTCACGCGCATGCCGGTCAATGATGACTTTGCCTTTGGCGCGAGCGTATGCACGATCCTTGTCCGACAGCACGAATTTCGCTCGGAACGCCGAACGCGACAGCCTAACCAGCGTCTCGCCCAACCAATATCGCTCCGACTCATCCACGCACTCCACCATAGTCCCCTCTCCCAATCGTCCAGTTCACGATGACGGCAGCGCGCCGCATGACATGATTTATCACGCAGATAGTGCAATAATGAACGTCAACAGCAGCCCCCTAAGCCTACTCGCAGTGCTCAAACCTGGGGGTTCTTTCATTGCTACGGTCCGATGGTGACCGCAATATACGCATCCAGCGAGCGTTCAGGAAGTTTGGTGGAGACGTCCACCGTTTCGCCTTCCCGCTGCCAGCCGGCATGGAGCGCCCATCAACCGCCGTGTTCCATGCTGGGAGGGTAAAACCCCTCTTTTCGTAAAGGAACACCATGTTTATCCTCAAGAACGCATGGCGATCGGTGACCCGCAACAAGGGGCGCAATATTCTTATCGTCATCATCGTCGCGATTATCGCCGCCGCGGCGACCATCGGACTCGCCATCCGCAACGCGGCCGAAACGGCCCGCGAGGAGGGACTGAGCTCCACCACCGTCACCGCCACGATCGGCATGGACCGCGAGCAGGTGATCAGCCAGGCCACCGAGGACTTCGATCCCAGTGAGATGGAGGAGGGCGGCCAGCCGGACTTCGATTCGCTGCGTTCGGCGCTCGACCAGGACGCGCTCACGCTCGACGAGTACGACGCCTATGCCGAGGCGTCCAGCGTGCCGGTGAGCACGTACTACACCGAATCCACGTCGGTGAACGGCACCGACGCGTTCCAGCCGGTCGAATCCTCCAGTTCCGCCGATGCCGACTCGTCTGATTCCTCCGATAACTCCTCAACCGAGGATTCCTCCGATGACGCATCCTCCGACTCGTCCGACGGCACCATGCCCAGCATGCCCGGCGGCGATATGGGCGGCATGATGGGCGGCATGTCCAGCGGCGACTTCTCCCTGACCGGCTTCTCCTCGGACACGGCGGTGGCGAACGCCTCCAACGGCAGCTTCACCATGTCCGACGGCGAGGTGTTCGGCTATGACGAAAGCAGCGACGGCGATGTGATCATCCCGAAGGCACTGGCCGACTTCAACGGCCTCGAGGTGGGCGACACGATCAGCGTGGCCGACACCTCGGACGACGGCACCACCTACGAGCTGACCATCGTGGGCATCTACAAGAACGCGACGACCTCCAACACCGGGGCGAACGGCCCGATGGGCGGCACCAGCCAGGATCCGGACAACGCGATCTACACCTCGGTCTCCACCCTGGAATCGCTGGGACTGTCCACCGAATCGGCCGCCTCATCCACCGATGAGGACTCATCCGACACGGATTCGACCGACACCAGCTCGACCAGCTCCGCAAGCGCCACCCAGTTGAGCTATACCTACGTGCTGTCCAGCAAGGACGACTACGAGACCTTCGCCGCGGATGCGAAGGCGGCCGGCCTGTCCGACGAATACACCGTCTCTTCGGCCGATGTGGAGGAATACGAGTCCAGCCTCGTGCCGTTGGACAATCTGGCCAGCTTCGCGCTCACCCTGCTGCTGATCGTGCTCGCCGTGGGCGCGGTGGTGCTGATCGTGCTCAACCTGTTCAACGTGCGCGAACGCAAATACGAGGTGGGCGTGCTCACGGCCATCGGCATCAGAAAGTCCAAGGTGGCGGCCCAGTTCGTGCTCGAGCTGCTAATCGTCACCATGATCGGCATCGCGCTCGGCGTGGCCGGCGGCGCGGTGGCTTCGGTGCCGGTGGCGAACCAGCTGCTCGCCCAGCAGGTCTCCGCGCAGGAGTCCGAGGCGACCAGCCAGCAGGCCCAATTCGGCCGCGACGCCGACATGCCCGGCGCGCCCGGTGGCCAAGGCGGACCGGATTCATCCGATTCCGCGTCGGATGACGCGGCCGATTCCGACACCGATTCCTCCGAATCCGGTTCCGACGCGACGGCCGGCGCCGAGGGTCAACCGTCTGATGCGCCCGGCGGCGGATTCGGCGGATTCTCGCAGGCCGTCGACTATGTGAGCGACATCGACGCCACGGTGAACCTTAAGGTCATCGGCCAGCTGGTGCTGATCGGCCTGGCGCTGACCGTCATCTCCGCATTGGCCGCGGTGGTGTCCATCATCCGTTACGAGCCCTTGCAGATCCTGGCCGACCGATCCTGAGCGGCGACACCCGCGCAATCAGCAGACGCCCCGACAAAGGAAAGACAACATCATGACACAGAACCCCACTCCGGACATCCCGGTCATCGACACGACCGTCGCCACCGACGCTCCCGCAACGAACGGCGCCCTCACCGATTCGAATACTCCGAACGCGGGCACAACGGCCGAAAGCCCCGCACAAGGCGACGCCGTCAACACAACCGCCCAACCGCCGATTCTCGCCATGGAGAAGGTCTCCTACTCCTATACCAAAGGCGGCAAGAAAGTGGTGAGCGATCTCACCCACGCGTTCCGGGCCGGCGAGGTGACCGCCATCACCGGCCCCTCGGGCGCGGGCAAAACCACCGTGCTCTCCCTGCTTTCCGGACTCACCTCCCCCACGTCCGGACGCATCCTGTACGACGGCACCGATCTGGCGAAATCCGACCGGTATCACTTCCGCAGCCATGACATCGGCGTGATCTTCCAAAGCTTCAACCTGCTACCCGCGCTCACGGTGGAGGAGAACATCGTGCTGTCGATGGAGGCGAGCGGCAAACGCTTCGACCGTCCCAAGCACGAGCTGGTGGTCGAACTGCTCGACAAGGTTCGCCTGCCCGAAGAGTACGCGAACGAGCGCATCCTGCACCTGTCGGGCGGCGAACAGCAGCGTGTGGCCATCGCCAGGGCTTTGAGCTACGAGCCGCAGATCATTCTCGCCGACGAGCCGACCGGCAATCTCGATATGGCCACGCAGGACGACATCATGGCGATTTTCCGCGATCTGGCGCAGAGGGAAGGCAAATGCGTGATCATCGTCACACATAGTCCCGCCGTCGCCGACCAGTCCGACACGGTGTTCGAACTCAAACCGTTGCGCCGGGCCGCACGCCCCAAATCCCAAGGCTGGTCGCAGGCGAAGCCGGCCGGCGCGCAACGGACGAACCGCGCCGGTTCCGCGCCGGCGAGATAACGGAACGGAAAACAGGCCCAGCCATACGAATAACGGCTCGCCCGCCTGTCTTGTCGTGTGCATGAAACGCGACAAGACGGGCGGGCGAACCGCCGTTTGCGAGACGATTAGATGTTGCCGCGGGCGCGCTGGTCGGCCCACGACTGCGACTGCACGTACACGGCCGGGTCGGCGCTGACCCGCCCGGCGGGATCGTGCAACGCGTCGATGGCGGCAAGTTCCGCCTCGGTGAGCGAGAAACCCGAGACATCGAGATTGGCGCGCATACGTTCCGCATGCTTCGACTTGGGGATGACGATGCGCCCCTCCTGCGTATGCCAGCGCAGCACCACTTGCGCGGGCGTCACGCCGTGCGCGGCCGCGGCGGCGACCACCGGCTCGGAGTCCATGTCGGATCCGTGCCCGAGGGGGCTGTACGCTTCGACCGTGATGCCGTGCGCCGCGCAATAGGCGAGGGTATCGGGCTGATGGTAGCGCGGATGGGCCTCGATCTGGTTGACGGTCGGCGTCTGCCCGCTGTCGGCGATGACCGCCTCCAGATGTTCGGGCAGGAAGTTGCTCACGCCGGCCACGCGGATCGCGCCCTCGTCGCGTAGTTTGAGCAGGGCGCGCCATGTCTCGCGGTAGAGATCCACGGCGGGGACAGGCCAGTGGATCAGATACATGCCCATCACATCCACGCCGAGTTTGCGCCGCGACTCCTCGAACGCCACCTGGGTGGCCGCATAGCCCTGGTCGCAGTTGCGCACCTTGCCGGTGACGAACACCTGATCCGCCATGCCGGTCGCCTTCAATGCCGCGCCGACCTGTTCCTCGTTGTAGTAGGCGGCCGCGGTGTCGATATGGCGGTATCCGATCTCCAGCGCCTCCTCGACCGCGCGCTGCGTGTCCTCCGGCGGAATCTGGAACACGCCGAATCCGATCTGCGGGATGACGGTGCGGGCATTGTCGCCCAATGTCAGTTCCGGCGAACGCATCGTTTGTTGCTGACTGTTCATTGACGTTCTCCTTTGTGGTGCGAGTGATGTGTGGTGGTGATTGAAGCTTAGACCATATCGGCCGCCATTCGCCTTCCAGCCGAATCGGCTCACGCATGGCGTGCGGTTAGGCTATTCGACGCACCTGGTTGCGCAGCGGCTCGCCCGCCGCGTACCGACGCACGTTCTGCAATGCGATGGCGATGATGCGCTCCTCGGTGGCGGCCAGATGGTTGCCGCCCGCCACATGCGGCGTGATCAGGCATCGCGGCTCGTTCCATAGCGGACTGTCGGCCGGCAACGGCTCGGGTTCGGTGACGTCCAGTCCCGCTCCACGCAACCGCGAGGAGCACAACGCGTCGAATAGCGCGTCCGGATCGATGGCGTCGCCACGGCCTGCATTGAGCACGATGGCGGTGGGCTTGAGCATCTCCAACCGATGCGCGTCCAGCAGATGATGGGTCTGCGGCGTGGACGGCACGCTCATGGCCACCACATCGGCTTGCGGCAGCACCGTATCGAGGTCATCGAATCCGACCATGCGGTCGATGTGTTCGGCGGTGCGGGAGGGGTCACGGCGCACACCAATGGTGCGCATACCCACTGCTTTGGCGAGTCCGGCGAACCGTGAGCCGATGTCGCCGGTGCCGACCACCACGACGGTCGCTCCGTCGGGGGACAACGCACGTCCCTCGTCATGCCATCGACGCGCGGATTGGTTGCGCGTGTAGGCGGGCAGGTTCTTCATCAGCGACCACATCATGGCGAACATATGCTCGGCTACCGTCTGCCCATAGGCACCCGTCGCGTTCGAGAGGCGGACGTTCGCTCCCAGCACGCCGTCTGCCAAATATTGGTCGACGCCCGCGCTCCATGTCTGCAGCCATTCCAACCGCGGATAGCGCGCGCAATCCTCCGGCGCGATATTGCCGATCACCGCCGTAGCCCGCGCCTTCAGCGGTTCCGGAACGCACGCCCGCCATCCCATGTCGCCGCGCTGCGCGATATCCCCGACGAATTCCTGACGCATACCGCCCGCGGCCTCGACGAACCGCGCGCGTTCCGCCTCGTCCAACGGCAGGCAGTTGACGATAACCCGTTCAGACTGTTCTTCCACAGTCCCTCCTTCGGTGAAGTGACATCATCATTATGCACCATTTGGGAAATCGATACACCTGTCTTGCGCGCGATATGAACACCATATGAATGGAATTCACACCGCAAGTATCGCTTACCAACGACTACGCGGCCGGCAGACAGCTCGGTCCGAACAGGATTTTGATTTCGGCGAACAGCGAGGTGTCGCGTTTGACGCGGAACCGGTCGCCGAAGGTGAGCACCTTGGCGTTGCCTTTGTCGTCCAGAACCGCCAGCTTGACCTCGCAGTAGCCGGGATGGCTGGTGAGCACCTGCCCCAACTGCATCATATGATTGCGGTCGAGCGCGCCCACCGGCAGGGTGAGCACCAGCGGACGCTCGTCCTCGGCCTCCAAGGTGGGCACCTGCATTTCGGTGGCGCGCAGGCTCACCGTCTCGTCGCGCAACTCCACCTGTCCGCGGATCTGCACCACCTTGTCAAGCACCAGATTCTCGGCGTTCGACTCATACACCTTGCCGAAGAACATGCATTGGATGGAGCTTTCCAAATCCTCGATGGTGACGATGGCCCACGCATTGCCTTTTTTGGAGACGCGCCGGTCCACGCCTGTGACCAGTCCGGCGAGGGTCACCTGCTGCCTATCCCCCATGGTTTTCGCGCGGTCGATCAGCTGCGCGATGGACACCTCGCGCAGGCTCGCCAGCACCGACTGCATGCCGGAGAGCGGATGGTCGGAGACGTACAGGCCCAGCATCTCGCGCTCGAAGTTGAGCTTGGTGCTCTTATCCCACTCCTCCAAGTCGGGCACGTTCACCGACGCGTCGCCCATATCCTCTCCGCCGCCGTCGTCCACGTCGGAGAACAGGTCGAATTGTCCCTCCGCCTGCTTGCGCTTCAGCCCCACCACCGATTCGATGGCGGCCTCATGCACGGTGAGCAGGGCGCGGCGGTTGGGGTCGATCGAATCGAAGGCGCCCGCTTTGATCAGGGATTCCACCAACCGCCGGTTGAGCGCGGTCAGCGGCACGCGGCGGATGTAGTCCATGAAGTTCACGAACCTGCCCCGCTCGCCGTTGCGTTCGGCGATGATATCGGCCACGGCCTTGTCTCCCACGTTGCGGATGGCGCCCATGCCGAAGCGCACGACGTCACCGACGGCGGAATACTCGTACACGGATTCGTTCACATCCGGAGAGAGCACCTGGATGCCCATGCGGCGCGCCTCTCCCAGATACAGGGCCGTTTTGTCCTTGTTATCCTTGGTGCCTTGCAGCAGGGCGGCCATAAACTCCACCGGATAGTGGGTTTTGAGATAGGCGGTCCAATAGGAGATCAGTCCGTACGCGGCGGAATGCGCTTTGTTGAACGCGTATCCGGAGAACGGCACGAGCACGTCCCACACGGCCTGCGCGGATTCCTCCGAATAGCCGTGCTTCTTCATGCCCTCGAAGAACGGGATCTTCTCTTTGGCCAGCACTTCGGGCTTCTTCTTGCCCATGGCTCGGCGCAGCACGTCGGCCTTGCCCAGCGAATAGCCGGCGAGTTTTCGCGCGGCGGCCTGCACCTGCTCCTGGTAGACGATCAGACCGTAGGTCTCATCGAGGATCTCCTTCAACGGTTCCTCGAGTTCGGGATGGATCGGCTCGATCTTCTGCAGGCCGTTCTTGCGCTTCGCGTAGTTGTTGTGCGAATCCATATCCATCGGGCCCGGTCGGTAGAGCGCGATCAGAGCGGAGATGTCGTTGAAGTTGTCGGGGCGCAAGGTACGCAGCAGCGCGCGCATGCCGTCGGAATCGAGCTGGAACACACCTAAGGTGTCGCCGCGCGACAGCAGCTGGTAGGTCTCCTTGTCGTCCAGCGGGATCTTCGTGTAGTCGATCGCCGGCTTGCCGTTCGCCTCGATGTTCTTCAAGGTGTCGTGGATCACCGTCAAGTTGGAAAGCCCGAGGAAGTCCATCTTCACCAGACCCAGCGTTTCGCAGGTGTGGTATTCGAAGGTGGTGGTGATGGTGCCGTCGACGCGTTCCAGCAACGGCGAGGTGTCGGTGATGGGCGCCGAACCCATGATGGTGGCGCATGCGTGCACACCGGTCTGGCGGATCAGTCCTTCGATGCCCTTCGCCTTCTCGGTGATCTTCTTGGCGTCCGGATTCGAATCGTAGAACTCGCGGAACTCGCGCGCCTCCGCGTATCGCTTGGAGGTCGGGTCGAAGATCTCGCTTAGGCTCGCGTCCTTGCCGTTCTTGCTCGGCGGCAGCGCCTTGGTGATCTGCTCGCCCATGGAATACTCGTATCCCATGATGCGGGCGGAATCCTTCAATGCCTGCTTGGTTTTGATGGTGCCGTAGATCACGCATTGGGCCACCTTGTCATGGCCGTATTTCTCGCCGCAGTATTCGATGACGCGCATACGGCCCTCGGGATCGAAGTCCACGTCGATATCCGGCAGAGAGACTCGTTCGGGGTTGAGGAACCTCTCGAAGATCAGACCATGCTGCAACGGGTCGAGCTCGGTGATGCCCATCGCGTAGGCGACCATCGAACCTGCGGCCGAGCCACGGCCCGGCCCCACCATGATGCCGTGGTCCTTGGCCCACTGGATGTAGTCGGCCACCACAAGGAAGTATCCGCAGAACTGCATCTGGCAGATCACGCCGCATTCGTAGTCCGCCTGCTGAAGCACATCGAGCGGCACATTGCCGTCGTAGCGGCGCTCGAGGCCCTCCTCCACCTGCTTCAAAAACAGGCTGGTCTCGTCCCAGCCTTCGGGGCAGGGGAACTGCGGCATGAACGCGCCGTCCTCGTTGTCGTCGAAGATCACATTGCAGCGTTCGGCGATCGCCAGCGTGTTGTCGCAGGCGCCGGGGAATTCCTTGAACAGCTCGCGCATCTCCTGGGCCGATTTGATGTAGTAGCCGGAGCCGTCGAATTTGAACCGTCCCGGCTCGTCGAGCCTGGAGCCGGAGTTGATGCACAGCATGGCGTCCTGCGCCTCGGCGCCCGATTCCAGCACGTAATGCGCGTCGTTCGTGGCGAGCAGCGGCGCGTTGAGCTTCTTCGCGATCTCCAACAGGCCGGGCACGTTGCGACGCTCGATCGTCAGGTTATGGTCCATGATCTCGATGAAGAAATTATCGCGTCCGAAGATATCCTGCATTTCGCCGGCTGCGCGCAGCGCCTCGTCGAATTGGCCGAGCGCCAGACGGGTCTGGATGATGCCCGAGGGACAGCCCGATCCGCAGATCACGCCTTTGGAGTAGGTGGAGAGCACTTCCTTGTCCATACGCGGGTAGCGCTGCACACGACCTTCGAGGTTGGCCACCGAAGACGCCTTGAGCAGATTGACCAGACCTTGGTCGTTCTCCGCCCACAGGGTGAGATGGGTGATCAGACCGCCACCGGAGACGTCGTCGGGGTTGCGCTTGCCGCCATGCAGGGTTTTGTCCCATGTGGTGTCCCAGCTCACGCGGGTGGGATCCTGACGCGCGGTCTCAGGCGTCACATACGCCTCGATGCCGAGAATCGGCTTGACGTTGGCCTTCACGCATTCGGTGAACATCTCGTACGCGCCATGCATGTTGCCGTGATCGGAGATGCCCACCGCGGGCATGCCCAGTTCCGCCGCGCGTTTCGCCAATTCCGGGATTTTCGATGCACCGTCCAATAGCGAGTAGTGCGTGTGGTTGTGCAGATGTACGAAGTTTCCCGATTCAGCCATGCCTTCCACGATACCTGCCCGAGGCGACGCGTCCGGCGCGTCCGAAACCGTCAGTGTTCGCGGTGGCGTTCGCGCATCCGTTCCAGCGCTTGCGCCAGATCGGCGGGATATCCGCTGGTGACCGTCGTCCACACATGAGTGCGCGGATGGCGGAATTCCAACTGTTTGGCATGCAGCCACTGGCGGATCAGCCCCAATTCCTCGGATAGCACCGGATTGGCGCCGTACATGGGGTCGCCCACCAGAGGGTGTCCGATCGAAGAGAAGTGCACGCGGATCTGATGGGTGCGTCCGGTCTCCAGATTCACCGAAACCAGCGTCGCCTCGCCGAAGCGCTCCATCACATCCCAATGGGTGATGGCGGGTTTGCCGGCCGGGGTGACGCAGAAACGGAAGTCGGAGACCTTCGCGCGTCCGATGGGCGCGTCGATGGTGGCGCGGTCCTGCTTCAGATCCCCCTGCACCAGCGCATGATAGGTTTTCACCACCTCATGTTCGGCGAACTGCCGTCGCATCTCCACATACGCCTGTTCCGACTTGCAGACGAGCATCAGCCCCGACGTGCCTACGTCCAATCTGGAGACGATGCCTTCGCGTCCGGCCGCGCCATAGGAGGTGATGCGCACGCCGCGGTCGCGCAGGCTGCCTAGCACGGTGGGGCCGGTCCAACCGATGGAGGCGTGCGCGGCGACACCCACCGGCTTGTCGACCACCACCACGTCATCGTCCTCGTAGACGACGGCCATGTCGTTGGCGATGGGTTCGGGCTCGCGCTGCTCCTCGACCAGATCGATGTCGATGGTCTCCCCCGCCTGCAACGTGCCGGAACGTGCGATGTCGCGTCCCAGCACACGAACCTGCCCGGAGTCGATCAGATCCGCGGCCTTTGACCGCGATATCCCCAGCATTTTGGCGATGGCGACGTCGAAACGCTTGCCGACCAACGCGTCGGGAGCGGGAACCAAGCGGCTCATCGCGCCCCGCTTCCCGGATCGGGCATGCCTCCGTCCGCTCGCTCCGTCGCCGCATCCTCCCCGCACGTATCGTCGCCCGACTCGGCGGAAAGGGCCCCTTCGGCCGCCCGCGCGCGTTCGTCCAGATCCTTCTGGCTGTAGGGCACGCCCAGCAGGATCATCCCCACGATCATCACGCCGGCGACCACAAGGAACACATCCGCGACGTTACCCACGGACCAACCGTAGTTGAGGAAGTCCACGACCTTGCCGTCGAGGAAATGCTCGGCATAGACCACACGGTCGATGAGATTGCCGAAGGCGCCGGCGAAGGCCAGGGCCAGGGCCACGGTCCAGCGCATGGAAATCGTGCGCACGGCAAGCACCACCAGCGCCACACAGGCCACGATCGCCAGCAGGGAGATCAACCATGTGACGTTGGATCCCATCCCCAATGAGGCGCCGGGGTTATACACCAGAGTCAGCGAGAGCAGGCCGGGAATGACCTGCACGTCTCGTCCATCGACCAGGGCGGTCTGTGCCCAGGCCTTGGTGAACTGGTCGGCGATGAGAGCCACCGCCACCACACATGCAAAGACGGCCACGCGGATGCGCAGCCGTCCCTGTTGACTAGTCATAAAGCGTCAATCCCTTATCGTCACGCGTTGGTGGACGAAGTCTGGTTGTCGTAGTTGTTCGTGTCCGACACCTGCGCGGCGAGCTGGCCGAGGAACTCGGTGAGACGGGCGCGGTATTCGGTTTCGAACTGCTTGAGGCTCTGGATATTGCCTTCGACGACCTTCGACTGGGCGGTGAGGTTGTCACGCACCTGCTGGGCGTAGGTGTCGGCGGCGGAACGGGTGTTCTGGTCGTACGCGTCGGCACGCTGGTGGACCTCGTTCTCGTGAACCTCGGCGCGCTGGTGCACCTCGTTCTCATAGTTGTCCGCATCGGAGCGGGTCTTCGCCGAATACTCGTCGGCCTCGGCATGCACGCGGGTGCTGTACTCGTCGGCTTCGGAACGCACATGGGCGGAGTACTCATCGGATTCGGAGTGGATGCGGGCGCTGTACTCGTCGGCATCGGTGTGCGTGCGCGCGTTGTACTCGTCGGCTTCGCCACGGGTGCGGTTGGAGTAGTCGTTGGCCTTCTCGATCAGCTCGTTGTACCTAGCCTGGCTGGCATCGGTGATCTCACGAGCCTTGGCCTTACCCTTGTCGACGTACTGATCATGCAGCTGCATCGCCAGAGTCAGCATGGCGGTGGCGCGCTCGGGTTCGGTGTTCGCCATCTGCGCGGCACCGGCGATCTTCTGCAGGGAGCCGGTTTCGGTGTTCGGCTCGACCTTGGCGATCTGGGCGCGCAGCTGGTTCTCGCGCTGCTTCGCCTCCTGCAGCTGGCGGGACAGATCGGCGACCTGCTCGTTGAGCTGCTGGGTCGCGGCGGCATACTGCTGGGCTTCGGCGAGCTGGCGGGACAGGTCCTCGCTGGAGGCGCGGAACTTGTCGCGCTCCTGCTGCACGGCGACCAGCTGGTCCGCGACCTCCTGATTGCCAGCGGCCTGCGCGGCCTGGGCGGTGAGCTGGTCGATCTGCGCGTTGAGCTGATCGACCTGACCCTTAAGCTGGTCGTTCTGGGCGGTCAGGGCGCGGTTGCTTTCCTCGGCCTCGCTCAGCTTGGCCGCGTTGACCTGGGCGGCCTGGTCGTCGACGACCGGCTCGGCGTTCTTCAGTGCGGCGTTCTCATTCTGCAGCTGCTGCACCTGCTCGGTCAGCTCGGAGATCTTCGCGTTCAGACCGGCGACATCCGGACCGAGCGACTGGGTGGAAGGGCCGTTGGCGACGGCCTGACGCCCCAGCGCCTCAACCGTTTCCGTGACCTGATCCAGGAAGTCGTCGACCTCGTCGACGTCATAGCCTTCCTTGAATCGAACGGTCTGGAAGGTATGCTCCCTAATATCCTTCGGCGTCAACAGAGCCATAAATCTTGCACCTCGCTTTGGGGCAGTGCCCTCGCTAAGAGTTGGTATCAACTCACGATGCTAGCACGGCCCCCGTGCAATAGCGCATTTTGATGCAAAAACGCGCCGAATTTCATTAACAAAAACCGCCTAGATGATGATCTGCAACACCACCAAAGCGAAATACAGCACAATGAAGCTCACGTCGAAATACACCGCACCCATGGGAATGGGACGGATGTAACGGCGCAGCCACCGCAGCGGAGGCTCGGTGATCGAATACACCACATTGATCAGCTGCGCGACGATGCCGCGCGGATACCAGCGCGGGGCAAGGATGGCGACCCAGTCGAGAATCATGCGGACGAACAGCACGGTGATGTACGCGCCGATCAGCCAATCGAGAATGCGTGCGATGAGATACAGAATCATGATGTCCTAACGTACCAGCGAAACACGAAAGCCACCTGGACGCTCGCTGGGAGCGCAATCAGGCGGCTTTGCGAAAACAGGCGGCTGCGGGCCGATCAGTCGACGAACAGGTCCCGAGCCGACGACACGTTGGCGGGTTCCTCGACCTTGATGTTCACCTGGGCCGGGCTGAGCAGGAACACCCGCGGAGTGACCCGCTCCAGCGAGCCCCGCACGCCGAACACCACACCTGCGGAGAAGTCGACGATACGGTAGGCCACGGCCTCGGAGACGCCGGTCAGGTTCAGCACCACCGGCACGCCGTCGCGCAACGCGCGTCCGACCAGCTGCGCATCCTCATACGATTTGGGATGGATGGTGGTGATGCGGTTGACCTTGCTCTGGAAGGGACTCGCATCACGCTTGCCGGCGGAGGCGGAAGCGGAAGGCTGGGCCATCGGCGTGACCAGATGATCGGAGTCGAAAGTCGATGCGGTGGCGGACTCGTCCTCGGAGGCGAAATCGTCGTCGTCATCCACCACGTCGGCCATGCCCAAATAGGACATCGCGTTCTTCATGAAGCCTGCCATGGTTGTTTCCTTTCGTTACGCCTTCTCAGCGCAGGAAGTCGGGAATATCGAGGTCACCGGGATCGTTCACCGCGACGGTCGGATGCTCCGAGGTCGTGTCATCGAACGGCAGCGACGCCGCATCACCCGGAATGGGGCTGAACGCGGGGCGCGCGGTCGGCTCGTCGATGGGCGCCACCGGCTGCGTAAGAGGAGCCTGCGCCGCCTGTTCCTTGACGGCGGGCTGAGCGGCCTGGACGCCGGCGGTTTTGGTGATGGGATCGAAACCGGCGGCGATGACGGTGACGCGCACTTCGTCGCCGTAGGCGTCGTCAAGGGCCAGACCCCAGATGATCTGCGCCTCCGGATGAATGGCCTTGCGCACCAGATTGGTGGCCGCGGAGGCCTCCTGCAGCTTCAGGTCGGTCGGACCGGCGATATTGATCAGCGCACCATGGGCGCCCTCGATGCTTTCCTCAAGCAGCGGGGAGCTGATGGCGATCTCTGCGGCCTGCGTGGCGCGGTCCTCGCCGCGGGCGGAGCCGATGCCGAACAGGGCGGTGCCGGCGCCGCGAAGAATGGAGTTCACATCGGAGAAGTCCACATGGATATAGGAGTTCATCGAGATGAGGTCGGTGATACCGCGCACACCGGCGAGCAGCGCGGTGTCGGCGGTTTTGAACGCGTCGATGATGCCGATGGTGCGGTCGGAGAGCTCCAGCAGACGATCGTTGGGAATGACGATCAGCGCGTCGACCTCCTTGCGCAGGTTGTCGATGCCGTAGTTGGCGGAGGCGGCGCGTTGCGGGCCTTCGAAGCTGAACGGACGGGTCACGACGGCGATGGTCAGCGCGCCCTGCTGGTGGGCGGCGCGCGCGACGATCGGACCGGCGCCCGTTCCGGTGCCGCCGCCTTCGCCGCAGGTGACGAACACCATGTCGGCGCCCTTCAACGCCTCTTCGATGTCGGACTGGTGATTCTGCGCGGCCTTCGCGCCCTTCTCAGGATCGGCGCCGGCGCCAAGTCCGCGGCTGGAGGCGTCGGACAGGGAGATCTTCACATCCGCGTCGGAGCGCAGCAGATCCTTCGCATCGGTGTTCACCGCCACGAATTCAACGTTTTGCAGCCCTTCGGCGATCATACGGTTGACGGCGTTGCCGCCGGCTCCACCTACGCCGACGACCTTGATGTTGGTCTTGTCGTTGAACTCAGTCTGGGCGATCTCGCTCACATTGGACTCCTGTCACTCACGGTTATGCCTAACTCTAGCGCAGAGGTTGGTCTCAGTACGGCATATTACCGCACGAAAACACCAGTGTTTCGTGATTTTTTCTGGCAGATTATCGGCCATGCGCGCCGGCCACCCCAAATTCAGTAGCTGGCGTCCATCGGATCGTCGCCGAAGAGCGCCTCACGCTCCTCATGCGTGGTCGTCCGCGAATCAAGCCATCCGTAAGGAAGATGCACCTTCTTGGCGAATCGCACACGGCCGCGGGGTTTGTCCACCACCCGTTCGGGGAACCGCACCTCGGGGTCGAGACGGCCGATCTCGCGTTCCACATCGGCCAGGCTTTCGCATTCCATAAACGCCTTGCGCGTGGCTCCCCCCACGGGGAACCCCTTGAGATACCACGCGACATGCTTGCGCAGGTCGTGCACGGCCATACGCTCGTCGCCGTCGTAGAACTCGGTGAGCAGACGCGCATGCCGTTCGATCACGCGACACACCTCGCCCAGGGTCGGGTTGATGCGTTCATCGCTGCCTTCGAACGCGTGCCTGATGTCGGCGAACAGCCACGGCCGCCCCTGGCATCCACGGCCGATGGCCACGCCGTCGCATCCGGTCTGGGCCACCATGGCGAGCGCGTCGTCCGCGCCCCAGATGTCGCCATTGCCGAACACGGGAATGTCCAGAGTCTGCTTGAGCTCGCCGATACGGCTCCAATCGGAGTGGCCTCCGTAATATTCCGCCGTGGTGCGCGCATGCAGGGTGACGGCTTTGCAGCCCTCCTCCTGCGCGATGCGGCCGGCCTCGAGGAAGGTCTCATGCTCATGGTCGATTCCGACACGGATTTTCGCGGTGACGGGAATGTTCGCCGTCTCGCATACCTTGACCACCCGTTGGATGAGCTCGGTGAAGATGTCGGTTTTCCACGGCAGGGCGGATCCGCCGCCGCGGCGGGTGACTTTGGGCACCGGGCATCCGAAGTTCAGATCCACATGGTCGGCCATGCCTTCGTCCACCACGATTTTCGCGGCCTGTTCGGTGATGGAGGGGTTCACGCCGTACAGCTGCAGCGAGCGGATCCTCTCGCTCGGCGCGAAACGGCATAGACGCAACGCCTTGGGATTGCGGGCCACCAATGCGCGGGCGGTGATCATCTCGGCCACGTACAGGCCATCCGGACCGTATTCCTCGCACAATACGCGGAATGGCCAATTGGTCACGCCCGCCATCGGAGAAAGCACCACCGGCGTATTCACCGTCACCGGTCCCAGCCGCACGGGTGCCATCGTCACATCCTTCAACGCGCCAGAGGCGACCGAACGCGGGTCCTCGCCCACATTCGAGTCGCCTCTGACATCGACAACCAGATCAGCCATGCTTTAGTACAGACCACCGGCCTGGTTGATACGCACGGACTCGGGCCACGCCTCGCCGCCCATCGAAACCGGCTTCATCGGCACGACGGCGCGCTTCTCGCCGATACGCTCGGCCACATAATCGGCCACCTTGTCGAGCGCGACGCGCTCCTGGGCCATGGTGTCGCGTTCGCGGATGGTCACGGCCTGGTCCTCGAGGGTGTCGAAGTCGACGGTCACGCACAGCGGAGTGCCGATCTCATCCTCACGGCGGTAGCGGCGGCCGATGGCGCCGGCCTCGTCGTAGTCGACCATCCAATCATGCTGGCGCAGTTCGGCGGCCAGATCCTGGGCCACGGACTGCAGTTCGGGCTTCTTGCTCAGCGGCAGCACGGCGGCCTTGACCGGGGCCAGGCGCGGGTCGAGGCGCAGCACGGTGCGCTTGTCGACGCCGCCCTTGGTGTTCGGGGCCTCGTCCACATCGTAGGCGTCCACCAGGAAGCACATCAGGGAGCGGGTCAGGCCGGCGGCCGGCTCGATCACATACGGCACGTACTTCTCGCCGGTGGCCTGGTTGAAGTAGCTCAGGTCCTCACCGGAATGCTTCGCATGCGCGGACAGGTCGAAGTCGGTGCGGTTCGCGATGCCCTCGAGCTCGCCCCAGTCGGAGCCCTGGAAGCCGAACTTGTATTCGATGTCGACGGTACGCTTCGAATAGTGGCTGAGCTTCTCCTTGGGATGCTCGTAATGGCGCAGGTTCTCAGGGCGCACACCGAGGTCGAGATACCACTGGGTGCGCGCGTCGATCCAGTACTGATGCCAATCCTCATCGGTGCCGGGCTCCACGAAGAACTCCATCTCCATCTGCTCGAACTCGCGGGTGCGGAAGATGAAGTTGCCGGGCGTGATCTCGTTGCGGAAGCTCTTGCCCATGTTGGCGATGCCGAACGGCGGCTTCGAGCGCGAGGAGGTCATCACGTTCTTGAAGTCCACGAAAATGCCCTGAGCGGTTTCCGGGCGCAGATAGTGCAGGCTGTTCTCGTCCTCAACCGGGCCCAGATGCGTGCGCAGCATCATATTGAAGTCGCGAGGCTCGGTCCACTGGCCGCGGGTGCCGCAGTCGGGGCAGACGATGTCAGCCATGCCGTTCTCGGGAAGCTTGTCGCCGTGCTTCTCGGCATAGGACTCCTCGAGTTTGTCGGCGCGGTTGCGCTTGTGGCAGTTGAGGCACTCGACGAGCGGGTCGTTGAACACACTCACATGGCCGGAGGCCACCCACACGGCCGGAGGCAGGATGATGGAGGTGTCGACGCCGACGACGTCGGGGCGGGTGGTGACCATGAAGCGCCACCATTCGCGCTTGATATTGTCCTTCAGAGCCACGCCGAGGGGGCCGTAATCCCAGGCGGAACGGGTGCCGCCGTAGATTTCGCCGGCGGGGAACACGAATCCGCGACGCTTGGCGAGGGAAACGACTTCATCGAGTTTGGATTGAGCCACAATGCACCTTCTGGTTTGAACGGTTTGGGTCTTGGGTTAACCATTGAAGAATACCCGCACACGGTGACACCCGAACGCATGGTGCGATGTTCGGCCCATGGTGCGGCGCCTTTCCATGGTGAGGTAGCGATGGCGGAATATCAGGCCACCGCACCATGGAACCAGCGCACCATGAGCGCCCTCTAATGGCAAGGGCGGGTCAGCGGCTGCCAGGGGTCGAGTTCCGCGGGCTCGGCGTGCAGCAGTTCGCGCGTGGCGGCGTCGAGATAATCCTTGCGGATCACCAATTCGATGACGAACTGGTCGAACCACGAGTCGGAGGCCACATAATAGCCGTCCTTGCCGTTGTCCTTGCCCCAGCTGTTCTCGACCTTCCAACGGTTCGGCTTGCCGTCGGCGTCAAAATTGACGCCGGTCAACGTCATGGCGTGGTTGCTCGGGCGGTCGCCGTATTCAAGTCCCGTGGCCTTGTCGAAGGTGAATTCGGTGCCGAACAGCTGGTCGACGCGCACGCTGTCGCGGTCGAACACGCCTTCCTTGCGCAGGGCGAACTGCATGCAGTCGCAGGCGAACCAGATCGGATGCCCGGCGACGAGCTGGTCGACCGCGGCCTTCTTGAATACGTCGAGCGGCAGGTTGATGAATTCCATATCGCCGGCCTCCGCCACATTCGCGGAGAAACGGACGCGGTAGCGCGTGGAGAACGGGGTGCGTTCCATCGGCGCGTTGCAGAGGGTCACGAAGTCGTTCACATCCACCGGCACGTATTTGCGGGCGAATTCCAGCGGGGTGATGCCGGTTTCGCGGATCTGCCGGCGAGTGTCCTTGCCGGTTTTCGGCTGCTCGTCGACGTTCTTCGCCTCACCTGAGGGTTCACCGGACTTACCCGTGTCGTCGCCGTCGCCTTTGACCCGGGCGAGGAAGTCGAACGTCGCGGGCGGCTCGCCGAGCGCGATCGCGCAGATACGGTATACGGTCGCCATGTCCTCGTGCTTGATCTGGCGCAGGGCGTCGATCGTCTCCCCCGCCGCATGGCGGGCGCGCAGGTCGGCGGCGAACTCGCGCAGTTTGGTGTTGAGATACTGCTTGAACGCTTCGGAATCACGGGAGTTCTGGGATTCGGGATATGCCGACTTCGGCACCAGACCGTATTTGTTCACCAGCGCGGCGAACATCTGCCACCATCCGCCGTCGTCGGAGGGGCCTTCGTTGATTGCCGCGAACACGCGGGAGTCGACCGGTTCGTCAAGCGTGGCGAGCACGTTCTCCAGATAGGTGTTGGACTTCTCGATCGCGTCCCAGAAGAACAGATACGTTTCCGAGAATTCGAAATCCTCGAGATTCCAGCGGTGCATCAGCTCGTAGCGCAGCGTGTTCAGCGAGGCGAACATCCAGCAGCGGCCGGAACGCTCCTGGTTGGTGATGCTCCCCTGCTTGAGTTCCACCGAGAAATCCCGCGGAAGATTACGCAGCCCTTGATAGTCGGTCGCGGCCTTGAGCACGCCGGACGACACGGCGGCGTTCGCGGCCACCAGATTCGCCCGGTCGGCGTTGAACGCGCGGGAATATTCACGCAGCCGCTCGGCATCCACGGCTTTGGCCGTCGTGCCGTTATGTTCGTTCGTCTCGTTCATCGATTGAGCTCCTGACGTCGTCGTGATATGAACTCCATCACACTACGGCACCGGATGACGGTGTTCAAAACAACGCGATAACCAACGCGCATGTCGAATCGCCGCCGTTGCAGCGAGCCGACCCGTCGTCCGGTTATGGCGTTGTCGTTGACGCCGCCGTCCCTGTCCATACGCGCTCCTACCGTGAAAACAAACATAACAACGCAGGGGAACTCCGGGAAGCTCGGAGTTGAGAGTGGCCCAAGGCCTGACCCTTAGAACCTGTTGGTTAAGACCATCGTAGGGAGCAGTGATGAGCAACGACTCTACTCGTTGCGGCAATGCCGCATATGCAACAACCCAGATTTCGGCCGACGACCCGTTGCGCACGCGTATCGCCGAAGCCGTGCGGTCCGTGAGAAACACCACGCCGCTGGCCCAATCCTTCACGAATTTCGTGACCATCAATCTTGTGGCCAACGCGCAGCTGGCATCGGGCGGCACCGCCGCGATGAGCTTCCTGCCCGACGATATCGTGGATACGGCCCAGATCGCCGGTGCCACCTATATCAACGTGGGCACGTTGCTGCCGTTCTACAAGGATGCATTGCCGGATATCGCCGAGCGGCTCGCGCATCTTGGCAAGCCGTGGGTGCTCGACCCGGTGGCGGCGGGCATCGGCACGACGCGCACCGCGATTCTCCAGTCATTCCGTGACTATCCGCCGACCATCGTGCGCGGCAACGCGTCGGAGATCATCGCATTGGCCGACATGTGGGGATTGAACGACAACGTGGGGGACGCTTACCCAAGCAGCAGGCCGGCCGGCGTGGAATCCGTCGATGACGTGGATTCCGCGACCGGCGCGGCCTTGCGTCTGGCCCGTCATCTCGGCCGTCATACGGGTAAGGCCGCCGTGGCGGTGTCCGGAGAGGTCGATCTGGTGACCGACGGCGAGCATGTCTACCGTCTGCCCGGAGGCAGCGCGATGATGACGAAGATCACCGGTGCGGGATGTTCGCTGGGCGGCGTGACCGCCACCTATCTCGCGGTCGCCGACCCGTTGACCGCCTCGATCGCCGCGTCGTCGCTGTTCAACCGCGCCGGCGAGATCGCCGAAGGCTCGTCCCACGGTCCGGGATCGTTCCAGGTCGAATTCCTCGACGCGCTGTGGAATGTGACCGACGAGCAGATCGCCGCCTCCCCCATACTCGTGACGCGTTGATCGGCAGGGAGCACATCATGACCAACGATTACCCCTACGCTTCGATGCGCGAGAGCTTCGACCTGTCCGCCTATCTGGTGCTCGGCCCCGACGATTGCAAGGGACGTCCGCTGACCGACGTCGTTGACCAGGCGCTTGCCGGCGGCGCGACCTTCGTCCAATTGCGCGCCAAAAACGCGGATGCCGGGGAACTGACCGAGATGGCGCGTGACATCGCGCAGATCATCGAAGACAACGACAAATCCGATTCGGTGACGTTCGTGATCGACGACCGCGTGGATGTGGTGTGGCAGGCACGCCGCAAAGGCATCAAAGTGGACGGCGTGCATATCGGCCAGACCGATATGGAACCGGTCCAGGCACGCGCGCTGCTCGGAGACGACGCCATCGTCGGCCTGTCCGCGCAGACCGAACGTCTGGTCCGACTGATCAACGAGCTGCCGGACGGATGCATCGACTACATCGGCGCCGGTCCTCTGCACTACACCAGCACCAAGCCGGAGGCGGCGGTCGTCGAGGACGACGGCGCGAAGCACACGCTCGACGAGACGCAGGTCAATACGATCTGCTCCGCCTGCGACTTCCCCGTGGTGGTGGGAGGCGGCGTGAAGGCCGACGACATCCCCATGCTGGCCGGCACCAAAGCCGCCGGCTGGTTCGTCGTTTCCGCCATCGCGGGCGCTCCCGACCCCGAGGCCGCCACCCGCGAACTGGTCGCGCGGTGGAAGGCCGTGCGCGGCGACGCCAAACACGGCTATGCCAAACGCGTCTCCAGCTCACAGGTCGTGTCTGACGGTACCGACCATCGCGTCCAGCCGGCCGCCTCGAAACCGGAAAAACCGTTCACCAACGCGAAGGAGGCCAAGGAGGCCGCCAAACTCGCCAAGCAGCAGCGCGTCGACATCGCCGCCCGCGGGTCGGCGCAACGCGACAAGGCGCATATCCGCAAAACCAGAACGGTGCGTTTCGAGAACGAGCACGGCTCGTACGATCTGGAAGTGCCCTACACCGAGATTAAGCTCTCCGACACCCCCGGCGTCGGCCCGAACCCGCCGTTCATCGACTACAACACCGAAGGACCCTCATGCGATCCGAAGGAGGGGCTCGCGCCCCTGCGTGAACGGTGGATCCTCGACCGCGGCGACGTGGCGGAATACGAGGGCCGCGCGCGCAACCTCGAGGATGACGGCAAACGCGCCATCAAACGCGGACGCGCGACCAAGGAATGGCGCGGACGGCGACATAAGCCGCTGAAGGCCAAGGATCATCCTGTGACGCAGATGTGGTACGCCCGCCACAACATCATCACCCCGGAAATGAAGTATGTGGCCGAACGCGAGAACTGCGGCGTGGAGCTGGTGCGTTCGGAACTGGCCTCGGGGCGCGCGGTGATGCCGTGCAACATCAACCATCCCGAGGCGGAGCCGATGATCATCGGCTCGCGGTTCCTCACCAAACTCAACGCGAACATGGGCAATTCGGCCGTCACCTCATCCATCGACGAGGAGGTGGAGAAGCTTACCTGGGCCACCAAGTGGGGCGCGGACACCGTGATGGACCTGTCCACCGGCAACGACATCCACACCACGCGCGAATGGATCCTGCGCAACTCGCCGGTTCCGATCGGCACCGTGCCGATGTACCAGGCGCTTGAGAAGGTCGAGGACGATGCCGACAAGCTCAGCTGGGAGCTGTTCCGCGACACCGTGATCGAACAGTGCGAGCAGGGCGTGGACTATATGACCATCCATGCCGGCGTGCTGATGCGCCACGTGCCGCTCACCGCCGACCGCGTGACCGGCATCGTCTCGCGCGGCGGCTCCATCATGGCGCAATGGTGCCTTTCGCATAATCAGGAAAGCTTCCTGTACACGCATTTCGACGAGCTATGCGACATCTTCGCGAGATACGACGTGGCCTTCTCCCTCGGCGACGGCCTGCGCCCCGGATGCTTGGCCGATGCGAACGACCGCGCCCAGATCGCCGAACTCATGACCTTGGGCGAGCTCACCGAACGCGCGTGGGCCAAGGATGTGCAGGTGATGATCGAAGGGCCGGGGCATGTGCCTTTCGACACCGTGCGGATGAACATCGAGATGGAGAAGGCGATCTGCAAGGACGCGCCGTTCTACACGCTCGGCCCGCTCACCACCGACACCGCTCCCGGCTACGACCACATCACGTCGGCCATCGGAGGCGCCGAAATCGCCCGTCACGGCACGGCCATGCTGTGCTATGTGACACCGAAGGAACATCTCGGCCTGCCGAACAAGGACGATGTGAAGCAGGGCGTGATCACCTACAAGATCGCCTGCCACGCGGCGGACATCGCCAAACACCATCCGCACGCGCAGGACCGTGACGACGCGATTTCGAAGGCCCGCTTCGAGTTCCGCTGGCTCGACCAGTTCAACCTGTCGTTCGATCCGGACACCGCGATCGCGTTCCATGACGACACGCTGCCGGCCGAGCCGGCCAAAATGGCGCATTTCTGTTCGATGTGCGGACCGAAGTTCTGTTCGATGGCCATCTCGCAGAACATCCGTAAGAAGTTCGGAGGGCAGCAGGCGCAACAGCGTCTGGCCGATATGGCACTTGGAGCGCGACCTCAAACGGATTCCGACGCCACCAGCGAATAGGAGAGATATGACCACCACGCTTCCCGCCGTTCTCACCATCGCCGGCTCGGACTCGTCCGGCGGAGCGGGTGTCCAGGCCGATCTGAAAACCATGCTCGCCAACGGGGTGTTCGGCATGTCCGCCATCACGGCGCTCACCGCGCAGAACACCACCGGCGTGCGTTCCGTGCAAGACACCGAGCCCGGCATCCTCGCCGATCAGATCGACGCCGTGTTCGAGGACATCCGCCCTGTGGCCGTCAAAATCGGCATGGTGTCCAATCCCGCGCTGACCGCCGTCATCGCGGATCGGCTCGCAGCGCATCATGCCGCCAATGTGGTGCTCGACCCGGTTATGGTGGCCACGTCGGGCGCGAGACTGATCAGCGACGATGCAATCGACGCGCTGACCGACGCGTTGTTCCCGCTCGCCACGGTGATCACACCGAATATTCCCGAGGCCGAGGCACTGACCGACGCATTGATCACAACCCCCGAGGATATGGAGGCCGCAGGACTGCGTCTGGCCACGCGATACGGCTGCGCAGCGCTGGTCAAGGGCGGCCATGGCACGAACGACGCCAGCGATGTGCTGGTCGAGCCGGGCGGCACCGCGACATGGTTCGAGGGCGTCCGCATCGACAATCCGAACACGCATGGCACCGGCTGTACGCTCAGCTCGGCCATCGCGTCGAACCTCGCCAAAGGACTGCCGCTTCCTTTGGCCGTACAATCGGCGAAGGACTATCTGACCGGGGCCCTGCGGGCCATGCTCGACCTCGGCCATGGCTCCGGCCCCATGGACCACGCGTGGGCTTGGCGATAGCCGTCGCGCCCGCAAGCGCCAACGCCACATACCGACCACCCCATCACCAACAGTAAGGAGTTCACATGGTTATGGATCATCACGCCGAAAAGCAGGAGGTTCCGGTCGATCCGGAAACCGGCAGGCCGTATCTCAATACGGTCGCGGCCGTCTCCATCGCACCCAGCGGGGTTGGCGCCGAGTTGAGCGAATACGTCTCGCAAGCCGTCGCCGTGATCCGCGATTCCGGACTGCCGAACGAGACGAACGCCATGTTCACCAATATCGAAGGCGATCTCGATGAGGTGATGCGCGTGGTCGCCGAGGCCACGAAAAAGCTCGCCGAGCAGGGGTACCGCACCGGCGTGGTCCTCAAACTCGATATCCGTCCCGGATTCTCCGGCCAGATCACCGCCAAGCAGGCGCTGGTCGACGAAATCCTCTCCAAAGAGAACTGACGGCGGAGCCCACTTCTTGGGGCCGAAGGAAGAACGCCGACGGCCGAGGTGATGGCGGTATCCGACTTGATGGTATATCGTTTGACGTATGACGACGATGAAAGAGATTGCAGAGAAGACTGGGGTGTCGGTCTCCACAGTCTCTCTGGTGCTCAACGACCGAGACGAAGGCCGAGTGAAATCAGGTATCGCCGACCAGGTGCGCGCAATGGCGGAGAAACTCGGCTATAAGCCCAACCCTCTCGCGCGGTCCCTGCGCACCAGCAAAACCCGCATCCTCGGCTTCATCAGCGAGGAGGTGGCCACCACCCCATACGCCGGCGGCATCATCCTCGGCGCGCAGGCCGCCGCCAGCCAACTCGGATACATGCTCATCACGGTCAACACCGACGGCGAGGACAGCGAGGATGAGGAGATCACCGCGCTGAAACGGTACGGCGCGGACGGCTTCCTGTACGCGAAGATGTCGAACCGATACACGGACGTGCCCGAAAGCCTGGCCTCCACACCGCTTGTTCTGGTCGACGCCACGGACAGGCAGGGACGCTTCCCCAGCGTCGAACCCGACGAGATACGCATCGCGCATGACGCGACCACACGGCTCATCGAGGCCGGTTGCCAGCGCATCGCCTATATCGGCTGCAGCGAGCCGATGCTCGCCCAGGACCGAAGGTTCGAAGGCTACCGAACCGCTCTGGAGGATGCCGGACGAACCTATGACGAGAGCCTGGTATGCAATGTGCTCAACAACGGACCGGCGTTGCAGGCCGTCAGCGAACTCTTCGACTCGCAGCGGCCCGACGGATTCTTCTGCTTCAACGACGCGCGGGCCTGGTACGTCTATGAGTGCGCCGCGCGACGCGGTCTCTTCATCGGCAAGGACATCTCCGTGATCGGCGTGGACAACCACCGTGTGCTCGCCGAGACGTTGGAGCCCCAGCTGACCACGGTGGAGCTCCCGCACTTCGAGATGGGTTATTGGTCCGTATGCAAGCTGGTGTCCATGATCGAGAAGCGCGATCTGGACGACATCGACATGCCGGAGACGACGGCACCGCTGCCGCCGTTGGATTCGCCGATTCCGGCGATGATCCGCTGCACGCTTATCGAGAAGAATTCCGTGGCCCAACGGGCGTGAGAGGACATCCGTCCGTCAAGTGCGACACGCCGACGATACGGATGTCGGCAACCTTAGAAACCGCATAACGTCAATCGTTTGACATCCCATTGGCCTGCGACACGCGTCAATCGTTTGCCGTCAAACGATTGACGCGTTATACTGAATAGCGTCACCACATAGCGCGGCAGCTGTGGCGACAGCAACAACAATCCGCAAGGCAGCGGGAAACCAACACAAAAAAGGAAAACATCATGGCAAGCGCAAGCAAGTCTGCATGGAAGAATCCTTCCTATCTGCAGAGCTCCTTTGGCATCTTCATGTTCTTCTGTTCCTGGGGCATTTGGTGGTCCTTCTTCTCCAGGTGGTTGCTTGACCCGGACAAGGGTCTGGGTATGACCTCCGCCGAGCAGGGATCGATCTATTCGATCAACTCCCTGGCCACGCTCGTCATCATGTTCATCTACGGCGTGATCCAGGATCAGCTCGGCATCAAGCGCAAGCTCGTCATCGTCATCTCCGCGATCGCCGCCTGCGTCGGCCCGTTCGTCCAGTTCGTCTACGCGCCGCTGCTCTCGGCCGGTGGCGCCACCCGTTACGTCGGCGTCCTCATCGGCTCCGTCGTCCTGTCCGCAGGCTTCATGGCAGGTTGCTCCCTGATCGAGGCCATCACCGAACGCTACTCCCGTAAGTTCAACTTCGAGTACGGCCAGTCCCGCGCCTGGGGCTCCTTCGGCTACGCCATCGTGGCCCTGTGCGCCGGCTTCCTGTTCAACATCAACCCGATGCTCAACTTCTGGGTCGGCTCCGCCTGCGGCGTCGGCATGCTGCTGGTCTACCTGCTGTGGGTCCCGGCCGAGCAGAAGGAGGAGCTCAAGAAGGAAGCCGATCCGAACGCCGCTCCGACCAACCCCTCCTTCAAGGAGATGATCGCCGTCCTCAAGATGCCGACCCTGTGGGTCCTCATCGTCTTCATGCTGCTGACCAACACCTTCTACACCGTGTTCGACCAGCAGATGTTCCCCACCTACTACTCCAGCCTCTTCTCGAGCACCGACGTCGGCGACGCCACCTACGGCACGCTGAACTCCATCCAGGTCTTCGTCGAATCCGCCATGATGGGCGTCGTTCCGATCATCATGCAGAAGATCGGCGTGCGCAACGCCCTGCTGCTCGGCGCCTTCGTGATGTTCGCCCGCATCGGCCTGTGCGGCGTGTTCCACGACCCGATCTCCGTGTCCATCGTCAAGATGTTCCACTCCATCGAGGTTCCGCTGTTCTGCCTGCCGGCGTTCCGCTACTTCACCCTGCACTTCGACACGAAGCTCTCCGCCACGCTGTACATGGTGGGCTTCCAGATCGCCTCGCAGGTCGGCCAGGTCATCTTCTCCACCCCGCTTGGCATGCTGCATGACGCGATGGGCGACCGTCCGACCTTCTTCACCATCTCCGGCATCGTGCTCGTCGCTCTGATCTACGGCTTCTTCGTGATCAAGAAGGACGACCAGGAAGTCGGCGGTGACCCGTTCTACACCGACAAGCAGCTGCGCGCGATGGAAGCCGCCAAGGCCTGATCCGCTTCAGCCGCGCACACCTCGCGGTATCCGGAGCCTCTCGCTCCGGATACCGTCTTCATAACCGAACACACCACTGAACACACGTTACGATCCGTCCGAACGGATCACCACCATCGCACTGCCCGAGCGGCGTAACGCCCGAACATTGCCACAGAAAGGAAGTATTCGACGATGAGTGACTTCTCCCCCACCCTTACCCCGATCAAGGACCATGCCGAGGAGCTCGCCAAGGCCGAGGTCGGCGTGACCGAGCTTGCCGCCAAGCGCGACAACCGCTGGTACCCCAAGTTCCACATCGCCTCCAACGGCGGCTGGATCAACGACCCGAACGGCCTGTGCTTCTATAAGGGCCGCTGGCACGTCTTCTACCAGCTGCACCCCTACGGCACCCAGTGGGGACCGATGCACTGGGGCCATGTCTCCTCCACCGATATGGTCAACTGGAAGCGCGAGCCCGTGATGTTCGCCCCCAGCCTCGAGCAGGAGAAGAACGGCGTGTTCTCCGGTTCCGCCGTGATCGGCGACGACGGAGCGCTGCGCTTCTACTACACCGGCCATCGCTGGGCCAACGGCGTGGACGGATCCGGCGGCGAATGGCAGGTGCAGATGTACGCCACGCCGGATAACGACGAGCTCACCAGCGCCACCAAGCACGGCATGGTCGTCGACTGCCCGCGCGATCAGGTCGATTCCCACTTCCGAGATCCGAAGGTGTGGAAGACCGGCGACACCTGGTACATGACCTTCGGTGTGTGCTCCGCCGACCGCCGCGGTCAGATGTGGCTCTACACCTCCGAAGACATGGTCGAGTGGACCTTCAAGCGCGTGCTCTTCCAGCATCCGGATCCGGATGTGTGGATGCTCGAATGCCCCGACTTCTTCCCCATCAAAGACAAGGACGGCAACGAGAAGTGGGTGATCGGCTTCTCCGCCATGGGCGCCAAGAAGAACGGCTTCATGAACCGCAACGTGAACAACGCCGGCTATATGATCGGCACTTGGGAACCGGGCGGCGAGTTCAAGCCGGAGACCGAGTTCCGCCTGTGGGATTGCGGCCATAACTTCTACGCTCCGCAGTCCTTCGCCACCGAGGACGGCCGCCAGATCATGTACGGATGGATGAGCCCGTTCGCACAGCCCATCCCGATGGAGAACGACGGATGGTGCGGCAACCTCACCCTGCCGCGCGAGATCACGCTGGGCGAGGACGGCGACGTGCACACCGCTCCCTGCGCCGAAGTCGAAGGCTACCGCGAGAGCACCGTCGAACATGGCGAGATCGCCTTGGGCTTCAACGAGGAGAAGGTCATCTGCGACGACGCCGAAGCCGTGGAGATCGAGATGGTTATCGATCTGGACAACTCCACCGCCGAACGCGCGGGTCTCAAGGTGCATGCCACCGAGGACGGCGCCTACACCTACGTGGCCTACGACGACCAGATCGGCCGTGTGGTCATCGACCGTCAGGCCGCGGTGAACGGCGATAAGGGCTACCGCGCCGCACCGCTGGACGAGGCCGAACTGGGCGGCAAGCTCAAGCTGCGCGTGTTCGTGGACCGCGGCTGCGTCGAGGTCTACGTCAACGACGGCCATCAGGCGATGAGCTCCTACAGCTACCCGACCGACGGACCGCGCGCCATCAAGCTCACCAGCGAGTCCGGCGAGCTGAAGGTCGACTCCCTGACCGTGCACACGCTCAAGAGCATCGGCCTGGAGTAAACACTCCCCCATTCCAAGAGCCCCTGTGAGGATCGCGCCATGAGATCCTCACAGGGGCTCTGTCTGTATGTATGACATTTCCGTGTTCGCCGGTGTCAGACGCGGAAGGATGTTTGAGATTCCTCGACTACGCTCGGAATGACGGGGTGACGGACAGCTCGGAATGACTGGGATGAGCCGAAGTCACTTTTTGACGCCGCCGAAGCGACGGTCGCGGTGGATGTAGTGGTCGATGGAACGCCACAGCACCTCACGGCCGCAATCGGGGAACAATTCGGGTACGAAGTCGAGTTCGGCGTAGGCGGCCTCCCACGGCAGGAAATTGCTGGTGCGCTGCTCGCCGGAGGTGCGAATCACCAGATCGCAGTCAGGGATGTCGGGGTTGTACAGATGGTCGGCGATCATCTTCTCGGTCACGCGGTCGCCGCTGATTTTGCCGTCGCGCACCTCGCGCGCGATCGCGGCGCAGGCGTCGGCGATCTCGGCACGGCCACCGTAGTTGATGCAGAACACCACATCGATCACCTTGTTGTTTTTGGTGCGCTCCATCGCCACCTCAAGCTCGTCGATCACCGACTTCCACAGTTTGGGGCGGCGTCCGGACCAACGCACGCGCACCCCCCACTCGTCCATCTGCGCCACACGGCGGTGGATGATGTCACGTGAGAATCCCATCAGGAAACGCACCTCTTGGGGACTGCGCTTCCAGTTCTCCGTGGAGAAGGTGTACAGGCTCAAGTAGCGCACGCCGGCCTCGATGGCACCGGCGATGGTGTCGAACACCACCGGTTCGGCGGCCTGATGCCCATTGGTGCGGATCAGTCCGCGCTCCTGGGCCCAACGGCCGTTGCCGTCCATAATCACGCCGATATGCTTCGGCACCTGGTTTTTCGGAAAATCGGGAATGCGCGACGGATCGGAGAAGGGCGCGGCGGGAACGCTCAGCGAGGTATAGTCCACGTGTTCAAAAGCCATACTCATGAATCTAGCAAGCGCAGTGAACGAATCGGCCGCTCCAGATAATATTCCCCCCATTCCTCGACCAACCGTTCGGTGGCGGATTCGAGCGTGCCGCCGTCCAGTACGTTCCAGTCACCGGTGACCAAGGCGTGGAATTGGGCCAGAACGGACGAGTCGACACGCTGCGACTCGGGGGTGTGGTCGATGGCGCACATCACGCCGCCCGCGGGAATCGACAGATATTCGGTCGGGATGCCGCCGCATACCACGCACGCCCCCAATCGTGGGCTCCATCCGGCAAGCGACAGCGCGCGCATCACATACGAGCCGCCGATCGCCTTGGGATCATGCGTATGCCGGGCGAGCGCGGCCAATGCCGCGATGAGCAGACGGTACTGCTCTCCCACATGTTCCATCTGCACGTCGATGAGTTTGTCGACGGTTTCCACAACGATGCTCGCCGCGCCATACGTGTCGAAATCGGCGGCGATCGCCCCGCCATACGCGGCGACCGATTCCGCCTGGGAAATCACATCCAGCGAACGTCCCTCGGCGATCAGCACATCGACGCGCATAAAGGGTTCCAATCGCCCGCCGAAGCGGGATTTGGTGCGGCGCACGCCTTTGGCGACCGCACGCACCTTGCCGTGCCCACGAGTGAGCAGGGTGACGATGCGGTCGGCCTCCCCCAGTTTGGCGGTGCGCAGCACCACTCCCTCATCTCGATACAACGGCATGCTCACCATTATGCCGCATGGTCTGCGGTATATGGAGATATGCCTTCAGATAAGCCCCGCCTTATTCCGGCGCATTCTCGGATGCCGCGCAGCCCCGTTCGCGAACGAAGCGTCGCATACCGATTGCATGCGGCCCAACATATGCGGAAAGACCGGGCATCGCGGATGGATCAGTGCCCTGGATGCTGGATCGGCACGACGACGGGACCGGTGGCGTTGACGGGCACCTGGCCGTCCGCCTCCATCTGCGCGGCGATCTCCTGCGCCTTGGAGAGCAGGGTTTCGACGATCTGGTCCTCGGGCACGGTCTGGATGACCTTGCCTTTGATGAAGATCTGACCTTTGCCGTTGCCCGAAGCCACGCCGAGGTCGGCCTCGCGCGCCTCGCCGGGACCGTTGACGATGCATCCCATCACGGCCACGCGGATGGGGGCGGTGACGTCCTTCAATCCGGCGGTCACGGCTTCGGCGAGCTGGATGACGTCCACCTGCGCGCGGCCGCAGCTCGGACAGGAGATGATGTCGAATTTGCGCTGGCGCAATCCCATGTATTCAAGCAGCTTGCAGCCCACCTTCACCTCTTCGACCGGTGGCGCGGAGAGGGAGACGCGGATGGTGTCGCCGATGCCCTCGGCCAGCAGCGCGCCGAACGCCAGACAGGATTTGATGGTGCCCTGCCAGGCGGGACCGGCCTCGGTGACGCCCAGATGCAACGGCCAGTCGCCTTTGGAGGCGAGCAGACGATAGGTTTCGACCATGGTGATCACATCATGGTGCTTGACGGAGATCTTGAAGTCGTGGAAGCCCACATCCTCGAACATGCGCGCCTCTTTGAGCGCGGAGGCGACCAGTGCCTCGGGAGTGGGACCACCGTACTTCGCGTAGAGGTCTTTGTCGAGGGAGCCGGCGTTCACGCCTATGCGCAGCGAGATGCCCGCATCGGTGGCGGCCTGGCAGATCGAGGGACCGACCTCGTCGAATTTACGGATGTTGCCCGGGTTCACGCGCACGGCCGCACAGCCGGCGTCGATGGCTTGGAACACGTATTTGCTTTGGAAGTGGATATCGGCGATCACCGGAATCGGCGATTTCCTCACGATCTCAGGCAACGCGTCGGCGTCGTCCTGGCTGGGCACGGCCACACGCACGATATCGCAGCCGGCTGCGGTGAGTTCGGCGATCTGCTGCAATGTGGCGGGCACGTTCGCGGTCAGCGTGTTGGTCATCGATTGCACGGAGACGGGCGCTCCCCCGCCGACGGGAACCGGGCCGACCATAATGCGGCGCGACTCGCGGCGCGGATGCAGAGGAGATTCGCTGATCGCGGCCTCGCCGGTTTTACGGAAGGGCTTGTCGACCGGCTGCTCGGCTGGGGCAAAGGGCTCGTTGGGCATGCGTTCGCCTCCCTGAAGGGCTTGGTTCGGATCCATATGCGTGCGCGGATGACTCACACTTGCTTGTTTATCAAATCATCGGCACGTCGACGCGCCTCAAGCTCAACCTGGCCCATTTCCTCCACGTCGGCGAACAGCGGCGCGCCACGCATGGCGGCGTCCATATCGTCGAGCACGGCCTTCACCGTGTCGACGATGCCGAGATACGGCAGCCGATGGTCGAGGAAGGCCTGCACGGCCTGTTCGTTGGCCGCGTTGAGCACCGCCGTATGCTTCTCCGAAGCGGCGAGGCATGCGCGGGCGAGCGAGACGGCGGGGAACGCCATATCGTCCAATGGTTCGAAGGTCCATGTCGCGGCCGTGGTCCAATCGCAAGCCGCGGCCACATCGGTCATGCGGTCCGGCGCGGACAGGCCCAAGGCGATCGGCAGGCGCATATCGGGCGGCGAGGCCTGGGCGATGACGGCACCGTCGACGAATTCCACCATCGAATGCACGATGGACTGCGGATGCACGGTCACCTCGATACGTTCCGGAGGAATGTCGAACAGACGCGAGGCCTCGATAACCTCCAGCCCCTTGTTCATCAGAGTCGAGGAGTTGATGGTGACCACCGGCCCCATACTCCATGTGGGATGGTTCAGAGCCTGTTCCGGCGTGATATCGGCCATCCGCCCGCGTTCCCATCCACGGAACGGACCGCCGGAGGCGGTGACGATAAGCTTGGACACCTCCTGGTGGGTGCCGCTGCGCAGCGACTGCCAGATGGCGGAATGCTCGGAGTCCACGGGGTTGATCTGGCCGCCGCGGGTTTGCGCGCCGAACAGCAGGTGTCCGCCGGCCACCACGGATTCCTTGTTGGCCAACGCCAACTGAGAGCCGGCGTGCAGGGCGGCGATCGAAGGCTCCAATCCGATGGAGCCGGTGATGCCGTTCAGCACCACATGCGCGCCGGAACCGGCCAGTGCCGTCACGGCCTGTGCGCCACCCTGCACCTGGGTGTTGCTCGCGCCGGCCTGTTCAAGCGCCTCACGAAGCGCAGGCACCGCGGTTTCGTCGAATACGGCGACCTGCGGCACATGGAATCGTGCCGCCTGCTGGGCGAGCAGATCGACATGGGCGCCGCCCGCCGCCAAGCCGGTGACGGTGAAACGCTCCGGATGCCGGGCGATGATATCCAGGCCCTGCGTACCGATGGAACCGGTGGATCCCAGAACGACGACCGTGGAGTTGGCGATCACTGCTGCCTCTTCGTGCCGTCGGAATCGATATCGTCCAGCGAGGGGAAGGACAGGTCGGGAATCTGCTCGTCCGCGGCGATGCGTGATGCGGAGAACATGTTGGGGAACATTTCTTCTTCCGACTTGCCCTGCGACTGGATCGGCGTGGTCGCAACGAACGGCGATCCGCTTGTGACGGACGGCTCGAAGGAGGGAAGCGTTCCCGCATCGGCCTTCGGCGCGACGGGCGTGGACAGATCGGGGATATATGGCTCGAAGGACGGCGTGTCGGCGATGGGATGTTCCTGCACGGTCTCGGCCATCTGCGCCAGGGCGGCCAGCGACGAGTCGGGGCTCGGCGAGCTTTGCTCGGCGGTCGAATCATGCTCGGGCTGCGCGGCCACAGCGGAAGCCGGTGTCACAGCGGAAGCCGGTGTCACAGCGGAAACCGGTGTCGCAGTGGAGGCCGGTGTCGCAGCGAAAAGCGGGGCTTGCGCGATCGGAGCCGGAGCCGGCGCTTCGGGTGCCGGCGGAACGGCGGGAGCGGCAGGGGCTGCTGGAGCCGCGCTGAACAGGCTGCGTTCCGCCTGATGCAACGCATCGAAGGACTCGTCATGCCGCGTCATGGACGGAGCGAACGACGGCAGGCTCTCCGTCGAGGAGGTCTCGTCACGGCGATAGCGCGTATCTGACGAGAACAGAGGAGAGACCGCTTCGGTCGCAGGAGCGGCCGTGGGAACAGGCGCGGGAGCGGGAGCGGCGCCCGCATCCGCAGACACGTAATCGGCCACACGGGCGTACGATTCGATACGGCTCAGCAACTGCACGCAGGAGTTGAGGAAGTGGTCGACCTGACGCTCGTCGTAGCCTCGTTTGCCCGTGCGCTGGGTGAAGATCACATTGGAGACGCTGGCCGCGTTGAGGTCGGCCAAAGCGCGCACATCGTCCTCGGTCACGCCGTCGATGCCCAATGCCGCGGCCGCTTTGTCCACGATCTGATCCGCGAGGCGGTCCACCTGCTTCCTGTCGTAGGAGGGGCTCTTGGGCGAGCCCGGCTTGAACCGTTCGCCCGGCTCGCGATCGACGTGGTTGATGATCTGACGGTACAGGGTCTCCGTCTCGGCCTTCCACGCGATACGGCCGTGCTGGGAGATCTCCCAGGTGGTCTGCTTATCGACCACGGCACGCTCCAGCCGGGCCAGCGCCGCATCCACCTGCGCGATCACGTAGCCGTTTTTGACGAGGTCGAAGGACACGTTCTGGATGTCGCGCTGCGTCAGCCGCGCGCCTTCGCTGTCGTATAGGGCGTGGGCGCGTTCCAAAAAGGCGTCCACCTGACCCGGATCGTACCCCCACTTACGCTTGCCCGACCGCGCGATACCCGCCGCGCTGCCGCCGGATTGAAGTTCCTGAGCCATTGGCTGTTCGACCTCCTGAAGGTAGTAAACTCGTCTCCACCTTACGCGATTGTTGCGACGCTCGCAGCCATCGGCACGCATCGGCCTCGCGATTGTGCCGTCCATGCGCTATGGTGGTCGACTGCGGGCAATTAGCTCAGTTGGTTAGAGCGCCACCTTTACACGGTGGATGTCAGGGGTTCGAGTCCCTTATTGCCCACGATCGCGACTCGCCGTCAGCGTCCCTTGCCGAACGCGCGCAGGCGGATGCCGTTCCAATCCGAACTCGCCGTCAACGGGGTGGCGGCGTTCATGCCGGCCGTTTTCGCAGCGGACTGCACCGTGCTCGAGCTGGCGGCGCCTCTACGTCCCGGCTTCGGAGTCAGCACCCACAATGGGCCGTCGTCGCCAAGCACCGCATAGGCGTCCACGATGGTGTCGGACAGTTCGTCCTCGTCATCGCCGTCGCGCCACCAGATGATCACTCCGTCGACGGCGGAGTCGTAGTCCTCGTCGACGAGATCCTCGCCAGTCAGTTCCTCGATCTTGGATCGAATCGAATCGTCCACGTCATCGTCCCAGAGCCACTCCTGGACGATATCGCCGGGTTCGAAACCAAATTCTTCAGCGTGTTGTGATGCCGTTTGATTCACAGTGGACACCTTAGCAAGAGTTCGCGAAAAACCACGTTAACAACCCGCGTGTGTGGGAGGACCGCCCGTATGGGCCGACGGCCGATATCGGGTGGGGCCGTTCTCATGCCGTGCAGTGCGGCAGATCGTCGCCTTCGCCGTTGCCGATGGCGACCAGCGCCGCATAGGCCTCCTCCAACGTGGAGACCTTCACGTCGCGCAGGCCATCGGGCACATGCCCGACTACGCTGTCGCAGTTGGCTTCGGGGGCGAGGAACCAGGTGGCGCCGTCGCGTTTGGCGCCCTGCATCTTCAATCGGATGCCGCCGATGGAACCGACTTCGCCGTTTTCGTCGATGGTGCCCGTTCCCGCGATGATCTGCCCGCCGGCCTCGTCCACCGCCGTGAGTTTGCTGATCAGTCCCAACGTGTACATCATGCCGGCCGATGGGCCGCCGATGTCGTCCACATGCATGGTGACCGTCGCCTCGTCCAGCACGTCGGGCGACACGCCCAGCTCGTCCGCATGCGCGGCGATATAGGTTTTCGCGGCGGCGACGGCGGCGTCCTGCGAACTGGACATCGACTCGGCGTTTTGTTCCGTGTACTCCTCGTCCGTCATCCCGACCGGCACCACCGCCTCACGCGGCAGCACCGAGGTCTGCGGGTTCAGCCATCCCCACAACGCCTGCGCGTTGGTGATCGGATATCCGGACACGCCCAGGGCGCTCACCGTGACCAGCAGCAGTTCACCGCTGTCCTCATACGTGTCGACGCCCTCCACATCGATCACCGTGCCGGAGTCGACCGTGCCAAGCACATCCTGTGTGGGGCCGGGCATCTCGACGACATACGGACTGGGCAGGATCAGCACGACCACGGACAGGGCCACGGCCGCCGCCCCTGCAAGATATCGCGCGGACCGCGCGGCGACATACCGTCCCACACGCCGGACGGCACCACGGATTTTTCCAAACATGCGTTCCAAGTGTAGACACGCGCCTGTGCGATGGCTGAATACCAGCCTCAAAGACGCGCCTGGGACGCCTCCCGACGGGCAGAACACGCCACGGCCGCACATGTGGGGAAACCGCGCAACCACTCGGCTCGCGGCGAAACGGGCTCGGGCACGCTCTACACTGGTGAGCAGTATCACCGGCATTCAAGGGACGGATATGGACGACAACGCGATTCACGAATGGCTGATCAAATGCTTCGGCCCCATCCAGGGCGAGATGGCTTGGCAGCAGATCAGCCAGCTGCCCGAACACATCCGCGAACAGCTGATGGACCAGGACCCCTCGCGTCTGCCCGACCCCGCGCAGGTGCAGCAGCTGATGGCGGCCTTCACGGCCGGCGGGCTCAACACCATGGGCGATATGCAGCGCACGCTTGATGAGGGCCCGATCAACGTCAAACTCGCCAAATCGATCGCCTTGCAGCAGGCCAACGCCGCCGGCGCGGCGACAAGCGTGTCCGCGCAGCAGGGAGAGGCGGCGCGCCGCGCGATCAGCGAGGCGAATCTGTGGCTTGACACCGCCTGCCAGTTCGACCCCGCGCCGGGCGAGTCCGATGTGCTCACCCGCGCCGATTGGGTCGAAGGCACCATCGGCCAATGGGCCAAGTTCGCGGCGCCGGTGGCGGAATCCATGAGCGACGCGATGTCCTCCGTGGTCGGAGAGAGGCTCGGGGACGCGTTCGAAGGCGAGGTCGCCGGCATGTTCGCAGGCCCCGTGCCGATTCCGATTCCCGATGGGATGAACAACCCCGCCCAATTGCTCAAACTGCTGGGCAACACCTCGTACGCCATGCAGCTGGGCCAGGCGGCCGGCAATCTCAGCCATGAGGTGCATGGCAGTTTCGATCAGGGCATCATGCTGCTGAAGAATCCCGCCGGCGCGCTGATCGCGCAGAATGTGGAGGAATACGCGACGTCGCTGGGAATCGACGCGGACGAGGTGACCGCGTTCCTGGCCCTGCGCGAGGTGGCGCACGCCCGCCTGTTCGCCGCCGTGCCGTGGCTGATGCCGCGATTCGAGGCGCTGATCGGCAAATACGCGCGTGGCATCACCATCGATCTGGACGCGATGGAGGAACAGCTGCGCGACGCGACCTCGATGGATCCCGAGTCGATCTCCGGGGCGGTGAACCTCACCAAGGTAGGCATCCCGGACACGCCGGAGCAGCGCGAGGCGATGGCTTCGTTGGAAACGCTGCTGGCGCTGGTCGAAGGATGGGTCGATTGCGTGGTGTGGCGGGCCGGCATGGCCCATATTCCGCATATCGAACAGATGCGTGAGATGATGCGCCGCGAACGCGCGGTGGGGGGACCCGCCGAACGCACATTCGAAAGCCTGCTCGGCCTGGAACTGCGTCCCAAGCGTATGCGGGAGGCCGCAGGATTGTGGGAGATGATCACCGTGGCCGAAGGTCCCGAGGCCCGCGACGCCAGATGGGGACATCCCGATCTGCTGCCCGCCCTGTCGGGGGACGCGCCCCAAACCATCGCGACGCCGGACTCCATCCATCCTTCGCGCACGGATTCCTCCCCCGCCCAGGCGGAGAGCACCGACGCCTCCGGCATGGCGGAGACCAGCGGCGCAACCGGCGGACAAAGCCCTTCGTCGCCGTCCGATTTCGAGGCCAAATCCGGCACCATCGACTGGGATGCGGAACTCTCCAAACTGCTTGGCGAGGCCGGCGGCACAACGGATAAAACCGACGATTCCGCGGATGACGCCACCGACAGCTCCACAGACGCGGATTCGACCCGATAATACGGGCCGGCCGCAGAAGGTTTTCCGCCGTATTTCAGCCGGAAGACCTTCTGCGCCGATCCCGGCCGGGCGGGAGACGGCGGCCACCCGCCAAGACGTCAGACCAGAAAGCGCGAGGCTCTGCGCCGTTGCGCGCCATATCCGTCCTTGCTGCGCGCATACGACAGATGCAGGGAGTCCTCGGCACGCGTGACGGCCACATACATCAGCCGGCGCTCCTCCTCCAACGCGTCCCCCGGCGCCGGAGCGCCGTACGGCAGCAGGCCCTCCGAGCAGCCGATCAGGAACACGTGTTTGAATTCCAATCCCTTGGCGGCATGGATGGTGGAGACGGTCACGCCGGAATCCTCGGGTTCGGGTTTCGCAGCCGCATCCGTCGCATCCTGCGGCACCGAGGTCTCGCCTGGGGCAGGCGTATCCAGCCCCGCCGCGATTCCCAACGCCTCAAGCAATGCCTGCCGTTGCGCCGTCTCGTTGGACAGCGTCGACGTCTGCCACCCGGTGTCGCGCCGCACGCGGTGGCGCAATCCCTCGGAGCGCAACGCCGCACAGCACAGCCGCTGCTGCGCGTTGATGCGCGTGAGAATCGCGCAATCCGAGGCTCTGACGCCATCGTGGGCGACCATCTGCGCGATACGCGCCGCCACCGCCTGCGCCTCTTCCTGATCGCTGTCATACACGGTTCTCTCGATACGGGCGCCCGTTTCGCGCGCGGAGGTCAGCATGAGGTAATCCTGGCGATCGGGGGACGCGGCGAGCACCGTGTTCGCGTAATCCACGATCCTGGCGGTGGAGCGGTAATCGGTGCCAAGACCGATATCCGCGCTCAGCGGACCGAATTCGTCGGCGAAGGCGAGCAGATCGTAGCTGGACGCGCCGGCGAAGGAATAGATGGTCTGGGCCGGGTCTCCCACCACGCAGATATTGCGGTTGAGCGCGCCCCGCTCCCCTTCTCCCAGCCACAGCGTCATCAGCCGATGCTGCAGGGGCGAGACGTCCTGGTACTCGTCGACGGTCAGCCATCCGATGGATGAGCGAATCTGGGCGGCCGCATCGGGAAAATCATCCAGCACATGGCAGGTCAACAGCAGAATGTCGTCGAAGTCGATCTCCCCACGCCCCGTCTTCTCCTGCTCATAGGCGTCGTAGATATCGGCGAAGTGTTTGGCGTCAAGCCCGGCCGGGGGCACGCGTCCCGCCAGTTCGGCGACATGGGCGTAATCCTCCACCGACACCATCGAGATTTTGGCCCAATTGATTTCGGCCTGCACGTCACGCGCGGCCGTGGGATCCATCCCGGATCGCCCCGACGCGCGGGTGAACGCGCGGACCACCAGATCGCGCTGGTCCTCGACCAGATGCGGAAAAGGGGCCTCGCAGATGTCCATCCACACGCCGCGCAGCTGGCGTAGGGCCGCCGAATGGAATGTGGCGGCGGTGACCTGGCCTGCGACACCGAGCATGGTCAGTCGCGCGCGCATTTCGGCGGCGGCTTTGACGGAGAACGTCACCGCCAACGTGCGGGAGGCGTCCCAGGCGCCGGTCGCGCAGGCGTAGGCGATGCGCCGCGTCACCGTGCGCGTCTTACCCGCGCCGGCACCCGCGATGATGCGCACGGGCCCCTGCAGCGTGGTGGCCGCACGCCGCTGCGCCTCGTCCAGCCCCTCGAGAATCGTCGATGCCTCCATGCCTCCATTGTGGCACCTCCCTGTGCCGCATGCCGCCGCGAACGGATCTTCGGTGCCGCCGCGAGCGACACACGGCGTTTCGAGATATGTCGGACGGCGAGATTTGCGCGCCCACGTGTATTAGTGTGGAACTGTGATGAAACGTAGCAAGTTTATGTTGGCCGCGCTTACCTCCGCGCTCTGCCCGAACATCGCCGTCGCCGGTGTGCGCGACAACGCGACCGGCAGCGCCACGGATGAGGCCGCAGGCATCGACCAGGCGGTTGTGCAGGATGCCTCGGGCAAACTGTACGACGTGTACGCCACCGATACCGAGACGGGACGCAAACGTCTCGCCTCCCGCGTGCGCGCGGCCCGCACGCTTGCCGACGCGCGCGACCCCGGCGGATTGGGATTCACCCTGGATCGCGTGATCGCGTTCGACGCCGGAGAGACGCCGAACGGTCCCACGGGATCCACCGCGGTGATGGTCACGCCCCACTGCGACGGACAGGCCCGCACCTTGGATCTGCTCACGCTGGACGATTGCGCCAGTATGGGCACCGCCATCGGCGCGATCCACCGTCTGCGCCCCGATTTCCTCGCCGAGGCGAAATATCCGGTGTTCACCACCGGGCAGATCCGCTCGCAACTGACCGCCTGGATCAAACGTCTGCGCGGAGCCGGCCATGTGCCCTCCGAAATCACCAATAGCTGGGCGCGCATCATCGAGACCGAGGGCCTATGGTCGTTCTCCACCTGCACGGTGCACGGCGGATTCTCGGACGGCGATGTGCTGTTCTCCGGATCGACCATCACCGCGGTCACCAACTGGCAGGATATGCAGGTGAACGATCCGGCGCGCGATCTGGCTTGGGTGTTCCTCAAGCTTGACGACGAGCATCGCAACGCCGTGCTCGCCGCCTACGGACGCATGATGGGATCCCGACTCGACGATCTGATCATGCTGCGCGCCAACCTGTGGCTGCAGATGGAACAGGTGGGCGAATTCATCCAAGCGCTCAACCGCGCGGACAACAGCCGAATCCTGCAATTCAAGGCGCAGGTGGAACGTCTCGCCCACCAGCTCGGCGTGCTCACACCCTCCGGCAATGGGACGCATGCCGCGCCGCGCCCGACCGGCGGCGCGAACCCGGATGCGGCGCAATCCCCCTCCACCATCACCGTCGGCACCCTGCTCAACGAATCCGAACGCCGCGCCGCGCAGGCCACCCGCGCCCATGCCGCCGCCGATCAGGCGTATGATCCCTCCGACGACACTCCCGACCCCGATCGTACCGGTTCCGCGCAGATCGTCGCCACCGCGTCACCGAACGACGATGCTTCCGATTCGACGGCGGACCGACCGGTCACCCCGGTCGATGCCGATTCGACCGCGGATCGACCTGCGGTCGCCACCGGCAACACACGACCCCAGCCTTCGGCGGAGCACTCGCCGGGCTCGTCGGTGACCATCACCATCAACGAGCTCATCGCCGGCGCCGAGCATGCGATACACGGCGACGGCGCCTACATGGTCGCCAACGCCACCACGCAGACCGACGACACCGACGAGCGCGGTCCGGTTCTCGCGGCCGCCATGACGCCCGGACCCCATACCGACACGCCGGAGCGCGAGGCCGAAACCACGCTTATCCCGCTGCTGGAACGCGAGGAGCGCGCGCTGCGCGACGCCCAGGCGGGATTGGAAGGCTTCGACGAGAACGGCATGCCGCTCAACCAGTGAACAAGGCCGACCGGCCGAACATCGTCCATGCCGAAGGCGTAACCCCGCGCGCCTCAGGCGCATGGACGGCACAATAGACAACAGACATCACCAAACCGCCGGCTTGCCGGCCGATACGAGGAGCATTCATGGATATCGAACTGGGCATTCAGAACGTGACACGACCGGTGAACTTCAGCACCGACGCCAGCGCCGACGAGGTCAGCCAGATCATCGAACAGGCCGTGGCGAACGGCCTCACCATCAACCTGACCGACGATAAGGGCCGCCGCATCGTGGTGCCGGCTGGCGCGTTGGGATACGCGCTTATCGGTTCGGAGACCAAGCACGCCGTCGGATTCGGCGCGCTTTAGGCGAACAGCGGCAATACGCCCCGCGCGACGATGGCCTCCACGGTCGCGTCGTCGGTGAGGTTCTCCCCCAACGCGTTGGGTTTGCCCGTGCCATGCCAGTCGGACCCACCGGTGGCCAGCAGCCCATACCGCCGGCACAGGTCGAGCAACCGCACGCGTTGTTCGGGCGGGTTGCCCCGATGCCACACCTCCAATCCGTCCAACCCTTCGTCGACCAAGACGCGGATCTGATCGTCCGACAAAAGGTGGCGGTTGCGACTGGTGTCCCCCGCATGCGCGACCAGCACGACGCCGCCGGCCGCCTTGACCGCGGCCACCACATCGTGCGTGGTCGGCGACGGCGTGGGAATGTAATATCGCGATCTCGCACTCACCGCATCGTCGAATGCCGCGGAACGGTTGTCGTACACGCCGGCCGCCACCAACGCGTCGGCGATATGGGGACGCCCGATGGTGGTGCGCTCCCCTTGCCTGACCTGCGCCAGCACCGCGTCCCAGTCGATGGGATAGTCCTCGGCGAGCAGCTCCACCATGCGTTTGGTGCGCGCAAGACGCGCGGCGCGGGTGTCGGCGAACAGATCGCTGATCCGACGGTTCGCGGGATCGTATTGGTAGGCGAGCATATGCACGGAGACCCTGCCGTCGACCGCGGTGACCTCCGTGCCGCGCAGCAGGCGCAGGCCATGCGCGCGCGCCGCGTCCTGCGCCTCATCCCAGCCGGCCGTGGTGTCATGGTCGGCGATGGCCATGCCATGCAATCCCAGACGCGCGCATTCGGCCGCCAATGTCGCGGGGCTTTCCGTGCCGTCGGAGAACGCGGTGTGGCAGTGGATGTCCCATCCGCCGCTCGGCGGAACGGGCATGGTTTCGGGCTGGTTCATATGTTCTATCGTAGAGCCTGTTCCCTCGCGACAAGCACATATCGGCCTCTTGCGGCGCGAAGTCGTGCGTCCGTGGCAGATACATCGCACGCGATATGCTCGCTGTCAGGTATGTCCGGCCCATGCATACGATATAGTTATCTCGATTCGAGGTATTCCATAGGGTTTCCGATTTCCGACCAAGGAGCGTGTCCATGACCACCACCGACAGCGCCATCATCGACGAACGTCCGCTACTCGGATGGCGGCACAGCGCATGGTGGACCTATCTGATCATGCTGGTCGCCTCAGCGGTGGCGCTGGGCGCCTCGTTCGTGCTGGCGGCCGAAACCCTGCAGTTGGCGCGACACCCCGAGGCCTCGTTGGGCTGCGACGTCAACAGCGTGGTCTCCTGCTCCGCAGTCGCGCAATCCTGGCAGGCGGAGATCGTCAAATTCGGCGGATTGAGCTATCCGAACGCCTTCTTCGGCATCGCCGCCGAATCGGTGTTCGTCACCGTCGCGGTGATCGGCATGGCGAAGGTCGCGGTGCCGCGCTGGTTCGCCGCCTGCACCTGGTTCGGCGGACTCGCCGCCTTGGCCTACGCCTACTGGCTGTTCTCGCAGTCGATGTTCGTGATCCAGGCCCTATGCCCGTGGTGCCTGACCTTGATGTTCTCGACCACCATCCAGTTCATGGCGTTAAGCCACGCCACCGTGGCGGTGCGCGGACTGCCCGCCAAGGCCGCCGGTCTGCGCAAGTACTACCGTCTGGGCATCGATCTGATGATCGACGTGTTGTGGGTGGTGGCGTTGGCCGCGCTGATCATCGTCGTGGAGGGACCGGCGCTGTTCGCCTGATCCGCCCCTAACGCAGCGCGATATCACCCACCAGCGTGGCCGATCCGGTAAGCGCCACATTCGCATCGGTCACGTCGACGCGCAGGATGCCGCCACGCACGGTGATATCCCAGTGGTCGACGCCGGTAAGCGCGCGCAGGGTGATCGCTGTGGCGCACAGACCGGTGCCGCAGGACAGCGTCTCGCCGCAACCCCGCTCATGCACGCGCATGGTGGCCTTGCCCTCGTGCGCGTCGGCGTTCACGGCGTCAATGCGCACGAACTCCACGTTCTGGTCGCTTTCGAGCACCGGCGAGACCCGCGGTTTGACCGTCAGATCCAGATCATCCACATCCGGCAGCGTGGAGTCCAACAGGTCGGCACGGGGAAGGTCGGCCAGCGCGCCGATGGCACACGACCCCACGTCCACACCGGTCACCGCCACCACATGGGGGTTGCCCATATCCACGAAAGTGCCGCGGGCCGAGCCGGACGCACCCGCGACGGCGACCTCATACGCGCCCAGTTCGCCGATACGCCACGCGCCCATATCCACATGCAGCACATCGCGCCCATACGGTTCCACATCACCCAAAGAGTCAAGCGTCTTCACTCCGGCGCGCGTACCCAAACGGAAAGGCTCGCCGCTGTCCGCAAGTCCGCGGTCCATCGCGAACAGGGTGATGGCGCGCGTGCCGTTGCCGCACATCTCGGCCAGCGAGCCGTCGGCATTGCGGTAGTCCATGAACCAAACGGCCCCGCCCGTCTCGCATGCCGCGCGTTGCGCCTCGTCGAGATCCGACACCGCCCGGGGATGGGCCAGGCGGATCAATCCGTCGCCGCCGATACCGCGATGGCGGTCGCATAGGAAGCGCACCTCGTCCGCGGTCGGTTCGAACTCGCCGGTCGGATCGGCATAGACGACGAAGTCGTTACCGGTGGCGTGGGCTTTGGTCACATGCTGAGGAATGGTCATACGCCCCAGCATACCCGCCACCATGCCGGCGCACCCGCACGCGACGGTGTAGTCTGGAGACGTTTGGCAAGGAGGTTGCGATGGCTTCGACGGCGCCGATCGGCGTATTCGATTCGGGATTGGGCGGCATCTCCGTGGCACGCGAGCTGCGCCGCGAACTGCCACATGAGCGTGTGCTCTATTTCGGTGATTCCGCCAACGCCCCGTACGGCACCAAAACACCGGACCAGGTGCGCGAATTAAGCTTCGCCATCGTGGAACGGTTCGTGCGGCAGGGAGCCAAAGCCGTGGTCATCGCCTGCAACACCGCCACCTCCGCCTCAGTCAACGAGCTGCGCGAGCACTACGACATCCCCATCATCGGCATGGAGCCCGCGCTGAAGGTCGCCTGCGACCGCGGCCAAGGCCGCCGTCAGCGTGTGATCGTCGCCGCCACTCCCCTGACGCTGGGCGAACGCAAATTCGCCGCACTGATGGCGCGGTTCACCGCCGACCATACGATTTTCCCCGAACCCTGCCCCGATCTGGTCGATATCGTGGAATCCGGCAGACTGGACGACCGTGACGCGGTGATGAGCACGCTGCACCATTATTTCGACCGTTACGATCTGGCCTCCATCGACTCGGTGGTGCTGGGATGCACGCATTTCGTGTTCTACCGCGACTATTTTCGCGAGCTGCTGCCCGATTCCGCCGCGATCATCGACGGCAACGCGGGCACTGTGCGGCATCTGTCGGTGGTGTTGGAATCCTTGGGGCACCTCGCGCCCGAATCACAGACCGGTTCGGTCGAGCTCGCCAACTCCGATCCTTCCGAGCGTATCGCCACGTTGGCGAGATCACTGCTGGATGCCGCCTAAGCCACGGCTTTCCAACCGATTGCGCTCTTAGACAAGCCGATACGGGTTTGTCCGCGATACGCGCGTAATCTCGATACCAAGTCGCAAAGAAAGGGGACGTCATGGCCAAGGGTACCGCGTTAATCGATGTGGGAGGCGGATTCCGCGCGATTTTCGGATGCGGGGTCATGGATCGGCTGATGGAGGCCGGCATCGACTTCGACCACTGCTACGGGGTGTCCGCGGGAGCGGCCAATATGACCTCCTATATCGCGCATCAGCCCGGGCGCAACCACAAGTTCTACACGGAATACGCCTTCCGCAAGGAGTACGCGAGCGTGAACAGTTTCGTGAAGAACCACAACTTCGCGAACCTCGACTACATCTACGGCACGCTGAGCAATCATGACGGCGAATATCCCGTGGATTACGAGGCGTTCGCGGCGAATCCGAGCCGGTTTACGGTGGTGGCGTGCAATGCCGAAGACGGTTCGACCATGTATTTCGACAAATCCCGCATACGCTACGACGATTTCGACGTGGTCAAAGCCTCGTCGGCCGTTCCGGTGGCCTGCGAGCCGTATGTGATCGACGGCGTGCCGTATTTCGACGGCGGCATCGCCGACCCGGTTCCGGTGCAAAAGGCGTTGGATGACGGCTATGAGCGCGTGGTGGTGATTCTCTCGCGCTTAAGGGACGAAATCCGCGAGCAGAAGAAGGACCTCGCCCCGGCGAAGGTGTTGGAGCGCTTCTATCCGGCCGCGGCCGAAAAGCTGCGCGACCGCTACCGCACCTACAACGACGAAGTGGCTCTGGCCAAGGAGTACGAGAAGGACGGCCGCGTGCTGATCCTCGCACCCGAGGACCTCTACGGACTAAGCACCCTGAGTAAAAGCTACGAGGGGCTGGAGCGCATGTACCGCGCCGGTTACGCGGCCGCCGAGGCCGTCGAGGGGTTCCTGAACTCGTAAACAAACGCGCCCTCCGCACTGAGACCCAGGCGGAGGGCGCGAGAAAACGGGCTGTTTTCGTTACTTGACGAAGCCGGGCTCGCTGGTCGAATTGGCGGTGAGCATGGCCTTGGTGATCTGCTCGTAGAGATCCTGGTAGCCGCCGGGCGTGGAGGCCGGCAGCACCACGGTTTTGGCGTTGTTCGACTCGGATAGCGAGCGCATCACGTCGAGATACTGGTTGAACAGCACCACGTTGTTCACATCGGTGATGTTCATGCCCACGGCCTGCAGGCTTTTGATCTGGTCGACGATGCCGTTGGCGATCTCGCGGCGGTAATTGGCCTGGCCCTCACCTTGCAGGCGGGTTTTCTCCGCCTCGGCGGCGGCCTGCGTCTCGATCTGGATACGCTGGGCCTCGGCGCGCTGGCGGGTGGCCTCCTTCTCGCGCTGCGCGGCGTTGATGGAGTCCATCGCGTTCTTGACCTGCTGGCTGGGGTCGATGGTGGTGATCAGGGTTTTCACCACGGTGAAGCCGAAGCGCGACATCTCCTGTCCGACGGTTTTCTGCACGTCGGAGGCCACGTCGTCCTTGCGGGCGAAGGCGTCGTCGAGGGTGAGCGCCGGAATGGCGGAGCGCAGCGCGTCCTCCATATAGGAGCGCAGCTGGCCGGCCGGATCGCGCAGCTCGTAGTACGCGGTGGCCACGTTCTGCGCGTTGACGCGGAACTGCGTGGACGCCACGACGGTGACGAACACGTTGTCGAGCGTTTTGGTCTCCAACTGCACGTTGAGTTGGTTGACGCGCATATTCGTCTTCATCGCGATGCGGTCCACGAACGGAATCCGAACATGGATGCCCGCGAACTGCACCTTATGCAGTTTGCCGAAGCGTTCGATGATGTACGCCTGCTGCTGCGGCACGATGAAAATCGCCGCGAACAGCAGCACCACAATCAGCGCCAGCAGCACAACACCTATCAGCATCGTCACTCCTACCATTCCCACTGTCATTGACATAACCGTTCCCTCCACGAGGTGCCGCGGCAACCATTGCCGCGACACCTCCCATCCTATCAACGTCCCATCAGACCAGATCTCCGCCGTCATCACATGTGTACAGGTCTTCGGCCGCCAGCATCGCCGTCACAACCGTCCGGGCGTCCGCTCCCGGCACCGCGCGGTCGAAGGAGCTGCGCGGGCCGGCGACGAACTCGGCGACCATGTCCAGATCACCGCCGCCCTCGGCGCACAACCGTACCGCGCGGGTCCCCGGTGCCGGCCGGCGCGGCCATAGGAATTACCTTGACGCCGCTATCGGCAGTTCGTATACCGCGCACCGCGATGGCTCCCCCTCTTTTCGATAAAGTGACCTGCGTAGGCGCCGACACCCGCCAACGGGCGCAGCCGCCATCCACACACCAACCACTGGAAGGGGCACATATCATGACCGAAACCACAGTGATCCAAGCGGATCCCTATGTGCAGCAATGGAACATCTGGCATACGCAGCGAGTCGAGGAACTGACCGCGCCGCACGGATATCTGGCACCAGCATCCATCAACTGGGTGGCCAACGGCGAGACCAAAACCATCGACGGCGTGCCCGGCACCTGGAGCGCCGAGAACGACACGTTGATCTACACGCCCGGGCAGGACGGGCGCGTCACCAATGCGGGCGAGCCTCTGGACGAACCGATCGCATTCACGCCCACGGCCTTCGGTGAGCAGGCGCTGGGATATGTGGAGTACGGCGACCTGCGTTTGGAGATCAACTCCCAGACCGATGCCATCAAACGCAACACCCACCGGTTCTGGATCCGCGTCAAGGACCCGAACACGGACCGCCGCCGCGATTTCACCGCGATCCCCCACTACCCCGTCGATCCGAAGTGGCGTTTCGCCGCCACGTTCCGCAGGGCAACCGAGGACGAGCAGGACATCCACGACTCCGTGGTCACCACGGTGCTGCAATCGTATCCGGTGGTCGGATTCGTGGAGTTCGACCATAACGGCGAGCATTATTCGCTGGTGGTGTCCAATGTGTTCGGCCATGCGAGCATCTTCTTCTCCGATGAGACCACCGGAAAAGAGACCTACGGAATCGGCCGCGTGCTGCAGCTCGACGCTTTGGGGATCGACTCGCTCGACTCCATCGATTTCAACTACGCCTACAACTATCCCTGCGCGTTCTCTCCGTACTGCACCTGCCCGATCCCCTCGAAGCGCAACCATCTGCCTTTCGCCGTGACCGCGGGCGAACGGACACCGTTGGAGGCCCAATACTGATTCGCGCCGATCCGGCGACACCTCCGACGACATGCGAAGAGGCGGAGATCCGATACGGGTCCCCGCCTCTTGTCTTGCGCCGATCGCAATCGGCCGACCACCGTCAGTAGTCGAACACCGGCACCACGGCGCCTTGGTAGTTGTTCTCGATCGCCTCGGCCACGGCCTTCGTATGGTAGGCGTCCACGATCGTGCGGTAGGTCTCATCGTCCTTGTTCTCGGTACGGGCGACGATCACGTTGACGTACGGCTTGAAGCTCTCGTTGTCCGAGTCCACCGGCGCCTGGTAGATGGCGTCGTCCACGCTCATGCCCGCATCGATGATGAAGTTCGTGTTGGTGATGCCGCCGGCGTAATCGGGCAGCGTGTTCACGATGCTGGCGGGATCGGTCAGCACCACCTCGACGCCGCTGGGATTGGACGCGATGTCGTCCACCGTCGGGTTCTCCTTGGTGTTGTCCTCAAGGGTGATCAGTCCGGCGGCGTCCAGCACTTTGAGCGCGCGGCCGGTGTTGGTCGCGTTGTTCGGGATGGCGATCTGGTCTCCCGGCTGGAAATCCGCGACATCGTCGTATTTGTCGGAGTACAGGTTGAGCGGTGAGATGTAGGTCTCGCCGATCACCGAAAGCTCATACCCTTTCTGTTCGATCTCCTGGTTCAGGAACGCGTAGTGCTGGAAGGCCGTGAGATCCAGCTCGCCGTTCGCCTGCGCCTGATTGGCGTAGATGCCGTCCTGAAATGTCTTGAGTTCCAGCGTGATGCCGGCCCCTTCATCGTCCAGCTGCTGCTGCACGGCCTGCCAGATCGCATCGTCGGAGTTGCCGACCACGCCGACGGTGATGGTCCTCCCGCCGGCCGCCTGCGCGCGCTGGTAGACGCCGACCGCGACGATCACGGCGATGACGGCCAGAACCGCGACCAGCACCGTTATGAGATTCCTTTTGGCTTTCGCCTTGCTTGTGGTTGCCATTGATAATCCCCTCTCCATAGTGGTTGTGTTTGTTGGTGGTATGCCCAAGGTCCCGCACCCATCCGTCCGATGACGGTGCAGACGCGCGCGGGCAAGGGTTGGTTTTCAGTGCTCGGTCAGCAGCACCAGCTGCCTGCCGACGAATTCGATCACACCGATGAGCAGCACGAGTACGATGATGGTGGCGTAGGTGGCGTCGAGCATGTAGCGCTGGTAGCCGTAGCGGATGGCGAAGTCGCCTAATCCTCCGCCTCCCACGATGCCGACGATCGCGGTTAGACCGATCAGACTGACCAAGGCGATCACGCTGACTCGGATGATCGAGGGCACCGCCTCACGCAAGTACACGCGCAGCACGATTCTGCCGACGCTCATGCCCATCGATTCGGCCGCCTCGATCAGCCCCGCGTCCACTGAGGCGAGCGCGGACTGTATCTGCCGGGTGAAGAACGGCGTGATGCCGACGATCAGCGGAAAGATCGCGCCCCGCGTGCCGATGGCGGTGCCGACCAGCGCGCGCGTGACCGGCACCAGCGCGGCGGCGAGGATGATGAACGGGATGGAACGGAACAGGTTGATCAGTTTGTCCACGATATTGAACGCCACGGCGTTAGGTGTGAGCCCGTCTTTACGCGTGAGGGTGAGCAGCACGGCGAACAGCACGGCGAACACGAACGAGACGGCTCCCGTCACGCCGACCATGATCAGCGTCTGTACAAAGCTGTCGAAGAATTCCGGCAGACGGCTCGCCACGTTGGGAAACCATTGGGTCAAAATGTTCATTGTTGCAAAACCTCGATTCCGATATTGCGGTCCTTGAGATAGCCGATGGCCGCCTTGGTGCGCGCGGCGTCCCCTCTGAGCACGACGACCAGACCGCCCAGCGGAGCGTCGTCGATCACATCGATATCGCCGAAGATGATGTTGACGTCGATGTCGAATATGCGGGAGATTCCGGAGACCAACGCCTGCGAGACCTCCTTGGAGACGTAGCGCATGCGCAGCAGCGTCTCGTTCTCATCCAGCCTGACCAGCGACGAGCCTTCCTCGATAAGGTCGTTGATCTTGTCGAGATTCGAGGTGGTCGCCACGAACGATCGGGTCAGCGGCGCCTTCGGATTGACGAAGATGTCGAACACCTTGCCCCTCTCGACGATGGTGCCCTGATCGATGACGGCCACTTTGTTGCACACCTGTTTGATCACCGACATCTGGTGGGTGATGATGATCACCGTCAGTCCCAAGGTGTCGTGCAGCCGGCGCAGCAGCTTGAGGATGGATTTGGTGGTGTTGGGGTCGAGCGCGCTGGTCGCCTCATCGCTGAGCAGAATGCTGGGATTGTTGGCGAGCGCTCGTGCGATCGCCACACGTTGCTTCTGTCCGCCGGACAGCTCGCTCGGATAGGCGTCGGCCTTGTCCCGCAAATCGACGAGGTCGAGAAGCTCCTCCACGCGCGCGGCACGGGCGGCCTTATCGGCCCCGGTGTCGAGCAGCGGCAGTTCGACGTTGCCGGCGACCGTACGCGAGGGCATGAGATTGAAGGACTGGAAAATCATGCCGATGTCGCGGCGCAGCGCGCGCAGTTCTTTGGTGGACAGCTCGCCCACTTCCTCGCCCAGCACGACGAGACTGCCCTCGTCGTACTTCTCCAGTCCGTTGATGCAACGCACCAGCGTGCTTTTACCCGCCCCGGACAGGCCGATGATGCCGTAGATGTCGCCTTTGTCGACGGTCAGGTCGATGTCATGCAAGGCGGTTTTATCGCCGTCCTCGCCGTGGTAGGTCTTCTTCAGTCCCTTGATCGCCACCACTGGCTCGGGCGGCGTGAAAGATGTCGGTTCGCTCATGGGTCGTTCCGTGTTCCTTGATGGATGGATGATGGTATGGGTCGGGTTCAGTAGGCGCGCTCGAGCACGGCGACGACGTCCTGGCGGCTCAGCGGCGAATAGTTGCCCACGGTGGTCTCACCCGCATGGGTGAGCTGGTCGGCGATGTGTCCGATCGCCTCGCGAGGAACTCCGATCTGCCTGAGACTCACCGGCAGACGGAGGGTTTTGAAAAAGTCCTCCAGTTCGTCGGCAAGCACGTTGGCCGCTTCGCGCGGCGTCAGATCATAGGGGTCGGCGCCGAACACCCGCACGGCCAGCTGGGCGTACCGCTCGGGACGACGCTCGGCGACATGTCGGATGATGGACGGCAGGATCGCGCAGATGCCCTCGCCATGGATCACGTCGAATTCGCCGCCGAGCTCATGCTCGACGCGGTGCGTGGTCCAGTCGTTCTCGCTGCCGGTGGCCAGCCAGCAATGGTTGAACATGGTGGCCGACAGCCAGTGCAGTTCGGCGCGCACAGCCGAATCCTGCGGATCGCGCGCGAAGCGGCGTCCGGCCGCAAGGGCCGCTTTGAATCCGCCCTCCAACAGTCGGTCGGCCGCCTCGATATGCGGCTTGGCGGTGAAATACGGTTCCAGGAATCCGACGGCGAGATCGGCCACGGCCGCCGCCTGATAGCGGTACGGCGCAGTGCGCGAGTATTCGGGATCCACGATGGCGAAGCTTGGAATGAGTATGCGGTTCTCCAAGGCGCGTTTGTCCTGCCCCTGCTGGAGCACGGCGCAGTCGGAAACCTCCGATCCGGATCCCGGAATCGTGCTTACCACGCCCACAGTCAGGGTTTCCGTCGGTTCGGCGGTGCCGTCGAACAGATCCCACACGTCTCCCGCGTACGGCACGCCCACCCCAACGGCCTTGGCCGTATCGAACGCGCTCGCCCCGCCCACGGCGAGCACCACGTCCACCTGATGCTCCCTCGCCTGCGCCACAAGCCCGCGCACCAGTTCGATGCGCGGATTGGGCACCACATCGCCGTTTTCGATCAGCGTGGCGCCGATGGACCGCACCGTCTCGACGATATGGTCACGGATGCCCAGGTCGAACACGTAGTCGCCGCTGTACACCAGCAGCACCGAGGTGGCCCGGCGCTCGCGCAGCAGGGCCTCGAGATTGGATAATGCGCCGGCACCGAAGACCAGCTTGGATTGAGAGTGGTATTCAAAAGTCATATCCCAGAAGCTACACGCTTCGTCCACGGCCTATGACGGCGTGGCTATATGGGTTGCTTATGGGCGGTTCAAGTTCGCAGCACGCGCGAGGACGTCGGCCACGCGGCGAACGGCCTCGTCCAACTCACCATCCGACTTCAATAGGCTGAAACGCACATAATCGGCCCCGACCGAACCGAAGCACGAACCCGGCAGTACGGCGACATGCGCGCGTTTCAGCACGAGGTCGGCGAATCCCACACCGTCGTAACCGGCCGGTGTGCGGGCCCATACGTAGATGCCGCCCTGCGAGTCGAACACATCGAGTCCGGCATCGTGCAACCCCCGCGATACGATTCCGCGGCGGCGGGCATAACGTTCCGCCAGCTCGTCCACGCAGCGTTGGTCGCTGTTCAGCGCCGCGGCGCCGGCGTCCTGCACGATGCTCGAAATCATCGATCCCATCTGATAGTGGTACCGCTTGAAATGCGCGACGATATCGTCATTGCCTGCGACGAAACCGGCCCGCCATCCCGCCATCGCATACATTTTCGACAGCGAGCACACCTCCACCGCCACATCGAACGCGCCCGGCACCGCGAGAATGCTGGACTGCTGACCATGGACGCCGAGTCCCGCGTAGGCGAAATCCTGAACGATCACGAAACGATGCCGCCTGGCCAGATCCACCGCATGCCTCAGAAAATCCCGCGGAGCCTGCGCGCCGGTGGGATTGTTGGGATAGTTGAGCACCAGCACCTTGACGCGCTCCCACACTTTCTGGGGAACCGCGTCCAGATCGGGCAGGAAACCCCGATCCGCCAATGCCGGCAGCAGCACCTCCTCGGCTCCCGCCATCACCGACATGCAGTGATACGACGGGTAATACGGATCGACGAACGCGACGGCATCCCCCGGATCGACGAGGATGGAGAACAGCCCGGCCAGACCATCGACCGCCCCCTCCACCGCGAATAGTTGGCTGCGACAGTCAAGGGGGACGTCATGCACGCGGGCGTACCAGCCGGCGGCGGCCTCCAGGAACGCCGGCTTGCCGTCGAACGGCGTGTACCGCGCATTCGCCGGGTCGTCGGCGGCTTTTTTCGCCTCCTCGCGGATGAACTCGGCCGGATACGCGTCCGGATTGCCTTTCGCCAGATCGATCACATCATGACCTTCGGCGATGGCGGCGGCGACCTTGCGATCCATATCGGCGAAAACGTTCGACGGAATCGAACGGGCCACTGCGGAGAACCTGACGGGAGAATCGTATCGCATCGTTTGCCTTCCTTCCCGTTCATTGTGTTTTTCGATGTCAACGTATCCGTTCCTGGAACGGCGCGGGCCGGCGTGGCTATATGGATTAGTTATGAGGGGTTCGCACAAACGGTTGCCGGCCGACGTTTCGTGCGACTTTTCCGCACAGGAACGCACATGGACCTCACATAGCAAAATGGCGTGATTCCAAGGAATCACGCCATTTCATGTGCGTTTCGACCCGCTATCAGGGTCGCACGGGAGCCCTCGGGGACGAGGCCCGTGCGAGGGGCTCCAATCAGACCTGCCCGCCCTCCACGACGATGTCGTCGGGATCCACGTCGTCGCCGTAAACCGGCTGGAGAGTCTCCTCGTAATCGTTGTGGAAGAAGTTCTCGTCGGCGAGCGCGGCGATCTCATCGTTGATGAAGTCGAGCAGCTCGGTATTGCCCTTCTGCACGGCGGGCGCGATGGTGTCCACGTCGCCCAGGCTGGTCACGCCCACGGTGAAGCCCTCGTTGGACTTGGCCCAGGCGAGCACCTCGGTGTTGTCGGTGGAGAAGGCGTCGCCGCGGCCGTCGAGCAGCGCGTTGTAGGCGTCGGCGTACTGGTCGTACTTCTGCAGGGTCACGTTCGGATAGTTCTCCTCGAAGTAGGTTTCGGCGGTGGTGCCCTTGACCACGATCAGGGTTTTGCCGTCCAGCTCGCTCACGTCCGAGATCACGGCGGATTCGGGCGAGACGATGCCGAGCGAGACCTTCATGTACGGATCGGCGAAGTCGACCTTTTCGGCGCGCTCGTCGGTGACGGTGAAGTTGGCGAGCACCACGTCGACCTTGTTGGAGGTCAGCACGTCCACACGGGCGGCGGCGTCCACGGAGGTGTATTCGGGTTCGACGCCGAGGTCTTCGGCGAGACGCTCGGCGAACACCACGTCGTAGCCGGCGTAGTCGCCATTGGCGTCCACATAGCCGAACGGCGCCTTGTCGGAGAACACGGCGACCTTGAGCACGCCGGACTCCTTGATCTCGTCAAGCGTGCGCGCGGTCGCGGAGGTCGTGGCCGTGGCGTCGTCGGAGGCGCTGTCGCTCGGCGTGCCGGCGGAGGGACCGCAGGCGGCGAGCGAGCCCGCCATGATCAGCGCCGCCGAGGCGGCGAGCAGGGTTTTGAATGGTTTTGTCAACGATGCGTTCATGGCATCTCTTTCTCTTGGGTGTGGTTGTTGCAGGGTAGGTCGGTATGCGACAAGTAGCGCTTGGGGTGTCGCTTCCGACAAGTATGGCGTGCGATTGCATCGCGATTGTTGCGAGCCTGTGACCGTGGAGGCCGGGCGGCCGGTCAGTGTTCCGCGCGTTCGAATTCGAAGGTGTGCAGGAACTGCCGTGCCCGCTCGGTTCGCGGCTGGGTGAAGAAACGTTCCGGATCGTCGGATTGTTCGACGATTACGCCGTCCTCCAGCAGCACGACGTGGTCGGCGATGGCGCGGGCGAAGGGCATCTCATGCGTGACGATCAGCATGGTCTGCCCCTGTTTCGCGAGGTCGAGGATCACGTCGAGCACCTCACGCACCATCTCAGGGTCGAGCGCGGCGGTCACCTCGTCGAACAGCAATATCTCCGGATGCAGGATCAACGCGCGGCAGATGGCCACACGCTGGCGCTGCCCGCCCGAAAGTTCGTGGGGCCAGGCGTCCTTACGGTCGGCCAATCCCACGCGTTCGAGCAGCCGCACGGCTTCGGCCTCGACTTGCGTTTTGTCGCGTTTCTGCACGATGGTCGGGGCCAGGACGAGGTTGCCAAGCACGGTTTTATTCGGGAACAAATCGTAGCTTTGGAACACCATGCCGATGCGCGTGCGCAGCTCGCTGCTCCGGTCGGACCTGCCGGACTTCTCACTGCCGGGTCTGCCGGTTTCGATGATCTGATCGTCCAAAGCGATGGTGCCGCCTTGGATCGGTTCGAGTCCGGCGACGGTGCGCAGCAGGGTCGACTTGCCCGATCCGGACGGGCCGACGATCACCAGGACCTGCCCTTTGGGCACGCTTAATGAGATGCCGTCGAGCACCGGATGGTCGGCGTTGGCGTACTGTTTGGTCAGGCCGGTCAGAGTCAGCGCGGCGGGAGCCTCGGTGCCGGCGTCCGGCTGGACCGCGGTCGCGTTGGTCTTGGTTGCGTCAGCCATTGGCCCACCTCTTTTCGAGTCTGCGGGCCACGATCGACAGCGGCCAGCACACGATGAAATACATGAAGAAGATCGCGCCGTACACCCACAGCGTGCCGTCGGGATATTGGAAACGGTTCACGTCGATGATCTGCTGGCCCACCTTGATGACCTCCACCACGCCGAGCAGCACGGCCAGCGATGTGGTTTTGACGATGCGGGTGGCGAGGTTCACCGACGCGGGCAGCATCCGACGCACGGCCTGCGGCAGGATCACGCGCGCGAAGGTCTGCCACGGGCCCAATCCCAGCACATACGCGGACTCGTACTGCGCCTTGGGAATCGAGGTGAGCGCGCCGCGCACGAGGTCGCCGAGCTCGGCGCCGCCCCACAGCACGAACACGAGCACGCAGGCGCCGGTCGCGTCGAGATTCCAGTTGAACCATCGGGCGAAACCGTAATAGGCGAGGAACAGCAGGGCGAGCTGCGGCATGATGCGGATGAAGTCGAGGTACACGCGCATGACGGCGCGCACAATCGGATTGCGCAGCGTCATCAGCCAGCCGACCAGCAGGCCGACGGGAACGGACGCGCCTACGGAGACGCCCGCGATCCACACGGTGACCCACAGACCTTGCAGCAGCCGCGGGAACACACCCGGCTGCAGGAGGATCTCAGCGCTTTGCATAGTCGAACCTCCTTTCGAGCCAGGTGCCGAACAGCGAAACCGGAAGCAGGATGACCAGATAGGCCACGACGAGCATGAACAGCGACTCGTAGGTGCTGTAGTACATGCCGATCAGGTCCTTGGCCATGTACATCACGTCGGCGAGCGCGATGGCGGAGACGACGGAGGATTCCTTGATGAGGAAGATCACGTTGGCGACCACGCCCGGCACTGCGGTGGAGACGGCCTGCGGCAGCACCACGCGGGAGAGCGACTGCATGGAGCTCAATCCCAGCACGTACGCGGTCTCGCGCTGCACGTCGGGCACGGCTTCGAGTCCGCCGCGGATGGCCTCGGACATATAGGAGCCGCCGAGGAAGCCGAGTCCCACGATGGCGCAGGTTTCGGCGGACCAGACGATGCCCAGTTTCGGCAGGCCGAAGTAGAGGAAGTAGAGTTGCACCAGCAGCGGGGTGTTGCGGCTGAGTTCGATGTAGACGCGTACGATCTGGCGCGCGACCGGAATGCGCGCGGTGTCGACGCCGGCGCAGACCAGTCCGACGGCGAGGGCGAGCAGGATGCCGAACACGGAGATGAACAGCGTCATCAACGTGCCGGAGACGAAGAAGGGCGCGTAACGCTCGACGAATGTCCAATCGAACATGGGCGTGGCTCCTTTCCTGGTCTCTGTCTCTCGTTGGCCCGCGCGATGTCGCGTTCGACCGGCTTATATCGACGGCTGCGAATCAGCGCGGCGCGGTGTCGGCCGGCGTGACGAGCGGCTGTTTCGACCGCGTGCGTTTGTTCACACGCCGCAGCGAGTTGCTTTATTGTGACACACGCCTGCGCGTTATGCCCTATGCGAAGCGGGCATACGCCCGCATACGCGAAAGTCATAGTACGTGGCGCGCGCGGCGCTTGCGGCGGCGTGGCTATAGGCGTTGCTTATAGACCGTGCAACCGCGCCCGCGTCGCGTTCCTGCCACGTCCGCGCCGCAGTCCGGCATGCCGCGTGCGGATGCCGGACTGCGTGCCGCACGAATGCGGCCCGTCCGCGGCTCTTCCGTCCCCGCGTATGGCGACGTGAGAGCAGGACTCCACACCACGCCGTACGACATGGTCCACGACGTTTCGGCCCCGCATATGGCGACGCGACCGTGTACTCTCAAGGCTACTGAAATACCGCTAGATTGGTGGTACACGCTGACCACAGTATGAGACGTCCGTTTCCCAAGCGAAAGAGGCATTATGGAAATCGCCGCCGCGCTCACCTCCCTGCATGGCTCCGCACAAACTCCCGTGTTCGTGTTGTTGCACGGCTGGGGCGCCGACGAACGGGATCTGCCCGATCTGCTGAACTATTGCGCGCGGGGCGCGGATTACGCGTCGCTGCGCGCGCCGATCGCGTACGGCATGGGATACACGTGGTTCGACGAGTGGGCGCATGAGGGCGTGCCGGAGGGAGCCTCGCTCGACCGTCAGGCCTTGCGGGCGGCCGAAGCGGTGGACCGGTGGGTCGCGGAGCATATCCCCGCCGACCGTCAGGTGGTGATGATGGGATTCTCTCAGGGCGGACTGCTGGCGGCGCATATGCTGCGGGTGAATCCGTCGCGCTATATGGCCGCGGTCGCGTTCTCCGGCTGGCTCGCGCCGGGCGCGTTGCCGGGCGACAGGACGCTAGCCGAGTCGAAGCCGCCGGTGTTCTACGGACATGGCGCGCTCGACCCGATTTTCTCAGCCGACGAGGTCACGGCCATGTCCGACTTCTGGAGGGGGCACGGCACGCTGGACGAGTACGTCTACCCCGGTGTGGCGCACGGCATATGCATGGAGGAGATGCGCGATGCGGCGAGGTTCCTGGAGAGGATCGGCACCGTACGACCGGTGATCTGGTAGTTCCGCCGTCACACTCCCGCTGTATCCACCGTCATGCCGAGCGCAGTCGAGGCATCTCACCCAACCCTCTGGTCTTTACGCGCCCGCTCCCCTATGATGGCAATCATGTCTCAACCTGCATCTTCCCACCGCGCATCCGTCCGCCTGTGGATTCCCGACCAACCCGGCGCTTGGGCGATGGCGCTGCTGCCCGCCATCGCGGGGGTCGTGCTCGCCGGGGCCAATCCCACGAACCTGTGGCTGCTGGTCCTGTGGCTGCTGTGCTACTGCACGCAGTTCACCGCCGCCCGGTGGGTGAAATCACGCTTCCGCAAACGATACCGCCTGCCGGCGTTGGGGTACGGTGCCGTGCTGGTGGTGTTGGGCGTGCCGTTCGTGGTGATGCATCCGCGCGTGCTGATATGGGCACCGTTGTATGTGGTGCTGCTGGCGCTGTCGATGCTGGCTGCATGGCGCCGGCAGGAGCGGACCCTATGGGGCAATGCGGTGGCGATTATCGCCGCATGCGCGATGGCTGTGGTCACCGCGTCGTTCGGTGCGGATGTCGAGGCCGGCGTGATGCCGATGTCCGAAGGCGCGCCGTTGGAACAGTATCTGACGAACGTGTATCCGCCGTTCCCGCGGATCGGCGTGCTTGCGGCGGTGCTGTTCGCTCTGACGCAATTCGGTTCGGTGCTGTTCGTCAAAACGATGATCCGCGAGCGCGGCAACGTGCCGTATCTCGTCGCGTCGATCGCATGGCATGTGGGGATGGTCGTCGGAGGTTTCGTGCTGCATCCCGCGCTCGGAGGCACCGCGCTGGTGCTGCTGGCCCGCGCGGTGGCGTTGCCGTTGATCGCAAACAAGCGAACGCTCAAGCCGATCGTCCCCGGACTGATCGAACTGTTCGCCAGCCTGCTGACCTTCGTAATGATCATCATGTCCGTGCCATGGCTGGCGGTATAGCGTCCCGGGCTTCCGCCCTGCCATCTCCCGCCGCGCTGCAACCCCAGCAGCGTTGGACCGTTTCCGTCGTTCCAAACGAAGACGAGGAATCCTCCCGCGCGCCTTGGCACGTATCCCAAGCGTCGTGCAGTGGCGGCGGTCGTAACTCGCGCAATCGCGATCGAGACGGACGCGGTCGTCGCGGATGGCTTCCGCCGTATCCGCGACGACCGTTGGAGAGCGTCATTCGGCAAGCGGTCAGTAGGCGACGACCAGACGTCCCTTGACCTCGCCGCGTTCGAGACGTTCGATCGCCTCGGGGATCTCGTCGAAACCGACCGTCGTGGTGACGGGATCGAGCTCGCCGGAACGCATGAGTTCGTAGACGCCTTTGATGTCTTCCGGAGTGCCGCCGTTGGAACCGCGCAGGTCGCACTGGTTCACGATCAGCGACTTGGCGTCGAAGGTGACGTCCAGTTTGCCCATGCCGACGAGCACGACCACACCGCCCAGTTTGATCACGTCGACCGCGTCGGCCGTCGTGTCGCCGAAGCCGGCGAAGTCGACGATGACGTCGAACCGCACATCGTCGAAATCCTTGATGGAGCGGCGCACATCCTTGGCGCCGAGCTCCTCGGCGAGCGGCCAGACGTCTTCCTTGATCTCGGCGACGTACACCTCTGCGCCAAGCAGATGCGCCACGCGGGCGCCGATCTGGCCAAGACCTCCGAGGCCGATGATGCCGACCTTGTCCCCTTGTTTGACGCCGCCGCGACGCACGACCGCGGCATAGGAGGTCATGCCCGCGTCGGTCGCTGCCGCGCCTTTGACGAAGTCGACCTCGTCGGGAATCGGCACCAACGCCTGCGTGCCGATGACGATTTTCGGACCGAAACCGCCGTCGAACGACGAGCCGGGGCATCCGGCGCTGGTGGTCGGGCAGATGGCCACGCGATCGCCGACTTGGAAGTCGGTGACGCCCCCGCCCACTTGGCTGATGACGCCGGCGTCCTCATGGCCGAGCGTCACCGGCACCTGCCCCAGCATCGACATCCAGCCGGGATCGGTCAGGATGCCGACATCGGTGTGGCAGATGCCCGCCGCCTTCACATCCACAACCACTTGGCCGGGGCCGGCCACGGGGTCGGGAAGTTCGACGAGTTCCAAGGGATTGTTCGTTCCGGTGAATCTCCAGGATTTCATAACAGCTCCTTTGCTGGCTTATGGTGTCGCGCGGGGCCGCCTCGCCCCGAACGCAATCGACTCTTCCACCCTAACGGAACGTTTGTGGAACACGCTGAACGATATGAGGGAGGTTGTCGTGTCCGGCGCGGATTCAGAACGATAATGAGACCATGACCACGATTCGCCATGCCACGCTTGCCGACCTCGACGCCATCGCCGCCGTGGAATCGGCCTGCTTCCCCGCCGCCGAAGCCGCTACCAAAGAAGGGCTTCACGCCCGACTGGAGGTGTATCCCGACTGTTTCTGGCTGCTGACGGAGGATGGGCGGGACGGCGCCATCATCTCGTTCATCAACGGATTCGCCACGGACCTTCCCGACCTGACCGACGATATGTATGAGGACGCGACGCTGCATGATCCGCATGGCGCGTGGCAGATGATCTTCGGCGTGGACACCGCGCCCCGATACCAGCATCAGGGCCACGCCAGCACCGTGATGCGCCAAGTCATCGCCGACACCCGCGCCGCCGGCCGCCGCGGACTGGTCCTCACCTGCAAGAAGCCCCTCATCGGCTTCTACGCCCAATTCGGCTTCCTCGACGAAGGCATTTCCTCCTCCACCCACGGCGACGCAACCTGGCACCAAATGCGGCTGGAGTTCTAGAAACCGATGTGCCCGGAACGATTGTGCAGCGTCGGTTCCTCATCGAGAGTGACCGGCTCGAATGACGCCGGATCATCAACGAAGCGCTCAATCAACCGCCATTGCCTGCGCGAGATGCCGATGCGGTCATCAGGATGGACCATCAGCACCGGTGATGCCGGGTTCAACGATTCCAACTGCATCGCCACACTGTCATAGCATTCCTCGTCATCGATCCAGACGATTGGCGCAGAATCCGCGAACTGACATTCAGCTTCGACCCGGCAAAACACCGTTCTGCGTTTGCCGGTGAGGCGTCCTTGCCCGGAAACCGGATCATACCAGTTCACCGTGCTGACGATTTCAGGACCCCAACTCAAGGTCTCGTTCAGCGCAGCAGTGAACGGCTGCCACGTCGACAGCCAATTCAGCTCGATATCCCCTACCAAGGCCATTGCATGCAGCGCATCGGTCAGTTCCGCCGACCAGCGAACCCGAAACTTACCCATAGGAGTCGGCACACGTCTTGTTCGATCCAGAAGAAACGCATTCCTCACGTCGTACAGCGTTTTGCGTGGATCGCCGTCCTTCAACCAATCCAAATGCGCCTGTCCTCCGCGACGCAGCACCTTGTCATCCGGAAAAGCGTTCAACACCCCGTCAAAATCAGTGTAGACAACCGGTCTCGCCATCATCCATCCCCCATCGATTCAAACCACATGTCTATTCCGATGGGAACAATCCGCATCATACCGCCGATATCTAGTGTTGCTTCGTGCGCTAAGCTACATTTAGCTCAATAAATGTAGCTTAGCGAATTCTAAGCAACAGTTATAACCATCACACAGCAGCTCAATCATGGGGAAGGATGACTATACAGACTGAATTCCAAGCATCACCGATTCCCGACCATGGCGAGCGGCTCTCGGACGGAGGAACAGCCGAGAGCCGCTTGAAAGCAGGAGGTCAGATGCGCACATCGAGCCCGCGCTCGGATTCCGTGACTTCAAGGAACCGAGGATGCTCGGGTTCGCGACCATTCTGCGCATGCATCGCGAAGTAGCGTTTGCCGTCAGGCCCGGTGAACAGCATTCCGTGCCCGCCTTGACCAATCAGAGGCCTGTTCTCATGCGTCCATCGCCCACGAATGCTGCCGTCTGAGGACACGGCCTGCCCGACTGAATATCCCTGATCCGACCAGCTGGACCACAGCATGACCAGCTTTCCTTGCGCGGTTTTCTCCAGGAAAGGCCCGTCAGAGAAATACGCCGGTCCATCGATGCCGAATTCAGCTTTCGCGAATGGTACCGGCACACTCCAAGATGCGTCGGATGCCTGAAATACGGTGAATGGATTTCCAATGGCATAGGTCAAATCGGAAGATACCTCCACCGCGTCCATATTCCCCTCGGGCACGTCTTCAAGAGAATGCGAATACACGAGGTAGACCTTATCGTCTTCTTCGTAGAGCGTGCCGTCGATACATGCCTGAGCCGGATCGGTAAGGCGAGACAGATAGACGAACGGACCAACGGGCGATTCCGATTCCAGCACATTCACCGATTTGCGGCCTTCGGCATCTGCCAAAGTGGCGATCAGATAGAATTTGCCGTTGCGGCGATAACATTCCGGAGCCCAGTACGCACGCTCCGCCCAAAAGCCTTCCGGCTTGTGGAAAACCTCAACAGGTCCGTTCCATTGGACGCAATCATCGCTGACGTAGCAATCGAATCCGTCCATCTCGCCCCAAACGCCTTCGGTACGGGTTCCGTACATGTAGTAGCTTCCGTCATATTCCATAACGAAAGGGTCGCGAATATTGATCTGTTCAAGATTCATCATCACATCTCATTTCTTGTTCATACCAACGGGGCCGCCATTCACCGAACAGCATCCAGACAATGCTTCTGGTAGTTCGTCATGCCAAGGACAACGGCGACGATCAGAGCCATGGCGGCGCCAATGCACATCGCTCCTGCGGCAGTGGATCCGAACAGTCCGTTGATGGCGTTGACCACCACCGGACTGGCGAAACCGCCGAGCGCGTTCGCCGTGGTCATAGCGGCGATGCCAAGAGGGATCAGATACGGTTTCTCAAGCACGGTGATAAGGAAAGGAGCTTGAGCGTAGTACACGCTCAGTCCCGCGCCGACGAAGAAGCATCCGACGACGAGGACCAGCAGATTGGGAGCGAATCCGACAACAAGAAGGGCGACGCCTTCGATGACGAATCCAAGCATCAACAGGTGATTGGTGATGCGTTTCGCCAGCCGTCCGATAAGCAGGCCGGCGATCAAACCACCCAACTGGCCGATGGTGGTGGCGAGACCGGCGGTGCCGCTATCGCCAAGATTGTTCTGAGCGACCAAAAGCGCGAGGTTGTTGCTGTATGCGTTATTGGCGATCAGGAAGAAGAAACCAGCCACGAGCAGGAACAGGACCCTAGGCGTCAACGCCTGCGCGATGGAGAATTTCCGTTCGTCTCGGCTTCCATCCTCGCCCACCGCATCTTTGGGAAGGGTGAACCAGCAAACCAGCAGGACAACCGCGGCGAACAGGTACACCAGATAGGCGTAGTACCAAGCGATTGTGCCCAGCATGCCGGCGGCGTAGATGAAAACCATCGCGCCGATGCTGGCGAAGGCGACCTGCTTGCCCATCATTCCTTGCCGTTGCTCCACATCGTAATGATCGGAGATGAAGGCCGGCAACGTATTGTTGATGAGACCCAAGCACACGCCCAGGCATCCGGACAATGCGATAACGACGCTCAGACTCGAATGCGCGATAAACGGCAGGAATCCGAACACCAGAACGCCGGCGACGCCAAGCAATGCGACGGTCTTGCGCGAAAAGAGCTGCACGAGTTTGCCCGTGCACCAAGCTCCGACCAGAGCAGTCAACGTGGAGACGGAAACAATCATCTGCACGCTGCTCAACGAGGCCTGTGGGAAAGCCTCCGCCACGAGTCCGATCACCGGAGTGATGAATATTCCTGACAATGAAATCATGCTCAATGTCAGGATGCCTATTGTCGGTTTTGTGATACGCATACTATTCTCCTCGAAAACAACCTTGTTTTTGATGCGACATTGCTGTCAAGACATACTGTATTAAGCCATTTATCTTGCATAATGACCACAGTGTGCTCAATAATGACCTTTATGAAAGATAGACGTTCGCACGCATTGCCCCACCTGGACATAGGCGACGTCCTGCAGCGGAACCCCGACGACCTCATCAAGTACGTGGATTTTCAAAGCGCCGATATATCCCACGACAACATTGACGTCGCCCATCGGCGCATCGAACTCACATCCTTCCAAGACGTTTCCCAAGCGGTCGAACATATATCGACCGACGATGGGTTCGGCATCATCGCGCACGAACTTGAGCATCGGTCAAAACCCCATTTTCACGACTACGTTGAAGTCACGCATGTGCTCAAAGGCAGCGTCATGCTCTGGATCGAGGGACGGACGGAAGTCGTGCGGGCAGGCGGAACCATAGCCATCCAACCGGGAGCGAAACATCTGATCTCCCCCGTCGGAGGAGACTCCCAACCAACCCCCGTTGAAATAGACATGCTCATCTCCACGACCATCATCAGTCGAATGCAGGCGCTCGCACCACATTCCCATGATGAAGCCTTCCACCAGTGGGCCTCTTCATTGAGCGATATACCCTATATCGCCATCGGACCGGACAAGAGCCCTTCTCTGGAATCAGCCATCAATCGTCTTATCGTCGAATACGGCTCCTCCGAGCATTCGGTGCATTACGCGGTTGTCGGCAATCTATTGGAATGCGTTCACTATCTCAGCCAGGCGTTGGATGAGCGCGTCCACGCGGACCCGCTCATCGCATCCATCCAACAAATCATCGATCGAGATCTCGTGCATATCTCCATTGAATCCATCGCGCATCAACTGGGATACAGCATCGGATATCTCTCCCGTTACAGCAAATCGCACAGCGGGAAAACCCTCGGAACTCTTATCAATGAAACACGTCTCAATGAGGCGGCCACGGCTTTGACGCAATCGGAGCTCACCATCGCCGAAATCACCCGACTTGTGGGGTTCAAAAGCCCCAGCTACTTCCATAAGATTTTCCAGAAGCGGTTCTCGCTGACCCCCAAACAGTATCGAAACGCATTCCTCAAAACGGGATTGGGCGCATAGGAGCGCCGATATTCGTTGGGAATGCGCTTACGATTCCACCGACCAGTCAAGGTGCATGAAGTCGGGGACTTTGTACCATTTGACGGGGTAGCCGGCACCGTGCGCGCAGAACACCGAGTCCGGGGTGTTCTCAAGGTCGGATTCGGGATCATAGGCGGATTGCGCGACCACACGCTCCTCGTCGTGGCAGGGGCGGTATCCGGCGAAGACGCAGCTCAGACGGCCGCGGCCGTGCGTATATGAGTGCACCTCCATCGCATAGTCGCGCATTTCCGAGACGGGGCACTCCCCCACCAGCAACGCGTAGTCGGCATCCATCATCGGCGGTTCGAACGAGCCGGCCATGCGTTGAATATCCGACATGGCGCGCCCAACCATCTCCCCCGGCATCTCCAAGCGGAAACGGTACCACGGCTCCATCACGCGGCATGCGCCGCGCTCCTTGAGCCGCATCAGCCCCTGCCGGATCGCACGATAGGTGGCCTGGCGAAAGTCGCCGCCTTCCGTGTGCTTGAGATGGGCGCGTCCGGCGACCAGCGTCATCCTCACATCCGTCAGCGGCGAGCCGGTGAGCACACCCAGATGCTCCTTTTCGCGCATATGCGTCATGATGAGCCGTTGCCAGTTGCGGTCGAGTTCGTTCTCGCTCACCGTGCTGGCGACGCTCACGCCGCCACCCGGCTCCCCCGGCTCCAATAGGATATGCGCTTCGGCGTAATGACGCAGCGGCTCGAAATGCCCCACGCCTTCCGCCGTTTCGGTGACGGTCTCGCGGTAGAGGATGCCGCCCGGACCGAACGCCACGTCCAGACCGAACCGGTCATGCAGGGTCTGTTGGATGATCTCCAACTGCACGGCGCCCATCAGCTGCACGTGGATCTCCTGCAGCCGCTCCACCCACGCGACGTGCAGCAGGGGTTCCTCATCCTCAAGTTCGCGAAGCGCGCCCAGAAGTTTGTGCAGCGTCAGATCATCGAACGCCGGCTTCGGCGCGGCCTTGCGCTGTGCGGCGTCGGCTTGCGATTCGGCCGCTTCCTCGGTTTTGCCCGCGCCATCCGAATCGCTTTTTTCGTCCGAGGATTCGGATGCGGATGGCTTGGCCGGTCGTCGCGACGTTGTCTCCGTATCGGGTTTCATGCCGGGAGGCAGGACGGTGTAGGTGAGCACCGGTTGCAATGCGGGCGATTCGGCATCGCTCTCGAAGCCAAGTCCCTCGCCGGGGAATGTTTGGGTCAGGCCTGTCGCAGCGCAGATGGAACCGGCGGGCAGTTCCGTCGCGATGTCGAATTTCGCGCCGTTGTAGACGCGCAGTTGGTCGACTTTCTCATGCCAGCGTTCGTCTTGCGCGGCCACTCCCCCATCAGGCTGTCCACTGGCTGATTGGGGCGATGCCGCCGAAGCGACCGTCGCGGGACTCAGCATCGCCTTGGCTTTCAGCGTGCCGCCGGTCACCCGCAGCCACGTCAGGCGGTTGTGCTGCTGGTCGTGGGCGATTTTGAACACCCGCGCTCCGAATTCGGCCGGCCATTGAGGTTCGCGGGCGAACCGCGACAGTCCCGTCATGAATTCGTCGATGCCGTCGAGTTTCAGCGCGGATCCGAAGAAGACGGGGAACAGTCTGCGTTCGGCGATCATGGTTTGGATGCGGCCCAATGAGATTCCGCCGGTCTCCAGAAACTCGTCCAATGCGAGTTCGTCCTGTTCGGCGATGGATTCGAGCAGCGCGACGGAAGACTCGTCGTCTTGTCCAGCCGAGCCGGAGGATTCCGCTCCGCCGAACATTCCGGCCGTCAGCGGCAGACATGCGTCGGAGCAACGGCGATGCAGTTGGGCGAGCGTCGTCTCGCGGTCGGCACCTGAGGAATCCATCTTATTGACGAAAACGAACGTCGGCACATGGTATTGCGCCAGCAGTCGCCACAGCGTTTCCGTGTGCCCCTGCACGCCGTCGGTACCGGAGACGACGAGGATTGCATAATCGAGCACACGCAATACGCGTTCGGTTTCGGCCGCGAAATCGACGTGCCCCGGCGTATCCAGCAGAGTGAGCTCAAGATCGTCGTGGACGACTTTGGTCTGATGCGCGTGGATGGTGATGCCGCGCTGCTTCTCCAACGATTCGGTGTCGAGGAAGGCGTCGCCGTGGTCCACGCGACCGAGTTTGCGGATTTCGCCCGTGCGGTAGAGCAACGCTTCGGACAGGGTGGTTTTCCCCGCGTCCACATGGGCCAGCAGCCCCGCGACGATGTGTTTCATCGGAACCCCCTTCGCACGCGGCGACTCCCAGAATCCGTCCGTGCGACCCTTTTATGGGGAACAAACGAACAGAAACGGCTGGGATTCGTTGAAATTCCAACGAATCCCAGCCTGTACGAAATGTGCTTTCGTGTGCGGTTTCCTCGCACGGGCATCATTGTTCGCGATGCCCGTGCGAAGCCGTCAATCAGGCCTTGACAACCTGAACGCCAAGCTCCTTCACATCCTCGGCCTTGATCTCAAGGGAGGTGGCCAGCGTCTCACCGGCGATGAGGTCCTTGAACTGTTCGGCCTTGGCCGCGTCGGCCGTCGGCACGGTCAACGTCAGCGCGATACGGTCGGAGATGTCGAGACCGGCGGCCTTGCGGGCGTCCTGCACAGAGCGGATCGCGTCGCGCGCGTAGCCTTCGGCCACCAGATCGTCGGTCAGCGCGGTGTCGAGAATCACGAAGCCGCCGGTCGGCAGAGCCGCGGAGACGGAAGCCGCATCGGCGTCCGCGTTCTCCTGCTCCACGCGGTTGATCAGCTCGTACTCGCCTTCGACCAGCGCGATCTCACCGTTCGGGGTCTCCACCACGGGAGCGCCGGAGTCATCCACATGCCATGCGCCGGACTTGGAAGCCTTGATCGCGAACTGCACCTGCTTGCCCAAGCGAGGTCCGGCGGCGCGCGCATTCACACGCAGCTCGTTGACGATCTTGAGTCCATGCTCGCCGGCGTCCTCCAGTGTGGAAAGCGCGACGAACTTGACGTTGAGCTCGGACTTCAGAATCTCCTCATACGCGGCGACGGCGGTCGGATCGGCCACCACGACGGTGAGCTTGGACAGCGGCTGACGCACGCGGATCTGCTCGGCCTTACGCAGGGACAGAGTGCCGGAGACGACCTCGCGCACCTTCTCCATGGCCGCGACGAGCGCGTCATCGGCCACCAGCACTTGACCCAGCTCGGTCGCGGCACCGGTCTCGTCGACCAACGCCGGCCAGTCGGCCAGATGCACGGATTCACCGCCGGTCAGGCCGCGCCACACGGCCTCGGCCTCCATCGGAGCGAGCGGCGCGAGCACGCGCATGAACGCCTCGAGCACGGTGTACAGCGTGTTGAACGCGTTCTCGTCCTCGTTCCAGAAGCGGTCGCGCGTGTTGCGGATGTACCAGTTGGTGAGCACGTCGATGAAGTCGCTCACCGCATCACACGCGTCGGAGATCGCGAACTCGTCCAGCGAGGAGGTCGCGCGCTCGAGCAGCATGCGGGTGCGGGCCAGCAGGTAGCGGTCCATCTCGGGCAGGGCGGCCACCTCGTCGGCGCGCAGCGTGCGGGCGTCGAAGCCCTTGCCGCCGTTGGCCGCGTTGGCGTACAGCGTGAAGAAGTAGTACGAGCTCCACACGGGCAGCATGACCTGGCGCACGGTGTCGCGGATGCCTTCGGCGGTGACGATGAGGTTGCCGCCGCGCAGGATCGGCGAGGACATGAGGAACCAGCGCATCGCGTCGGAGCCGAAGTCGTTGAACACGCCGTTCACGTCCGGATAGTTGCGCAGATGCTTCGACATCTTCTGGCCGTCGGAGCCGAGCACGATGCCGTGGCAGATCACGTTCTTGAACGCGGGCTTGTCGAACAGGGCGGTGGCCATGATGTGCAGCGTGTAGAACCAGCCGCGGGTCTGGCCGATGTATTCGACGATGTAGTCGCACGGGAAGTGCTGTTCGAAGAACTCCTTGTTCTCGAACGGGTAATGGAACTGGGCGAACGACATGGAGCCGGATTCGAACCAGCAGTCGAGCACGTCGGTGATGCGGTGCATGCGGCTCTTGCCGGTCGGATCGTCAGGGTTGACGCGGGTCAGGTTGTCGATCCACGGGCGGTGCATGTTGACCTCGCCCTTGTCGTCGCGCGGATAGTCGCCGAAGTCGGCCTTGAGCTCCTCCAGCGAACCGTACACGTCGACGCGCGGATACTTCGGATCGTCGCTCACCCACACCGGGATCGGGCTGCCCCAGAAGCGGTTGCGGGAGATGGACCAGTCGCGCGCGTTGGCGAGCCACTTGCCGAACTGGCCGTCCTTGACGTTGTCCGGAATCCAGTTGATCTCCTGGTTGAGTTCGAGCAGACGGTCCTTGATCTTGGTCACGGAGACGAACCAGCTGGAGACCGGTTTGTAGATCAGCGGGGTGGCGCAACGCCAGCAGTGCGGATAGGAGTGCACGTAGCTCTTCTCCTGGAAGAGGATCGCCCGCTGGTCCTCGCCCATGCGGGCGAGCGGACCGTCGCCGGCGCGCAGGTTGCGCAGGATCGGCAGGTTCGCGTCGAACACGTACTGGCCCTCGTAGTCGGGGCACAGCGCGTTGAAATGGCAGCCTTCGTCAAGCACGTCCACGCTTTTGATGCCGTGCGCGTTGAGCGTGTTCATATCGTCCTCGCCGTAGGGCGCCTGGTGCACGAGGCCGGTGCCCTCATTGGTGTCGACGTAGTCGGCGGTGAAGATCTGATAGGCGTTCGGGCCGGGGGTGCCGTCTTCGGCGAGCGCATCGTCGCCGGCGAAGTACGGGAACACCGGCCAGTAACGCCAGCCTTCCATCTCGGCGCCCTTGAGCTCGCGCACGATCTCGTAGTCCTCGCCGAGCTCCTTCGCGTAGGAGGCGAGCAGGGGCTTGCCGAGGTAAAACTTCTTGCCGGCGAATTTGCCTTCGGTGGGGCGCACCTCGACATAGTCGATGTCGGCGCCGACGACGATGGCGAAGTTGGTGGGCACGGTCCAGGGCGTGGTGGTCCAGAAGACGGCGTAGGCGTCCTCCTCGTCGCGCAGCTTGACGGCGACGGAGACGGTGGTGTCCTGGCGGTCCTGGTACACGTCGGCGTCCATGCGCAGCTCGTGCGCGCTCAGCGGCGTCTGGTCCTTGGGGCAGTACGGCAGCACGCGGTAGCCCTTATAGGCCAGACCCTTGTCGTAGAGCTGCTTGAACGCCCACATCACGGACTCCATGTAGGGGATGTTGAGCGTCTTGTATCCGTGCTCGAAATCGACCCAGCGGGCCTGGCGATGCACGTAATCCTGCCATTCGTTGGTGTATTTGAGCACCGAGGAGCGGCAGGCGTCGTTGAACTTGTCGATGCCGAGCTCGTGGATCTGGTCCACGGAGTCGATGCCGAGCTCCTTCTGCGCCTCCAGCTCGGCGGGCAGGCCGTGGGTGTCCCAGCCGAACACGCGGTTGACCTTGCGGCCCTTCATGGTCTGGTAGCGCGGGATCACGTCCTTCGCGTAGCCGGTCAGCAGGTGGCCGTAGTGCGGCAGACCGTTGGCGAAGGGCGGTCCGTCGAAGAAGACGAATTCGTTCTGGCTGTGGTCGCCGGAAGGGTTGCGTTCGATGGACTTGTTGAAGGTGTCGTCCTGGTCCCAATACTTGAGGACGGATTCCTCCAGATTGGGGAAGCTGGGGTTCGGCGCGACGCGCTTGGTCTCGTCGCTCACCGCCGCCTTGGGATACACACTGTTGGTGTTCTCGCTCACCGCTGTTCTCCTCGTGAGATGCTTCGTTGGTTTCCTCACGAGGACGATGATGACGGGCCGGCTTGCGCTCCCGTCATGCGCCGGGACGCCGTGCCGACCGAGGCATACCGCGGTACCACCTCGCTTGCCACGCCCGCCCGCCTGTGTTTGGCGGATGATGCGCGACCGCTTCATGTCCGGCTATGTCGGGCCGGTCCCGTCGGGTCTAATAAGCCGTTCCCGCCATGCGATTCCTCGCACCGTCGATCGCGGCCGTTCTTCCGAGCGCTCCCCGCTGATAACGGATCATCGCGTCACAACGCCGCCTATCATATCACCGCCGGTCGGACGAAATCCCATTCGCTTCCGCGTCGCCGCACCACGACGACGGCCGCGCGCACGACATCGCGGTCCGTGCGCTCTATCGGCACGCCCAGTCACCCTACCGAACCACTTACACGCCTTGCCCTATCGCCAATCCCAGAAAACTGTTAGGAGATATCTGGAGTGAGTTGAAAAGAAAGCAGTCGGCTTAGGCTGATTGCGCGCGCCTCTTGGCGATGTCCGCCTCTTTATGGGCTGGCAGCGTATTAGGCCCGTTCCAAGGAGGGGCGGGTAATATTTGAGTTGGAAGCGAGGTGAGTTATGACTGCTGTTGAATCGTTGCCGCGTTATGCCGAGGCTGAGGCTTTGGCACGTTCACGCGGGGTTGATCTGATTAGCCTGCTTGGCGCATATGTGAGTGGTTATGCGGATTCGGGTACGCCGGCGTACGCACTCGATAATGCGCCGGGTGAGGTCGTCTGCAAGTCACCGAGTGAGGCGCGTTCGTATATGGATACGATCATATCGGGAGCGGAGCGTGGTTGAGGTTCGTTTCACGCCGGAGTTTTCGGCGGACCTTGCGCGCTTGTCGCGTTGGCGTGTGGATTACGCGCGTGAAGTGCGTGATGTCGTCGCTGATTTTCTGGCAACTGATGGCTGCGTACCGGATTCGTATGGGCCGCATGTATTGAATAAACCAGGCGGCTGTTACAACGGGTGTGTTGAGTTCCATATGGGTGATGATGACGTGCTTGTGCTGTACTGGCGTGGACGAGGGTTCGTGCGTATGGTGCGTATCTGTTCTCATGCGGAGTTGAGTGCGTGCCGGTTCGGTGTGGAGTGGCCGCGCGGTGATTCTGCGAACAAATAAGTGACTCGGCTGGAGATTAAGACCTCTAGCCGAGTATTACGCTCGCCACACCATAAAGGCGAAATAGATCAAGCCATATCACATACCTATGCTGCGCGAGCGACAGTGAACTCAGACTCGCACCGCGGCGACGGCCGCGCGCACGACGTCGCGGTCCGTGCACTCTATCGGCGCGGCTCCCCCGCCACCGGGACCGCCTTCGGAGACGACAAGTCGTTTGGCGGACATATGCAGCGCGTCCACTCCCGTGGCCATCGCCTCGGGGATGGATTCGACCGTGAGTCCGCCTCCGGCTTGGATTTGAATACGACCGGCCGCATGATCGACCAGCTCGCGCAGGGCGTCCAATCCTTCGGGCACGCCTGCGGCACCACCCGAAGTGAGAATGCGCGTGTATCCCATGCCGATGAGTGCGTCCATCACGGCGAAACGATCACGGGTCACATCGAAGGCTCGGTGGAAGGTGATGTCGATATCGTGACCGACACGAGCCCCCGCCTCACGGGCCGCTTCGGCGAGCGCGGCGGCGAAAGGCTCGTCCAGCTTGCCTTCGTCCGTCAGCCCGCCCACGACCACTCCGGAGGCTCCGGCTTCGACGGCCGCGCGGACGTCATCCAACTGCACGTTCCGTTCGTCATCGCTGAACACGAACGAACCGGCGCGGGATCGGATGAGCACCTGCACGCCTTGGGGCACCTCCACGCGGGCGCAGGCCCGGATAAGTCCGAAACTTGGCGTGAGTCCGCCTGTGGCACCCAACGCCGAGCATAACTCAATACGGTCGGCACCTTCTTCTTTGGCGGTACGCGCGCCTTCGACATCCTGCACTGCGATTTCAATCATCGTCACAGCCCCAATCCTACCCCACCGCCGTAAGCCTTCATACTTTCCAGGTGACTGTCCTTACGAATTTCAACAAGCGAAATTCAGTCATGTGAAGACGCAGTAGCGACGCTGGCACGCCGCACGATAAGGACGCACACCAGCAGAATCACAGCGAAAATCGAGCCGAATAGTAGCCCGGCTTTGAGATTGTTGCCGTTGGCCGCGGCGATGAATCCCACTACGGCCGGGCCTCCGGCGCACCCCAAGTCGCCGGCCACCGCGAACAGGGCGAACATCAGCGTGCCGCCGCCGGGCATCGCATCCGCACCCAACGAGAAAGTGCCGGGCCACATAATGCCGACCGAGAAACCGGTTAGCGCACAGGCCACCAGCCCTAGTACCGGCGAAGTCGTTAGCGCCGCGGTCAGGTAGGTGGCCACGCACAGCATCGAACTGCCGGCGATGAATGCCCGGAGATTAAGCTTGTGCCCCAATATTCCGTAGATGGTGCGGGACAGGCCCATCATCAGAGCGAACGCAGCGGGGCCGGCGAGGTCACCTACCACTTTGGTCACGCCCAGTCCGGTTTCCGCGAAGGTGCTCGCCCACTGGCTCATGCCCTGTTCGGCCGCGCCCGCGCACAGCATCATCACGAACAGCAGATAGAACACCGGTTTGGCCGCCAAATCGACCAACCGCATCGTCGCCACGCCTTCGGGCACGATGCGCGGCATCGGCGCGCTCCAGAACATCACAATGCCGACCAGCGGCACAATCGCCCACAGGCAAGCCAGCATCGGCCACGTTCCCGTACCGAATGCCCACAGAAACAGTGTGGAAATCACCACAGTGCCCAGTTGTCCCCAGCAATAGAACGAATGCAGCAGACTCATCGCCTTGGCCTTGTGCTCGGAGGGGCAGGCCTCCACAATCGGCGAGACCATCACTTCGATCAGTCCGCCGCCCAAGGCATACAGCAAAATCGCCACCAGAATGGCCCAGTATGGGTCAGACACACGTGTTGGCACCAGTCCCAGCACCAGCAGTCCCGCAGCGGCCGACACATGCGCCGCGATAATACAGGGCTTGTAACCGATCCTATCCACAAACCGCCCGGCCAACACATCCACTACTAGCTGCGTAATGAAATTCACCGTGATCAACGCGGACAGGCGCGCCATATCGATGCCCAGCGTCGCCGCGAAGGTGACGAACAATAGCGGCATATAGTTGTTGATCACCGCCTGAGTGATGTAGCCCACGAAACAGGCGATCATCGTACGGTTGTAGTTCGGTGCAGCAGCGGGAACGGGAGACTGTGTCATAACAGTTAGGCTATCAGGAGTTCGGCCCTCATCAATGGAGTGCTGGAGTGGAAACTCCAGCACTTTCATACCGCCTCAGCCGCCGTCGTTGTTGTCCCGCCCTCAATGAAGTGCCAGAGCAGAGACTCCAGCAATTTTGAATCTCACATCATCCCCTAAGCCCTGCTCCCATTCCTCAATGAAGTGCTGGAGTACAGACTCCAGCAATCCCGGTCTGCCGCGCCTATCCGAGAGGGCAATGCACTCCTCAATGAAGTGCTGGAGCAGAGACTTCAGCAATTTGGAACATGGCGTGCAGACAGTCCCACGAGGACGGTCCTCAACGAAGTGCTGAAGTAGAGACTCCAGCAATACCGTCGCGGGCGACGGCGAGGTCGTCGACCTCGCTCCTCAATGAAGCGCTGGAGTAAAGACTCCGGCAATCGTCGGCGACGACGGTGAGAAAGTTGCACGAGTGCGTTCCTCAACGAAGTGCCGGAGTAGAAACTCCAGCAATCCGAGGCTGCTTGCGCGTGTCCTTGTATCCACGACAGTCCTCAATGAAGTGCTGGAGTAGAGACTCCAGCAATACGGCGCGGCGGAGGTCATTGCGCGCCGTCCCATGCCACCTCAATGAAGTGCTGGAGTAGAAACTCCAGCAATCTCCGCCTACGGCTGACAATGTGGAGCCAATCGCGCTCTCCTCAATGAAGTGCTGGAGTAGAAACTCCAGCAATCAAATCCAACAGAAAGGAAACTAACCATGTCCACCGTTCCTCAATGAAGTGCTGGAGTAGAAACTCCAGCAATCCATGTCAGCAGTCCTCCAATCCGTAGTGCGTACTGTCCTCAATGAAGTGCTGGAGTAGAAACTCCAGCAATGCCATTCAGAATCCCACGCAATTCGGTGATGCTCTGTTCCTCAATGAAGTGCTGGAGTAGAAACTCCAGCAATCGGATCGGCTATCGCGTCGAAGATACCCGAGCCCAGTCCTCAATGAAGTGCTGGAGTAGAAACTCCAGCAATTCGTTGACATGGCATGCGCCCGACGTGAATCCATCTCCTCAATGAAGTGCTGGAGTAGAAACTCCAGCAATCGGTGGGAACATCACGAACGTCACGCAGACGTTCAATCCTCAATGAAGTGCTGGAGTAGAAACTCCAGCAATTGCATCAGCTCATGCACCAACGTGCAGCGCTTCTGCCGTCCTCAATGAAGTGCTGGAGTAGAAACTCCAGCAATGAATCCCGACACGGACAGGATCTTCCAAATATGCAGTCCTCAATGAAGTGCTGGAGTAGAAACTCCAGCAATTAGGCCTCACTCCTCGACGTTGCGCCACGTGTAACCTCCTCAATGAAGTGCTGGAGTAGAAACTCCAGCAATAGAATCGTTTTACCGTCGCGCACAAGGTCGACGGTTCCTCAATGAAGTGCTGGAGTAGAAACTCCAGCAATCTTTATCTATTGGGCAATGCTTGTGACCCACTTAACCCTCCTCAATGAAGTGCTGGAGTAGAAACTCCAGCAATGCTGGTGTCGGTCTCCCATTTGCCCGCCCGCTCATTTCCTCAATGAAGTGCTGGAGTAGAAACTCCAGCAATTTGAGCCTTTGGTGGTGTCCGCCGCCTCGACGGCCTCTCCTCAATGAAGTGCTGGAGTAGAAACTCCAGCAATAGCCACTTGTATGCGATGTTCTGCACCGTGCTTCCTCCTCAATGAAGTGCTGGAGTAGAAACTCCAGCAATAATTTTCGCATGTAAGGCGACGTGGAAGGGGTTAGCTCCTCAATGAAGTGCTGGAGTAGAAACTCCAGCAATTACTACCAGCAGTCGTACACACCGAGCTACACGCCCTCTCCTCAATGAAGTGCTGGAGTAGAAACTCCAGCAATCTCGAAGACCTCCCCGACGGCGTGCAGGAGATCTGTCCTCAATGAAGTGCTGGAGTAGAAACTCCAGCAATGTGGTAATGTTCGGGCGTTTCGCGAACAGATTTTCGACTCCTCAATGAAGTGCTGGAGTAGAAACTCCAGCAATCGGCGTTCAACAGAGCCGTGGCGATGGCCATGGCCATCCTCAATGAAGTGCTGGAGTAGAAACTCCAGCAATGTTCGGACTGCGGCAGCACAGGGCTGAACACGTCGGATCCTCAATGAAGTGCTGGAGTAGAAACTCCAGCAATTTGTGCGAATTATTTTCTCGCATGTCTTCTGCAAAACTCCTCAATGAAGTGCTGGAGTAGAAACTCCAGCAATGGCAGGGTTTTGATGTGGTCGCGCCACCATTGCTCGCTCCTCAATGAAGTGCTGGAGTAGAAACTCCAGCAATTTTAAACGAAATCGAATTATGGAATGTAGCGCAATCCTCAATGAAGTGCTGGAGTAGAAACTCCAGCAATCGCGGGTCTTGACGCCGGTGGGCGTGTTCGAGTACGATCCTCAATGAAGTGCTGGAGTAGAAACTCCAGCAATGATGCTTCTGTTCCCTCGATTTGAGCGGCAGTTACTCTCCTCAATGAAGTGCTGGAGTAGAAACTCCAGCAATAGCATGAACCACACGAAGTCGGTGGACTTGGGCAATCCTCAATGAAGTGCTGGAGTAGAAACTCCAGCAATCCCACGAGATGGCGTACTGATCGCGGCGATTCTGCGTTCCTCAATGAAGTGCTGGAGTAGAAACTCCAGCAATGGTCATCCCACCAATGGATGGTGATGGAATCGATACCTCCTCAATGAAGTGCTGGAGTAGAAACTCCAGCAATGGCACCGTCGACGTGTCCGAATTCCCCGACGATACGTCCTCAATGAAGTGCTGGAGTAGAAACTCCAGCAATAATATCGTTTTACCGTCACGCACAAGATCAACAGTTCCTCAATGAAGTGCTGGAGTAGAAACTCCAGCAATTCCATCCCACACGGACAATAGCGAATACGCCTGATTTCCTCAATGAAGTGCTGGAGTAGAAACTCCAGCAATTCGCCGCGAAACATAATTGCGGACTATGGGTCGCCCATCCTCAATGAAGTGCTGGAGTAGAAACTCCAGCACTGGTATTGGATTCTTTCCTCTTGTGATTCTGCATCCCATCCTCAATGAAGTGCTGGAGTAGAAACTCCAGCAATTGGATCGTCGGTTTCGACGCTGCTGATGCGCACGTTCTCCTCAATGAAGTGCTGGAGTAGAAACTCCAGCAATAGCCAACCCCAATTCGAAATCACCGTCTCCTAAGAGAATCCTCAATGAAGTGCTGGAGTAGAAACTCCAGCAATAACAGTCTCCCACTCCCCTACGGCCAGCCCGAATGTCCTCAATGAAGTGCTGGAGTAGAAACTCCAGCAATTTGGGGCAGACCATGCGTGAGATCATGCCCTATTTTATCCTCAATGAAGTGCTGGAGTAGAAACTCCAGCAATCCTGCGACTTCGCCGTCAGAAACTTATCCAACAGTCCTCAATGAAGTGCTGGAGTAGAAACTCCAGCAATGCAAGCGTCATGCCTGTCAGTGTGATTGAGTTTTGTCCTCAATGAAGTGCTGGAGTAGAAACTCCAGCAATGCAAGCGTCATGCCTGTCAGTGTGATTGAGTTTTGTCCTCAATGAAGTGCTGGAGTAGAAACTCCAGCAATTTCCGTTAAGGCACGTGCATTCCACGACGCTGTACGGTCCTCAATGAAGTGCTGGAGTAGAAACTCCAGCAATCTTCACCGGCTACGCCTCGACGTGGGAGAAGGATCTTCCTCAATGAAGTGCTGGAGTAGAAACTCCAGCAATTGCCGTTACCTGTTACGTGACCGGTGGCATCAGGTTACTCCTCAATGAAGTGCTGGAGTAGAAACTCCAGCAATATTGCCCATCGCGAACTCCTGGACCTTCGCGTTCAGTCCTCAATGAAGTGCTGGAGTAGAAACTCCAGCAATATGACATGTGGCACCTGCACGGGCATACCCATTCAATCCTCAATGAAGTGCTGGAGTAGAAACTCCAGCAATCGGCGTTGTCGAGGCACCATGCCTGGATGCCGTCGGTGCTTCCTCAATGAAGTGCTGGAGTAGAAACTCCAGCAATGCCCCGTTTGAGGGGTGGAATGTCGGTGGACGGCATTACCGTCCTCAATGAAGTGCTGGAGTAGAAACTCCAGCAATTTCGTTTCCGTCCCATACTTGTCCTCACAGATTGTCTCCTCAATGAAGTGCTGGAGTAGAAACTCCAGCAATCCCTCGCGCGTTGCGTCGCTGGCTTGCCCATGATTATCCTCAATGAAGTGCTGGAGTAGAAACTCCAGCAATCCGCCGAAGCGTTCGACAGTGTGGAATACGATTCGCTCCTCAATGAAGTGCTGGAGTAGAAACTCCAGCAATCGGCGACCGAAAATAAGGAGACTTAAATGGCTAACAATCCTCAATGAAGTGCTGGAGTAGAAACTCCAGCAATATGAATTCATCTTTTAAGGTGCTTTCAACTACAGCGTCCTCAATGAAGTGCTGGAGTAGAAACTCCAGCAATTGGTCCACTGCCTAACGGAAGGTCCGCTTTTCCTCGACTCCTCAATGAAGTGCTGGAGTAGAAACTCCAGCAATTCCACACGCAAGCCGAGCCCCTGTGTGGCGGGATTCCATCCTCAATGAAGTGCTGGAGTAGAAACTCCAGCAATCGCCCAGTACGCGGACAACAATCAAACCGGCTATCATCCTCAATGAAGTGCTGGAGTAGAAACTCCAGCAATCGCATGCATGAAGCACGCGTAAGCCTCGTAATCATCCTCAATGAAGTGCTGGAGTAGAAACTCCAGCAATCTTCGTGTACGCGGTACCCACGGTGCCATCATTGTCCTCCTCAATGAAGTGCTGGAGTAGAAACTCCAGCAATCTCTCCACCAACACCAACCAGTACTTGCAGGAACTTCCTCAATGAAGTGCTGGAGTAGAAACTCCAGCAATTACATGCTGTTGACATCCCAGCTTGAGCAGTTTTCTCCTCAATGAAGTGCTGGAGTAGAAACTCCAGCAATTGGTCTCGTCGGTTGGCGCGGCGTCGAGATGCACCTTTCCTCAATGAAGTGCTGGAGTAGAAACTCCAGCAATGAAATTATCCGCGCCCAGATAGTCGGCCTGCGGATCTCCTCAATGAAGTGCTGGAGTAGAAACTCCAGCAATCGCCGTGAAATCTTACCGCCCCTACCGTTCGATGCGTCCTCAATGAAGTGCTGGAGTAGAAACTCCAGCAATTGTCATGGCTGGCGGCATTAGCGCTGGCGCTCTAAAGTCCTCAATGAAGTGCTGGAGTAGAAACTCCAGCAATCCACCTGCGCGGGGATTCCAATTCCGGGTAATCGTTTCCTCAATGAAGTGCTGGAGTAGAAACTCCAGCAATTCCGGTGCCGCGCGAGGTCATGGCATTGCTCGGCCTGTCGAACATCCTCAATGAAGTGCTGGAGTAGAAACTCCAGCAATAGCATTTCGCAAAACATTAATCAATGTGCTGTATACTCCTCAATGAAGTGCTGGAGTAGAAACTCCAGCAATTATCGGTTGATGATCGTCGCGTTGTCCACTGCCATTTCCTCAATGAAGTGCTGGAGTAGAAACTCCAGCAATCTGTACTTCAAAAGTGCCGACATCTCCATTCGCACTTCCTCAATGAAGTGCTGGAGTAGAAACTCCAGCAATCGTCCACGGCCTGTCTGATGTCGTATCCGCTACCCCGTCCTCAATGAAGTGCTGGAGTAGAAACTCCAGCAATTTGCCCTCCTCCAGGCGGGCGGTCAGCATGTCGATTCCTCAATGAAGTGCTGGAGTAGAAACTCCAGCAATTTATTTCAATCGCCGGTACGAGACGCTCGCATGGAATCCTCAATGAAGTGCTGGAGTAGAAACTCCAGCAATGACCTGACTTCATCGTCACCGACGGTGATATAAAATCCTCAATGAAGTGCTGGAGTAGAAACTCCAGCAATTTGTTTTGCACCCAAGCGTAAATCTGTGTTTCGTATCCTCAATGAAGTGCTGGAGTAGAAACTCCAGCAATGACAGGTCGCCACGGTATTGTTGATGATATTCCTTTCCTCAATGAAGTGCTGGAGTAGAAACTCCAGCAATCGTTGTCTTGGCATGATCGCACCTCGTTGCCATACATCCTCAATGAAGTGCTGGAGTAGAAACTCCAGCAATCTCATGGCCGATACCGCGCCGTCGTCAGCTGCTACGTCCTCAATGAAGTGCTGGAGTAGAAACTCCAGCAATCACCACAGGCCTGATCGTATCCGGCGCGTTGATTGTCTCCTCAATGAAGTGCTGGAGTAGAAACTCCAGCAATGTCAGATCCGCTCGTGGGCCGACAATCTCAAATTCTCCTCAATGAAGTGCTGGAGTAGAAACTCCAGCAATGGCGTTGCGGTTGTCCTTCGGTGTTTTTGAGGTTACTCCTCAATGAAGTGCTGGAGTAGAAACTCCAGCAATCACCACAGGCCTGATCGTATCCGGCGCGCTGATTGTCTCCTCAATGAAGTGCTGGAGTAGAAACTCCAGCAATCGCGCTTGTCCGTCGAATACTCACCGTCCTGCACTCCTCAATGAAGTGCTGGAGTAGAAACTCCAGCAATTTCGAGAAGCAGTGGGCGACCGGTGCCGCCTGCTATAGTCCTCAATGAAGTGCTGGAGTAGAAACTCCAGCAATTTCGCTTGGGTTGTTCACGTTGTAGGTGCTTGAGCTTCCTCAATGAAGTGCTGGAGTAGAAACTCCAGCAATCGCTTTATCCTACCTGACCGGAAAGACCGACGTTCTAAGTCGATCCGCGAGAGGTGGATATCTAGAAGCCAGCAATGAAACACCTATTACTCACGAGCGTCCCACGAAGGGCACAAAGACACCTGCGAGCAGTTCACGGCGTATGACTAGATGATTCACATCTCGCAAACATATTCGATGATAATTCACACTCTTCAGTTGTCATTTTTCAAGCACACTAGGCGCTAAATCACTGTAGGAGTGGCTATGTCTTCGTACGTTCGCCTTCCCAAGAACAACATTTCCTGACTAGCCTGACTGCTTGCGCCCAGAGGACACACGATTATCGAATCCAATCTTTGATCCATTTCTGATTCAAGTTGCTGCCTAACTCGGAGCATTTTTGTGGGTCTCACCTCAAGCAGAAAAACACTGTATTGCAGTCGCTCGCCACATGTTTGCAGTATTTTAGCTACACGATTACGTCGATAATCCTCAGCGATGTCATATGCCACCAGATAGCTCTGCTTCAGACTTGTCATGCCAATTCACCTACCGAATACGTATGCCTTTATACCGTGCTTGCGAGCCATCAAGATATCCCAAAATCATCCGCGCTTGAATCTCTACGATTCGTCGCCATGACGCCTTATATCCAAACATCGGGTGGGTCAGTTCCGTCTCCATACGTCGCTCATATGCTTTGACGAGAGCCTTACGCGTATTATCATCCATGCGAGTTGAGCCAAGTGAATGAACAAATCCCGACGCACGCACTTCACCATTATTCACAACGGTCTGCACCACTGAATCCGCGATAGGCGCTCGAAACTCTTCCATCAAATCCAGAGCCAACGCGGGTTTATTACGATTGCTACTGTGAAGAAAACCGGCATGAGCGTCTAAGCCACAGGCGACGATCGCCCTCACGCAATCAGAAAGCAGTAATGTGTAAGCGTAGTCAAGCAATGCATTAAGAGGGTCCGGAGCTGGGCGACGCATTCTCGCTGTCCAAACCCAATCGGCACGTTTCTCTGGCTTTATAAGGCATCCAAACTGCGAGAAATACAGAGAGGCTGCTTCACCTTCCAATCCCAACACGTCTTGCCATCGATTCGTATTCTCCACCTGCCGTTCAATGCGTCGCATTTGTTCTAATGCAGGATTATCTCGGTCGGATCTACGCAGCAGCACGGTCTGATTACGAATTTTAGCTGCGATAAATTCACGTGCAAGGCCGAGCCGACCTTCATGGGATGCCACATGCTGTTCCACTCGCTGTGCACCATTGGGGCCATATGAGGGCACCGACCAACCATATAAACGACCACTGCCACTGCACCACATAATAGGAATGTCACGCCACATAAGCTCTCGAATTAAGCCACTGGAAAGATCCGTGTTCCCGTGTATTTGCAAGCCTTGGATGGAATCCAGAGGAACGGAGGCCAACTCTTCACCTTCCTTGAATACCACCATGCGTCCCGCTCTACTGAAAGCCTTCGCTCCAGGCGTCGTGAGATGGGTAACTTGATTATCCGGAGAAGACACCACGATCCGTCGGGTCACCGCGCATAGTTTTCGTTCTTCCGGCAGGCAGATCCCCACATGAGAGCAACGCATACAGCGAGGATCATCTTCCAAAGGATCAGGGGCGGTATCCGAATTAATCAGAGCTCGCGTCTCGTCAACTGCTTGCTTCGCTGCGGCATAGTCATCTTCGTTCAAATCCACTTCCACTCGACGATGATGCGTGGTGAAAAATATTTCTGTACCTGCAACCCGATACCCCATATCATTCAGGCAAGATGCCTGCAATGCAAGCTGTATGCGCATTGCTTCAGTGACAGTCATGGCACGTTTCACCGGCGTCGCCTTGTATTCGCGAATGACCACGCCATCGTCAGTCATCTGAGCCGCATCCAATTTGCCTGATATGCCCCATTCCTCATGTCTGACATTCACCGCATGAAAAGCATCAGCATCCGACGCGCCACCAGTTCTATCAACCTTGCGATGATCATAAAACCCATGCGCCATCTGCTCAGAATCAATAGATTCCCCGACAGATTCCAACCACGCACGACGCGGACAGAATATGTAATTGGCAACAAGACTGATGGGGATGGGATCTTCATCATTCATGGGCATTCCTTTGTTGATTGGCGCATAACCCGCATCCACTATGAGACGGAGTACAATTGTCCTCTTTCCAGCCAGCGTTCCGGAGCACTGGCATTGTCTGACATATATTGCTTAAACACAACACATGCCACAACGCCTTTTTCTTTCAACCACCCGTTCGAAATAGAAATCCCTTCTTCGGTATGGCCGCTAAGCAAGACACCGCGATCCACCAGTTCGGTTCCTGCACGCACCATAGCGGCACTACGCACAACCGACCTGTACTTCGACAACGTCCAAGGGCTATCGCAAACCGGAAGAACAGCAAATCGCCGCTTCCCTGCCATCTGCATAAGTCCAGCAGTTGCATCACGATTTTTAGTGGACGTTGTAACCATATGAGGAAAAGCAGCGACGCCCATCAAAGCGCACCATGCGCGAGCGTTATCGGTCGCTTGTGGACGATGCAGCCCCGTGGCCGTACGGCTATCGCTTTTATCGGAGTTGAGTTCGTCTTTTGTCAGATTGCCCAGCAAACCGTCACGGATTCGGTCTACCGAAAAATCCGCCACGACATGCGATAACGGCAGCAAACGTCCTCCAACGAATTCCTGTCCTTTGTTTCGCGTTACCATTTCCCATCGGGATGCGCCAGAATCAGATTGCAGCTGTTTGTTGCTTCCTCTTCCCGACCAATACGATGGTTCGCCCAAAGCGCCTACATATCTTCTGTCGCCGACCGTCTGCAGTGCGTCAATCACCTCATGCCGATCCCTCTGGAGCTTGGACCAGCCACCTGATTCGGACAAGCCGCTTAATCTCGGAGAAAGCGTGGCATGAATCGAGGATTCTTTGTTGTCCGCCGTGTAGTTCCCTTTTGCGCGGAGCCAAGGAGATTGAGCCCATCGTTTGGCATGATCGCTGACGACTTGCGCCACATCATCCGGCGTAAAAGCCCGGTCAGCACTTATTTCCGCCGAGCGAAAGTCCCGCCAACGCAACAAGCATGTTTCATGCCATGAATCCTCAAGAATGGATGCAAGACCAACCAACATCAGATGGTCAAAAGCATCATGGACATCCACCGGCAATACGAGTTCACTCATGGTCTCAGCGTCCTTCCTTCGACACCGTAATATCGGCGGCACGCAACAATGATTCGAGGTAAGCCATGCCCCAGAAGCCATAGCGATGATTGGTCCGATCGATCAGGGACTCCCATCCTCCCTGATCGAACAATTCCCGGGAGTGTTTCAACAGTTGTTCCCGCCGTTCCTGTTGTTCCTCGGAAGGTTCGCCGTACTGCTGAGGCAACAAGAAGTCCGTCGCGTGTTTGAAGGAGGAACGTCCATGTCCATGAGACGTACCAATCAGACGCTCGACAAGTTCAACGGCTGACTCAGTTTCGCACACAACAGATTCGATTTCGCCATTGTCCCGGGCAGTCAGAAACTCCGCCACGGACCGCTGCTCGTGCCGCCATCCACGCAACTGATTAGCCTCGCGGAATTGACGTTCGCCTTTCCATGATGAAAAGCCACTTTTGGCGAGAACCTTATCGTCTCCAGAATTTTCCAGCTCTCCATGTTGCAGAAGATTCTGAAAACGCTTATCCTTCTTCCCTTCGTCATGGTATAAACCGGCTCTGAAGAACAAGCTTTCCAGCTCCCGCAAACCAATCTGCTCGGCAATGGCCTGAGCACGATTCGCCACATACCGCTGATGCCCTTCAGGTCCATGCAAGTCGACACCGTGCAAGTCGACACCGTGCAAGTCGACATCCTTCTGCCGTACAGAAGAAGATTCCTGCGACAGCTCGTTACCTGTCAGCGCCGCATCGCTACGCAACGCAAACCAATACACATCATGACACGACAGTGAATGGCGCTTGGCATATGTCACCGTATCCACATGCTCGGTTTCATGTTCGCCATCGTCAACAAGATAATCAGCCATGGTCAACTCATTGGCCGCTTGAGATTGCGACTGCATAATGGCGTTCAATAGTCTTTGGATCAGAGAAGGAATTTCACGTTGCTTCTCATCAAGTTTCTCAGAGGAAACCCTCCCCTGTTCCATGTACTGCTGAATATCATCCAGCTGCATGCGGAGATTCTCTGCGGCTTCGCTGGCCGAATTCCTCACAGTCCGGTCAACACGTACGACCACCAGATCTTGTTGTTTGATTGATTGAGATGCTTTATCCATCCCATTCCAATCACCATTGCAGCGATTTAGCACGTCTTCGGTTGGGCTGCCTCCCTTGTCTTTCGGATCAAAAACAGGATATTCAGCATCGCTAAACAAGGGTGCATAGGAATCCACTATGAACACATCACCAGGTTCCACGCAGCCAGACTGTGATATATCGAACTCCTGCTGATTGGTAAAGACAGCAACGCGTGCGCTGGCGTTTGCCGAAGCGCGATACCGGAAGATTCGACGATGATGAAGTTCAATCTCTCCAATCGCATTCTGCATTCGGATTGGCTGATATTCATCTTCGTTCTCTTCCAAGTATGATCTCAGCGAATTAGTGCGGTTCGACAACTGCGCCCAACTGCGGACCGGGAAAATCTCACTGTCCATCGGAGCGGCCAGTCCAATCAATTCCGCGGCAACCGCATCATCCCAAGGAAGATCACGCACAACAATGCCCACAGACGGAGCAATATCCTGATCCAAACTGTCACGAAGCCAGAGATTGATATCCGAGGGAGTCTGTTGAAGCTCGCCGATCGAACAGTCAGCGAACAAATCCTCATCCGTATGAGACAGATTCTCGACATCCCATGATTCCAGACGCTGATACAACAATCGAGAGGGCTTGCTCACAGGGACGGGATTGCCTCGTTCCTCGGCCTCACGTATTGCCCAGGCACTGAATTCATGATCATCTTCCAGAACTGGCAGCTTGTCAATCCACTTCCGGGACTCATCCAGTTCTTCCACAGTGTAGGGCCGAGCATTTTTCTCTCGGTCAGTCGAAGACGCCTTATCGCTTAATCCATATACGTAGATATGTGACAACTCGCGTAATCCACGGCGATTAACACGTCCCGCACGTTGGGCCAACGCACTGGCGGGAGCAAGTTCCGTAACCATATCCGCGAAGTCGACATCCACACCCACTTCCAGCGTTTGCGTGCCGATGATGCAGCAGGGCGCTTGGGCTGAGCTTTTCTCAGCAAACGTGTCATGGAACGATGCCGCTACTTGTTCTTTGTCATACGGCCGCATAGGACCGACATAGCTCTGTATTGTTCCCTTGCTTTCATCCCCTTTCAACCGCTTTTCCAGTTCTTTCTTCACTTTCTGCGCGGTTGAAACGGTGTTCACCACACAGCCCACGATATTGGGCAGACCATCCGCCGTCTGATCGGCATGATTGGCGATAAGTTCCTCGCAACAATCGACGATGTTGTTGATTTTCTCTTGCTCTTTCAACGCAGAACAATCAACAGTTATACGCTTCGAACACCGCTCAAGCACTCCGGAATCATCGACACTATATGAAGCACCAAGGCGCCGAGCAAGGTCCGTGTCCACGGTAAAGTCCGCACTCTCCACACCAACGCTAATGATGTCATCCGCGTGATCCTCCGCGGAGGACGGAGTAGCGGTCGTCTCCACCACTTGCAGCGGCGAAACGCATGAACGCACAGTGTCGTCGGAGGAGAACGACTCAATTCGCGATACTTGCCGCGCAGTTTCCAGCAATTGCCGACTGAGATGCGCTTCGTCAGCGACGAGCACAGTATCGTATGCCAGCTCGCCCGCCTCCATCGGCCGCATGGCACGACTAGTGCCATATCCCCGAAACAGCAAACGGCTGCCAAACATATCCGGCGTCGCGCAAATCACAGCGCAAGTCTGAGGATAATACCGCCATTCACGCCGCTGCGCGTTGGATCCCAGTCCTCCACGCAGCTCAACGGCAATCAATGTGGACAAGGCACGCTGGTCATCTTCAATCTTCGGCAAAGCATCTTTACCAGCACCGGCGCGGGATTCCAAACCGCATCGAAACTCATATAGCGCATCATCCTTGTCGGAATCCAATATCCTCCGTTGCAACGCCAACGCCTCTTCATATTGATCATCGACCAGAGAGCGCCTATTTACCGTCAGCGCCAGTCTTCTCGGCAGTTTTTGCAATGACGGTTCGTTCGCGTCATTGTGCATATCTTCTGGCGACTGCTTGTCCTCTTGCAATCCAGCCATCGCGTTCAAAAACACATGAATGTCGATCACACAGGTTTTGCCCGAAGCCGTAGGCGCTACGATTCTGTCAGGCCAACGACCATGTTCTGCAATCATGCGCATCGTGCGGATCTGCCACTGGTAAGGCACCCGACCATCGTGTGCCGCTGCGATGAACGCACGGAAGCGTTCCTCCAGATAATTCACAAACGTTATTTCAGCCATACCGGCACATCTCTTCCCGATGAATCCTGATCCACAAGATCGTTCGTGATGTCAACAGGAAGCAGAAGACCGCCTCCCAAATGACGACTTTGTCCGATCGCCATTGCGGCGCAAGACAATGATTCCGATTCCTTTGGCGCAATGGATATCAACCCGCTCATGCCTCGCAGTACATTCGCGGCGTCTATGTGATGCGCATAATCCTGCATATTCACGGTGAATACCGGTCGTTCGTCGCAAACGTAGAATGTGGCACTGTCCACAACTCGGTTCGACAACGACCACATGCGGGCCTCATACTTCTTAGGCTGTTCATCCACCGATTGACTGTCGGCGAAAGCGTCACGCCACACGTGCCCCAGCGACAAATACAGCGCCTCCCGAGTTCTCCACCGACGCCCAGATTCTGGGTCCGGCGACAAGGGACGTGTTTCCGCCACGGAGAGAGGGAAAGGCCTCCAAAAACGGGTTCGGTCATCGTCGGGTGCACGCCATAATGCACCGTCATGTACGTATCGAGCTTCGCCAAGCTGGATCCGCCCGACATGACGCGACAGATACACACGCCTGCCCCGACTGCGCTGACAGACCTCATACAGCCTAGTCCGCTCCTCATCGGACATGGTCTGCGGCAGCATGAGGAGGAACGCGGGGAGACCGCATTTCTTGACCTCATCGGACAACAAATCCGTCGCCTTGCCCAAGCCTTCGCTGAGAATTTGGATGCCGATGTTGTTTGCAGGTCGATACATGTCGCTGGCATACTTACCTGTCAAACAGGCGGGAGGATTCAGCCCCCACTGCTTCACCAGGAACCTGTGAAGGGCGACAGACCAGCCGACATAATCAGATTGATCGGGGAGCCACTGTTCATCACTGTTTTCAGCAGGATCAGCGATTACGGGAATGACGATGAAATCCGGCCATGGTTTTTGCAGACCAAGCTTAGCTTCATCATTCACGGGGTATGAGTAACTTGCCTCCTCAACCGTGTCCAGCATGGGCACAGCCGCAAGCAAATTCTGCTCATCCTCCTTACCCCGGACGGCTTTATTGGATCTGGAGGGATTAACCTGCTCATACCCACGCTTGAGCTCATCCAAACGTCCAACGCCCGGGCATGCGAAGAGAACATTCCCTCGCCGTCCAAGGTTGCAGAACTTCGCAGAATCGTCCTTTTGCAAAGAGCCGCTCAGGGGATAATCGCCACCGTGCAATTTTGACGTTGTCAGCCGCACTTTCGAGCATGCTTCGCCCAAATACGGCACTTCCCAACACAGCAAAGACAGTGTATTGGCAACGTCTTCCGCAGGTTCCTGTTCCCACTGCCAAGTCAGCAACCCATCAGTCGTATCATCCGCATACGTCACCGATGTTGAGGCCGATGCCGATGACACTTTCGGACGCTGTTGCCCTTTGCTCTTTTCGATGTATCCTTTTTGGCGAAAGACCACCGCTTCAGAAGACGCTCTATCCGCGCTGAAGTAAGCTCGCGGCAAAAACACTGCGTCCGGGGGGTTGCCCTCAAGCCAACGCAACGCTTTCAGTATGTCGTTATCAGACAATTCCTCAGCTTGGGAACGATCAGGCCGCTCAAATCCGAACACGGTATAGGCGGTGGAAACCAACGCCTTATACAACCGATCCGGCGACGGATAGCACTCTGGCACACCCCCGGAGTCACGCCCCTGATACGTTCCCAGCAAGAATTTCGCTGAGATCGCAAATGGCATCAGTCATTCCCCTCGTCAGAACTATTGTTGATTACTTCAGGATTGCCGACGACCTCGAACGTCTGGCCTTCCCACGTAATCCCAGCCTTGGCATGGGCCTGATCATATGCTTCTTGAAGCAGTTGCTCCGCCACCTCAATGGTGAGCGGCTCCAGCTCCGTCTTGTTGCCGCCGCGCCGGTCCAGCGTCATCGTTGCCGGACCAGTTTCGACAAGGTAGCAGTTCGCCCTAAGCACTGGATCAGCGTTATAACCCACCATTGCTCGAAGCAGGACGGCTGCGATCAACGCACGAATCGCTTCATCGCCTTCCTTGCCCTTGCCGAAACGGAACGTGCGTAGTGTGGCGAAGCTGAGCACATGAATGCAGATGGCCTTGCTGATCGCCACTCCGTCGAAATCCTTGTCTTTATCCGCACTCGGAGGAATCGCTCCAAGCCCAATGGTGGATCCCTTGCCGTCGTTGTCCTTTATGAATTTGTCAGCCGTTTTCTTGCTAAGATCAACCGCGGCTTTGACAATCGCATCTCGATCCTTCTTATCTTCAAAAGACACACTGGCTTCCACTGGATCGACTCTGGCTCCAGCACGATGAATAACGGGATCGTCATTGCTCTGGTCAGCAAGGACACCGATCACTTCCCCTGAGAAGACTGAAGGAATCCTCAGCTGATTACGGCTTCGTGTGGAGTCCCATCCGCCGAAGGTCACTGTGTCCGGAGACAAGTTGAACAATGGAAGCAGGTTCTCCAGCGTCGCATTTCGCGCTTGAATATACTCTTCCACCTCGGAAGTGAGGCTACCGTCATGCGTGCCCACACGAATATGTCCATCAAATGCCCTATGTGGCAGCTCGTTGTCAAGAAATGTTGTTGCGCCAGTTGTCTTCGTCTCATAGGTGACACGAATGCGAGGCATCTTGCTCAGAACACCTTCGCCATCTTTCATGGCGTCACTGATGGTCTTTTCCAGACGATTGGACTGGGAAGGTCGCGAATCCAGCAATATGACACGCTTAGGCTCTTCATCTCCGGCAATAAAACGCTTCTCAATAATGTAGGTGGGACCGCTGTTGCCGACATATTTCGCCGGGGCCACCACACCCTCAACCCCTCCCGCAGGTTCCAGCTCAATACGCTCGCACAAGCTCGCGGGGCCTCCGGTACGAACAGCCTCGTTTAGCATTTCCAACGTCAACGTTTCCATTGTTTCCCCTTTCAAAACGTCAGGCAACCCTGCCCAACACTTGGATGCGATGATACCGTGTGGTGTGCCCGACACGACGCCGGACACACCAACACAGCTCATCAACGAAGTCCCGGCATTGCCGGGAATGTTATATCCTGCGAACTTCTATCGCATGATTGCATCCCTCAATGAAGAAAGCACAGCACGCCTTCCAGTAACATGCACAGAGAAAGCGCGCTATACTTGCTATCGCAGGATAACAAGCAGGGCGAGTATGAAGATGATCCATGCTGTCGTACTCATTAAAACCTCCTTTCCTGCCTTTGGAACCTGGTTCTGGCGGATTCAGGTTCCGAGAGCACTTTGTGTTATATGTAATTATGAGATAGAAGTCTGAAGAAAGACCTCATACCCCTATCATCGACCATGATAGCAGTTTTTTACAGAGAAGCAATCCAGACGAACAGCAAATTGTCCGCCATGTTGCTGAGGACAAAACCTGGCTAACGCAAAGGAGGCAGCGACTTGGTGAAAGTCGCTGCCTCCTGTTGGATTATTGAGCGTTTGGACGAACTACTCCAACTCGACCGCGCCGGTGTAAAGCTGGTAGTACTCGCCCTTTTGCGCGATGAGCTCGTCGTGCGAGCCGCGTTCGATGATGCGGCCGTGGTCGAGCACCATGATCACGTCGGAGTTGCGCACGGTGGACAGGCGGTGCGCGATGACGAACACGGTGCGGCCCTTCATCAGCGCGTCCATGCCGGCCTGCACGACCTCCTCGGTGCGGGTGTCGATCGACGAGGTCGCCTCGTCGAGGATCAGCGCGGGCGGATCGGCCACGGCGGCGCGCGCGATGGAGATCAGCTGGCGCTGACCCTGCGAAAGGCCGGAGCCGTCGCCTTCGAGCACGGTGTGGTAGCCGTTGGGCAGCATGCGGATGAATCCGTCGGCGTTGGTGAGCTTGGCCGCGGCGATGCATTCCTCGTCGGTGGCATCGAGCTTGCCGTAGCGGATGTTGTCCATCACGGTGCCGGTGAACAGGTTCACGTCCTGCAGCACGATACCGAGCGAGCGGCGCAGGTCGGGCTTGCGGATGCCCTTGACGGAGATGCCGTCATAAAGAATCTGCCCTTCCTGCACATCGTAGAAACGGTTGATGAGGTTGGTCACCGTGGTCTTGCCTGCGCCGGTCGCGCCCACGAGCGCGATCTTCTGGCCCGGCTTGGCGAACCAGGTGATGTCGTGCAGCACGGGCTTGTCGGGGTTGTAGCCGAAGGTCACGTCGGTGAAGCGCACGTCGCCGCGCAGCAGGGTCAGTCGGCCGTCCGGGGAGGTGACGGCCTGCTCGCGGGCCTTGGTCGCCACTTCGGCGGCCTTGGGACTGAGCAGGTGGGCGGCGGCCAGCGAACGCGTGCCGTCATCGCCTTCCTCGCGCTTCCACGCCCAGTTGCCGGTCACGTGGTCGACCTCACGCATGGTGCGGCCGTCCTCGTCGAGTTCGACGTTCACCAAGGTCACGGTACCGCCGTCGTCTTCGACCGGCTCGTCCATCAGCGCGAAGATGCGCGAGGCGCCGGCGAGGGCCATCATCACCATGTTGAACTGCATGGAGACCTGGCCGATCGGGTTGACGAAGGAGCGCGAGAGTGTGAGCAGCGAGATCAGCGTACCAAGCGTGAGCGGGCCAGCGCCGGACAGGCCGAAGTTGCCGATGCCCGACAGCGCGACGGATCCGCCGACGATGGCGAGCAGCACGTAGAGGATGTAGCCCATGTTACCCACCACCGGCATGGTGATGTTGCCGTAGATGTTGGCTTCGGAGCTGGCGTGGAACAGGCGTTCGTTGCGCTCGTCGAAGTCGCGCTGGGTGGCGTCCTCGTGGTTGAAGACCTTGATGACCTTCTGGCCGTTGACGGATTCCTCCACGAAGGCGTTCACGTCGCCGAGCTCATGCTGCTGGCGCACAAAGTAGCGGCCGGAGCGGCTCACGATGCCGCGCACCACGACGATGAGCAGCACGGTGAACACGAGCACGAACACGGTGAACGGCACGGACAGCCACAGCATGGAGATCAGCGCGGCGAGCGCGGTGATGGCCGACGAGAACATCTGCGGGAACGATTGGCTGATGGCCTGGCGCAGCGTGTCGGTGTCGTTGGTGTAGTGGCTCATCACGTCGCCGTGCTCGTGGGTGTCGAAGTAGCGGATCGGCAGTTCCTGCTGGTGGGCGAACATCTCGTCGCGGATGTCCTTCAGGGTTCCCTGTTCGATGTCGACGAGCATCCAGTTGTACAACCAGGTGCTGAAGATGCCCACCGCGTACAGGCAGCCCATGAACACGAGCGCCTGCAGAAGCGGCGCCCAATCGGGGTCGCTCACGCCGATCATCGGCAGGATATAGGTGTCGATCAACGACTGCAGGAACAGCGATGATCCGGCCTGCGCCGCGGCGGACAGCAGGATGCACACGACGACGAGGGCGACCTGCCATTTGTATTTGAAGATGTAGCCGAAGATGCGCTTGGTGGTGCCAGGCGCGGCCTTGGCCATCTGCGGTTTGTTCTGCGCGCTCATGCCTGGCCTCCTTCCAGTTCCTCGGGCTGGGCTTGGTTCTTGGTTTGCGATTCGTAGATGCTGCGGTATTCGTCGCAGCTGGCGAGCAGCTCGTCGTGCGTGCCCTTGTCGAGCACGCGGCCGTTGTCCATGACGATGATCATGTCGGATTCCTGCACGGAGGCCACGCGCTGGGCGATGATGATCTTCGTGGTGTCCGGGATCTCGTGGTGGAACGCGCCGCGGATGAGCTGGTCCGTTTTGGTGTCGACCGCGCTGGTGGAGTCGTCGAGGATGAGGATCTTCGGCTTCTTGAGCAGCGCTCGGGCGATGCACAGACGCTGGCGCTGGCCGCCGGAGACGTTGGTGCCGCCCTGTTCGATGTAGGTGTCGTATTTGTCGGGGAATTCCTGGATGAATCCGTCGGCCTGGGCGAGCTGGCAGGCGTGGCGCAGCTCCTCGTCGGTGGCGTTCGGATTGCCCCAGCGCAGGTTCTCGGCGATGGTGCCGGAGAACAGTACGTTCTTCTGCAGCACCATGGCGACCTCGTCGCGCAGGGATTCCAGATCGTATTCGCGGGTGTCGCGTCCGCCGACCTTGAGCGAGCCCTCGGTCACGTCGTACAGACGCGGGATGAGCTGCACGAGGCTTGACTTGGCGGAACCGGTGCCGCCGACGATGCCGATGGTCTGACCGGATTCGATCTTCAGGTCGATGTGGTCGAGCACCGGCTTCTCCGCGTTGTCGGAGTAGCGGAAGCTCACGTCCTCGAAAGCGATGGAGCCGTCGGCGACCTCGGTGACCGGATTCTCGGGGTCGGTCACGGTGCTCTGCTCGACGAGCACCTGGCAGATGCGTTCGGAGGAGGCGCGTGAGATGATGACCATCACGAAGATCATCGACAGCATCATCATGCTCATCATGATCTGCATCGCGTAGGTCACCAACGCGGTCAGGTCGCCGGTGGTCAGGCCCAGGGCGGCGTTGTTGCCGGAGGCGACGATCTGCTGCGCGCCGATCCATGCGATGAGGATGAGCGAGGCGTACATGCAGAACTGCAGCAGCGGCATGTTGAAGCTCATGATCTTCTCGGCCTTGACGAAGTCGACGAAGATGCGTTCGGAGACGCGGGAGAACTTCCTGACCTCATGGTCCTCGCGGTTGAAGGACTTGACGACGCGCACGCCCTGCAGGTTCTCGTCCACCGTGTTGTTGAGCTCATCGTAGGTGTGGAAGACGCGCTCGAACACCGGGTGCACCAGCGCCGCCAGTCCCATCAGGCCGACGCCCAGAATCGGGATGCAGGCGAGGAACACCAGCGAGATCGACGGGCTGATGCGGAAGGAGAACAGCCAGGCGACGACCACCATGATCGGGGCGCGCACGCCCAGACGGACGATCATCTGGTAGGCGTTCTGCAGGTTGGTCACGTCCGTGGTCAGGCGCGTGACGATGGAGCCCGTGGAGAAGCGGTCGATGTTGGTGAAGCTGAAGCCCTGCACCTTCTCGAACAGGTCGTGGCGCAGGTTCTTCGCGAAGCCGGCGGACGCGATGGCCGCGTACTTGCCGGACAGGAAGCCGCTGGCCAGGGAGACCATCGCCAGACACAGCAGGATGATGCCGAACTTCCAGACCGCGGGCATCGAACCGCCCGTGATGCCTTCGTCGATGAGCTCCGCCATCACGGTGGGGATGACGATTTCGAGGATGCCTTCGACGGCGACGAACGCCGGGGTGAGTAGGCTCGCCTTCTTGTATTCGCGTAGTGATTTGAGCAGCGTGCGCACCACCGGCACCTTGGCCGGCGGGGTCTGCTGCTGGGCCTGCGACGTGGCGTTGCCGTCGCGGTCCACGGTTGTGGATGTCATACCCTGTCCTTTCCTTCCATTGTCGTATCGTCCATACACTCTTTGTCGTCCTTGCCGACCTTGCCGGTGGCGATGAGGTTGTCCCGCATCGTATGCAGGCTGCGGCGCAATGCCGCCACCTCCTCGTCGTCCATGCCCCGCAGCAGCATGCGTTCCATCGCATCCCCATGCTGACGCATCGACTCGGCGATGGCCTTCGCCTTGTCGGTGAGCACAATCGATTTGCAGCGGGCGTCGCGCTCGACCGGTCGGCGTTCGACCAGCCCCTTGCTTTCCATCAGGCCCAGCACGCGCGATACGGTGGAACGCGTGGTGCTGAACCGTCGTTCCAGATCCTGCGGGAAGACGTCCCGATCCTGATGCTGCGCCAAAAAAACGATGATATCAGCGTTGACGCCGGTGACCTCGCAGCGGTCCTGCGACGAGGTGACCGCGACGTACCGCGCGATCATGTTGTTCAGCGAACGCACCGCAACCCCCAACGGAATGCGGTTCGAATCGCAATCGTCTGTCATGCGCGCGCCTCCTTCCGATGTGTGCTCCATACACCTTAATAGGTGGCATATACAACAGTTGCATCTACAACAATCGGCGTGTCGCGCAAAGCGTCAATCGAACACACCCTCGTCATCCCGAGCAGAGGCCACAGGCCCCAACATCCTCAAAGCGCAAGCGGAAAGCACCCCGTCATCCCGAGCGGAGGCCGCAGGCCGAAGTCGAGGGATCTCCTGACACAAGATCATCGTTTCGAAGATCCTTCGACTCCACTTCGTTCCGCTCAGGATGACAAGGAGGGGATCATTCCGTCCAGAATGGCAAAAGGAAGCGACCATCAGCCAAGGATGACGGATAGGAATTCCCACGACGGCAACGACAGCCACGACAACGAAGCCGAGGAAACCAGCCCGCACCGGTTCATCGCGGACTGGCTCCCTCGGCTTCGTATCTCCTCCCCTAGGCCCTAGAGGAGGACGTTTATCGGTCGCTCAACTTCGTCACCTTGGCGTATTCGTCGAGCAGGAAGGCGGTGATCTCCTTGCCCGAGGCGCCGAGCAGGGTGGTCATGCTGTTGATCGGCATGGATTCCAGGAACATGGTCATCATGTCGCTGTCGGGCAGTTTTACCAGTTCGCCCGACTCGCCCTTGGCATGCATCGCCTCGACGATCGGAGCGCCAACCGGGTCGGAACGCCATTCGCCGAAGGTGGACCATTCGTTCAACGGCAGAGCCTTGCCGTCTCCGTCGAGCGTGACCACGCCCTTGGCGGCGATGTCGCGGCTGGAGGTGCCGATCTCGACCGTGTATTCGCCGGCCTCCACATGCCAGTCGTTGAAGCGCTCGGACCAGTAGGCGAAGGCGCGCTCGTCGAGCTCGATGGTCACGGTCGCCGACTCGCCGGCCTTGAGGAACACCTTCTTGAAGCCCTTGAGCTCATGCTTGGGACGGGCGACCTCGGCCTTGCCCGGCGCGACGTAGACCTGCACGGTTTCGGCGGCGTCCACATCGGAGGTGTTGGTCACGGTCACGGTCACGGACGCGGTGTTGGCACCGGTTTTGGACACGGCCGCGTCGGACAGTTCGAAGGTCGCATAGCTCAGGCCGAAGCCGAACGGGTAGTCGACCTCCTTGCCGTAGGTGTCGTAGTAGCGGTAGCCGACGAACACGCCCTCGCCATAGTCGACGTGGCCCTCCTCGCCCGGCCAGTTGAGCATGCTCGGGTCGTCGTTGATGTCCATCGGCACGCTCTGCGCGAGCTTGCCGGAGGGGCTCGCCTCGCCGAAGATCACGTCGGCGAGCGCGCCGCCGCCGGCCTGGCCGAGCAGCCAGGATTCGAGGATGCCCTTGGCGTTGTTCGCCCAGGGATGCACACTGACGACGGAGCCGTTGGAGAGCACGACAACCACGTTCGGGTTCTCGGCGGCGACGGCTTCGAGCAGCGCGACCTGCTTGGCGGGGATGTCGAGGGTGGTGCGGTCGAAGCCTTCGGATTCGGCGGCCTCGGGCAATCCCAGGAACATGAGCGCCACGTCGGCGCCCTTGGCGGTTTCGACGGCTTCGGCCACCAGCGCGGGATCCTGCTCGTCCAGGTCGAGCGTGAAGCCGGGGGCGAAGTTCGCCGCGACGGCCCGCTCGGCGAGCGTGTCGAGGAAGCTGGTCATCTTGGTGGGGGTGATATGCGAGGAGCCGCCGCCCTGATAGCGCGGGGTGCGGGCGAATTCGCCGATCACGGCGATGTTCGCCGTCGGGTCGAGGGGCAGGATGGCATCGTCGTTCTTGAGCAGCACCATGGATTCGACGGCCGCCTGACGGGCGACCTCATGGTGGGCGTCCACATCGAAACGGTAGCCTTCGATGCTCATGGCGGCGCGGGACTTGTTCGCCAGTTCGACCATGCCCTGGGCCATCCGGTCGAGCTGTTCGGGGTCGATGCGCCCCTCGCGGGCAGCGTAGACGATCTGGTCGTCAGTGAAGCTCGGCGGCATCTCGAGGTTGAGGCCGGCGTTGAGCGAGGCGACGCGGTCGTGCGCCGCGCCCCAGTCGCTCATCACGATGCCTTCGAATCCCCATTCGTCGCGCAGCACCTCGGTGAGCAGCCAGTGGTTCTGCGAGGCGTGCACGCCGTTGATCTGGTTGTAGGCGCACATGATGGTCCACGGCTGGGCGGTTTTGACGATGTGCTCGAAGGCCGGGAAGTAGATCTCGCGCAGGGCACGCTGGGAGACGTTGGCGGAGATGCGCAGACGGTCGGTCTCCTGGTTGTTGACCGCGAAATGCTTGAGGGAGGTGCCCACGCCCTTGGATTGCACGCCGGAGACGATGCCGACGGCCGTGTGTCCGGCCAGGTACGGATCCTCCGACCAGTATTCGAAGCAGCGTCCGCCGAGCGGGTTGCGTTTGATGTTGACGCCGGGGCCGAGGATCACGGCGACCTTCTCCTGGATGCATTCCTCGGCCATGGCCTGCCCGACCTGATGGATGAGTTCGGGATTCCATGAGCTGGCGAGTCCGGCGGCGGGCGGGAAGCAGGTGGCGGGCACCGAGTCGTTCAGGTCGGTGGAACCGGTTTCGACGGCGAGGGATTTGCGCAGGCCGTGGGGGCCGTCGGTGATCATATAGCCCGGGATGCCTTTGTCTTCGACGCCCTGCAGATGCCAGGCGTCGCCGCCTGAGGTGAGGGACGCCTTCTCTTCCAGGGTGAGGTCGTTGACGGAGGGAAGGGTGTTCTCGCTCATGGGTTCCTCATTTCTTGATGTTCGCGCTTCGTTGTCGCCGATTGATGTGCCGATCAACGGTGATATACATTACCAACCGGTTGGTAGGTAGTTTATCAACTATTATCACCCGACACGCCATCGCTCATTGAAATCACAGCCTACCGACCGTATGGTTAAGGTGGACTTCGCCGCTTCACGGCGGCCGATAGTCGTCAAAGACGACGAAAGGAGAACCATGGCTTCCGACAGCGGCACCGCCAACGACACCGACCGACGCGCCGCGATTCTCAACGCGGCCGTCGCCTCGTTCGGCACATTGGGCTATTACGGCACGTCCCTGCAGCGCATCGCCACCGAGGTGGGACTCACCAAGGCCGGCGTGCTCCACCACGTCGGCAGCAAGGAGGGGCTGCTGAACCTGGTGCTCGCCGAAATGTACGACCGCGAGACCGAGGACATCACCGCCGCCATGGTGCGCGACGAACGTCCGCTGATCGCCGAGTTGTGGCGCCGCACCGTGGCCGTCAACGCCGAACGCCCCCGGCTGGTGCATATGTTCTCCACCCTAAGCGCCGAGGCGCTCGACCCCGAGCACCCGGCCCACGACTATTTCGAGGATCGCGAGCGCGCCACCGTCGACATGGCGCTCAACATCCGCTGGCATGTGCCCGGAAACGTGGATGTGGAGCGTCTGCTGCAGGCCGGATTCTCCATGATGGACGGCGTGCAGCTGCGCTGGCTGCGCGCCCCCGGCAGGGATCTGAAGTCCATGTGGGCCGCATGCGAGGACGTGCTGTTCCCGCTGCCCCTGTGGGACGGCTATCGCTGATCGCGGTCGCGGGCGATGCCGGCAAGGCGTCCGTCGAGGTCGTAGCACAGCAGCAGCACGGCCATCACCGCGACCATGGCGAATGGAATCCATGCGAAGGTGTTCACCATCGCGTCGACGGTGGCCCGCGCCTGCACGGTGGCGGTGCCGTCATAACCGCTGACGCCGAGGATCCAGGCGATCGCGGCCGATGAGACGCCCATGGCCACCTTCATCGAAAAACTCGACGAGCTGAACACGATGCCGTCGGACCGCACGCCGGTCTTCCATTCCCCGTATTCGACCACGTCGCCGCTCATCGCGTTCAGCGCGGCGTTCATCGGCACGATGCCGACCATACGCACGATGATCGAGACGAAGAACACCCACAGGCTCGTCGGGTCGACGAACACCAGCAGGCTTCCCGCGGCGACCAGCGCAAGCCCGGCCAACGAGGAATTGCGTTTGCCGAAGCGGGCGACCAGCGGACCGGCGAACGGTAGTCCGACGATCAGCGGGACCACCGTGGCCAGGCCGATCACCGAGGTCAGGTTCGAATTGCCGAGCACGTATTTGGCGATGTACGCGGCCATGCCGTTCGCGATGCCGTTGTAGATCCACAACGAGAAGTTCAGCCCCAGCGTCAGCCACCAGTACTTGTTGCGCGCCAGGGCGCGGAAGTGGTCCCCCACCGGGCGCCTGTCCACCCCGCCGCCCGCCGGGACCGCGCGCTCCTTGGTGTTCGCGAACGTGAACCAGTAGCCGAACGGAATCATCACCGCGATCACGCCGAAGAACACGCTCCACCCCAGCGACTCCCCGCCGAACAGGTTGATCACCGGCATGGCCAGCACGTATACCAGCATGGCGGCCACATTGGCCAGCGTCATACGGAAGATGTTCAGCTGCGTCTTCTCGTCCGAATCCCGTGTCAGCAGCGAGGTCAGCGAGGCGTACGACACGTTGACCGTGGAATAGGCGATGTTGACCACCGAATACACCACCCATGCGTAGACGACGCCGGCCAGAGAATCGCCGAAGGGGTCGACGAACAGGAAAAGGAACGCCACGCCGTAGGCGATGCCGCCGAACAGCATCCACGGACGGGCCTTGCCCCAGCGGGTCGAGGTCTGGTCGACGAGGATCCCCACGGTCAGATCCCAGAACGCGACGGCCAGACGCACCACCAGCAGCATCGAGGCGACCATGGAGGCCGAAAGATGCACCACATCCGTGTAGAACATGGTCAGATACGTCGCCATGGCGATATTGCCGATGGACGTCCAGAAATCGCCCATACCGAACGCGAATTTGGTCAATGTCGAAAGTTTGCCCGCAGGCTTGACGGATGAAGGCATAGTGGGACCTTTGCAGCGAAAAACGGAAAGGAACGGAGAGGATAGGAACGTCAGCGACGAGACGATATCCACCCGCGGGCCCTTCCGAAGGAGGCCCGCGCGTGGGAAAAGGAAGAAGGAGACGGAGATCAGGCCTTGCGGATGCGCACGGCCATATACTGGCGGCCCAGATCGACGCGGACAGAGCCCTCATAGGTGCCGGGAAGCGTGTCGATCGTCATGTCCCATGTGTCGATCACGTCCACGACGTAGCGACCTCCCTCCGGCAGGAGGAACTCACGATAGGCGGGACGGTACCAACCGAAATACGCAAGCTGGTAGTCGTCGCCGCTGCGCAGCACCGGCACGTCCCAATACCGCCCCGCTTTCTCATCATGCGGCGTAAAGGGCGCTCCGCCCTCAGACGGCGCCGGCGCGGACCACACGAATTCGGGCGGCATGTCGTCGTCCAGAGGGGCCGCGTCCAGCGGCAGATCCGCGAACACGCCGCGCATGAACGCGATGCGCTCCGGCGTCTCGCCGTGCAATTCGCCGCCATGGGCCCACCACACCTGCTCGCCCTGGTCGATGAACGTTTCGCCATGGGTCACATAGCCGCGCCGCATCGCCCCTTCCCAGAACCTGCGGACCAGCTCCTCGCCGGTAAGATTGCCCCATCCCCAATAGATGTTGCCCTCATACCCCGGCTCGTCGCACACGACCGGCTTGCCGAATTCGCGACGCCAGTCGGCGATGCATTCGGTGGTTCGGGTCACGTCGACGCGCTGGGTCGAGCAGTGGGTGCACCACGCCTCGTTGTAGTCGTACACCTTCACGCAGTTGTGGACGGAACGCAGGTGGTTGAAGGGATCGTTCGCCATCACCACGCGGGCGTACCGACGCCAGTCCTCCAGCGGCTTCTGCGGCAGCAGAATGTCATACTCATTGGCCAACGACCACCACACGTTCTTGTAGGCCGCGTACCGGCGGACCATATAGCTGAGATAGAACATGTCGGCCTGCGCGCCCATCGAGCTGAAGCCCCATTCCGGCTTGTCATAAGGATGCAACAGGATGATATCCGCTTCGATGCCAAGCTCGTCGAGCTGCGCGATGCGGCGGTCGAGATTCTCGAAAAACGGCTCATTGAAACGCGTGTGGTCGAATCCCTCGACCATGGACCCCTCATAGGCGAACATCTCGGGATCCGCGGTATTGAAGTCGTAGTATTTGGGGAACACACACATGCGAATCTTGTTGAACGGCGCTTTGGCGAGCGTGGCCACAGTACGGTCCTGCACGCGCTCGGACTGATTCGTCCATGCGTAACATGTCGTGCCATGGGGTTGGTAGGGTGTGCCGTCCTCATAGGAGAAGCAGTACGGCAATTGCGCGCCGTACGCTTCGCGCAGCGCGCCTTTGGCCACGTCGCAGGCCCTCAGCACGCGTCCGTGGTTGCCTTCGCCGGCGGGGTCCACGACGATCTCGCCTTTCAGCTCTTCCATGGAGGGATCGTCGCTTCGCGTCCCATACGTCCATACGCCTTCCTCGGTCGGCATGAAGCGGATCGAATATCGCCCTTGTCCACGGTAGAAACCGTTCACGTCGATGGAATCTCCGGTGGCATGGCTGGTGAACGACGCCCGAAGGGTCACATCCGCGTAGGGGTTGCCCGCCGAGGTTCCGGTGAGATTGAGTTCGAACATCTTGTAGCGTTCGACATGCGCGATTGCAGTCATGATTGGTATGCCTTTCGTCGGGCGCACGGCGACGTGCGCGCTGATCGGTGTGATCGGTAGCCGCCAACAGGTCGAACACCGGAACCAATTCGACTTGTTAGTGATTACTGATAGATAACTTAACTCCAGTCGTCCATATCGTCAACCCCGACGCGCCCGCGTTTCGCGCACACACGCGAAGCACACCGCCTACCGGCATCCCTCCCACTGCGGCAACGGGAACAGATAGTCCGAATAGCGCTCCCATTCGGCCAGGAAGTCGATTTCGTCGGGACGGGCCAGCCAACGCCCCTCCAGGCCATACATCGCGGCGTTCGCCAGCATGTACACGAACTCGCCGTCCACGCCATCGGGCACCTGCCAGCGGTACGCGCGATAGGTGTCCCGCATCCACTGGGGTCGTTTGGCGAAGTAGGTGTACGCGGGATGCTCGGGAGACATGGCCTCGGCGTTGAGCATCTCGAACACGCGAACCAGCTCCGGCTGCCGCGCGTTCTGCTCGACAACCGCACGCAAGGCCTGCGGGATCCTCGGCAGCTCGCCCTCCCGCTCGCCGCCGGCGTCGAATTGCGACAGATAGCTCACGGTCGCGTCGGTCCGGTCGTAATACCGTTCGATCACCGCGATCAGCAGCCCCTGCTTGCTTTTCACACGATGGATCACGGCGGTCTGCGAAATGCCGATCTCCGAGGCGATGTCCTGCAGCGACATCCCGTAATAACCCTTACGTCCGATCAGACGCACCGCCACATCCACGATCTGTTCGAAACGCTCCTCCGAGCTCATCCGCCTCTTCGCACCCCCAGCGCCCTTCGCGGCGCCATGTCCGGCGATCATCTCGGCTATGCGAGCGCGGCCCTCCCCACGCGCCGCGTCCGCAACGGTCGCCCCCACACCATCTTCAGCCATATCGTCCACTCCCCTCGCATCCGCAGAATCATCGTATCGGTCAGCAACCGGTAACCAGTAATCAATAACCAATCTCCCACAACCCGCCTCCACATCAACCACGACACGCCCGAACCTCCACATGTTGACAACGTTTCGACCTCCGGTTAGATTCTGATGTTACTGGATAGTAACTATTAACTAGTAACTACCTACCGGAACAGTGTTGTTGTCATATCCGCATGAAAAACACCAAGGAAGGTGTGCACATGGAATCGCAAACCATCGCCAACGACGAACTCGCCCCGGACACGGGCGAACCCGTCAGCAAACTCGATCTCGGCCGCTTCGGCGCCGGATTCATCTTCTTCTGCATCGTCTTCATGATGTCCGGCACCATCGGATCGACCGTGCTGCTGCCCGCGCGGTTCAACACGCTGGGCATCGGTCAGGGCGAGACCATCCTGGGCACGATGAACTCCATCGGCATCATCTTCGCGCTTGTGGCCAACGTGGTGTTCGGCGCGCTCTCCGACGCCTCGTACAGCCGGTTCGGCAAGCGCACCCCATGGATCATCGTCGGCGGACCAATCGCCGGCGTCGGCTTCTACCTGACGTCCATCTCCGTCACCCTGCCCACCATCGTCGCCTCATGGTCGCTGCTGCAGGTCGGCCTCAACTGCATGCTCGCCCCCTGCGTCGCCATCCTCTCCGACCGTGTGCCGCAGAAGTACCGCGGCACCATGAGCGCCTTCTACGGGGCGGGACAGATCGTCGGCCAATCGCTGGGCACCATCATCGGATCCGCGTTCATCGACGCCCCGACGACCGGTTTCATGATCGGCACCGTCTGCTGGTTCCTGTGCGGCATCGGCACCGTGGCCCTTATTCCCCGCGAGCTCCCCGCGAAGAACGATTCCGCCCAGAAGTTCAGCCTCAAGCAGGTGGCGCTGCAGTTCCGCCCGCCGACCAAGGGCGCCTCCGACTTCTATAAGGCTCTGGTCGGCCGTCTGATGCTGATTTTCGGATACAACATGATCGTCGGCTACCAGCTGTATGTCTGCATGCGCTACATCGGCCAGGACGACGCCACCGCGGCGGCCACCGTCTCCACCATGGCCGTGATCACCATGATCGTCTCGCTCGCCGTCTCGCTGATCTCCGGTCCCATCTCCGACAGGATCGGCAGGCGCAAGATTCCTGTGTTCGTCTCCTCCGCCATCATCGCCGTCGGCATCGCCGTGCCGTGGCTGTGGCCGACCCGCACCGCCATGCTCGTCTACGCCGCGGTGATGGGTCTCGGCTACGGCATTTACATGGCCGTCGACCAGGCGCTCAACGTCGATGTGCTTCCCAATCCCGACGAGGCCGGCAAGGATCTCGGAATCCTCAACCTCGCCAACACCCTCGGCCAGGTCATCGCGCCGATCGTGGTCTCCTCGATCGTGGTCGCCACCGGCGGATACTTCCTCGTGTTCCCAGTGGCCATCATCGCCGTGATGGCCGGCGCCGTCGTGATCATGTTCATCAAAAAAGTGCGCTAGTCCACCCGCCGCGCCCCTCGCCGGCCACGCCACAGTCGCGGAAAACGAGAGATGGGCGGTCTCCTTCAAGGAGACCGCCCATCTCTCGTCGCGGGACCGTACGGTCACCGGCTCGCTCTTACTTCGTCAACGCTTTGAGGATGACGTTCTTGAGCATGCACAGCACGAACACCACGGCGCTGACGCAGAACGCGACCAGGCACGGGGTCATGATCGCCGCGTTGGTGCCGGAGGTCAGCACGTACCCGATGGACCAGCTCAGGATCTGCACGTTCGTCACCGCGAGGATGTAGATGACTCCCGCCAGGATGCCGATCGACGCGCTGGCCACGATCAGCACGAGCCAGACGAGGTTGATCGCCGGGGATGTTTTCAATTCCTGGTATGACTTGCTCATCATGCCATCGCCTTTCCGTCGTCGTTCTTCGCCGGAGCGCACCACGCGCGCACCGGAAGGGTCACGAACAGGGCCAGGGTGACCACCGCGAGCACCACATTGCCCGCGATCCACGCCCACTCCCAGTTCACGTCGTACTTGCCGCTCACCTCGGAGGCCTTGCTGTTGGCGTACACGTACAGGATGTTCTTGGCGGCCTTCTGCATCTGGGTGATGCCGTAGTCGCTGTCGAGCGTGGTGGACGTGTAGCCGCAGTCGCCGCTGGCGCGGGTCAGCATCATGTCGTTGCCCGCCGCGATCGCGTAATCCGGGAGCATGTAGTAGTCGCCGCCGGGGCCGACGCCGTCGGTGATGATCTTGCCCTTGAAGCCCCATTCGTCGCGCGGCAGCTCGTCGCACAGCGCCTTGGTAGCGGAGCTCCACGAGGTGCCGATGCGCGACAGCTCGGTCATCAGGCCGGTGCAGTCGGCCTTCTTGATGGCCAGCTCGAACGGACGGGCGTAGATCTCGCGCAGCGCCTGCTCGTTGCACCAGTTCGCGGCGCCGTCTCGGTTCGTGTCCTGCGTGTTGAGCATGTAATGCTTCGCGTAGACGTACACGCCCTCGCCCTGCATGCCGCTCACCTCAGCGACGGCCAGCAGGCCGGACAGGGTCGGATCCTCCGAGAAGTACTCGAAGTTGCGGCCGCCGAACGGCGAACGGTGGGTGTTCATAGCCGGCGCGTAGATGCCGACGATGCCCCAGGAGAGCGCCTCCTGCGCGTAGATGGAGCCCATCTCGTTAATCAGGTCGACATTCCAGGTCATGCCCATCAGCACCTCGGAGGTGTAGGTGTTCATCTTGGTGCCGCTGAAGTTGAAGCCGTTGAGGCCCTGCGGACCGTCGATGTCGACCGTGGCCTTCTTGCCGACGGATTCGATCGCTGAGGTCTGCCAGCCGGCGTTGCCGGTGAGCTCCACCAGCTCGTCCACGCTCATCTGCTGCACCAGCAGATCCCACTGCTCGTCGTCGTAATCGACGCCGGCCAGGTCGTCGACGCTCAGACCGTTGTCCGCGTCGGTGATCGGGGTTTCGACGTCGGTATCGGCGGTTTCCAGCACGGTGGAGCCGGGACCGTTGTCTTCGAGACGGGCCTTCACCTCATCCGGGATCTCGGTCGGGTTCAGGCGGCGCTCCACCTTCGGGAAGGTGCCGGCCAGATCGGCGCGGGACAGGTAGGTCATGTTGGTCTCCAACGAGCCGGCGTCCTGGAACTCCTGCTGGGAGACGGCGGCCACCTCGTCGGTGGAGCGCTTGCCGTCATGGTCGTCGTCGTAGATGATCGTGTCGGACAGATCGTAGGTGAACTCGGCGTCGTCGTTCTTGACGGTGTGCGAGTCGGTGCGCAGGCTGAAGGTGTAGGTGCCCGCGTCCATCACGTAGGCGCCGGCGTCCTCATAGTCGAAGGAGGCCATGTCGTCGAAGGTCATGGTCAGCTCGACGTCCTGGGATTCGCCCGGCTCCAGCAGATCCGTCTTGGCGAAGGCGCCGAGGTTGACGGCCGACTTCTCGATGCCGCCCTGGATGTACGGGGCACTGTAGTAGAGCTGCACCACGTCCTTGCCCGCGACGTCGCCGGTGTTGGTGACCTTCACGGTGGCGGTCACGTCGCCGCCCTGGCCGTCGACCGTGTAGTCCTCGAGCTCCCAGTCGAAGGTGGTGTAGCTCAGGCCGTAGCCGAACGGATACTGCACGATGCTGTCGTAGTCGGAGTAGTCGTACACCGTGCCGTCGGCGGCGGTGATCACGGCCTGTTCCTCGGCGGCGGTCTCATAGAAGCGGTAGCCGGTGTAGATGTTCTCCTCGAAGTAGAAGTAGCTGTCGGACATCTCCTGCTCGTAGTCGGAGTAGCCGCAGTCGCCCATGTTGTAGTAGGAGGGCGCGCTTTTGACGTCATAGGCGTAGGTGTCCACCAGATGGCCGCTCGGGTTGGTCTCGCCGAGCAGGATGTCGGCCACGCCGCGCATGCCGGTGGCGCCGGGGCCCGCGATCTGCAGTGCGGCGTCCACGCCCTCGTCCTCCAGGAAGCCCAGTTCCATGGCGTGGGAGGAGTTGATGAGCACGATCACGTTGTCGAAGTTCTGTTCGACGGCGTGGAGCAGCTCAAGCTCCGTGTCCTGCAGCTCGAGGTAGCTTTTGCCCTCGTCGCCGCCGACCAGGCCTTCTCCGGTCGTCTCGTCGGTCACGCCCATGTCCATGGGCAGGTCGCCGCCCTCGCCGCCGGCGCGGGAGAACACGATCACGGCCGTGTCGCTGTACTCCTTGGCGGAGTCCATCATATCGAGCACTTCGGTGCAGTTGGCGTCGTAGATGTTGTAGTCGCCGCCGTTCGGGGAGAACACGTTCCACGAGGCGCTGTCCTCGGACTTATCGGTGTAGAAGTCCCACAGGTCCTCGTTGATTTCCAGACCTTCGGCCTCGAACGACTCCTTGAGGGTGTCGCTGTAGGAGGCGCCGGAGGTGGATCCCGATCCGGAGCCGCCGTAGACCAGGTTCACGCTGCTGTAGCCGAACACGTTGATCTTGTTGGTGGTCAGCGGCAACGAATCGTTCTCGTTCTTCAGCAGGGTGGTGCCTTCGCCGCCGATCTCCTGCGTGATCTCGCGGGCCTGCTCGTAGATCGCGTCGTCGCCGCCGTCGCTGATCTGCTTGTTGAGGTCCAGTGTGGACGAGATCGTGCTGGAATACCGGTTGAGCGCCACATTGGCGACGATCATCGTCATGGTGAGGATGACCACCATCACCAAGCCGAACACGCCGAATTTCTTGCTGACCGGATGCATGAACTTCTTCATCGCCACTCCTTCCGGTCGGAGCGTCGCACGCCGGACACGCCGGACGGGGACGCGGAGTGGATTGCATGGGTGTAACGCATTGCGCCTGCTCCTCTGTCTTGCGGTTGTTACTGCCCTCCGAAGCGGATCGTCCTGCATGGCCTCCACGCCATAAGGACCATCCGCTGCGAGTGATTCCATTTCACCGGAAAACAATGGGCTTCGTTCAGCAAACGGCATGGTTGGCATCAATCGCGGCATCATCCGCATACCGCGCGGGCACCGCGCATACGCGAAGGCCCGGTGCCGACGGTCGTATCGAACCGTCGGCACCGGGCCGCGATTGAGCGGGGTCCGCTCACCTCACTTTGCGGATGAACATGATCACCACGGCGCCGGCCAGCACGCTGGCGAGCGCGATCGGGAACAGCGTCGCGTAGCTGCCGGTGGCCACGACGATCGCGCCGACGATCACCGGGGCGAGCACCTGCCCGACCGTGTTGGCGAGGTTGAGGATGCCGAGGTCCTTGCCGGCCTCCTCCTGACTGGGCAGCACGTCGACGTTGAGCGCCTGGTCGACGGCGATGTAGATGCCGTAGCCGAAACCGCCGACGCCGGCGAACAGGACCATGCCGAATCCGGTGGGCATGAACCATGGGATGGCGATGCCGACCGCGATGATCACCGATCCGATGGCCACGATGATCTTGCGCCGGTGCAGCAGGTCGGAGATCGGCCCGGAGACCACGGAGGTGATGATGAGCACGACCATGGAGACCACCGACATCGTGGAGATCGTGGCCGCGGATTCCTCGGTCGTCTGGCCGCAGTACTTCTGCAGGATGTACAGCTGGTAGCCCTGGATCATCGACCAGCCGAGGATGAGCATCAGACGGCCGACCAGAGCGAGATAGAAATCACGGCAGTTCCTCGTGGGCGGCACGAACGACCTGAGGATGGCTTTGGCGTCCAGCCGGGCGGCCGTCCCGCCGTCGGAGGAGGGGTCGGAGGCTTTCGACGAGCGTTCGCGGGGCCATACCAGCACGGTCACGACGCCGGTGATGGCGAACAGCGCGACGCCAACCATAAAGCCCTGCCCCATCTTCTCGATGAACTGCGCGCCCAGGAAGGTGCCGGCGGACTGGCCGACGATCTGCGCGCCGCCGTAGAACGCGGAGAAGGTGCCGCGCGTGCTTTCGGGGATGCGGTCGGAGAGCACGGCCACGGCCGGGGCGATCATCATGTTCACGCCCACCTGCACGACGGACCAGCCCGCCACGATGCCGAACAGGTCGACGCTTTGCGAGGCGAGCACGTATCCGGCCGCGGTGATGAATCCGCCGACGACGATCCACGGCGTGCGTTTGCCGAACCGCGAGCGCGTGATGTCGGAGAGCGCGCCGAACACGACGTTGGCCACCAGCGCGAACACGCAGCCCACGGAGTTCATGGTGCCGAGGATCACCTCGGGCACGCCGATGCCCAGTTCGGTGAAGCGCTGCGGCAGCAGCACGGCCGAGCCGGAGGTGCCGGCGGTCATCCAGATCAGGGAGAACAGCGCGAAGCCCACGCCGAAGCGTATCTTCTCCCGACTGCTCAGGGGGCGTCCGGTATCGGGCGCGAGGTTGGAGACGGTTGCCGTAGCGGCTGCGGTGCGAGTCGTCGACGACTCTTCGTTGAGTGTCATCAGTGCTTCCTTTGCTGAAACTATCGAAGTCGAAAGATTGAAGAATATCGAAAGGAGCGGCGGTGCCGCCGGGCACGAGGGGTTCGGACCCGGCGGCACCGTTGGGCGAGGATGGGTGACGCCTATCGGCGGAATTCGAGCCGGTGCTCGCCCGCGCCGAGCTCGCGGGGCTCGTAGTCGGGGATTTCGACGAGCGCCGTGGTGCCGACCGGCACGGCGACGGTCAGTTCCAGAACGTCATCCGCGCCCCGCCAGTCGACCGCGGCCTTGCCGTAGGGGGTGATATGCGAGGTGGAGGCGTGGTCGATGCCGCCGCCGACGCGCGGCGAGACGCGGAACCGCCGCCAACCCGGCTCGATGGCCTCGAGGCCGCCGATGCGCGCGTGCATCCATTCGGCCACCGAACCCAGCGCGTAATGGTTGAACGAGGTCATGCCGCCCGGGTTGAGCGTGCCGTCCTCGCGCATCGAGTCCCAGCGTTCCCATGTGGTGGTGGCGCCCATCCTGACCTGGTACAGCCAACTGGGACATTCGGTCGAGGTCAGCAGCTCGTATGCCTCCTTGTCGTGGCCGGTGATGCTCAGCGCGGGCAGTACGAACGGCGTGCCGGCGAAGCCGGTGCTCACCCGCCCGCCGGACAGGCGCACGAGTTCGGCCAGTCGGTTGCCGGCCTTGATGCGGCGCACGGGCTCGTCGTCGAGCAGGCCGAAGGCGATGGTCAGCGCGTAGGCGCATTGCGTGTCGGAGGTCATGGTGCCGTCGAGCTTCGTGAAGCGGGCGAGGAATCCGCCGCGTACGAGATCACGCAGTCCGGCGAAGCGTTCGGCGTCCGCGTCGCGGCCGAGGATGCGGGCGATGGCTTGGGCCTGCACGCAGCTGCGGTAGTAGAACGCGGTGGCGACGAGTTCCTTCTCGGTCATCGCCTGGGTGGGATCCTCCGGAGGGGCGGCCGGGTCGAGCCAGTCGCCCAGCTGACCGAGCACGAAATCCGGTTTGCGGTCCCACACGCCGTCGTCCGACAGGTAGCCGGCGACCTCGTCGATCCAGTCGCAGACCAGATCGTAGGAGTCCTCCAGCACCTTCGTGTCCCCGCTGTCCATGTACAGCGTCCACGGCACCTCCACCGCGGCGTCGCCCCATGTGGAGATGGCCTGCGGGTGGGCCCACACGCCGAGCGGGATGAACGGCACATAGAACGGCACGGTGCCCCATTTGGTCTGGTCGGCGCGCACGTCCTTAAGCCAGCTGCCGAGGAATCCCTGCACGTCGTACAGGTAGCTGGCGGTGGGCGCGAACAGGCAGATGTCGCCGGTCCAGCCCAGCCGCTCGTCGCGCTGGGGGCAGTCGGTGGGCAGGGAGACGAAGTTGGAGCGCATGGACCATACGGCGTTGGCGTGCAGACGGTTGAGCAGCGTGTCGGAGGTCTCCAACTCGCCGGCCCGGTCCATCACCGAATGGTAGACGCGGCATTCGATGTCGTCGGCGGTCAGTTCGCCCGGCAATCCCTCGATCTGCGCGTAACGGAAGCCGTGCATGGCGAAGCGCGGCTCCCACCAGGCGTCACGTCCGTTGGAGGTGTAGACGTCGTGCTGCTGGCCGCGGCGCAGGGTGCGTGTGGCGATCGTGCCGTCGGGTTCGAGCACTTCGACGTGCCGCAGCTCCACCGTCTCGCCGGCGGAAAGGCCGCGCATATGCAGGCGGATACGCTGCGAGCAGTTCTGGCCGAAGTCGACCAGCCACACGCCCCGGCCTTGCGCTGTGTCGTCAATGCGGGTGATGGAGAGGGGCTTATGCTCCTCGTGGGCGCGCACCGGCGAGGTTTCGGGGTTTTCGATATTCGCCGGATCGTAGAACACCTCGGCGACGGGCGCCCAGTCGGAGTCGTCGAAACCGGGTTCGGACCAGCCCGGCCGTTCGAGACGGGCGTCGTACCGCTCCCCCTCGCACAGGTCGGAGCAGACGATGGGGCCGAGCGCGGCCTTCCATCGACGGTCCCACGAATTGGAGTAGAAGGCCTCGGTGACGCCGTCGGCGTATTCGACCTCGAGCTGCGCGAACACGCCGATCCTATCGCCGTAGTAGTTCGCATAGCCGCCGTCGAAGCCGACGCGGCCGCGGAACCAGCCGTCGCCCAGCCAGAATCCCAACGCGTTGCCGCCGGCCTGAAGCGCGTCGGCCACGTCGTAAGTCCAGCATTCCACGCGCCTCTCGTAGTTCGTCCAGCCGGGGATCAGCGCGTCATTGCCGACTTTGACGCCGTTGATCTCCGCCTCGACCAGGCCCAGCGCGGACAGGTACAGGCGGGCGCGGGACGGCTTGTCCCGCAAGTCCACCTCGGTACGCACCAGCGGCAGGTGACGGTGGTCGCTTTGCGGTTCAGCCCACGAAGGTCCAACGAAATCGGCCACATGGTCGTGCTCCAGCAGCAGACCGGCTTCGAAATGCAGCGTCTCGCTGGGATCCCCCAACGGCTGGTGGCTGGCCGACACCACCTGCACGGTGGCGTACACCTCCTCACGGGAGACCAGCGGTTCGAACTGCCAGGGCACGAGCACGCTGTCGGCGACCGGCAGATAGGTTTCCAGCTCGACCGGCTCTCCGCCGGGCACGCGGCGGGTGAGCTTGAGCAGGATCTGCGCGTCCTCCGGAACGGGTTTCGCGTACACCCAGCTCATACGCGGGGCTGCGGTGCCGATGCCGAGCGCGTCGCCGGGGTAATGTTCGACGGTGAAACGGGTGATGTCGAGGTCTCCGGCGGTCACGGCCGGCACGATCTGCGGCGTATGCGTGGTGGTGTTCATGATGGTTCCTTCGTCAGCTTATTGCGTGATGTCGTCTCGTGTGTGTTTCTTGTCTCGCATGGTCCGTCGCTTCGGGCGGGACGGGAACGACCGGGTCGCCGCCCGCCCGGAGCGGGGCGCGCCGTCAGGCTTCGGACGAGGCCAAGGCCTTCGCCCGACGCTCTTCATCGGTGCCGTACTTCTTCTGCAGGGCCAGCATCACGGAGCCGGCGATGAGTTCGATGATGACGACCCCCACGAAGCCCCACATGGTGGTTTTGATGACGGCCGGCACCACCAGGGCCGGGGTGACCAGGGCGAACAGGCCGCAGCACAGGCGGGAGAAGCCGTTGATGAAGCCTTGGATGGAGGCGCGTACCTCAATCGGGAAGGATTCCTGGGTCCACACCTTGTAGAGGGCTTCGCCGGCGAACGGGCCGCCGACGTTCATGATGGCGGTGGCGGCGACGATGACCCACAGATTGGTGCCGCCCAGCGAAAGCATGACCATTGAGACCAGCGTGATGGCCATGCCGACGTAGAAGAGCCTGTTGCGGTATTTGCCGCCGGCGATGGACGCGAAGGCGATGTTGAGAACAAGCGTCACGAAGTTGAGGATGATGCCCAGACCAGTGGCGAGGGTCTGCGAGGCGTTGGCCTGCACGAACATGTAGGTCTGGAACTGGCCCCAGGTGTTGGCCAGCAGGTTCCAGCCGAGATAGAAGACCATGATGGACAGGAAGAATCCGAGGAACATCTTCTTATCGGCGCCGAACAGCACCTTGGTGACGGAGACCTTCTCGGTGGAGGCCTCGCGGCCCTGGGCGGCGTCGCGGGCGTCGGCCTCCTCGTGGAAGCGGCGGAAGGTGGGCGACATCAGACGCCACAGCCATGCGACGACGGCGAACACCGTGAGGATGGCGAACACGACGCGGCCGCCTGTGGCGCCGGGCATCGTGGAGACGAGGAAGGCGCAGATGAAGGAGATGAACACGCCGATCTGCCAGAACACCTGGGTGGTGGAGACGAGGCGGGCGGCCATCTGGTCGTTCGGCGCGTCATGGGAGACGACGGTCATCGACACCGGCAGGTCGGCGCCGGAGGCGATGCCTGCGATGATCAGACCGATGAGCAGTACGGTGAAGTCGTTGGCGAAGATGCAGATGCCCGCGCCGATGGCGTAGAACAGGTTGATCCAGTTGAAGAAGGTGACGCGGCCGATCCTGTCGGCGAGGCGGCCGCCGAACAGGGATCCGAAGGCGATGGCGAAGGTGAGCACGCCGGAGAGCACGCCGACCTCGGTGGTGTTCAGTCCCAGGCCGTCCTGCCAGACGGTGATGGTCGAGGACAGGCCGACGATGATGCCGGAGCCGAGCATCGAGCCGATGCCGGCGGCGACGGCCAGCGGCATATATCCGCCGAGTCCCTTGTCCTGCTTCGTTGAAGTATTCATATCTTTTCCTTGCACCTCGTGTTTCATGCCCACCATGGCTTGAAACCTGAATTGATATTTTCAATTCTCTTCAAGATATTCAACAGACGTTCCGTGAGTCAATCTCACAACAACACCATTGTTATTCTTGAGTTCTCTTGGCTTTATCGGGGAAGGCGAGCAATTCGTCGCATATTCTCCGTTCCACCTTGATATCCTTGATTGTATTCCTATATTTTGAAATATTCAAATCTTTCCACTCGGCGTGTTGAAAGTTTTCAAAGACATCGTACGAGATTCGGCGTATTGTGGAACACATCAGCCCATCCCGCCCACACGGCGACGAGTCAGGAGGACGCGCATGCCATCAACGAAGAAAATCGGGGTGTCGGATGTCGCCAAACATGCGGGAGTGTCCATCGGCACCGTGTCGAACTACCTCAACTATCCCGAACGCGTCTCCGACACCCTGAAGGCGAAGATCAGCGCCTCCATCGCCGAACTCGGATATGTGCCGCGACGCGCCATGCCCGTTTCCGCCGCATCCTCGGCACTCGCCACACCGCTGATCGGATATGTGATGACCGACATCGAGCATTCCCTGTTCACCTCGATTTTCGAAGGGATCCAGGAGGTGTGCGAGGACAACGGCATGCAGGTGATCGCGACCAACGCCTTCTCCGACCTCGACCGGCAGCACGAACTGGTGCGCCTGTTCGCGCAGATGCCCGATGTGGCAGGCATCATGCTCGCCACCGTGCAGGATCCGCGGGAGGACATCGCCATCGCCGACGCCGCGGGCAAACCCATCATTCTGCTCGACCACACCTCCCCCGCCGGAGAGAACGCCGTCTGCAGCGTGCAGGAGAACAACGTGGCCTGCGGACGCCTCGCCGCCGAGGAGCTTATCCGCACCGGATGCCGGCGACTGGCGTTCGTCGCCCATTCCTTCGACTACGAGTCGATCCAGGACCGCTACTTGGGCATGCAGCAGGCCGTGATGCGCTCCAGCGCGGACGTGACACTCACCATAATCGATTCGGGTGGACTCGCGGTTGAAGACGGCATGGAGATCGGCCGTCGGCTCGCCGATGCCCATGCCGAGCAGGCATCCACATCCCACGGCGAGGATGGCGACTTGCCGCCTGACGGCATCGTCGCGGGCGGAGACCAGCTTGCGATGGGATTGACGTTGGGATTGACGGATGGCGGCCTGTGTTCGATACCCGGCGACGTCAGCGTCATCGGCACCGAGAACTCACGACTCGAAGCCATCGGCAATACACCGCTCACCGTCGTCTCTGCGCCGGGCGCGGATATGGGGCGCAAAGCCATGATGACGATGCTCGACGAGATCAACAATCCCACGCATATCCACGGCTCCACCTTGCTCGACCCTACGATGGTCCGCCGCGCCTCCACCCGGCGATAGCGGCCCTTCGCACGGTTATACGAAACGGCGGACCTCCACATCGCGTGGACGGCCCGCCGCATCTGCGCGTTCGCGCGTCGGCCTACAGCCGGATCATCTCGCCTTCGTCGGCGGCGCGTTTGATGGCGTTCAGCACCTCCAGCGATTTGATGGCATCCTCCGGAGTGACCAGCGGGTTCGCCTCGCCGCGGATCACCTCGAGGAAATGCTTGAGCTGCAGACGGTGAGGCAAGCCTTCTCGCACGCCCTGGATCTCGCAGACGAACGGCTTGGTCCAGTCGCTCACGCCGCCATCGTGGGTGAACAGCTTGAGCTGCGGCATCGACAGCGATCCCTTGGTGCCCATGATGTAGTAGGCGTCCGTGTCGAAGGGCGCGAAGAAGGGATTCTCGCGGGCGGTCGATTCCCAGTTCCAGGGGCTGGCCGCCGCGTCGGAGAGGGTGATCGATCCAAGCGTGCCGTTGGCGAAGCGCACGTTGACCACGGCGGTGTCCTCCACCTCGAAGCCGCGAGCCCGGTTGGCGGCCATGCCTTGGATCTCCGTCGGCTCGCCGAACAGGAAGCGCAGCATATCCACGTCATGCACCATGTTCACGAGGATTGGCCCCGCGCCCTTCTGGCGACGCCACGGAATATCGAAGTAGCCGTCCGGCTTGTAGATGCCGTAATGCACCGACACCGCGACGATGGTGCCGAGCGCGCCGGAATCGATGATCTCCTTGGCGCGGCGCGCCTTGGGGTTGTGCCGACGATGCTGGCCCACCAGCACGGGCACGCCAGACGAACGAGCCTCGGCGGCGAAGGCGCGCGCGTCGTCGAGGTCGTCGCTGATCGGCTTCTCCACCAGCGCGGGGATGCCGTGGGCGATCGCGGCGCGGGCGTTCGCCAGATGCAGATGGTTCGGCGAGGCGATGACCACGCCGTCGAGTCCACCCGCGCCTGCCATGTCCTCGCAGTCGGCGAACCACGGCACGCCAAGGGAGTCGGCGAGCGCGTGCGCCTCGTCCGTGGGGTCGGCGATGGCGGCGAGCGTGGAGCCCGGATCGTCTTGGATGTAGCGGATATGGTCGCGGCCCATGGCACCGGCGCCGACGACGGCGAGTCTGAGCTGTTCGGTCATGATGATGGCTCCTTTGTGTGTGGGTGTGGATCGAGTTGGATGGAATCGTCAACGGCGGGGAGCGCGCATGGTGCCGGCGCGCCTGACCTTGGCGGCGAGCAGCAGGGTCACGACCAGGCCGATCACGGTGATCGCCGCGGCCGCGTAGAAGGCGTATCGGTAACCGAACGCCTCGCTGTGCAGGCTGGTGGCGATGCGGGGCCCGATCCACGCGCCGAGCGCGTAGCCGAGGAACATGATGCCGTAGTTGATGCCCAAATGTGTGGCGCCGAAGGTCTCACCGGTCAATGGCGGATAGATCACCAGCAGCGCGCCGAACGCGCAGCCCAACACGATCACGCATCCGATGAAGAACGGCGCGGTCGTGGCGAACGACATCGCGACCATCGCGGCGGCGGTCACCACCAGCATCACGGACAGGCAGCGGAACGCGCCGAACCTGTCGTAGAACGCGCCGAATGCCAAGCGCCCCACGAAGTTGGACAAGGTGTTGATGGACACCACCATGGCACCGAACGCGGCGGCGCTCATCGCGCCCACGGCGCCGACCTGTTCCTGTGCGATCGAGGAGAGCGCGCCGACCAGCATGGTGCCGGCGGTCGCGGCCGCGGCGTAGATCAGCAGCAGCACGTAGAAGCGCGGCGTGGACAGCATGCCCTTCCAGTCGAAGCCGTCCACGGGCACCCGCGCTTTGTCCGATTTGCTCTCGTCGGGCGGATTCCAGCCGTTCGGCTGGTAGTTGGCCGGTGCCGGCGAGACGAACAGCGCCCCCAGAGTGATGGCCGCCCAGAAGGTCACGCCGAGAATCTTCAATGCGGTCGAGACGCCGAAGGTGCTGGACAGCAGGCTCGCGATCGGCGAAAGCGTGGCCGGGCCGATGGCCGCGGCGGCCAGCAGGATGCCCGAGGCCTTGCCGCGGATGTCGGGGAACCAGCGTTGCGCGGTGGTCAGCGCAGGATTGTAGACCAGACCGTTGCCCATGCCAGCGATCAGGCCGTGGAACAGGTACAGCATCGGGACGCTGCCGGCCATGCCGGTCAGGAACCAGCCGAGACCGAAGACGAAGCCGCCGATGAGCATCACCTTGCGCGGACCGAATTTGTCGCAGATCCGGCCGGAGAAGATGCCGGTGACGGCCATCACCGTCTGGAAGATCGAATACGACAGGCTCACCTCGGCGGTGCTCCACCCGTGCTGTTCGCTCAGCGGCGTGAGGAACACGCTGAACAGGGCGATGGAGGCCACGAAGAACATGACCACGAAGGCGGCGGCCAGCACGCCGTATCGGTTGGCCTCTTTGGGCGAGGCGACGGCCGTGGTTGTCGAAGACACGTATTGCTCCTTGATATCAGGTATTGGAATGTTGACGATTCGATATGGGTTCGATATGGGTTCGCCGGCGGCGATCGCACGCGGGATGGGTGCCGCCGGTCTCACGCCCCGAAGCATGGGCTCAGATCAGTCCGCGTTGCTTCAGCGAATTGACGGCGAACTGGCGGCGGCCGCCCGGCTTGGGCGTCAGATCCCCCATCATCAGGTGGAAACCTCCGTCGACGCTGATCTCGTCGCCGTTGACGAAGTCGGAACGCGGGCTCGCCAGGAACGCCACGGCGTTGGCGATGTCCTCCACCTCGCCGATGCGGCGCGAGGCGATAAGCCGTTCCCGTTCCTCGGTCACCTTCGGGTCGGCGTAGAACGACGCCGACATAGGCGTTTTGACGAAACAGGGGCACACGCAGTTGCTGCGGATGCCGAACGGCCCCCATTCGGCGGCGAGCATTTTGGACAACATGCCCAGTCCCGCCTTCGCGCAGGAGTACGCGCCGGAGAAGGTCTCCGGCGAATGCGAGGCGACCGTGGAGATGTGGACGATGCGTCCGGACCTATGCTCCAGCATCACCTTGCCGAAAGCCTGCGAAAGGATGAACGCGCCGGTGAGGTTCACGTTGACCACGTCGCGCCAGTCGTCAAGCGGCAGATCTTCCAGGGGCGCGAAGCGCAGGATGCCGACCGTGTTGACCAGCACGTCCACGGTGCCGAAATCGGCGAGCACCTTGTCTTTGAGGATGGCGACGTCGTCGGCGTCGGAGATGTCGCAACCATACCCCCTGGCCTCCACACCATAGGTCGAGCCGATCTCGTCGGCGAACTGCCGGGTGGCCTCCTCGGACACGTCGACCATGGCCAGCCGCGCCCCGGACTTGGCCAGCTCCCCGCAGATCGCGGTGCCCATGCCGCCCACCGCGCCGGTCACCACGCAGACATCCCCCGCGATGCCCAGCCAATCACGTTTCTCTTCCGCCTGCATGGCAGCTACCTCCTTGTATATGCGGCTTGCCCCGTACCGTCTTCGTTCGGAGCGACATCCGGAATGCTAGACTTTGCCCCAGGGGCAAGGTCAAGGAGGTGCGCGTGGCCGACGATGACGAGCTGCTGACGATCGGCGAGGTCGCCAAACTGGACGGAATCACCACGAAGGCGCTGCGCTATTACGACGCGCACGGCATCCTCAAGCCCGAGGTCGTGGACGCGCAGACCGGCTACCGCTACTACTCCCCCGACCAGGTGCTGGAGCTTGACGTCGTGCGCATCTGCCTGGCGACCGGCATGCCGTTGGACTCGCTGGAACGACATCGTTTGGAGGACGGCACGTTGGATTGGCGCGGCGTGCTGAGCGCCAGCCGCGCCCGGGTGGATGACGAGATCGCGCGCCTGCGCAAACAGCAGGCCAGTCTCAACGATTATCTGGATGAGATCGTCCGCAAGGCGCAGACTCCCGAGGACGGCGTGGTCTCGTCGGACCTGCGGCCCACCTGGCTGGCGGCCAAACCTTGGGCCTACGACCAACCGTTCGCCATCAAACGGTATCTGCGCACCATGTCGGCGTTGCGCGACGCCATGCGCAAGGCCGATGCCACGCCCCTGCTTCGGCGTGGCATCCTCATCGACCATCTTCACGAGCGCGCGTGGGCCTACCACCAGTTCGACCCGCAGGACGCGCCCGACGGCCCGTACCGTTTCGACGGGTCGATCACCGTGCTCAACCCCGCGGGAGGACCCGCGCAAAGCATGGCGATCGAACGCGACCGCCTTTCGCAGTGCTTCGACGAGGGTTTCGCCATGACGATGCGCGATGATCCCGAACAATGGCCCCACGCCACCATGACGGAGATCTGGGGCAGCCGCGCGTCACGCGGCAAGGTGTCGATCCGCTATTCGCGGCACCGCTGCGCGATCTGACCGAGCCAGCCGAGGCTGGGCTTCGCCGTGCGTTCGAACGTCTCGCGGTCGACGGCGATCAGACCGAAGGTCGGCGCGAAATCGCCCCATTCGTAATTGTCCAGCAACGACCAGCAGTAGAAGCCGCGCACATCGGCACCGCCTTCGATCCGGTCGGCGATCGCGGTCAGCGAGCCGCGCAGATAGTCGACGCGCCGCGCGTCGTCGTCGGTGGCGATGCCGTTCTCGGTGATGTAGATCGGCATATCGGGCAGCATGGCGCGCACCAGGTCGATGCCGTCGCCCGACGCCTGAGGATAGTATTCCCAGCCGTTTTTGGTGAGCTCCGCGCCATCCGGCACCGGCTGCGGGCCGGAGGCGGTGATGCGGGTGCGCGTGTACGCCTGCACGCCGATGAAGTCGTCGCCGCGGGCCGCGTCGATGAACCACCGTTCGCGAGGCCAGGCGTACGCCCGCAGCACCTCGTCGGCGGTCGGCGCGCCGTCACGGTCCTCACAGGCATCGGCATAGAACGCTTGGGTGGCCACCGACCAACCGGCCTGATAGCCGCCCTCCCGCAATACCGAAACCGCGGCCTTATGCGCGTCCCGCAACGCTTCGGCGATGGCCATGTCGGGTTCGGGGAGGCCGGCGGCCTGCAGGTCGGCCGACTCGTCATGGAACCGCGCCATCATCGACGCGATATTCGGTTCGTTGATCGTGCACACCAGCCGGACGTCATCGCCGAGGATGCCCATCACTCGCCGCACGTAGCGGACGAACAGTTCGACGGCACGCTCCTGCGTCCATCCGCCGGACTGCGCGAACCATTGCGGCGTGGTGAAATGCATCAGCGTCACCATCGGTTCGACTCCTGCGGTGACGCATGCCTCGATCATCCTGCGGTAATGCGCGAGTTCGGCGTTCGAGAAGCATCCCGGCGCGGGTTCGATGCGGGCCCATTCCACGGAGAAGCGATAGGTCCGCAGTCCGGCGTCGGCCAGCAGTCGGATGTCTTCGTCGAAGCGGTGGTAGCTGTCCACGGCGTCGCCGGACGGCTCCTTCACCGACGCGGGCACGGCATGCTCCCTCGCCCACCAGTCCGAGTTGATGTTGTTGCCTTCGATCTGGTGGGCGGCGGTGGCCGCTCCCCAGAGAAAACCTGCGGGATATCGGGCCGCGAGCTCGTCATCGTACGTCATTGGTTTCCATTCCTTCCTTGTATGCACGCATATGGGCGACGGCCGCCGAATCCTGTTCGGCGGCCGTCGCGTTCAACCCGGATGGGCGTTTCGCCAACCGTCTTGCAACGGGGCGGACGGGTATTAAGCGACCGTGAACGTGGCGCGCTTGAGATCCTCGCGGCGCGACGAATGTCCGATGAGCAGCTCGAATTCGCCGGCTTCGACGATGCGGTTGGCGTCCGCGTCAACGATGGTGCAGTCCGCGACCGGAATGTCGAAGGAGACGGTCCGACTCTCCCCCGGCGCAAGTTCCACGCGTTTGAAGGCTTTGAGCTCGCGGTCGGTCCAGCTGTAGGAGGTGACGATGTCACCGATGTAGGCCTGCACGATCTCGGTGCCGGGGCGATCGCCCGTATTGGTCAGGGTGATCTCGGCGTGCACAGTGTCGGTTTCGACGAATGGCTTGGATTCGTTGGCGTTGGTGATCGCCACGTCGCCGTATTCGAAGGTCGTGTAGCTCAGGCCTTCGCCGAACGCGTACGCCGGATCCTGGGTGAGGTCGGCGTAACGGTTGCCGTGCTGGCCGCGGATCTGGTTGTAGTAGACCGGCAGCTGGCCCGCATGGCGCGGGAAGGTGATCGGCAGACGGCCGGAGGGTTCGGTCAGGCCGAAGATGATTTCGGCGATGGCCTGCCCGCCCTTCATGCCGGGGCTCGGCGCCCACAGGAAGGCGCTCACGCCGGAGTCGGAAGGCTTATCGGCCACGCCGTATCCACCGACCACGCTGGCCGGCATCACCTGGGGCTTGGAGCTGACCAGCACCACGACGAAGGGCTTGCCGGTCTCCTTGGCGACGGCGGCGAGCGCGTCGATCAGCGCGTTCTGACCGCCCACGAGTTCCAGCGTGCCGGTGGAGCACCCCTCGCCGATGAGCTGGATCACATCGCCCACCACGGCCACGATCAGGTCGGATTGGCGGGCGTTGGCCACGGCCTCATCGAGCAGCGCCTGGTCGACGGGGGCCGCGACGCCGATCTTCGGACGGGGCTGTCCGTCGGGATAGAACTCGCCTTCGGGATCGGGCACAAGGTCGATGATGTTGGCGCCGCGCGAGTAGACGACTTCGGCTCCGGCCTCGCCGGCGATCGTCTTGACGCCGTCGAGCACGGTGGTGATCATCTCGCGCGGATGGCCCTCGGGCATCCAGTTGACCTGTCCGGAGCTGCCCGCCCAGTCGCCGAGCTGGGTTTGCGCGTCGTCGGCGAGAGGGCCGACCACGGCGATGCGCTTCGCCTTGCCAGGAGCGAACGGCAGCGCGCCGTCGTTCTTGAGCAGCGCCACGGATTCGCGGGTGAGCTCGAGATTGAGACGCTGGTGCTCGTCGGAGCCGATGACGGCTTTGATGCGTTCGGAATCGGGCAGGCGCGGATCCTCGAACAGTCCAAGGCGGAACTTGAGCGCGAGGATGCGCTCCACGGCGGCGTCGATCAACGACTCGTCGAGCAGACCGGTATTGACGGCCTCAATGGCACCCTCGTAGAACTGCGGCGTGGTCATGACCAGATCATTGCCGGCCTTGACCGCGTCGGCGGCCGCATGCACGTAGTCGGGCTTGACGTGCTGCTCCCATACCGAGCGGCCGACGTTGTCCCAATCGGTGATGAGCGTGCCCTGGTAGTTCCACGCGCCGCGCAGCTTGTCACTCAGCAGCCACTTGTTGAAGGTGACCGGCACGCCTTCGATGGATTCATAGCCGAGCATGAACGTGCCGCAGCCTTCCTTGGCGACGCGTTCGAACGGCGGCAGGAACCAGGATTCGAGCTTGCGGTGGCTCAGATCGGCCTCGGAGGCGTCACGGCCGCCTTGGGTTTCGGAGTATCCGGCGAAATGCTTAGCGCAGGCGAGGATCGCGTCCTTGGCGAGCGGCTCGCCCGCCTTGGCGCCGCCCTGATAGCCCTTGACGATGGCGGAGGCAAGTTCGCCGATCAGCATCGGATCCTCGCCGAAGGTCTCGCCCACGCGTCCCCAACGGGTGTCGCGTCCGATGCACAGCACCGGGGAGAAGGTCCAATGCACGCCGGTGGTGGAGACCTCCTCGGCGGTGGCGCGGCCCATCGCCTCGATTTTCTCGCTGTCCCAGCTGACGGCCATGCCGAGCTGTTCGGGGAAGATCGTGGCTCCCGGCCAGAACGAGTAGCCGTGGATGCAGTCGTCGCCGATGACCAGCGGGATGCCGAGGCGGGTTTTGGTGTTCACCGTCTCCACAGCGCGGGGCAGATCCTCGGGGCTGGTGTGCAGGATGGAACCGACGTGCTTGCCGACAATCAGATCGTCCAGGTCTCCGCTGCGGGCGTCGAGCTGCATCATCTGGCCGACCTTCTCCTCGAGGGTCATGCGGCCCAAAAGGTCCGCGATGCGCTCCTCGACCGGAAGATCGGGGTTTTTGTAGGGCAGGGTGGCTGTGTTCTCGGCCATGGGTTTCGCCTTCCTCGCTGAAGTTGCGCCGAATGTTAATTACCATTTGGTATTTTCACACCATACACGAAAGCGCGGCGACACGCAACACCACACCGGCAACCGCCGGCATTCAATACTGAGACACGCCGATAAAACATATGAATACCAACGTTTTTTGCGACATGGTGAACATTATCGAAAATAGGGGCATATACTGAAAACCACTTAATTACCAATCGGTAGTTATATGACGCGAAGTCGCGCCCCGCATGATGCGTACGCACCATGCCCACGTTGTCGCAGCAGACATACGATTATCTCAGAGGAGCAACGCACATGACCAGCGAGTCAACCGCAACCATCGACCCTCGACTGCAGGCCCATTACGACGCCATCGCCGCGGCCGAACGAGACCACACCCTCTCACCGGAGACCGGAAAACCAGTGAGCAAACCCACCCTCTTCCGCTTCGGCGCGGGATTCATCATCTTCGGACTACTGTGGATGAGCGGTTTGGGCATCGTCTCCTCGGCACTGCTTCCAGAGCATCTGAAAACCGTCGAGGGCATCGCGCCGGAAGCGTTGGTCAGCATCATCAATTCGTTTACGGCGGTCGCCTCGCTGGTCTCCAACCTGCTGTTCGGCAACTTCTCCGACCGCTCCCGCTCCCGCTTCGGCCGCCGCACCCCGTTCATCCTCGGCGGCGCCGTGCTCGGAGGCGTCACGCTGTTCGCCACCGGCATGACCACAAATCCGGTCATCATCACCATCGTCTACTGCGCCTGCATGTTCGGACTCAACTGCATGCTCGCGCCCATGGTCGCGATGATCTCCGACCGCATCCCCATGGGCGTGCGCGGCACCATGAGCGCCTTCTACGGTGCCGGCGCCTCCATCGGCTCCCCCATCGGCACGCTGATCGGCTCGTACTTCATCCTCAACCGCGCCCCCGGCTTCGTGCTCGCCGGCGTGCTCATGTTCCTCGGCGGAGTCATCGCGGTCATCATCATCCCCAAGGAGGGTTCCGCCGAATATCTTCCCAAGGACGAAGGCACGCTCAAGGATGTGCTGATGAGCTTCCGCCCGCCGAAATTCTCCGGCGCGCACGACTTCTACAAGGCGTTCGCCGGCCGCCTGTGCATGCTGCTGAGTTACCAGATGATCGCCGTCTACCAGCTCTACATCTTCGAGAAGTACGTGGGGCTGAGCGTGGCCGACGCCGGCGTGGCCCTGGCCACGATGTCCGTGATCCTCATGGTCGTCTCCCTGGCCGGATCCATCGTCTCCGGCCCCATCTCCGACTTCATCGGACGCCGCAAAGTGCCCGTCGTCGTCGCCTCCGTGCTGTTCGCCATCGGCACCGCCATGCCTTGGATCATGCCGACCACCATGGGAATGTTCCTCTACGCCGGCATCGCGGGCTTTGGATATGGCGTCTATTCCTCCGTGGACCAGGCGCTGAACGTCGACGTGCTGCCCAGCAAGGAGGAGGCCGGCAAGGACCTCGGCATCCTCAACCTCGCCACCACCATCGGCCAGATGCTCGGCCCGGTCGTGATGGGCGTCATCACACTGAACCTCAGCTACGCCGCGGCGTTCCCGATCTCCATCTTCTTCGCGCTGCTCGGCTGCGTGTTCATCCTGATGATCAAAGGCGTGAAGTAGCGGCGCTTCTCAGCATTCGCTCCCCCGCCATCCCGGAAGGCCGACCCACACGGGCCGGCCTTCTTCGCGTGATCCACACCTGCCATGAGGCAGGAGACCGGCCCGACCCGGATCCAGCGCCGGTTCGTGGAATTTCAACCCACATCTGCCGTGAGGCAGGTGACCCCGGTTTTTTCTTTTCGCCCGGTTGGGCAAGCATTTCGATCCATATCTGCCATGAGGCAAGTGCCCCGACCTCACCAAGCTCGCCATGGCCCAGATCATTTTTCGATCCACACCTGCCGTGAGGCAGGTGACCTGACCGTAAGCACCACTGCGACCAGCGGAACGATTTCAATCCACACCTGCCGTGAGGCAGGTGACGCCCAGGGAACGCACGATGCCGGTGTCCTTGTTATTTCGATCCACACCTGCCGTGAGGCAGGTGACCCTCCACCGAGGTCACGGTGTCGGCCCACTGCTCGTTTCGATCCACACCTGCCGTGAGGCAGGTGACCCCCCGACCCCGTGCACGAATGTCTATTTGCTTGAGTTTCGATCCACACCTGCCGTGAGGCAGGTGACCGTCCGTCTGATCCACGGACCGGGCCAACACGAGGTTTCGATCCACACCTGCCGTGAGGCAGGTGACTGGAGGCCCCGCCAAACCATACGCAGGCCCGGTAGTTTCGATCCACACCTGCCGTGAGGCAGGTGACCGCCGCGCCCCTGCGCAATACGGGGATATTGGAAGGTTTCGATCCACACCTGCCGTGAGGCAGGTGACCGCCGCGCCCCTGCGCAATACGGGGATATTGGAAGGTTTCGATCCACACCTGCCGTGAGGCAGGTGACCGCCGCGCCCCTGCGCAATACGGGGATATTGGAAGGTTTCGATCCACACCTGCCGTGAGGCAGGTGACCGCCGCGCCCCTGCGCAATACGGGGATATTGGAAGGTTTCGATCCACACCTGCCGTGAGGCAGGTGACTGACCGTAGCGGTCTGACGGACGGACGTCTCCTTGTTTCGATCCACACCTGCCGTGAGGCAGGTGACATGCCGAACGCGGCGAAGTCGTCGTAGGAGGGAGTTTCGATCCACACCTGCCGTGAGGCAGGTGACTCTCGGCGTGGAGTTCTCCTCGTCGATGTCGTAGTTTCGATCCACACCTGCCGTGAGGCAGGTGACCGCGGTCGCCGTCGGGCCAGCCGGACTCCTCGTCATTTCGATCCACACCTGCCGTGAGGCAGGTGACCCTGCACCATCGGCGTGCGGGAGCCCGACTACCGATTTCGATCCACACCTGCCGTGAGGCAGGTGACTTGCGGCAGAACACCCCGCCTCGCTTCGGCACGAGATTTCGATCCACACCTGCCGTGAGGCAGGTGACTAGGCAATGAACACGTTGTCGCCGCTGGCCGGAACGATTTCGATCCACACCTGCCGTGAGGCAGGTGACAGTTGGCCGGCGGCGCGAGCACGCAGGAGCAGGAGTTTCGATCCACACCTGCCGTGAGGCAGGTGACTGTCGTGAGGTGCGTTTGGTGCGTCAGGTACGGGTTTCGATCCACACCTGCCGTGAGGCAGGTGACAGGTCAGGCGGACGCGGAGGCCTGCTGCTTGACGTTTCGATCCACACCTGCCGTGAGGCAGGTGACAGGATGGTCTTTCCTCCATGACCGTGGACGAGCTGTTTCGATCCACACCTGCCATGAGGCAGGTGACCCATGCCTGCGGGGCCGCGCGGTCACGAGGCCATTGTTTCGATCCACACCTGCCGTGAGGCAGGTGACACGACGCAGCTGCTCAACGGCGACGGGTCCGGCGAGTTTCGATCCACACCTGCCGTGAGGCAGGTGACACCGTGGGACGCCGAATCACGCCCACGCAGGTCAAGTTTCGATCCACACCTGCCGTGAGGCAGGTGACTGTACGCCAACCAGCCCATGTACGTGCACTGCTGGTTTCGATCCACACCTGCCGTGAGGCAGGTGACTCACCGCGCAATGGCTGGCCGACATCAACGCCGCGTTTCGATCCACACCTGCCGTGAGGCAGGTGACCGCCGTCGCCAACGCGTTCCAGGTGTCGCCTGAGTTTCGATCCACACCTGCCGTGAGGCAGGTGACGCTCAAGGACATGCGCGACAAGTACCGCGGCATGGGTTTCGATCCACACCTGCCGTGAGGCAGGTGACCGCCGCCAACGCCTATTGGACGGCATAAAGAAAGGTTTCGATCCACACCTGCCGTGAGGCAGGTGACGACCCAAGCCAAAGCCTACGTCGACGCGCTCGACGTTTCGATCCACACCTGCCGTGAGGCAGGTGACTCTGATGACGGAGGCAATGACCGTCTGGATCGGTGTTTCGATCCACACCTGCCGTGAGGCAGGTGACAGTCGTCCAAGCCGTCATGCCCTCTTTCTGTGCGTTTCGATCCACACCTGCCGTGAGGCAGGTGACTCGATGATTTCCGGATCGCCGACGTTGAGGACGTTTCGATCCACACCTGCCGTGAGGCAGGTGACCGTCGCTGATAGGCCCGTTCTCCGGCGTGACCGTGTTTCGATCCACACCTGCCGTGAGGCAGGTGACCCCCAGCCCACCGCCGCCGATCATGTTCAACATGGTTTCGATCCACACCTGCCGTGAGGCAGGTGACGGGAAGCCGCGAACTTATTGGCCCAACGCTCGTCGTTTCGATCCACACCTGCCGTGAGGCAGGTGACTGGTTCGTCGGGTTCCACGGCGGATGTTTCACGTGTTTCGATCCACACCTGCCGTGAGGCAGGTGACCTGATTCCCGTGTTCATCGCCAATGGTTTTTACAGTTTCGATCCACACCTGCCGTGAGGCAGGTGACTGAGGCTGATGGTCGCCACGCCTGGGATAAGCGGGTTTCGATCCACACCTGCCGTGAGGCAGGTGACCATCGCGTGGACGCAGCTCACCGGCTATTCGAGCGGTTTCGATCCACACCTGCCGTGAGGCAGGTGACGGTCACGACGTCGGCGGCGGCGTCGCCGATGCGGGAGTTTCGATCCACACCTGCCGTGAGGCAGGTGACGGCGAGCTCGCCGGCGAATTGGGCGAGGGAGAGCAGTTTCGATCCACACCTGCCGTGAGGCAGGTGACTATTCGCGGCAGTACAGGCCGTTCGCGTAGCCGATGTTTCGATCCACACCTGCCGTGAGGCAGGTGACTCGCCGAACACGACCGCGAACAACAATCCGGCGAGGTTTCGATCCACACCTGCCGTGAGGCAGGTGACCCTGTGACCGGCGTGCTCAAGTCGCTGCTGGCTGTTTCGATCCACACCTGCCGTGAGGCAGGTGACGCGCCCGTTGGCCATGCGCACGAGCAGGTCGGGGTTTCGATCCACACCTGCCGTGAGGCAGGTGACTTGGATCACCGCGCCCACCGTCGCGCATGGCGAGTTTCGATCCACACCTGCCGTGAGGCAGGTGACGCAAGCCTCCTAGATATCGTCGTGCGCGTCGTTGTTTCGATCCACACCTGCCGTGAGGCAGGTGACACGAACGCGACTGGGGCACCGCAATGGCCCTCTTGGTTTCGATCCACACCTGCCGTGAGGCAGGTGACCCCAGACGCATGATTCGGTGGGCGGCATTTTGTGGTTTCGATCCACACCTGCCGTGAGGCAGGTGACCTTCCGCGATGGAGCTTTTCTTTGGATTCAGCATAGTTTCGATCCACACCTGCCGTGAGGCAGGTGACTCCTTCGACGAACTATGTCGCATGGTACCCGAACTGTTTCGATCCACACCTGCCGTGAGGCAGGTGACCGATGTCTTCTCTGCGCCGGTAGCCGACGCTGTCGGTTTCGATCCACACCTGCCGTGAGGCAGGTGACCCTCGTCCAATGGTGTGGCGCTCGATACGGTTTGTTTCGATCCACACCTGCCGTGAGGCAGGTGACAGATCATGAACGAGACCGGCGGCTACGCCTACATGTTTCGATCCACACCTGCCGTGAGGCAGGTGACGCTGGGCGATGGCCGCGCGCGGCAGGCTGGCGGTGTTTCGATCCACACCTGCCGTGAGGCAGGTGACCCGGGCCGCAGGACCCTTGAGCAGATGTCCTCGTTTCGATCCACACCTGCCGTGAGGCAGGTGACGCCACGAGCACGATGATGCGTCGGAAACGATACGTTTCGATCCACACCTGCCGTGAGGCAGGTGACCTGTACGCCAACCAGCCCATGTACGCGCACTGCTGGTTTCGATCCACACCTGCCGTGAGGCAGGTGACATTCGAGGATCTTCCTTCTGTCCTCCGGCTTGGCGTTTCGATCCACACCTGCCGTGAGGCAGGTGACCCATCGCGCCGCGCATGACGGTGTCGCCGACCTCGTTTCGATCCACACCTGCCGTGAGGCAGGTGACCTTCGTCCTGCCGGATGGGCAGGTGTCCATCTGGTTTCGATCCACACCTGCCGTGAGGCAGGTGACATTCCGTTGCCCTGCAATACTGCCTCGAGAGGGTGTTTCGATCCACACCTGCCGTGAGGCAGGTGACCGGACTGACGTGGGACGAGATCAAAGCCCACCGCGTTTCGATCCACACCTGCCGTGAGGCAGGTGACCCGCCGATATGGCGACATTGCACGTGTGCGAAATTGTTTCGATCCACACCTGCCGTGAGGCAGGTGACCATTGACGCGCGCATTCGAGTTGACATGCAGTCAGGTTTCGATCCACACCTGCCGTGAGGCAGGTGACCGCATGGACGCCGACCCCTTCAGCGCCGCCGATTGGTTTCGATCCACACCTGCCGTGAGGCAGGTGACGAGACAGTTCGTCCACGGCCCTCTCCGTGTTGGAGTTTCGATCCACACCTGCCGTGAGGCAGGTGACGTCGCTGTTCGCGGGCACTTGCATGATGGCCGCGAGTTTCGATCCACACCTGCCGTGAGGCAGGTGACTGATGCCCGTGCTCACCGAGCAGATCGTGGCCGAGTTTCGATCCACACCTGCCGTGAGGCAGGTGACTGCCGGCCCCCTCGGCGAAGGAGTCCGTGGCCGTGTTTCGATCCACACCTGCCGTGAGGCAGGTGACGATCTGGCACAGGTTGCCCTGCGTGATGATGCTGTTTCGATCCACACCTGCCGTGAGGCAGGTGACCGTCCAAGCGGGTCAGGCGTGCGCCGTCCTGATTGTTTCGATCCACACCTGCCGTGAGGCAGGTGACGGCCGGCATCATCCGTGGCGGGTCGAGCTACTGGTTTCGATCCACACCTGCCGTGAGGCAGGTGACTAACTGCTCCTTAATCTGGTTAATTGGTGAAAGAGTTTCGATCCACACCTGCCGTGAGGCAGGTGACATGCCCTTGCCGACCGAACCCCAGTCGGTGTTCGTGTTTCGATCCACACCTGCCGTGAGGCAGGTGACGAGGACTTCGGAGGCCTTGCCCAACGCGGTTTTGTTTCGATCCACACCTGCCGTGAGGCAGGTGACTGCGTTTGACGCGGCTGCCGGTCATGGCGAATTCGTTTCGATCCACACCTGCCGTGAGGCAGGTGACCGTGCCCCACGGGGCGGATTTGCTGCCGAGTTTGTTTCGATCCACACCTGCCGTGAGGCAGGTGACCCGTCGCGCCCGGATTGGCCGTGCTGTGGACGCAGTTTCGATCCACACCTGCCGTGAGGCAGGTGACCGGCCCAGGCGTGCACCTGCGCGGCGTTGTCCTTGTTTCGATCCACACCTGCCGTGAGGCAGGTGACAGGTGACGGGCTCGCATGCATGGTTCAGGTTCTGGTGTTTATGTTCAATGTTCTTTAGGCAGGAGTGTCATGGTGTTTCCCGCTTGATGTGCAGCTGTTTTTCCGCAGAATAGTCATCCCTGATGTTGAGAGGAGACATGGGTTCGCTCCGCCTGTTAGATTCCCGGGTTGCAAACCAAATAGCAGCCAGGGCCGGTTGCCGCCGGCCCGGGGAAGGAAAGGACAGTGACGATACCCATGTCCCAACAGCAAGATATCAGGAGGCTCGACGCGAAGGGCCTGCCGCACGCGGAGATCGCCAGAAGGCTCGGGGTGGACCGGGGCACGGTCGCGAAGTACGCGGGCATGGAGGACTGCTCGCCGAAACCGCCCGCCAGGCGCGGGGTGAAGTCGATTCTCGACGAGTACAAGCCGATCGTCGACGGCTGGCTGGAGGCGGACCGGCTCATGCCCGGCAAGCAGCGCCACACCGCCAGGCGCGTGCATGACCGGCTCGTGGCCGAGCACGGGTTCACGGGCTCGTACTCCACCGTGCTGCGCTACGTGGACGAGTGGCGCGCGGCGAACCGCGAGCCGTCCGACGGCTACGTGGAGCTGGAGTGGACGCCGGGGAGCATGCAGATGGACTTCGGCCTGGCCAAGGCCAGGATCGCTGGCGAGTGGGTCGACGACCATTGCCTGGTCGTCACGTTCCCGCATTCGAACAAACGGTACGCGGCGAGCCTGCCCGCGGAGAACGCGGAGTGCATCTGCGAGGGCCTGACGGCGATCTTCGAGCACATCGGCGGCGTCCCGCACACGCTCGTGATCGACAACGCGTCCGGCGCGGGCCACCGGGATTCCAAGGGGAACGTGACCATGTCGCGCGTGTTCGAGGCGTTCGTCAGTCACCACCGGCTCGACGTGCGGTTCTGCAATCCGTATTCCGGCAACGAGAAGGGCAGCGTGGAGAACGCGGTCGGATTCCTGCGGCGCAACCTCATGGTCCCGCCCATGGCGGCCGAGACCCACGAGCAGCTCACCCGGCTCATGCTCGCCAAATGCGACGGGCTGGGAAGGTCCGTCCACTACCGCGCGCTCGTGCCGGTCGATGACCTGTTCTCCGACGATTTGAAGGCGCTGCGGCCCCTGCCGTCGTGCCGGTTCGACGCGGTGAGGTGGGAGACCCGCAAGGCCGATAAATACGGTTGCGTCGAGATCGACTCCAACCGCTACCAGGTCGGCCCCGCGCTGCACGGCAGAAGGGTCGACGTCGCTGTGCGCGCCACGAGCGTCACCGTCAAGGACAAGGACGGGCGCACGGTGGCCGAGCTCTCCCGCGTCTACGGCAGATCACCACGCACGATCCAGGATCCCGCCACGGTGTTCCCGCTGCTCGCGCGCAAACCCGGGGCGTGGCGCGACTGCTCGATCCGTCCCGACGTGCCCGACGACGTGAGGGAACGGCTCGACCAAGCCGACGACAAGACCCTCAAGGCCAGTCTTAAGGCCATCGCAGGGGCGTGCGAGGCCGCGGGCTTCGAACCGGCGATGCGGGCCGCCTCGCATCTCGTCGACCGCGGCTGGCCCCTCGCCGAGGCCGACATGGCGATTCTGGCCAGACGGTTCGCGGACGGCGACGCCGACCACGGCGGCGACCTGCCCGACCTGGGCTCCTACGACAGGTTCAACCGTCCCGGCGAGGAGGACGCATGAGCACGAGACCCGAACCGCAGATCCCCGAGACCCGCCGCCGCAGGGCCGACACCATCGCCAAGAGCCAGCGCATCATGGAGATGAGCAAACAGCTCACGCTCACCCGCAGCGTACTCGCCAACACGCTGGCCGGGGCCACGCCCGCCCAGCTCGACTTCATCGAACGCTGGTTCGAGGCCGAACTCGAATCACGCGACCATGCCAAACGCGCCCGTCTGATGAAGACCGCCGGCTTCCCGTCCGACAAGGAGCTCGACGGATACGACTGGACCAACCTAGACATGCCCGCCGACTGGGGACGGAGCCAGCTCGAATCCCTCGAATTCGTCGGTAGGACCGAGGACCTCGTGCTCTACGGCAACGTCGGCACCGGAAAGACGCACCTCGCGATCGCGCTGGGACGGGCCGCGTGCCGGGCCGGGATACCGGTAAGGTTCTTCACCGCCTCAAGCCTGGTCATGCGCCTGAGACGCGCGAAACAGGACAACCGGCTCGACAAGGAGCTCGCCGCCATCGCCAAGGCCCGCCTCCTGATCATCGACGAGCTCGGCTACATCCCCATCGACGAGGAGGGCAGCCGCCTCCTCTTCCAGGTCATATCCGATTCCTACGAGACAAGGAGCGTCGTCTACACCACCAACATCGAATTCAGCGGATGGGCCAGGGTGTTCGGGGACCCGAACATGGCCGCCGCGGTCGTCGACCGCACCGTCCACCACGGACGGCTCATCCGGTTCAAGGGCGAAAGCTACCGCAGCCGCAACGCCCTCATGACCAAATAACCAACAAACCAGACCAAGGCGGCGGGCGGACCCACGGAACGATCATCCCGCGGAAAACCCGCTGCACAACCTGCGGAAAACAACATGAATATCCAGCCGACACGAACTTGACAAAACACATTCTGGTTTCGATCCACACCTGCCGTGAGGCAGGTGACCTCCATGTCGGCTCCTTCTTCTCCTGGTATGGGTTTCGATCCACACCTGCCGTGAGGCAGGTGACTACGCCTCGATCGCGATAGCGAACGGCGCCGATGTGTTTCGATCCACACCTGCCGTGAGGCAGGTGACCGCTCGTGACAGGCAAGGGCCAGCAGTACTTCGTGTTTCGATCCACACCTGCCGTGAGGCAGGTGACTGCCCGCCGGGTAGGACTTGCCGGACCCCTCGGCGTTTCGATCCACACCTGCCGTGAGGCAGGTGACCCCTGACCGCCTCCACGTCGTCGCGGGCGCGCTCGTTTCGATCCACACCTGCCGTGAGGCAGGTGACGATGACGGTGCCGACGATCGGCACGATGGCGTTGTTTCGATCCACACCTGCCGTGAGGCAGGTGACCGTTGGTGTTCGGCTCGGCCGAGAGGACGGTGAAGTTTCGATCCACACCTGCCGTGAGGCAGGTGACACCGGTCGCCGGCGCTGAGATCCGCGCGCAGGTAGGTTTCGATCCACACCTGCCGTGAGGCAGGTGACTGGCGGTGGGCCGACGAACCGAACATGCCCTTGCAGTTTCGATCCACACCTGCCGTGAGGCAGGTGACCGAACACATATCCTCGAACGTGTCGTGCAAAACACTGTTTCGATCCACACCTGCCGTGAGGCAGGTGACGCCACGATCCGTGTGGAGACCAGATTCCAATCGGTGTTTCGATCCACACCTGCCGTGAGGCAGGTGACCATGGTGTTCGAATGCGTCGCCACCGGCAATGTGTTTCGATCCACACCTGCCGTGAGGCAGGTGACCTGGTGTCGGAATACGGCGAACAGTTCACTTCCGAGGTTTCGATCCACACCTGCCGTGAGGCAGGTGACAAAAACGATGGCGAAAGACCGCCGAAGCGATGCTGTTTCGATCCACACCTGCCGTGAGGCAGGTGACTGCTTACCGCGTTGACGATATGGTGGCCTTACAGGTTTCGATCCACACCTGCCGTGAGGCAGGTGACCTCAGGGATGGGTCGCAGTACGGCGCGTGGGCCGTGTTTCGATCCACACCTGCCGTGAGGCAGGTGACGAGGTCGATGGATATTCCTCGGTCCTTGGCGTTGTTTCGATCCACACCTGCCGTGAGGCAGGTGACGCCGGCCAGATCATCATCTCCACAGACCCGGCAGGTTTCGATCCACACCTGCCGTGAGGCAGGTGACTGTTCGCGCTGGTGGCCTTGGCGAGGTTCTGCCTGTTTCGATCCACACCTGCCGTGAGGCAGGTGACCGAAGCAGGCGGCTAACACTCAGCTGCAGCAGATGTTTCGATCCACACCTGCCGTGAGGCAGGTGACCGGCGGCGAGACTACAGGGGCATGCTGCTTCCGTGGTTTCGATCCACACCTGCCGTGAGGCAGGTGACTTCGAGGCTCGCCGCGTCGCCCTGTACCGAGTTGTTTCGATCCACACCTGCCGTGAGGCAGGTGACCCGCGCCGCCTGCTGCCTCGACCGCGACATCAGCGTTTCGATCCACACCTGCCGTGAGGCAGGTGACAGGTGGGTGAGGCTGCCGTCGCGCAGCATGTCCTGTTTCGATCCACACCTGCCGTGAGGCAGGTGACTTCAAACAGCGCCGGCGCTCGCCGGCATGCCAGAAAGGTTTCGATCCACACCTGCCGTGAGGCAGGTGACCTACCTCGCTGGCGCATACCACCACGCCTGCCAGTTTCGATCCACACCTGCCGTGAGGCAGGTGACTGATGGCGTCGCGTATGAGGTCCCATGCGGCTTTGTTTCGATCCACACCTGCCGTGAGGCAGGTGACCCGGCACCGCAGTCGCGGGCGTTGTATTAGGGAGGTTTCGATCCACACCTGCCGTGAGGCAGGTGACCGGACACGGCGGCGACTGCCGCCCCGTCGGTCGGTTTCGATCCACACCTGCCGTGAGGCAGGTGACACCGGCACCGCAGTCGCGGGCGTTGTATTAGGGAGGTTTCGATCCACACCTGCCGTGAGGCAGGTGACCGCGCCGAACTTGACTGGCAGCAGGCCGTCCGTGTTTCGATCCACACCTGCCGTGAGGCAGGTGACCCTACGTGTACCGGCCCAAGGAGATGCCCTGGGAGTTTCGATCCACACCTGCCGTGAGGCAGGTGACAGGAGCGTCTGACCTCCGCGCAGAACAAAAGCGTTTCGATCCACACCTGCCGTGAGGCAGGTGACCGGTTTCTGCCAAATTCGTTGGGTCGCGCGATAGTTTCGATCCACACCTGCCGTGAGGCAGGTGACTCTCTTCCATGATGTTCTCTTCTTATATTTTTTAGTTTCGATCCACACCTGCCGTGAGGCAGGTGACAGCGGCCGTCGAGGGCAGCAACCTGACCTACACGTTTCGATCCACACCTGCCGTGAGGCAGGTGACCATGCCGTACAGCAAGGGCGGCAGCGACACCGTGTTTCGATCCACACCTGCCGTGAGGCAGGTGACGGGCGGAAAGGAGGCCGAATTGGCCAACGTTATTGGTTTCGATCCACACCTGCCGTGAGGCAGGTGACCCCAGACCGCAGGCCAGGGGAAACTGACCACGGAGTTTCGATCCACACCTGCCGTGAGGCAGGTGACCGTCCGCGCTGAACGGCATGGGGTCGAAGTCGAGGTTTCGATCCACACCTGCCGTGAGGCAGGTGACCGGTGGCCTTCAGTCGTGTGGCCATCGTGGGCATGTTTCGATCCACACCTGCCGTGAGGCAGGTGACGACGTGGATAAACACCAACTTCCTCACCTACAGCGTTTCGATCCACACCTGCCGTGAGGCAGGTGACGCGACCTCGAACCTAGTAGCGGGGCATGGATTTGTTTCGATCCACACCTGCCGTGAGGCAGGTGACCGACCCCGACAACACGTACGGCGAGGCCGGCAAGGTTTCGATCCACACCTGCCGTGAGGCAGGTGACTCAAGGTCGGCGAATACCCCGCGCGGACCAAGGAGTTTCGATCCACACCTGCCGTGAGGCAGGTGACTCCTGCGCTCCGACCTCAAACTCGACGTGCATGTTTCGATCCACACCTGCCGTGAGGCAGGTGACCCGCATCGGCCACAACCCCTTGCCCATCGGCAAGTTTCGATCCACACCTGCCGTGAGGCAGGTGACACCTCGCCAGCGTCTCGCACGAATTCACCCTCGACGTTTCGATCCACACCTGCCGTGAGGCAGGTGACTCGCCGTCATGGGACTCCAGGAGATGCTCGACGCGTTTCGATCCACACCTGCCGTGAGGCAGGTGACCAGCAGGTATCCAGCATCGACGAACTCGCCAAAGTGTTTCGATCCACACCTGCCGTGAGGCAGGTGACCCGTGACCAAGTTTAGACCCAAGGTCGGAGGAAGTTTCGATCCACACCTGCCGTGAGGCAGGTGACCGACGGCGTTGACCATCGTGTTCCAGATGTTGGAGTTTCGATCCACACCTGCCGTGAGGCAGGTGACTCTCCTAACGCCGCCCGCCACACCGCTTCGAAGACGTTTCGATCCACACCTGCCGTGAGGCAGGTGACAGCTTCACGGTTCCTTCGGTGTTGGGCACCCACTCGTTTCGATCCACACCTGCCGTGAGGCAGGTGACTCAAGCCCACACGCTTCGCCAATCAGGCCGCGAAGTTTCGATCCACACCTGCCGTGAGGCAGGTGACTGTACGCCAATCAACCCATGTACGTGCATTGCTGGTTTCGATCCACACCTGCCGTGAGGCAGGTGACCCGTTGGCCGTGAACATGCACAAGTCGCCTTCCTGTTTCGATCCACACCTGCCGTGAGGCAGGTGACCCCGAAAGGCCCTTGTCGAGCACAATCGATCCAGGTTTCGATCCACACCTGCCGTGAGGCAGGTGACTGCACAGATGGGCTCTCCATCTCGATATATGGGACGAAGAGCTCATCCGCACGTTGATATTATGCGAGTTTATTGTAGAGAGTGATCAGCAAACATGCATCATCGATCTCTTGTCTCACATCAATGCCCACTATTCAGTTATCAAGCATCAAACGGAATCTGCTAAAAAGATTCGCTACAGCCTGAACACAAATTTAGCGGTGCGAAGGAACCAGGGATTTTCTGAGCGCTTCCATTTCGCACCACATATATGAGAAACCCATTAAATCAACATCACATCATCAACGGGAAGATGTCGCCGCCTGCCGAACTGTTCAATCTTGGACGAGTGCTTGGCACCAAGTTTATACATGCGAAGACTGTCTCGTTCTTGATCCATCACCTCCACAAGATCATGTACCAACATCAAATAATCCGACGGCGAAACTTCACATTCAAACACGCTGTTCTGCACACGCTGCCCGTATTTTGCGCTGATTTTTGCCACCGCACGAAGTCTTTTCCGCCCTTCCGGCGTTTCCGTATTAACGTCGTAAGCCACAACCACCATCATGATTCGTCACTTCCAAAAGAAAGGCGGATAAGCATCAAGATCACCACGTAGCAAGCGAGCCAGCAGCAACGCCTGCACATATGGGACCAATCCCCAAGAAATTCTCTCTTGCAGGAAAGGATGGGTTATCAACTCCATCTTCCGTTTCTGCCAAGAAGACAATACCGCCTTTCGACCTGAATCAGTCAGAAACACCCCTCCGTTTTCACGCTGCTCAAAATCTTTGGATTGAACCACTCCTGTATTAACCAAAGTCAGCGCGAAACGATCCGCGAGAACAGGACGAAACTCCTCAACCAGATCCAAGGCGAGAGAGGCTCGTCCAGGACGATCAACATGCATGAATCCCACGTAGGGATCCAAGCCAACTCCCTGCAGCGCAGCAACGCAATCGTTGGTCACTACCGAATAGATAAAAGACAGTAACGCATTCATCTTGTCAAGAGGAGGACGCCGTGTTCTTTCTTCAAAGAAGAAATCATCCTTGCTCTTAAGAATCAGATCGTCAAAGGCATAGAAGTAATCCTTAGCAGCTATCCCCTCTATCCCTCTTAGCGCTTCCATGGACTCGCATCCGCGAATATCCCGCAACGAATGCGCAAGACGTTCGCTCTGCTCAGACAATCGTTTCACATTCACCCGCAGTGCATGATCACGTTTCGCACGCTCCAGCACCCATCGTGAGTTAAACACTTTTCCCAAAATAAACGATTTCGCCAATGTCAATGACAAGACCTCATCGTCCGCATACCTGTACTGTGCACGACGCAGCAGAACGTTACGGTTGTTTTCACCAAGAATCGAACAGTAGTACCTTCCTCGCGGCGAATAGAACGATAGCCCGACGCCAAGTTCGCCGCAGCGCCCCATTAACGATGGAGATGCTCCTTTGTATGAAAAACAGAGGATGGACTCTATCGAGCGCAGCGGAACCTTCGCTAGAATCTGGTCATCTTGATGAACGACCACATTGTCGTTCTCTAAAGACAGATACACATCCTCAGTCGTCACAAACAACGTATTCAGCAGTTGTCTCATCAGATACTCCCCGTTCAGCCCACATCATCGTTGACATACTCGTCGATGTATTCACGCGCTGTTTTTGTTTTTTGCAATTCCGGCAGGCACCAGTCCTTCAACGAACAAGCTGCACATGATTTGCCGGTTTTGACCACCGGCGTCCATCCTCTCTTCATCAGATCATGCATTTGCTCGAACAATTCCCGGACTTTGAACCGAAGATCGTCGTTTAGGACTACCTGTTCGCGCCTTTTTGTTTCCCGGTAGAACAACGCGCCTTCTGGTATCGCGCAAGCGAGCATCTCTTCAAGACACATGGCTTCAGCGCATAACTGGAGTCGATCCGCATCGTTGATTTTAGATTTACCATGCTTGTATTCGATTGGGTATGGAAGCCATAGGCCCTCCCGTCCATGCAGAGGTACACCATCCGATGAACGCTGGAACTCCACCACATCACAGGCACCGGTAACTCCCAACGTTCGTGAAAAGATTCGAAGATCACGCATAATTAGCGTATTGCCACGTGATTCAGACGCGGCGTAATCATGTGCTCTATCGTGCTCGAGAAAACCTGCTGTGGTCAGATAGTTCTCCGACCACAGCTGCTCGATATGGATTAGTGCCCACTGCCGTTTGCAGAACGAAAAGTGCTGGATGCCGGAAAGGGCCAGCCAATCGTCCTCTGGATAACCGTCCGGCCCTTTCATATGCGACCCTCCACCGCGTAACTGCAATCTGACTCGAAAATCAGCGTCCCGAAAGAATCTCGTATTGCAAGCCGGGAATTTCCTCCGGGTTCACAGTCACAGCACCGTCGTCACTCACAGTGACCGCACGATGCACTTTGGCTGAAGAATACTGTCCGCCCTTGCAGTTGTGCGTGAACCAGACCACGTTCAACACCTCCATGGAACCGGCCGGGCGCGCTGAGCTTTCGTCGTTTTCGAACAGCGACAACAAAGCCTGCTTGATTTTCTCAGCATCGGCTTCGGAGAAGCCGGTCTTCTCGGCCAGCTGCGGGCTGATGCTGCCACATGTCGTATACACCACACGACCGGAAACACGGTATTTCATACCCATGGTGTCCGAGGATTTCTTACCGGTGTCCGTGGTTTCACTGTTCACCGACTTCGTGATCTGCACATCATCGATGGCTATCGGCTGAGTGGAAAACGCCGGCTGGATGGAAACAGGCCCCCGGACGCCGAGCGACACCTCGTCGACATCCTTATCCTTCGCCTTCTTAAATGCGAAAACCTGACCGAACGCACGGACATCAAGCCAGTTCTCGCACGCTTTCTTGGATACCAGTTCCTTCTGTTTCTGTTCGTCTTTAGGCAGCGTCTTCAGGAACGTATTGAATCGGTCTGACAACGACTTCGCGCCATCATCGGAACGCTCATCCGCCTGTACAAAAATACGTTCGCCTTCGTCCTGCAGACGATTGCGAATTTTCCGTTTCAACGCGACATCCGAGATCTCGCCAAAACCTTCGAAAGTGGTGCGAGGACGATTACCATCCAGCGGATCACCATTGGGATTCGCGTTCTTGGCCGCGATGGAGACGACGTAATCAATCTTATATGCCAAGCTATTCATTATTGCTCCTTAATACCGAAATTCAATCTTTATATTGTTCTAAATTGATGCATAAATAGGACCTCATTCGGCCTCGCTTCTCTTTTTCGCAGCTTTTTCTTGGGCTTGTTGCCGCAGATATCTACGCTGATGCGAATAACCCACGAGGTACAGCGGAGAGAGGGGACTCTTGTCTTCATACTCGCCATTCTCGAAGAGTGCTATAACGTCATCAATGTCATCACGGAACTTATTAGACACACCCGGTGATGCAGCCGCCATATACGGCAAAAGTCGATCCCACAAGTTTCCCCATGTCGCATATGGTTTAGCCGCAAAATTACTCATCAGTCTCATAGCGTTGGTTTGACGGGTTCCGCCAATACCACGGCGGTACATCTCCCTTTCCTCAAAATTGTCCATCAACGCCAGCAACCGACCATATAAATAGTCCCGATCTGTTCTCTTTGGATCCAGTTCCACCTTTATCTCCTTTGTTCCGTTGCGTTTGAATTCATCGTTGAAATGTTTTTTCCACATGCTGCAGGCAATGCCGAGATCTCGATTCCATGCCGTAGGACTGTCATATCCCATAGGTCTCGAGACTTTGCGAGCAACGGCATTGAGCAGCGAGCGTGGTAGTTCGCTATTGCTGAACATACATTCAATAAGCTGTTTCCTAACGTTCTTTTCGAATCTCTTGTAGCTCTTGCCGCTGCGATCCGTAGTGGGATAAGCACAATTGATGATGTCGATGAAAGATGGAGATCCGATATAGTGAATCGGCTTGGCGGAACCATCGGTTTTTGCGGAATCCTTTTCAAACCGGACCATCGGCCATGATGAATCGACATGCCAATTCATCACGCTCTCGATATATTCGTCTTTTTGCAGCTCACGGTAATATGTAACGCTCAATCGACCTGACGTGGCCGCATCGAGAATCACCACCACCATCGTGTCGGCATGACGCTCTAGAAAATCTGGACTTCCATAGCCCCCTAGCAACGCACGGAAGCGTTTCGCGTAACTGACATCCGTTCGGACAAGCGCATCCTGCAGCGCATCGGACTCCGTCTCCGTGGCCGGCAGGAAATCCGAGAGATCGCCGAATTGCGCCATAGGATCTACAATTTCATCATTGGGCGCTCCCACAGCCCATGTAACGATGGCTTGTGTATCGGTAATGGTTCCATGTCGATTGATCAGCCAGCGCAATGTGGAGTGAATCTTCTGCGATGTCTCCGCGTCAATGCGCAACGCTTCGTCTCGGTCAGCATAGCGCCCCCTAAACGTGAAATTCGTCGAGTCGTTGGCCGAAATCAGTTTGGCATTGCCTGCAGTGCCAACAATGTTTTTGGGGAAATTGGCAGCTTGCGCATAGAGCTCCTTGCCGAATAAATCAGTCCCATCTCTCATGCGCCCGCGCTGACGGTACTCAATCCACCGATTCCGGAGATTAACATCATCCTCCACATGGGGGTTATACTCACCTGGAAGCTGCACAGCAAAACGAATCCCAATCTTTCGATCTTTTTCGGACAGAGCAACCCCACATTCAGACGCATCCTCGCTAACGCTCCGTGCGGAGACATACGCATATATCGCGTTAAGCTTTGGATCGTTTCCCTTCCATTCGGCGAGTTGTTTCAGGTACATAGTCGTTTTCATATCGTCAAAACCTTTGTCGACATACTGCAGCTGATCACACAACGGATGCGGCACAGGCTTACTGGTTCGTCCCATCGATTCCTCAGTGCAAGGAATGATGATGGTACGAGGCCGGGGTTCCTTTTCGATGTGTAGCAGTTCACCATGCTGATTCAGCGTGACGCAAATCTGCACGTGCATTGTCGTGTGATAAAGAGGCAACAACGTCTTTTTTTCATCAACGACATCATTGCCATTGGCGTCTTTTTCCACAGCTTGCAAGCCTGCAGCGTTTTGCACCGAATCGAAAGTCGTCAGCAGACAAGACCATAAACTCATACGATCACTCATCCTCCGCCAAGGTGAGGTTCTCCCCCACCACAAATTTCTTCACCGCCTGCTTCTCGCGAATGACGTGACAATCAAGCAGGTCAGAGTCGGGACGCACGAATTCTATGACGCCATCGCGCATAACCGGAGACCAGAACTGCGCAATGAAATCATGCTGCGGATTTTCATCGAGGTACGAGAACCCATAGGACATGTATCCGAGGCTCAAATCACCGTAACCGTCATAGAATCCCTCTCCGGAGCCGAATTCGCATGACTCGACGTATCCTTGGCATTCTCTCGTTCCGAGGAAGATATCCCGCCTCCCTCCGCGAGCGACTGAACGCAGGGCAATCTGATGATGTTTATTCTCGTTGCGGTCCGCAATAAGGTCTTTGCGCTGCTCGTTCCATTCGAAATGCGCTCGCACCTGGTACCGTACGTCTTTGAGGTATGTGTAATAAGACAATTCATTGCCGCCGCTCATTTTGATTGGCCGGACCCCCTTGCCTTCTGTTTGTATTTTGTTCATGATGCGCACGGCATCAATCACCCATATAATCGTGGGTTTCCAATAAATGCTTTCAGTGATGCCTTTGAGCGCCTGATACGTAGGCACTTGATATGAGCATTTTTCACCGCCGATTCGAGTGGCGACATCTGAGAATAATGCATATCTGGCATCGACCTCGTAGTCGATAGAATTCCGGTGTTTCACAAAAGCCGATTCACGCATCTCCCATCCTTCTTTCCCGTTCGCTGAGCTTCACTGCCCGAAAATGATTAATCTCCAACATACAGCCTTTATCCGCGATAGGTATTTTTTTACCCACGCATGTCGAATAATGTTTTCTAGATCATCATCACAGGCATCTCCGACTCTCTCAGCACACCATATACGTCGTCGTAGTAACTCGAGTCGAGCGCATAGATGTTAAACTCCTTATTCACCAAAATAAACGCGCGCTTCTGATACAGAAGATCGAAATCGCGGTCGAACAGTGACACTGAATACTGCTGCAGCAGCCGGAGCACACGTACTTTCTCACGTAAATCGTCAAGATCCGCAAGCCGATCAAGCAGTTCCGACGCACGACCGTACCGCACCACGATATCCTTCGTAAGATTCGGAATCACATGGAAGCCATCATTCACCGTCTTGAAACCTTGCGCGAACGCATATGGATATTCCCCACCATCGTGACGATTCCTATATTCCCCACGTCCACGTGTATTGAACGAAAGCAGCCCATACGCGGTTTTCGATTCCCCTCCAGGCAGCGCGTAATCCATCGCGTCAGGCCTCTCCTGTAAGCGAGCGAGGAATCTGCCGTAATACTCTTCAAGCATTCCCTTCGAAAGAAGGTCTTCGTTCGGATACTCTCGAACCAACTGATCCGTAAGCTCCTTACCGGTTTGTATATCTTTCAGATTGTTCAGCCCAGTTTCGTCTTTCACTGGGTACACATACACACTTTTTGCTTCCGAGGATTCACCGTTACGGTTGCATCGACCGGCGGCCTGCAGAATGCTGTCGAGTCCAGCCATCGCACGCACCACACAGGAAAACGAAATATCGACGCCCGCTTCAATCAGCTGTGTACTGACGCAAATCACCCGCGAGCGCGATTCACCATCCAGCAATGCCCGCACATGGTTGAGTTTGTCCATTCGATGTTTGCCACACATCGAAGTACTGAGGTGCACGATTTCAAACTCATGTCGGTCATCAAGTTCACGTAGTGCACGACAAATATTCTCCGCTTCGGATTTCAAGTTGACGATGGCGAGGCAGTTACCATTTTCGCGAGCGCGCTCAAGAACGATCGAGGCCAATTCGTCGCACGTCTTCTGTTCTACCGATGCCACAATATTGGTCCGTTTCAGTTTCGCAACGTCGCCTTCGGGAACCTCGATTAATTCCGGATGATCCGACAGCAATAGGTTCTTCCGCTCTGTCCGTTCCAGCAGTGGCTGGGTGGCGGAGCACAACAGGATCGTGCATCCCAGCATCGAGGAAAGGAAGCTCACCACTTCGTTGAACAGGTTGATGGTGTTCGTCGGTAGCGATTGAATCTCATCAAAAATAATCACGCTATCAGTCATGTTATGAAACTTACGAAGCTTGGTTCCCTTCGCGGACATCACCGTTTCCAAGAACTGGACCATAGTGGTGACGATGATAGGGCTGTCCCATCGCTCGGCGGCTAACTTCCGCTGGCGCTCCCCCTCATCCTCGCTTTCTCGTTCGACTTCACTTAATTTGCGCCCGACAGCCGATTCATCGTCCATGCCCACACTGGAGTAATGCTCAAGAAGGACATCACCGTCATCATCCAAATCGAGAATATCTCGGAACACTTTGGAGGTTTGTGCGGTAATCGAAAGGAATGGGATAACGTAAATGATGCGCCTCTTACCGGTTTTCAGCGCATGATGAAGCGCGAAGTTCAATGAAGATAATGTCTTGCCTCCCCCGGTGGGTACGGACAGCTTGTATATGCCTGTCCGCCGCCCACTTGCTTCGCGGCATAAATCAGAAACCCTCTTTCTGACCGCACCGATTTCCGATGAGGAATCGAACGCACTCAGATTTTTTTGGAAACGTTCAAGCAACGCTTCCCAGTCGGCCTCATTAGGAACATACGTCCTTTTGGATTCGAAACAAGCGGCATCCAATCGGTCCGCATCCACCAAGCGAGAAAAAATGTATTTCACGTATAGGCCAAGAAAGAAGCACATGCTGTCGCAAGTCGAGACTCCACTGTCTTTCATCGCTCGGAACAGTCCTGTAACGTCTTTGACGGACTCACTGAACATATTAGATGTATCCAAATTTAACTCAGAAAGATTATTGAGAACTTCTTGATAGGAGTATTTCTCATCGCTTTCAGTCTCATCCGTTAAACGGTCAAAGAATCCCTCATCTCCATTCATCGCAATGCAGTCCGGCAATCCTCCATGATGACGTGAAATCACCATTTCCAGTAGCTCTTGCGCAATCTTCTGAGAACCAGGTTCCGTCTCAAAATCGTTAACAACGAAAGCGCCCTGCCACGCATGAATCACATCACCTCTGCGTCCATCATCCGACAGAAGGTATCGCTGAAACTTTTCCGTCGCCTTCCCCAAGTCGTGCAACAGTGCTGCGGTTTTTGCCGTGGCAGAAAACTCATCTTCGAAGCTTTCCGCCAGCCGACCCGCACCATGCAGATGATCGCGCAATGTTTGCACAGCACCCGTTTTGTCTTTTCGTGCCAGTAGCTCGTTATATCCCACTACCACCCTCCTTGGCACCATTACCAACCTTGTGTTCATCACACAACAATTTGATTTCATCATATCGGCGGTTTAAACTTACGCCAAATCACATTTCACTTATATAGAATTTATTACAGACATGCATCTTCCTTGCTGGCACGCTATTCTAGGAATAGGATGAGGCACGCCTCATCCACGTCGCATAAAGCCGTGCGTGAGTCGAAATTATATGAGTGACATGCAAGCATGCATCACAGTCACGCCAGGAAGGGCGATATGCTATTCAGCACTTCGCCCCTCTTGGACATAGCCTTTCCTTTAAAGGCAGATGACTCCTGCCCACAGATTAAGCCCATCACACACATAGCACATCCGTCACGCAACGGTCATATCCGAACGTACGCGCTCGGCAGCAATATCAATATCGCCAAGCCACGTCGGCACGCCAAATATAAGTCGAACATCATTAAAAACTTTGGGAGAACGAATCTGACGGTACACCCCGCGATCCATATACGATGACATGTCGAACACGCCCGACGTACCATCGGAACATTTCACCTTCAACCGATAGTCCGGCAAAGGCTCGCACTCTACGACTTTCACACCATAATCGACTGACATAATAATACCCTCACCTATCTAAGAGGCTCAATTGTGAACGGACGCTCAAGATTTGAGGCAAGTTCCCAGTTAGCTTCCAATTCCTCGCTATGCAGCAATACCCATGCTTCAACCAGTTTCCGTTGTTTACGAGGCAACTCACCATTCAGCATCTCGCCGTCAAACGTAAACGACGCTTCATGACCTTGATACCGCGCATGAATATGCGGTGGATTATGATCTGCCGTATTCAGCGAGATAATAATGCCAAAAAACATGCTGATTACAGGCAACTATGCCACCTCCTCCTAAGTCTAGATATGAGCCAGACCCAATTGAGAATAATCATACTAGAGCGCGCGTTCACGTAATGATGCACCGACGTTCGTCGTAATGTTTGAGCGCGAAATTGGATTCCGTTCGTCATAAATAATGAGCGCGAAATCCCGCGCGGCCCGCGTCGTTCGCGGGGATGCTTGCCTTATGGAAGGCAGACTGGACATGGCCACGAGAAAACGGCTGACGAACAGGTTCAAGGCGGAGTACGCCAAGGGCGACAAGAAACAGAAGGGCGAGATCCTCGACCGCCTCGAGGCCGTCGGGATGGGCAGGTCCACCGCCCGGCGGCTGCTCACGCAGGCGGAGAGGGAGAAACCCGTGAAAGGCGCGGCGCGGGGCAGGCGGCCGAAGTACGACGCGGGCGCGCAGCGGCTGCTGGAGCGCCTGTGGCTGCTCATGGGCATGCCGTGCGGCCCGTACATGAAGGCCATGTTCGACCAGTGGATTCCCGCGCTCCTGGCGAACGGCGAGCTCGACGGCATCGACGGCGACGCGCTGGACCAGGTGCTGGCGATGAGTCCGTCGACCATCGACCGGCGGCTCAGACCGCTCAAACAGGCCGCCATGCCGAAGGGCGCGTCGCTGACCCGGCCGGCCGCGGAGCACATGCGCAACTCGATCAGGATCCGCAAATGCACCGACGAGACAATCCGCGTTCCCGGCCTGGCCGAGGCAGACACCGTGGCCCACTGCGGGCCCAGCATGAAGGGCGAGTTCGCCCGCACCCTGACGATGGTGGACTACGCGACGAACTGGACCGTGAACGTCACCGCCCGCAACAATGCCAAATCCAACATCAAGGCAGCGGTCGCCACCGCCCTGCCGCTCTTCCCGTTTCCCGTCACCTGCTTCGACTCCGACAACGGCGTCGAGTTCATCAACGACGAGCTCGTCGACTGGCTGCTCGAACAGGACATCGAACAGACCCGCAGCCGCCCGTACAGGAAGAACGACCAGGCCACCGTCGAGTCGCGCAACAACCACGTCGTCAGGAAATACGCGTTCCACTGGCGCTACGACACCGCGCAGCAGCGCGAGCTGCTCAACCGGCTGTGGGCGAAGACCTACGTGCTGCTGAACCTGTTCACGCCCACCCGCAAGCCCGTGCGCGTCGACCAGGGGCGCGACGGGCGCAGGAAGACCGTGTACGACGAGCCCCGCACCCCGTGGGCGCGCGTGCTGGAGCACGACGCCGCCGACCGCGCCGCCGGGGGCGGCGGATACGTCGTCGACGACGCCCGCCGCCGCATCGAGGGGATCATCGCCGCCACCAACCCCGCCCGCCTCAACCGCGAGATCGCCGTCATCCAGGACGAACTCGAACGCGTCAGCCGGGACCGCACCGAGGCGATGGCCCGCCGCGCCGGCCTGGACATGGGATACTTGGGAAAGGCGATCGAACGCATGCGCGCCGACGCCGGACAAAACGACAAATAGATCGCAGGCACCGTTTCGCGCTCACCCATTACGACAAACGAACAACGATTACGCGCTCACTTATTAATGACGAACCTCGTGCACAGGTCGGGGCTGAATTTCGACCCATACCTGCCGCATGGCTAGAGACTTTCCGCGACGCCCGAAACGATCAGTCTCACCTAATTCGCCACCGCAACAAACGCCTACCGGTATCCATCCCACATCGGCGAGGGGAACAGCATGCGCTCGAATTCCAGCCATTCGTCATACAAGTCGATCGGCGGGTCGCTCAGCCAACGCAGCTGCACGCCATCCATCGCCTCCATCGCCCTACGTACAATCGGACGCATGGACTGATCCCAGTCCCCCATCTGCGGCGGAATCTCCCACGAATACAGCGAATAGACCTGCCAAATCTGGTCGTTACGCCCGCTGAATTCGTCATACAGCGGGTGCCCCGGATTGAGAGCCTCGGTGTGCAGCACGGAGAACAGACGCACCATCTCGCGACGCTGTGCGTTATGCCGCACCAGAAAACGCAGATACGACGGAAACCGCAGGTGCTCCGGATCACTACCCGGCAGCTTCGATTCCATGAACTCCTCCACCGTGCCAGAAGTGGCGTAGTAGTCGGTGAACGTCATCGCCAACATATTGTCCTTGCTGCCCACATAACGCAGCAGTCCCTGTTTGGAGATTCCCACCTCGTCGGCGACATCCTGAATCGAAATACCATTGAAACCGCGTTCGCCGATCAGACGCACCGCCGCATCAAGTATCTCGCGCTTACGCTCCTCAGGCGACTTGCGCACCCGCTTTCCGCTGTTCTCCGATGTAGGCATACTACGCAAGTCTAGCCAATCCTCCGCACCTCGACGTGCTTCATGTTTTTGAGCGTGAAACACGTCGTGAACATCTAAGAAATCCCACCTTTTGATATCATTGTGATATCAAACCTAAGGAGGGGCATTATGACCACATCACTGTTGATTCGCAAACTTCCCGAAGACGTCAAAGAGACCCTGGCCAAGGCGGCAAAAGCCAACGGCCGCTCCACCGAGGCGCAGGCACGCTCCGTACTCGAGGAGTTCGCCGCCTCATGGGTGGAACAGCCGAAGGAAAGCATGTACGACTTCTTCACGAGAATACGGGAGGAAGTTCTTGAGGGAGGTATCGACGAGGACGAGTTCCAGCCCATGCCCCGAGACAAAAACGAACAACCAAGGCCGGTGGATTTCGAATGAACGGCAAGCCCCACCGCATCCTGCTCGACACCAACGTGGTCTCGGAACTCTACAAATCACAGCCAGATCAAGCAATGGTCGACTGGTGCGAAAGCATCGACCTTGACGACACCTTCATCAGTTCCATCACCATCATGGAGCTCATGTACGGCATGTGGCGCATGCCGGCGGGAAAGCGACGCACTCTGCTGTCCAACGCGATCACCCGCACCTTACGCAGCTATGAGCGGCGTATGCTGCCGTTCGACCTTGACGCCGGCATACGATGCTCTCTTATCCGAGCCGACCTGGACGCACACGGACATCCTGTCGGATTGGCCGATGCGCAGATCGCCGCCATCGCCCAAGCCAACGACTGCACCATAGCCACGCGCAACACCAAGGATTTCCAGCACACCGGCGTCCCCCTCGTCAACCCATGGGAGACCGCCGCATAATCCTTCGCAGATGAGACAATCACCGACGCAAAGTCACGCCACCGGCGTCACGGCATTGGAGTTCAGACGATCCAGTAAATCTGCCCGGCAGAGACGTTCCATGCGCGCAGTTGCAGCGCCGCGACCGCACGGTAAGCGTCGCGCATGCGTCGTTCGAGTTCGGCGCTTGCATCAGCCGAACCGCCGACGCCTACAGCAAGTTCGCCGCATGACGCGGCCCACCGGTTCTCGATACACCACTCGCCGACCGCCACAGGAACATGAAGCGCCGCACCTCGGATCATCAACTCGTTGAACCCCACGAACACCCATCACCATGCCGCCCTCCGTGGAATATCCGATTCCGCGATGCCTGCCACAACACGTTCTACAATGCCGTACCCTTCTTGGGAACATACAGCGCGTCCATATCCGCATGCTCCAGTTCGAGCAGCGCGACTTTCCGCCGTACTCCCCCAGCGTAGCCCGTCAGGCTGCCGTCGGCACCGACGACACGATGGCAGGGCACGATAACCGAAATATGATTATGTCCGACCGCGCCTCCCACGGCCTGGGATGAGAAGTGCGGCAGGCCGCGTTGCTCAGCGAGCCGCTGGGCGATCTGACCGTAGGTGACGGTCCGCCCGTATGGGATGGTTTGCAGAATCTCCCACACCTCACATTGGAATGGCGTGCCCACGAAATGAATCGGCGGCTGGAAATCAGGCTCCTTACCAGAAAAGTAGACATCCAACCAACGTTTCGCTTCGGCGAGCGCGGCGGTCTCCTTCTCTTCGACGGAAGTCGCCAGATTGTGGGCGTAGTACTTCTGTCCATCGAACCATAGGCCCGTCACGCCGATATCGTCCGCGGCCAGCAGAATGTCACCAAGCGGCGATTGATAATGGCAGATGTATTGCATATGACCGCCCCTGTCTCTTCTTTACTAGGATTTTAGTATAGAAATATCTTCCACCAGCGGTCAATCCATCAACGAATGAAAATAATTTTTTTATTCTGTCGGTTATAGAGTATAATTGAAAAAGATTTTATTTCGAGAGGTGCAGGATGATCGAGCGGCCGCATTACCTAGATATGCTGAAGCCTTGGAAAGACAAGGATGTCATCAAAGTCATCACAGGCGTGCGACGCTGCGGCAAATCCACGCTGATGGAACTGTGGAAGCGTTATCTGCAGGAGCAGGAGGGCATCGACGCACGCCACATCATTCACATCAATCTCGAACTGCTCGAAAACGAGCCGCTCCTGGAGTACCACGCGCTCCACAATGAGATTCTGAGCCGGTGCGCCGACGATGCAATGCATTATGTGCTGATCGACGAAATCCAGAATGTGCCGGATTTCCAGAAGGCCGTCGACAGCCTGTACGTGCGCCCCAACATTGATCTGTATATCACCGGGTCGAATGCCAATCTGCTCGGCGGCACATTGGCCACCCTCCTATCCGGCCGATATACGGAGATCTCGATGCTGCCGCTATCGTTCGCCGAATATCTCACCACGCCCACAAACACCGGAATGTCCCAGCAACGTCGGTGGTCGAACTATATCCACGATGGCTCGTTTCCCGCGGTCAATGAGCTGGACGGCAACGACAATCTCATACACGATTACCTCGATGGCGTGCTCAACACCATTCTGATCAAAGACGTTTCGCAACGTATCAACGCGAACGCCTCATTACTGCGGACCTTGGTGGTGTATCTGTACGACAATATCGGCAATCTGACCACGCCCCGCAATATCGCGAACACACTGACCTCGATGGGTACCAAAGTCTCCACCCCTACCGTCAGCGCTTATCTGGAAGCACTGGAATCGGCGTTCGTGCTCTATTCCGCGGATCGCTACGACGTCAAGGGCAAGCGCATCCTCAAACGAGAAAAGAAGTATTACGCAGTCGACATGGGATTGCGCCGAATCCTATGTTCGAACAATGTTCGCGACACCGGTAGAATTCTCGAAAACATCGTATATCTCGAACTGCTTCGCCGAGACAAAGAGGTATTCGTTGGGCAAGGACCCACAGGCGAAATCGATTTCGTCACCAATGGCCCGCAAGGACGACGATACTGGCAGGTCTGCGAATCGGTGAACAATCCGGAGACTCTTGAACGCGAATTGTCGTCATTCTCCTCGATCCGCGACAACTACCCCAAAACATTGATCACCCTCGATGACGTACGCCCCACCTCACATGACGGCATCCAGCAGGTCTATGCGCTCGATTGGTTGGCTGCGGGCAAGTAGCGTCAGCGGCGAGACACCGACGCCGCGACACTACTTATCCCCATATTCGCCGCCTCTGGCCATTACGACAGCCAGCACCACCAAAGCGGCAGCACTCGACAACCATTTCAGCACGTCGATCATCATGTCGTAGGAATCGCCCCATTCCATAAACCGCAGTCCCCAAGACAACCACGACAACAGATACACCGACATCGAAAGAACGACATAGGATCTTGGATATCGTCGTTCCAAATAGATGAACGCCACGGACCATACGCCCAGCACCGCCCACAACACCATCCAGGTCGAAGATCCGAACGGCAACGACTGTTGAGCCGTCACAGGCAACGTCGCACAGATGTTCATTCCCACGACAAGCGCCGCCGTCACGACGAGATACCCGCCCCATTCTAAAACATATCGTTTCATCCGAACACCTCCGCAATCACTTTGCGTTCCAACCACCGCCCCGTGTTCGGGGCACGAACCAATACGTCTCCCGCACAAGTTGAGCTCATGATAGGCGTTCGCAAACAGCCGCCACAAGCGAACTCATAATAACTTGGAGGCTCGGGCAGGATGAAGAGACACCTGTCTACAATGCAGGTATGAGTCCAACGTCGGAACCAGCCACGCGCATCGGCATACTCGACAATGACCGATGCGCCCTCGACATGATCGCCATGCTCGCGGAACGTGAACACGGCAATTCAGTCATATGGAAAACCACCAACGCCCAGCATGCGCTCGAACACTGTCTATTCGATCGCGAACAGCCGGATATCATCGTGCTCGACATCTCACTGAACGGCATCTCCGGCATAGAGGTCTGCCGACGCATTCGCGCGCGTTCCGCCACAATCAGCATTCTGTGCGTCACCGCGTACCCGCTCACCCACTATCAGACCCAGGCGATCGAATCAGGCGCGCAGGCACTGCTCAGCAAGGACCGTCTGCTATCGCCGATTTTCCAAGAGACGCTGCATGCGCTCAGTGACGGACAGCCCTACCCGCCCGGACAAGGTTTTCTGCCCGTCGACCAAGCCTATGAGCGGCTGCTCAACATCCAATCCTCGGTACGGCAGTCATTGACCGCACGCGAGCGAGAGATACTCGAATGCTACGCCGAGGACCTCACCACGCGCGAAATCGCCCAACAGCTTCGGGTCTCCGAAAACACCGTGTTCTCCCATCTCAATCATGCGATGAAGAAGATGCGACTTCACGGCAAAGCGGAGACGATTCGCATGTTCAAACGGATTCGCGAACAATGACCAGTCCACAGCCGCACCACCACACGCTCCCCTCGATCTCGAGGTGGATAAGCTTCCATCTGCCGTTCATCACACATCGATGGATAGCGGCCTTCGCGCTTGCTTCCTGCGCGTTGAACATCATCGTCTCGTTTGCCGCCGTTCATCTCACGAATCCAACCGCGATGCAGATGACGTCTCCGGCGATTCCGTACCTGCTGTTCATGCACGTTTGCGTGCTGTCTATCGCATTGTTGCCGGTGGCCGGCAGCTGCACGACCATAATCGTCTGGTGCGTGGGAGTCCTTCAGCCAACAGCCGCCACAGGAATGCCGTTCACGCTGATCTTCAGCGTATGCCTTGCCATCGCGGCGCTTGAATACTGTATGGAGCCTGCGGGATTCCCAACCGCCATCGTTGCCGGAATCATCGCCGCCCTCGGCACCAGCGTGGAACGCATCGATTCTTCGGAACTTGTGCCAAGTCATGAGCCGATGAACCTGATGCCCATCACCGTTCCTCTGTTTCTCTGTGTCGCGCTTTTCGCGCATCTGTTGACCAGAAAAGAGCAACTCGATGCGCTTGGCAATGCGCTACGCAGAAAATCGGACAACGAACAGACATCCCGCCTGCTGCATGACTCCATATCCAACGAGGTGACGGACGCCATGCTCCTGCTTGACGATGCTATGGGGACGGCGCAGGACGAGCACGCATCCCTGCGCATACAGCAGGCTCGCACGCATCTGCAGCAAGCCCACGCGCACACCCACGAACTCATCGCACTGCTCGACTCCGATATGAAGGATGCCGAAGCCGCTACAACCGCCGGCTTCTCTCGCTGGGACTTCGCCCTTGCCGGCCCCGCCTCCCCCGCTTCACACAGAGCGGACGCCGCTAACCGCATAAGCCGAGACGACCTGCTTGCCGTATTCCAAAGGATTGAAGGACAGCAGACCAAGGCCTTCACATCGCTTGGATTCGACGGCGAGATTCTGCTTCCGCATTCGCTGGCATGCGCCCACTATGCCAGCGATACCGTCCATCTGCTTCAGGGGCTTTTCAACGAATGTTGCGCGAACGTACGCAAACATGCCGATCCGCGATACGGATACGTCATATCGATCGAATCGGAGTCAAACCGTTTTCTCTTGCGTGTGAAGGACGTTCCTTTGCACGAGAAAGATTCATCATCCGGCGACCATATCGGAAACGCCCACCCGTCCGCATCCATTGGTCTCCGTCTCCACACCGGCTTGCGCCGATACGAGGCGGAGCTCCGCGCTATCGGCGGCACGCTGACCACACAGGATGAGAACGGATTCTGGACGTTGGAGGCCAGCATTCCCGCCATACGATAGTCCTACAACCATCATGAGAATCCGCAGAAGTCTTACTTCAGCGCTCAAAACAAACACAAGAAAGCGCCGCCCGCGACGACTGATCGTCGGGAGCGGCGCTTAGGTGCGGCCCGTCAGAAGACGGGCACGCGGACAGCCACGTCAGGCGACGGGCTTGGACTCGTCGGCCTGGTAATCGAAGAAGTCGAAGTCGGCGGTGCGCTCGTGCAGCGAGGCGTCGGTGACGGCCACGCCGACCATCGTGCCGGTGAACTCGCCGAACTTGCAGTACTCGTCGGAGAAGGTGGTGGTGTCGAACTCGGGTCCGATCTTGGTCCAGTTCTCACCGTCGTAGCCCCACTCGAACCAGGTGCGGCGGCCTTCGATGTTCAGGCGCATGTAGATCGCACGGTCCTCGACGGCCACACGGGTGTCGAGCATCTCGGTCTTCTCACCGTTCTCCAGTCGCACCAGCGAGATGGCGGCGCCGCCGAGCGTCTCCGAATAGTACTTGCGCAGGAAGATGTTGTTCATGTTGTCGTAGTAGATGGTGAGCCCCGCGGAATGCTGGTAGACCTCCGGGGAGAACTCCATCTTCGTGGTCACCGTGGCGTACACGCTGGTGAGCTTGCGGGCCACGAGGCTTGTGCGGTTGAGCGAGGCCAGCGACTCCTGACCGCGCACGCGCAGCCAGCCCGGACGCTCGATCACGTTCGCGAAGGTGGTGGGCATCAGGCGCGGCGAATAGTACCAGTTGCCCAGCTTGTCGCCGTCGAAGTCGTCGAACGCGGGGATCTCGGGCATCGGCACGTCGGGCAGATTCGGCTCCTCAACCTGAATCTTGGCGAGATTCGAACCGTCGGCCATACGCAGCCAGCCGTCCTCGGTCCACGTCATCTTCTGGATGGCGGTCTCACGGCCGAGCGTGCAGCGCAGTTCGGGCGCGAACGGACGCGAGGTCAGATGCACCAGGTAGGTCTCGCCGTTCGGCAGGTCCACATAGGAGCCATGGCCGGACTTCTGCAGCACGGAATCCGGATTGTAGTAGCGGGGCTTCAAGTGGTCGTCATCCGCGCGCTCGTTGGATTCGACCGGCTGCGAGGTGACGATCGCACCCTGCGGATCCGGCTCGTACGGGCCCCACACGTTGCGCGAGCGGCCCATGGTGACGGCGTGGTTGTAGCCGGTGCCGCCCTCGGCGCACATGATGTAGTACCAACCGTCGCGCTTGGTCAGATGCGGAGCCTCGATGCAGCCGCGGTCGGTGGCGCCGCGCCAGATGCGCTTGGGGTAGCCGACCACATGCTTGGTTTCGGGATCGTATTCGACCATGCAGATCACGCCCGGCTTCTCGTAGCCTTCGCGGGTCTCCCATTCGAGCGAGACGATGTACTTCTTGCCGTCGTCGTCATGCAGGATGGACGCGTCGAAGCCGGAGGAGGTGAGGTAGACCGGCTCGCTCCACGGGCCTTCGATGCTCTTGGACTTGATAAGATAGTTGTCCACGTCGAAGTAGCGGGCGTTCATGGAGTTCATCACGCCGTAGATCACGTAGAACATGTCCTCGTCCTCGTTGTAGGTGAGGCACGGCGCCCAGATGCCCTTGGCGGAGGGCAGCTTGGTGAGGTTCGGCTCGGTGTCGTCGGTAAGCACGTGGGTGAGCAGCTCCCAATGCTTCATATCCTTGGAATGGTAGACGGGGATGCCGGGGAACCATTCGAAGGTGGAGACGGCCACATAGTAGTCGTCGCCTTTGCGGCAGATCGCCGGGTCGGGATTGAAGCCTTTGAAGATCGGATTGAGCAGCATTGCGTTTCTCCTTGGGTTGCGTGATTGGTTGCGGTGGTGCGGTGTCCGCCGGTGGGTGGGATGTTCTATTTATGACACGCTCCGGGCCGCTCAGGCCAAGTCTTTACGGTCCTAAACAGAACATCCCACCCACCGGCTCGTTACGTTGTATGAGCCAGCTGCGTCCGACTATTTGTGGTTGGCGGGGGTGGGGAACCAGTCTTGGGCGATGCAGCGGCCGAGATCCCATGCGTCCCAGCCGATCCAGCCGGGGGTGTTGACGGTGTCGGTGAGCAGCTTGTAGTTCCAGTAGTAGTGGCCCAGGCCTTGGCTCCACGCCTCGAGCTGGCTTTTGGCGACGCCTTGGTAGAGGTCGCGCTTCTCGGCCGGGGTGAGCGCTTCGACCTGCGCGCCCTCCTCTCCGTTGAGCACGCTCTGGCCGCCGTGGGTGTCGACGCCGCAGCCGACCGAGTTGAACAGGCACCACTCCCCCACGATGACGGGGAAGTATTCGCTCATCTCCTTGATCATCGGCGCGTAGGTGTTGCGCACGAAGTCGTCGTAGCCTTCCACGGTCTGCGGGCAGCCCATCATTTCGGCGGTCATCAGGTACTGGTGGGTGTCGAGGATCACGTTGACGAACTCGGGTGCGAGCTTGCCGTCCTCGCCGCGCATGAAGTCCTTCCACTGCCAGATGTCGAAGCCGTCGTGGAACACCACGGCCTTATCCTCGGGCAGCGCGCCATGGTCGGCGTCGCGCAGGCGATGGTAGGCGGTGACGTAGAAGTCCTTGAGCCAGTCGAATTCGATCGGGCCGGTGCCTTCGGCGAGTTCGGGATCGACCGCCTTGTAGCGCTCCGTCACGTTCATCAACGACCAGGAGGTGGTGGTGTTCGGCTCGTTGATGATTTCGATGCCCATCAGTGCTTCGCGATCGCCGTAGCGCTGGGCGAGGCGTTCGAGCACGGTGAGCACGAATTCCACCTCGTCGGGCAGTTGCGCCCACTTGCACACGCCGGAGATGCCGCCGTTGTCGAAGCCGTTCTGGCTCAGCGGCGCGGTGTGCAGGTCGATGAGGATGGTCAGACCGTACTTCTCGGCCCAGTTGAACGCCTTGTCGAGTTCGTCGACGCAGCCGATGAAGGGGGCGCGGTCGCCGAAGACGAAGTACGGCACGGGGATGCGCACCGAGTTGAGGCCCCAGGACTTGATGGTGGCGAAGTCGCGTTCGTTGATGTATTCCGCGCGGTGGGTTTTGATGCGGGCCTCATAGACCTCCGGCGAGAGCTGGGTGGGCAGATAGTATTCGTCATCCGCGGTGGTGCCGTCGAACAGAGCCGGGTTCATCCACTTCTCGAGGACGAGCCAGTTGCCGAGGTTCACGCCGTTGATGGTCTTGATGTCCATGTGCACTCCTTCGTACTCGTGTGACCACTTTCTATTACCTAGTAATCACTTAGTTATATGATAATACATTCCAGCGAAAGCGCAACTTCGCAACAAAAAGTCGTGTCGGATCAGGCCATGGACTCCTCCATCCGCAGACGCTCCTCCGGCGAGATCCACTCGCCGCCGGCCGCTTCCACCGCGGCCTTCTGCGAGGCGACGATCTTCTCCTGGTCGGCCTTCACATGCTTCTCGACCCCAAGGAAAACCATCAGCACGGCGATGATGGCGTAGCAGACGATCTCCCCGCCGAGATAGGTGCCGGTGAGCACGGCCTGCACCGCCCCGCTTTGCTCCGGCAGCGACGCGTCGTAACCGCCCGCGACGAGCAGCGCGTTGATGATGCCGTTGCCGAGGCCTGTCATGCCGACCATGATCGAGCCGTACACCGACATGGTGAAGCCGTCGGAACGGAAGCCGTTCTTGGCCTCCAAGTGGTCGAGCACATCGGAGAGCAGGGCCAGAGTCACGTACATGGCGGGGATCGAACCGATGCCTTTAAGCACCACGCCCGCGCACACGACGGTGAGGTTGTGCACGTCAAGGAAGCTCACCGACCCGCCCAGCACGGAGATCACCATACCGGCCACGATGGCGTTGCGTTTGCCGAGCTTGCTGGCGATCGGCCATGCGACCAGCATGCCGATGGCCGTGGGCACGCCGCCGATCAGACCGAGCAGGCTCATCACGGTTCCGGCGGAGGCCTCGTCGGTCACCCCGTCGAACATCCAGCGCGAATAATAGCTCATCGAACCGTTCTTGAGCATGCCGGAGAACTGGAAGAACACGAAATACAGGATGATCAGCCACCAATAGGGCTCGCTCACGCAGCTGGCGACCTGCTTGCCCAGCGGCACCTTCTGCTCGACGATGCCGAGTTTGAAGTTCTCCTCGGTGATGCGCTCGCGGGTGTGGTAGTACTCGATGAGGATGCCGAGCACGGTGACCGCGCACAGCACGACCATGAGGATGCGCCAATGGTCGTAGCTGGCGACGGTGTCGATCGACCCGTCGGTTTCGACGAACAGCCAGCTTTGCAGCAGCACCGGCACCAGGATGCTCGCGCCCACGCCAACCGCGGCCACCATCGACGCGTTGGAGAAGGTGGCCAGCAGGCCGCGCTGTTTGGAATCGCGGGTGGAGAGCGCCACGAAGGAGCTGTGCGAGGCGTAGAAGAACGGGTAGGCGACCGCGTAGTAGATGTTGTAGCTCAGCGCGATCCACACCATCTGCACGGCCGGGCTCGCCTGATACGGGTCGGAGAGTAGGAACACGATCGCCACCAGCAGCAACGGGGCGGAGATCAGCAGATAGGGACGGGCCTTGCCCTGCGAGGTGCGCGTGTTGTCGATCAGGTGGCCGACCCACAGGTTGCCGACGATGACGAACACCACGGAGATCATGGGCAGCAGTCCGGAGAAGACGCCGAACCGTTGGACGTCGGTCCAGCCGAGCACGTCGGAATAGTAGCGGTTGAGGTAGGAGCCGAAGATCGCGTTGGAGATGAACGCCAGGAACGGGCCTACGAGATAGCCCAACACGGCTTCGGGGATCTTCACGTCCGCGGACGTGACGCGCGTCGCGACAAGAGGCGAGTCGAAGAAGCGCTGCAGTTTGGAGGTCATGATCACAAAATCCTATGGTTCAGATGATGGTTGAGAAGGCCATACGGCCCGCCGCCAGGAAAAAGGAATGAAAACCGACGGGCGGGCCGTATGGCCGCGAGGAGGAACCGGTCAGGCCGTCACCGGCTGGGAGACCACTTCCACGGATGATGTTGCGGCGCGGTTGAAGAATCCCGCCGCGCATACCGCGACGACCGCAAGCAGGTAGCATGCGATGCCCGCGAACGCCGTGTACAGGGCCTGGTGCGCGGCGGTGTTTCCGGCCTCCAGCGAGGATCCGAGAATCAGGGCCACGGATTCGGCGCGGGCGGCGATGTACTGCACCATCGCGGCGATGCCGAGCACACCGGCGATCGGATAGCACGCGTCGATCCACTGCCGATCCCCCACAACCGTCTCCAGCACGATGGGCGCCACGATGAGCACCAGGGTCGCCAGGCCAAGCACCGGCACCAGCAACGCAAAGTCGCCGTAATAGCTTCCGGTCGCGTTGACGATGTAGACCACGGTTCCCGCCAGGGAGAACAGCGCGGACAGCGCCAGCAGAATGTTCCCTGCGCCGATCTTCTTCTTGCTCATCGTTCGATCTCCTTTCCGCTCTTGCGCATCGCGCGAGCATACATCGTCAGGGACAGCACCGTCAGAGCCAATGCGGCCACGATGAACGCCGCGTAGCTCCAACGCCACCATGTCATGTTCGTCACGACGCGTGAGGTGCTGTTCAGTCCATTCATGGCGTTCGAATTCGCGAGAGCGTAGAACAGGTACTTCGTGTTGTCCCGGAGCGCCTGCACGAACTGCCGGTCTTCGCTGACGCCTTCCACGGTCATGTACTGCCACGATCCCGAGCTGCCGATCTGGCTGTCGGAGCTGATGCCCATCAGCGTGGTGCCGCCGATGACGGATTCCTTGGCCGACATGTAATCGGTGACGTCCTTCATCGAGAAGATGATGTCGGTCATCAGGAAGCCCTGATAGCCCCACTCTCCGCGCAGGATGTTCTGCATCAGACCGACATGGCCGGACGAGTAGGTGATGCCGACGCGGTTCATGGAGGTCATCAGACCGTTCATGCCCGCATCCACCATGCCTTCGAAGCCACGCAGCTCGGTCTCTCGGGCCTTCTGCTCGTTCATGAACACGCTGATGCCCATGCGTCCGGACTCCTGGTCGTTGAAGGCCAGATGCTTGGGGACGATGATCGTGCCCTTCTCCCTAGCGGCGGCGACCACGGCGCTGGCGCAGTAGTTCGTCACCATCGGATCCTCCGAATAGTATTCGTCGTTGCGTCCGTTGTACGGCGTGCGCTGGTTGTTCACGCCCGGGGCGAAGAAGATCGTGGTGTTCGTCCACAGCGAGTCGTTGCCGAACAGGGCGCCCTGCGCGGTGGCGAGGTCCTTGTTGAAGGTCGAGGCGACGATGGGCTCGCAGACGTAGTCGTTGGGCTTGTAGGTCGCGTTCGGGTCGTCCTCGGACACGTATGTCGGCGAATCGGGGTCGGTGCTGCGGGTGGCGAGGTCGGTGCCGTTGATGCCGCCGGGGCCATCCGACTCGAGCGCGTTGACGATTTCGTCGACGGATTCGTACTTCTTCGGCTGGGTGCCGCCGACTCGGATGCCGTAGAGGGCGTCCTCCAGCGTGACTCCGTCCATGATCTCGTCCCAACGCTCGTCGTCGAGGTCGGCGCCCTTCATCTCCAGGAAGGAGACGCTGCTTTCCTCTTCGGGGAAGATGTCGGAGGTGTCCTCGTCGGTTTTCATCTCGTAGAAATCCGACTGCATGTACGGCTGCATCTCGTCGGTGATCGCGATGTCCGTATAGGCCTTGGGCCAGGTGCCCTCCCAATCGGAACGGGACAGATACGTCACCGTGCCTTCCTGCCAGTAGTTGAGATCCATGTCATCGAGCTGGTTGGTGATCTCGGTGCCGTTCTCGCTGGTGGCGTAGGTGGTGTCGTCGAACTCGTCCTGATGCCAGGTGTAGGTGAGCGACCCGTCCCCCGCGTCGGTCATGCCGTCGGAGACGTCGTAGCCTTGCGCCGCGAGGATGTTGTTCAGCGCCTCATGCGCGCCGTTGCCGATGGACAGATAGTAGTCGCCGGCGTCCATGATGTAGGTTTTCGCGGTGGTGTAGTCGTAGCTGGCGAGATACTTCAGTTCGAACGTGGTCGAGACGGTCTGGGATTCGCCGGGCTGCAGCTCGTCCGTCTTGACGTAGTCCATCAGCTGCACGCCGGCCTTCTCGACGTTGTTCTGCCTGTCGTAGTCGGTATACGGCGACTGCGCGTACACCTGCACGACGTCCTTGCCCGCCACGTCGCCCGTGTTGGTCACCGTCGCGGTCACGGTCATCGTATGGTTCTCCTCGTCGGTCTCGACCGAGTCGAGCCTCTGCTCGAAGGTGGTGTAGCTCAGGCCCTCGCCGAATCCGTAGACGATCTCGTCCTCGTAGTTCCATGCGCCGCCGTCGCTGGATCCCGTGGCGGAGTCCGCGTTGCCCTGGCCGGAGACGATGTCGGCGTATCGGGTTTCGTAGTATTTGTATCCGGAGTAGATGCCCTCTGCCTCGACCAGATACATCGACTCCATTTGGTCGCCCTTGTTGGTGTATTCGAAGTTGCCGAAGTTGACCATGGCCGGAGAGGACTGCGAGTTCGCAGCGTAGGTGCTCGTCAGGTGGCCCGAGGGGCTTTCCTCGCCGTTAAGCACGTCGGCCACGCCGTTGAATCCGTAGACGCCGGGCAGGCCGACCCACAGGATCGCGTCGATCTGGTCGTTGTCGGCGAGATCGCCGAGTTCGAGCTGGTTCACGGAGTTGATGAGCACGACGACCTTATCGAAATTCTGGCAGGCCAGATCGATCATCGCGCGTTCCTCGTCGTTCAGAGCCAACGCGTTCTCGCCGCTTTCGCCTTCGGCCAATCCGTCGTCGCCAGGCAGATAGTCCGCGGCCTCGGAGGCGGAGCGTCCCAACACCACGATCGCGGCGTCCGAGTACTCGGCGAAGGAGTCCTGGTATCCCGCGGCGTTCTCCTCATAGGCGGACAGCGGCGGCTCTCCGACCGCATACTGGCCCGGAACCGGACCGATGAACGTGGAGGTCAACGCGCCCGGACGGTAGGGGTAGATGTCGTTGCCCTGCTCGTCCTTGCCGTCGGTGATGTTGCCGAGCGTCTCGTACAGGGCGGTCATGGTTGGATTGACCTCGAAGCCGCCGTCCGTCAGCGCCTGCTCCAAGGACACCGCGTTCTCCTCGTCGACGGAGCCTCCGAATTCGGGACCGTAGTACGGGTAGTGGCTCGCCGCTCCGAACAGCGTGACCTTGTCTCCGCTGCCCAACGGCAGTGTGCCGTTGTTCTTGAGCAGCACGCTTCCTTCCTCGCTCAGCTGCTCGTTGAGCTCCTCGTGGGCCTGCACCAGCTCGTCGGTGGTGGTGTAGTCCGAGGTGTAGGTGTAGGTGTCGCTCGCCGTTTTGTCGCTGGTCTCGATCGAGCTGGAGGTGGTGCCCAGGTTCTGGTCCAGGGACTCCTTCCAGCTTTCGCACACCGTGGCCACACCCACGGATAAGGCCAGCAATGAGGCGGTGATGGTCGTGAATCCACGCCATACGTTTGTCTTGCGGGACATCCGCTGCTCTCCTTGTTCTAGTTCAGTTCGAATTGATGGAAATCAAAGGCGCCGGTGCCTTCAAAAGTGAAGTACAGCGCTTGCGTTCCCTCTTGCGGCTTCAATGCCGCCGCGGGGAACGTGGTGATGCGTGTGGACGGCGTGACGTCGATGCTGGCGACCGGTTCGCCGTGCATACGAGTGGACACCACCATCCGTCCGCGCGCGTTGCCCTTGCCGCTGATGGCGATCCGTCGGGTGCCGTCCAGCGCGAAGTATTTGAAGCCGGCGGTCGCGCCGTTCCTCATGTTCGCGATGTATTGGTCCGGATTGTCTTCGCGGTCTTTCCCGGTTTGCGTGAAATAGGGCTCGTGGCCTTTGAGTCCCCTGAACGCTCCGTAGAATCGGGTGCCCTTGGCGGACATCAGATTGCAGGCGATTCTTGCCTCATATACTCCTTTCCCTGTAAGCGGACCCCCGTTGAGTCCGCACGACGTCGTTTCGGCCTGCAGGAATCTGCCGTCCTCGAACCGGATCTCCTCGGCGCAGGCCTGCCGGGAGAACTGGTGACGGTTCGTTTGGCGATGGTAGAAGACGTAGTACTTGCCGTTGAGCTCGATCAGGCTGCCATGGATGTTGCCGGTGAAGTTGGTCGCCTCCTCGGCGGTGCGGCCGTCGAGGCCGATGTCTCCGTTGGAGATCAGCACGCCGCCGAAGCGGAATCCGCCCACCGGATTGTCGCTGGTCGCATAGCACAGCTCATGGCTCAACTGCGAGCTGTAGACGAAGTAGTAGGTGTCGCCGAATTTGCGCATCGACGAGGCCTCCAGAAACTCATGCCCCTCGTATCCCGTGCCTTCGGCGGCGCCGGGACCGGGCACGCCGATGTAGTGCACATCCTCATAGCCGGGCTTGATGGTGAGCATGTCGGGTTCGAGTTCGAACACCATGGCACCTTCGACGGTGGGCTTCTCGCCGTGCAGCAGAATCGGATTGGATCGCAGCGCGAATCCGGAGTACAGGTAGATGCGGCCGTCGTCGTCCACGAACACGCCGGGGTCGAACATCTTCGGCTCGTTGCGCATGCCCAGCGCCACACCGTCGGCGTATTTGACCACGCCGAGGTATTCATAACGTCCGGCGGGCTCGTCGCAGACGGCCACCTTGATGTAGTGGTCGCCCATGAAGTAGAAGAAATAGTAGCGTCCGTCCGGCCCTTGGCACATGTCGGGGGCGGCGAATCCGTACTGGATGCGGTTACGCCCGCCGTGCGGATCCTGATCTCGCGAGAGGATCACGCCCTCGTAGCGCCAGTCGGCCAGATCGTTCAGCGGAGCGGACCAGCACACATAGTCGTTGAGGCAGAAGCTGTAGCCGTTGAACCGGTCGTGGGAGCCGTACAGGTACACGCGGTCGCCCCACACGTGCGGCTCGCCGTCGGGCACGTACTCGTAGCTCGGCAGATACGGGTTGAAGGCCTGAAGCGCTGCCATGGGAGAACCTCCTCGTCTCGTTCGTCACGTTGTTGTGATGGTTCCAACGTACCGAACGAGGCAAGGCGGTCAGGCGCGGCGAACGCCATCGGTGGCGATTGTGCCGTGAACTGTCATTCGACGACGCGATCGGGCCGTCTCGCCTCCGAGGCCGAGCGCACGGGGATCAGCATACGCAGGATGAAACGCCCGTCGTCGACCCGTGCGGTGATGGAGCCGCCGTAGCGTTCCACGATTTCGCGCATGCTTTTGAATCCGAACCCATGGTTGGCGTCGTCGCCTTTGGTGCTGCGCGGCACGCCTTTGTCGAAGGCCACCGGCCCCTCGCATCCGTTTTCGACGCAGATCTGCACGAATCCCCTGCGCTCCGCGACGGAGCAGCGGATCTGCCGACGGTCGGCGTCGCGCACGCGACCGGCCGCTTCGATGGCGTTGTCCAGCGCGTTGCCGAACAGCGAGCTCAGATCCATCGGATCGATGAACGCAAGGCTCTCCCCCTGCGCCACGCATTGCAGTTGGATGCCGAGCGCGCGGCAGCGTTCGGCCTTCATGGTCAGCATCGTGTCCAGCACGTCGTTGCCGGTGCGGTAGGCGGCCTCGTACGCGCCGATCTCGCGTTCGAGACGGTCGAGATGCGCGTTCGCGTCGCCGCCTTCGGTCCGCAGCAGCGCGATCTGATGCTTGAGATCATGGTATTTGCGGTTCACCAGCTCCATGCTCTCCTTGGAGATGCGGTAGCTGTTGTATTGCATCTGCAGCATGGACCGCAACGCCGTCTGCTCCATCTCCAGATTCCGCTCACGCATCTGAAGGTCGAACACGAACAGCATGGCCACGCCGGCGAAATCGGTTATCGTGCGGATGATGAACAGCTCGCCCGACAGCGTGGTGCTGAACGGAGTGTCCGACAGCACATAGCTGATATTGCTCAGCGAATAGGCGAACAGACCGATGCACGCCACCGTCAGCAGATCGTTCCAACGCACGCGCAGTTCCGGACCGGAGCCGCGGCTGCGCCGGGTGAGCAGCCACGCCGCCGAGAACACCGCGGCATGGATCACCACCAGGCACACCACATTCGTCACCCGCACGCTCGGCACCGACCAGCGGGTGATCAGATAGTAGTAGATCTGGTATTCGAGCGAGGCGGCGAACTCCCCCAGCATCACCACCTGCACCGTGTAGTATCCGGCCTGCATGGCGCTCAGCCGGCACGTCGCGAGGATGAAGCCGAACACCACCGCCATGCACAGCGCGACGCTGGGCACATACAGCACCATGGGGATGCCGTCGGTCAGCCGCATCCATCCTTCCAGCACGCCGATCGCAGCCAACGACAGCGCGGCGGTGCGCCACCAGTCGAAACGGCGCGGCATACGCGCCACGCACAGCACCAGCGCGGCCAGCCAATAGGCGAACATGTAGTAGCTGCCGGGGGTTTCAACCAGCGTCATATCCATGGGGGCATCCGGGCTCACAACGTCGTCTCCCCCATACGGTCGTTAAGCGCGTCCAGCAACGGCTTGCGGCGGGCGCGGCTGACGATCACCGTCTCGTCGCCGATGATCACGTCGCTTCCGTCCAGCCCGTCCACATAGTCGAGGTTGATCAGGAACATCTTGTTGCAGCGGAAGAACACGCTCCCGTCGAGTTTCTCCTCAAGCTCGCGCATGGTGACGCGGGCGGCCATGTCGCCGTTCGTCGTGTGCAGCACCAGCGTATGGTCGCGCACCTCGACGTATCGGATGGCGTCGGTGCGCACACGCTGGAAACCGCCCGCCATGGGCAACGTCACGAAGCTCCCCTGCTTCTTGCGCAGACTGCGGACCGCCCGCTCGAAATGCTGGCGGAACGTGCCATAGGTCATGGGTTTGAGGATGTAGTCGAACGCGCCGACCTCATAGCCTTTCATCGCGTATTGGGGCGCGTTGGTCACGAAGATGATGATGACGGCGTCGTCGGTTCTGCGGATTTCGGCGGCCGCGTCCATGCCGTTCATGAAGCGCATCTCGATATCCATCAGGATGATGTCGCAACCGGGCTTGTACCGGGCGGCGATGTCCTCGCCGTCCGCATAGCTCGTCACCTCGACGCGTTCGCCGTTCTCCCGGCCGTACCGCTGCAGAAAACCGCACATCTGCGTGCGGCAATCGTCATCGTCCTCGACAACGGACACTGAAAGCACCACATCATCCTTCCGTCGGCCCATATCACCTGCCATTGGGAATTCCATATGGAATGTTCCATCATGAAATCGCGGCACCACTAAGACTAACCGACCAAAGAGATATGACCACGCTCAAGGATGCGAAAACCGCCGACTGACCCACAGATGGAACCGGAAATCCGTTCCGGCAAAGAACACCCGAGCCCCTGCGCGGCGCATGGCGGTCAATCGATACGGGCTTCGGCAAGTCGGCCGAGCAACACGTCGGCCTGCCATCGCGCCGAAGCCCATACCACGTAAGCCACGACGCCCGTCGCAAACACCAGAACAAGCAGACCCGCGGAGGCCAACCCCCACAGGTAGCCGCCTATGGCGACGATGGAGACGATGACGATGGGGATCCGACGCACGGACAATAGAACCGCGTTGCGCGCAAGCGTCAGGACATTCGCGTTCGGACATTCGACGACCAGCACCAACGATATGAGCATCGACTGAATCGCCACCACCATGCACACCACCATCAAGGGCACCACCGCAACACCCCATGCCGTTTGCATGAACAGCAGAAGATCATAGACGAAACAGAACACCAAAGCCATGAACATCGCGCCCATGGCAAGCGCACGTGGAAACAGTCGAGCATACGCCCGAAGGAACGGGCGTGCGAAGGCGACGGACGAATCGACGCGAACATACGGGTCCGCGATTCCCTCCGGCCTGTACGAGGTCTCACCATTCCGACCGATTCCGATCCTTCGAGACAGGGCATTCGCCGAGAACAGCGTCGGATGATCACGAAACACCGCGAATTCCGCGGCCAAACCAGGTGCGCTTAATGCCGCGGCGATGATATACCCCGGCCAATAGGACAGGTCGCCGACGCCGAACGCCACCGCGAACAGCGGTGCCATGCCGACCACCAGACATAATCCGGCAAGCAGCATGACAAGAACCGTGTTGACGACCTTGACATACACCGCGCCGAATCCTCCTTGTTCCGCCTCGTGTCCTCGTTCCACACCGATCATCGGATTCCTTCCCTCGACATAGCATCGATATCCCGGATTCGTGGGGCGTGGCGCAAATCAACGCCACGCCCCTACACACCTCGTCACCCCTTCATACCGGAGGTGGCGATTCCTTCGATGAATTGTTTCTGGCCGATCAGGAAGATGACCAAAATCGGCAATACCGAAATGACCGAACCGGTCATGATCATCGCGTAATCGGCATCGTACTGTGAGATGAATTGCTTCAGGCCGATCTGGATCGTCCACAGGCTGCGGTCGCGAAGATAAATCAACGGTCCCATGTAGTCGTTCCACGTATTGGTGAACGTGATGATGCCCAAAGCCGCGATCGAGGGGCCTGACAACGGCAGCAGAATCCTGCGGTAGATGCCGAATTCCGACAGGCCGTCAAGACGTCCGGCCTCCGAAAGCTCTTCGGGAATCGTGTCGTAAAACTGTTTCATCATGAACACGCCGAAGGCCCCGAACGCCTGAAGCAGGACGATCGACCATCTCGAATCGGACAACCCGATGGCCGAGAGAATCTTGAACTGAGGAACCATATAGGCCTGCCATGGCACGGCTATTGTGGCCACATAGATCATGAACAACACATTTCGCCCGGGAAATCTGATCTTCGAAAACCCATAGGCTGCGAATGAGCCGGTGAGCACCTGCAAAAACGTGACGACCACCGCAAAGAACACGGTGTTGCCAAGCCAGATGAGCATATCGGACTTCGTCCAGATATCCACATAATTCTCCCAGTGCCACACCGAAGGCAGTACCTTGATCGGTACGGTGAACACCTCGTTGTTCGGTTTCAGCGACGATAGGACCATCCACACGAACGGCACCAGCACAAAGGCCGCACACACCAGCAACGAGGCGTAGCCGATAACCCGACCGCCGATTTTCAACGGCGAAACAGGCTGGCGGTTGAACGGAATCGAGGGATTGACCGTGGACACGGTTTGCTCCGACCTGCGCATCTCACTTCTCCTTCCTGTTGTTGTACCAGAACTGGATGAGCGTGACGATCATGCAGATCAGGAACAGAACGAGCGCGACCGTCGATGAGTAGCCGAAGTCATACCGTTCGAAGGCCACCTGGTAGACATACTGGGCCAACACCAGAGTGCTGCTGCCGGGGCCGCCGCTTGTCATCACCAACACCAGATCGAGAATCTTGAACGAGCCGACCGAAAGCATGACCAACACAAAAAACAAAGTCGGCCGCATGCTCGGCACTGTGATACGCCAGAATTTCTGCCATCCATTGGCCCCATCGATCGAGGCCGCCTCATACAGCTCGGAAGGAATCGTCTGCAATCCCGCCAGTAACAGAATCATGTAGTATCCGGCCTCTTTCCATGTGGCCACGATGATGACCGCAGGCATCGCCCAAGAAGTCGAGCCAAGCCATGCGGGAGGATCCTCGACCAACCATCCGATGAACTGGTTGATGACGCCGTGTTGGTCGAACAGCATGCTCCATACCTGTGCGACGGCGACGATCGACGTGATGTATGGGAAGAACGCGACGGTGCGGAAGAACGAACGGAATTTAAGTTTCGAATTCAGCAGCACCGCCAAAGCGAAGGCGATAGCCAAAGTCAGCGGAATATGCACAATCGCGTAATAACAGGTATTCCAGAGCGCTCTCCAAAACATATTGTCGCCGACAAGACGCTTCCAATTGTCCAAACCATTGAAAACCGGGTCACCGAACGCGTTCCATTGCGAAAACCCAATGTAGAACAGACTCAGCACCGGCACCAGTGTGAGCAGGATGAATCCGATGAAATTCGGAGAGATGAACAATAAGCCGTTGCGGGTGTTTCGACGGGTGATGGCGCCGCTCGTCAACGAGCCACGCTGCCGCCGGCGAGCGCCGGCTTGCGGGGATGTGGTGTTCGTGGTCATTGTTGCCTCCATGACTGTTCAAAGACTTGGGGTGGCGGCCTGTCCGAAACCGCCACCCAGCCTCGCGGATCGGGTTACCGTCACTCCTCGGCGGCGCCTTGATCCTTGATGTTCTGCGACGCCTCGGCAAGCGCATCGTCGATGGATTGGCTTTCGCTCATAATCGAGGAATGGGCGGTGCCCAACAGATTCTGAATGACCTGCGTGTGGTCGCCGACCGGATTCTCCGGTCCGCGATCGTGCTTCTGCCAGGCATCGCGTGAGAGCTGATCCTGAGGCATGCCCTCGGCGGAGAAGAACGCGTCGACGACGGTCTGCGACGTATAGGCCGGGGAAATGCCGATGCTTGCCAGAACCTTCGATCCATCCTCGCCGGCAACCCACTTGACGAATTCCTTGGCGGCGGCCAGCTCTTGTCCCGAGATCTCAGAGGACACGGCGAACGAACCCGGATCGCCGAACGTCATCGGCATATCGGATGTCTGCCCGTCGGGATTCTGCGGAATCGGCGCAAGTCCCCATTCGAAGTCGTCGGAGTCACCGGACTTCTGGGATTTGAGCAGAGACGAGATGTACCACGTGCCCATAGGCATCATCGCCGCCTTTTGAGTGCCGAACTGAGACTGGTACTGCACCTTGGTGGTGAACGCCGTGTTGTAGTCGATGGTCAACCCCTCGTCCTGCCATTCGAGGGCACGCTCATAATACGGCTTCATATAGCTGAAGTCGGCCGCAAAGAACTGGTCGTACGCGTCACTCTGCGCCGTGGCGAAGGACTGGACGGTCGCCATCCAGCTATGCAGGTACGTCGGATACACGCTGTCGGCATCATATCCGGCTTCAGGAAGCTTTTCCTTGAGCTCTTTGGCCGCTTCGGTGTAGTCATCCCATGTCCAAGTGCCGTCGGGGGCGTCGACTCCCGCTTTTTCGAACATGTCCTTGTTGTAGTACAGCACCCACGAATCGTTCTTATATGGCAGGGCGTAATACTTGCCGTCGATTTCGAGCGCGGACAGATCGATGTTCTCATCGCCGTCGTAGCTCTGCGCGACATCGGTCAGATCGGCGAAACCTCCGGATCCAATGGCATACGTGTAGTAGGTGGCCATCGTCTTGATCGGCATGACATCGGGCTGCTGGTGCCCGGAGATATCGGCGGTCAGCTGCTTGTCGTAATCGTCCGCCGAGTATTCCTTGATTTCGATGGTGACGTTCGGATATTCTTCCGTGAACGCATCCACCATCGTCTGCCATTCGGGATTCTGGCTCACCGTCCAGGCACCCAGTGTGATCGTGGTCTTCGCCTCCGGATCGAAGGCGACGTTCTCCTCACCTTCGTTTCCGCTTGTTCCGCCGCAGGCGGTCAGCATGGATGCCACAAGCGCGCAAGCGACAAGAGCCGTCACTTTCCTAGCTTTCATATTTGCTCCTTTTGGTAGGCCTGCAACTTTGCCGGGCCACTTCCTCTTCCTGACAGACGTCAATGTTCTGTTCGCGGTCGCATAGCGTTCGCTTCGCGACAGCATTCAGATTACCGCTTTTTTCTTTAACGTTCAACAGAATCGATAAAAAACCCCAAAAGCCTTTTATTACTTGATTTTTCTCGGCGTGTCACCACCTTTATCACGCCATAGTCCTCAAGAAGCCCTCGTATGATAGGTTCGGTACATCGGAGAAAGGGAGCGCATGAAGAAATCGACCCCGCGAAAAGCCCCGGCATCGAAGAAGTCCGACCACCGCCCAGCCACATTAAGCGACGTTGCGCGAAAGGCCGGCACTTCACCGCAATCGGTCTCGAACTATCTCCACGGATACCAGTTCATGAGCGACGGCATGAAACAGCGTATCGCCGCGGCCTTGAAGGAAACCGGCTACATGCCGAACACGACGGCCAGGAATCTACGCATCGGAAAAACCGGCAAAATCCTGTTGGCGGTGCCCGATATTCGCCAGAACTACTTCGCACAGATGGCTGGAGACGTCATCGATCAAGCCGAACGGCACGGCTATGACGTCATCATCCGCTCCTGCAGCAACAGCAGAGACGCCGAAGCCGCCAGCATCGAAATCGCACGCAACCATGGGGTCGACGGACTCATCCTCTCATCGACGGAACTTGGATACGAGGACGCCCGCCTATTGGAGGGAAGCTTTCCTATGGTGGTGCTCGGATCCAGCATTCCGAACGCCCCCGCGCCTCACATCCAGGTCGACAACATCGACGGGGCGAAAGCGGCCACCGCTTGCCTCGCCGACCATGGCTGCACGAAAATCGCCATGATCGGCCCGAATCGGATCCCCGAGCCAACCGATATGCGAACATCATCGGTCTGGCTCAGATTCCATGGATACCGCCAACAACTCGAGGAGCTGGGATTTCCTTACGATTCCTCGCTCGTACGCGGATCCGGTCTGATGCATTCCGCGAACGGAGCGCAGGCCATCGCCGACATCGTCACCGACGGAGGGCGCGCCGACGGAGTCTTTGTGGTCAACGACACAACCGCCTGGGGCGTCATATCAGGACTTCAGCGAATGGGATTCCGCGTGCCGCAGGACGTCAAGGTCATCGGTTTCGACAACTTGGCGGAATCCGCGTTTTTCGCCCCACCGCTATCATCGGTGGACCCCGATCTATCGAAGATTACCCATCTTGCCGTCGAATCGCTGATTCAGCAGATCAATACCGGACAGCGCGGCGAGCCAAACGAACAAATCGTGCCGTCACGCCTGGTCCTTCGGCGGTCGACGGATGACTAAGCCACGCGGCGGACTGCGACTCGGATAGCTTCCCTCTTTGCGAAACACATGGCGTTTGACAATCGTGCGCCTCAGTGTTTAACGTTAAAGACAACTTGCGGAGATCAACCGCAAAGTCACATGGTCCAATGACGATCCATCGAAAGGACAACCATGCAGTCGTCAGCGATGACACCACTCACAACACAACCACAGGCATCGGCGCCTGGGTTCGCCACACCACCCGCGCGCATACCCGTCACGTCTGACCTGCGCGTGCGGGACAACGCACTCAAGACCCTACTCAACCACGGCGCCGAGCGTCGCCTCATCGACTTGACCCAAGCCGACTGGATGTTCTCGAGCCACGGCGGCAGCATCGATTCCCTCGAGCCTGCCGCGGCAGGCTATGACGACTCCACATGGACCCACGTGACGCTGCCCCACACGTGGAACGCCGAGGACACATGCAATGGCGTGCTTGGTGATATGCGACGTACCGTAGGCTGGTACCGCACCCATCTGAATATCGACGCCGGAGCGCTTGACGGCCGCGTCGCATATCTCGAGTTCCTCGGTGCCAATACCATGACATCGGTTTACGTCAACGGAATCAGACAAACGATAACACCCAAAACACCCGCCGACGACGCGCGCGATACCGGCGATCGGACCACGCACTTGGGCGGATACGCGGCTTTCCGAGTCAATATCGGTTCCGACCTGCATGAGGGGGACAATGTCATCGCGGTCCGCGTCGACAATCGTTTCGATGCCCGAGTCGCACCGTTGTTCGCCGACTTCGACTTCTACGGCGGCATCTACCGCGAGGCGTATCTGGTCATCGCCGATACCGTGCATATCGATCTCGATGATTACGGTTCGTCCGGTCTCTACGTCGCCACACCGAACGCCGGCAAACGAGATTCGTCCGACAGACCCGAACATCTGGGACGCACCGTCGTCCGCGCACGTCTCGTCAACAATTCGGATTACACGCGGCAAGTGGTGGCGACCGTCCGCATCGCACAGGCCGACGGCGCAATCGTCGTGTCGGAACGCCGTCAGGTTGAGATCGCCGCGAACGACGGAACAACAATCGTCCAAGAAATGGAGGTCGACGACCCGCACCTTTGGCGGCCGATTGATTACTCGCGAGGCGCCGACCGGTCGGATGTCGGGTACCAGTACACCGTTCTTCTCCAGATAGCCGACTCCGACGGCAACCCGATCGACTCGGTGGTTGAACGAATCGGTTACCGATGGTTCCACGTCGATCCCGAAACCGGTTTCCATATCAACGGCGTTTCCCATCCACTGCGGGGAGTCGCACGCCATCAGGAACGCGAAGGCGTCGGTAATTGCCTGACCAACGCCAACCATCTGGAGGATATCCGCATCGCACTCGATCTTGGAGCCAATTATCTGCGTCTCGCGCACTACCCGCATGCGAATTACTTCTATGACCTCTGCGACGCCAACGGCATCGTCGTATGGGCGGAAATCCCGTTCGTCGACTGGGTAGGGGAAGATCCGGCTTTCGCGAATGTCACCTGCGCGCAAATGACCGAACTGGTCCGTCAACAGTTCAACCGTCCTTCAATCTGCTTCTGGGGATTGCAGAACGAAGTCGGCAACCGAGCCACATCGAATTCCTGGATCGCCATGCCCGAGCTTATGGAACGACTCGACTCGATCGTCCATCAGGAGGATCCGACCCGCTACACCACGCAAGCCACGGACCAGTTCGAGGCGCACTCCTCCTATGAGAATTGGTCAAGCGATCTGATCTCGTGGAACATCTATCCGAGCTGGTATATGGAACCGGGGTTCGGACTCCTGATGGACAAGCGCCGCGCGGCAGAGACTCGTCCGCTCGGCGTCTCCGAATACGGAGCTGGTGCCAACATCCGACAGCACGCCCTCCATCCGACCTGTGACGAGGTACGCCCGAACGGATCGTGGCACCCTGAGGAATTCCAGTGCGACATCCACGAGGAGGCTCTGGCATACATCAACACCCATCCGTGGATTTGGAGTTCATCGGCATGGTCACTGTTCGATTTCAGCGTCGACCACCGTCCCAGCGAAGCCGGACGCTTCGAGCTCAACAACAAGGGTCTCGTCACACGCGACCGCCGCACCCGTAAAGACGCGTTCTACCTGTACAAAGCGAACTGGAACCATGCGGACCCGTTCGTCCATCTCGTCTCGAAACGCTACCACGTGCGCGCCGAAGGCCCGACCGATATCCGCATCTACTCGAACACCGATCGGGTTTGGGTCAAAATCTCCCACGACGGCATGCCCCAAACCAAGATTCAGGCCGAATACCGAGGCAACGGCGTATTCGTGGTGCCGGGGCAGATGCAAGAACCAGGCATTTATACGGTGTGGGCGTACGGTTCGACAGACGGCTGCGACACCGAGACCGTGAAGGATTCGGCGATATGGACGCGTCTGCCGGACAACACCGTTGCGGATGACCGGCCATCGGCGACGGAGATCCGACATACCGGAGAGCCGGCCAGCATCGTCGCCCATGAGAATTCCGGATTCACATTTGACACGGCGACACGACGGATGGTGGCCGATCGAGAACTGTCCCAAATCACGCCGGCGCAATGGGAGAAGGCATTCGAAGTTCGCGGAGATGGGCGTCTTGACTTCCACGCAATCCTACCGGCGAATCTAACACCGGCCGACTATGCGCTATTCACAGACGAGCAAGGCAACGTCATCCGCATCGACGTCGTTTCCAGCATCAAATAATCACATGCCATCCCAACCAAAGAAAGAGTAATAATGTTGAAGTTCTCTGATGAGTTTTGGACGTCGACGTCGGGTGATCTGTCGCAGCGTCGCGAGGCGCTGGCGGTGCCGGCCGTGGTCGATGGTCCGGGGGACGCGGTCAGGATCGTGGTCGATCCCGCCGACCGCAGGCAGCCGTGGATCGGCGCGGGCGCGGCCATCACCGACGCCGCGGCCTCGTTGATCTGGAACAGCATGGACGCCGAGCGGCGCCACGAGTTCCTGGACGACTGCTTCAACCCGGAGCGGGGCGGGTTCTCCGTGGTGCGCGTCCCGTTGGGCTCGTGCGAACCCGCGGCCCAGCCGTACTACACGTACGACGACGTGCCCTTCGGCGAGCACGACAACACGCTCTCCAAGTTCTCCCTGGGCGAGGGCGAGCCCGGCGCGCCGGACGCGACCAAGGACCTCAAGCACATCGTCCCGGTCCTTCAGGAGATCCTCGCGATCAACCCGGCCGTCAAAATCATCGCCTCGCCGTGGAGCGCGCCGGCCTGGATGAAGAACACCGGCCACCTGTGCCAGGGCGGCCGCCTGCGCTTCGGCGAGTGGACCGGCAACGGCTTCGACCCGATGCACGACTCCTTCGAGGGCTGCTACGCGCGCTACTTCGTCAGATACGTCGAGGAGATGGCCAAACTGGGCATCCCGATCTGGGGCGTGACCGTGCAGAACGAGCCCTCCAACGCGCCCAAATGGCCGGCCATGATGTGGACCCTCAAGGAGCAGGCCGCGTTCGTCCACGACTTCCTGCGCCCCGCGATGAACGAGCGGTTCCCCGAGATGCGCATCTTCGTCAACGACGACTCCACCCACAACCTCATGTGGCCGGTGCGCGACCTGGTCACCCCGGACCAGGCGTCCTCGATCGACGGGCTGACCGTGCACACCTACGAGGGCCCGTACGAGAACTTCTTCAACGCGTCGCGCGCCTACCCGCACTGGACGCTGGGCATGACCGAGCGCCGCTGCATGATCGACGAGACCCCCGAGGACGCCGCGCACATCATGTCCGGCGTCATCGGCAACTGGCTCGTGCGCAACGGGGAGGGGTTCATCGCCCTGTGGAACCTCGCGCTCGACGAGCGCGGCCTGCCCAACCAGGTCGGCGCGACCGGACGGCGCGGCGTGGTCACCGTCCACCACGAGACCGGCGGCGTGATCCGCAACCTCGAGTACTTCATGCTGCGCGCCTTCGGCCAGGACGTCGAGCCCGGGAGCGTGGTCGTGCGCTCGTCCAACCACACGCCCGACGGATGGTCCGGCGGCCTGGGATCGGTCGCGTTCCTCGCGCCCGACGGGGGCGTGTCCGCGCACATCTACAACCCGACCGGAGAACCCATCGAGGCGGCCGTGACCATCAACGGGATGGGCGGCGCGTGGCAGAAGGTCGTCGTGCCCGCCTGGGGCACCGTCACCATGCACAAAAACCACCACCCCATCAACCAATCCACCGTCCCCAACGACGACCAATTCGAACTCAACCCACTCCCCGCCGATTTGGCTGGGGATGTGCCGCCCGGCAAAACCCGTATGCGGAATTGACGATTTGCAACGATGGGCTGGCTTTTGCGATATCGATGACTGACGTATCGCAAAAGCCAGCCCATCGTGTCAATGCCAAAGCCTGACGATCCGAACTTATTCTGACGCATCAACAAGCTATTCCAGCAGAAGGTATTACGCGGACGAGCGCACGGATTCATGACGTTCCATTGCTCATCACTCACACTCGTTCAAGTCAACATACTCGCGTTAATCCCTAGACAGAGCAAAAGTGATAGCCTTTTCATATGAAAACGCCATCGAAGAAGATGCCTCTGGGATTCAATCACATCATATTGATTCAGGCGCTTATCTGGATAGTATCGCTTGTGGTCATATGGGTGTTCCCGTCGGTTCTGTCGATTTACGGCGTGCTATGGATCGTCCTGCCATGCCAGCTTTGTTATATCGGATTCAGATCGGGGAAATCCCGTCGAGGCGTATGCGCGAACTTGATGACCGTACTGCTTTCGGGGATATCGTCATTGATTGCGACGATGATTATCGGCACGTCGTTGAATATGCTCTATGGATGGAATCTCTACTTTTCGCCGCTCGATTACCTGATACTCGGCTTCGTTTTTTCCTCAGGCGGAGTGCTGCTTTCCATCGCGACGCAATGGATAAAGACCCATCTCCCTCGAGGATGAGTCCATGGAGCGATCACTTTCCGATTGACAGCGGGCCGCGGATCCAGCTGCGGTCCGGATACCCGGCACAACGTAGGGAAAACAGCTAAGCGAACGTCTTGCGGCACATCCTTTCCGAATGGTCCGCAAGACGTTCGCTTATGGCTTCAGCCGCTCCCCTAGTCCAGCACGAAGGTGTTGAACGAGCGTGGGGCGAGGGTGGCCTTGATGCCGCGCGAGGCGTCGGCCGGATCGGCGAATTCGAACGGCATCTCGGTCTCGAGCGCGTTCTGCGCCACGACGGCGATGGTACCGTCGGGGTTGCGGAAGGCGATGGCCATGGAGTTGAAGTGGCCGGTGGTGCCGAGCACCTTCGCGCCGGGACGCACGAATTGCGAGAAGTGGCGCATCACATAGTATTCGGGGTTGCGACGCACCTCGTTGGTGTCGGCGGTGATGGTGAACAGGGAGTTCTGCCACCATCCCCACGTGGAATCCTGGTCGTCGAGGATCATGTTCCAGTAGGTGTAGGCGGTGGCGCCGTTGCGCAGGTAGTGGTTGATCAGATGGAAGATGTATTCCGCATACTCCCAGCTGTTGTCGCCCATGCCGCATTCGGATTCGGACTGGATCAGTTCGATCTCGGGCCACGACTCATGCGTGCGGGCGATGCAGTTCTGCCCCGCCCACTGGTAGGCGATGCCCTTGATGTACTTGCGCGCCTCGTCGTCGAAGAGGATGTTGTCGACGTAGCGGTTGTAGTTGTTCAGCCGCATGCCGTAGCCGCCGCCGGTCCACGCCATGTCCTCCGGGCCGTTGAGCGTGCCCAGCCAGATGTCGGTGTCGAGGCCGACCTCCTCGAACGCGGGTCCGAGGTAGTCGCGGATGAACACCTTCATCGCTTCGGAATCCCACAGGGCGCTGGGGAACTTCTGGTCGGCGAACACCTCGTTCTGCACATGCAGCTGGTTGACGGTGATGCCGTGCTCGGCGTAGGCCTGCACGTACTTGACCAGATATTTGGCGTAGGCGGTGAGGTTCTCCGGGGTCTGGATCAGACGGCCGTAGTTGTAGGCCTTCGGACGCTTCATCCAGGTGGGCGGCGACCACGGGCTGGAGAACAGCTGCATGTCCGGCTGCCACTCCTGGGCGCGGTGGATGTACGGGATCAGCGTGCTTTCGTCGTTTTCGACGGAGAAATGCTCCATCTCATAGTCGCCTTCGACCTCGTCGTAGCTGTACCAGTGGTCGGCGAAGTCGTTGGCGGCGACGGGCGCGCGGTTGAAGGTGAAGTTCATCTCGTCGGGGCTGAACAGCTCCTTGATGATCTGGTCGCGCTCCTCTTCGCTCACGCGCTGCAGCGGCAGCCATCCGAGTTCGTTGAAGCAGCCGCCGAAGCCGCGCAGGGCTTGGAATTCCTCGCCGGTCAGCTGCAGGTCGGGGGCCGCGGTGGCGCCGGTGGCGGCGATGTCGGCCGAACGGTCCTCAAGTTTGCTCGTCTGCGTCGTTGCGATCCAGGTGGTCATGTCATTCTCCTTTGAATGAGTGTCGTGTTGGGTATGGGAAGTGGGTGAGGGAATGCCCCGCGTCCGATACGGAGAGCCGTGCCGGGCGCGGGGCGCGAGGAGGGGATCACTTGACGTTCTTGATGATCTGGATGAAGAAGCATCCGATGATCGCCAGGGCGATGGAGATGGGGAACGCGAAGGCGTAGCCCAGGGACAGCACGATGGCGCTCATGATGATCGGGCCGACCATCTGGCCGAGGGTGGTGGCGAGGTTGAGGATGCCGAGGTCCTTGCCGGCCTCCTCCTTGTTGGGCAGCACGTCCACGAGCAGGGCCTGGTCGACGGCGGAGTAGACCGCGTAGCCGAGGCCGGCGATGCCGGCGAACAGGTACATGCCGGTGGTGGTGGGCATGATTCAGGGCATGGCGATGCCGACGGCGAACAGCACGGAGGCGACGATCACGGGCAGCTTGCGGCGGCCGATAAGGTCGGAGACGGGGCCGGAGACGAAGGAGCCGATCAGGGAGACGACCATGATGATCGAGGACATCACGGAGATCGTGACGGCGGATTCCTCGGCGGTCTGGCCGACGTAGTTCTGGATGATGTACAGCTGGTAGGCGAAGATCATCTGGTAGCTCACCAGCATGCAGAAGCGGCCGGCGAACGCCTTGTAGAAGTCGTGCGCGGTGGAGAACTTCGGCGGGCGGAAGCTCATGAGCACGTCCTTGAAGGTGCCCTCGTCCTTGGGCAGGAAGTCGGCCGGGCCCTCCTTGGGCATGACGAGCACGGAGACCAGACCGCCGAGGAACATGAGCACGCCGGCGACGGCGAAGCCGGGGATCAGGTTGGTGATGAACAGAGCGCCGATCATGGTGCCGATGGGAGAGCCGATGGTGGCACCGGCGCCGTAGAAGGCACTCATGGTGCCGCGGATGCCGGAGGGCACGCGGTCGGACAGGATCGCGACCATCGGGGCGATCATGCAGTTGAGGCCGAACATGCAGGCGCAGTAGAAGATGGTCAGCAGCACCGGGTTCGTGGTGGTGCCGGTCAGGAACAGGGTCACGCCGCCCAGGACCGCGCCGCCCAGGATGAACGGGGTGCGGCGGCCGAAGCGGGAGCGGGAGCGGTCGGAGAAGTTGCCGAACAGCAGGTTGGAGACCAGCGAGGCGACCGCGGTCGCGGCGTTCACGATGCCCAGCAGGGCCTCGGGCTGGATGCCTTCGATGCTCTTGTAGTGCTCCGGCAGCAGCACGGCCGAGACGATGCCCAGACCGCTCATCCACAGGATGCCGAAGATCAGGAAGCCCGCTCCGTAACGGGCCACGGACAGCTTATCCAGCGAATTGCCAGTCGCCGGCGACAGGTTCGGATCGGCGTTGGCTGCCGCGATGTTCGCGTTGTACGCGGCCAGACGCTCCTCTTTGGAGGCGGTGGCGGCAAACGAATCACTCATTGGGAAACCTCTTTTCTTGCAAATCATGGACGTCGGGGTCCATGCCGGTATACGGAAATATTCGTGTGGTTATCGAGTATTTCGCAATCGGCAGTGATCTACTCCTCGTTGAGTTGTAAGGCAATCACCGTTCTTGTTTTCCAGTACTTAGTAATTGCTTAGTTAGATAATAAACCCATCAAACTTAGTTGGGCAATTCGGCGTGTCGCGTCGGACACGCCACACCTCCTCTCCTTTCACCTAGTACCTTGTAAGTAGACAAATAAGTCATGCGGCCCTGCCGCATGGAGTGCGCCCTTGAAAGAAAGGAACGCCGATGAGACGTCGAGCCACCACCCCCACCAAACGCATGAGCGCCGAGGACCGTCGCAGACACATTCTGGACACCACCATCTCCTGCATCTCCCAGTTCGGATTCTGGGGCTTCACCATCCGCGACGTGGCCGATGCCGAGGGCATCACCGAGGCCGGTCTGCTGTACTACTTCTCCGGCAAGGAGGAGCTGTTGGTCGAGGCCTTGAAGCACGCCGACCGCATCAATCAGATCGCCATCGCCGAACATCTCGGGGTGGAGGGCGTGACCGGCGACGTGCTCGCCGACGGTATCGCCTACCACTGCGACCACGGCCTGAAGGCCATCCTCAACGCCACCGTGGAGACCAACGCGGCGCGCCCCGAACTGGTGCGGCTCTACACCCTGCTGGAAAGCGAGGCCCTCAGCCAGGACCATCCGGCGCACGAGTATTTCGAGGCCCGCGAGATCAATCTGCTCAAGGAGTACGCCTTCGCCGCCAAGCGGGACGGTGTGGACGACCCCGAACGCACCGCCGTGCAGGCGCTGTCCGCCATGGAAGGCTTGCAGCTGCGCTGGCTCAACGGCGCGCGCGAGGTCGATTTCGTCGGCGAGTGGAAGGCCTTGATCGACCTGCTGATTCCTTAGAATCGCGTGGCCGATGATCAGCCGGCGATCACCATCAGGTTCCAGCGGCCGACGGTCAGCTCGTCGCCGACCGCGACCTTCGATCCGGCGTTGATGGGCAGAGCCGCCGTGGCCGCCTCATCGAGGGTGCCGTCCGTGGCGACGGCGACCGGGGCGACGACCACCTCGCCCGCGACGGGGCTGGCGACGGCGACCGGTTCGGCGGAATAGTTGAGCAGGTAGGTGACGGTTTCGCCCTTGGCGTTCTCGCCCTGACGCACCACCAGGGATCCCGCGAGCGCCTGTCCTTCCGACTTGACGCCGGCATTCGCCGCGGCCTCGCCCAGCACGGCCTTCATGGTTTCGGCGTCGAGCACGGTGCCGATCCATTCGGCGCTGCCCTTGCCGAAGGCGTGGCGGGTGACGGCCGCGTAGTCCTTCCACGCGTAGTGGCCGTAGGAGGCGAGCGTAAGGGTGTCCGCGTCGGTGTTGAGCAGTTCGATCAGCGCCTCCGCCCCCGCCTGGGCAGCGCCGCTGAGCGGGCCCGCGAAGTCGACCGGCACATTGCCTTTCGGACGGGTGAACTGGTTGTAGGTCATACCGAACACGTCGGTGAGGTTGTGCGGGGCGCGGTCGTGCCATACGGTCACCTCCTCGTCGGTGACGAAGGAACGCAGCGTGGAGACCAGATGACCGCCGTTCGCCACATACTCGCGCAGTGTGTCGGTGGTGGACTGCGGGGCGCAGTACAGGGCCGGGGTGATGACCATCGCGTACTTGGCGAGGCGTTCGGCCGGTGCGTCGACGGGCACGAAATCGCATTCGATGTTGAGCGCGAACAGCGCGTCATAGACGCGGCGCACCACGTCGTTGTAGTTGAGCCCCACGCCGTCGGGGAAGCCGGTTTCGAGGCGGAACCATTCAAGGGCGCTCAATGCCTCGTTGCTCACCATGATGGCGACCTGGTTGCGTTTCTTCAGATGCACCAAGCGCTCCCCCACCTGCGCGATCTCCTTGCCGAACACGCCGGCCTCACGATAGGTGGGGTTCGGTTCGAGATCGTGGCTGAGCAGGCCCTTCCAATAGGTTTCGAAGGAGTTGTGGATGGAATGCCAATGCCAGTACATCACCGAGTCGGCGCCGGAGGCGAGGTGGCTGTAGGCCTGCAGACGCAGCTGGCCGGGGAACGGCAGCCAGCCGTGCTGGCCTTGGGCTTCGGTTTCGAGTACGAGGTAGTTGGCGCCGTCCTTGGTGGAGCGGGTCATGTCGCCGCCGAATGCGATCTCCGTGCCGGTCAGCTCGTCCTCGGTGGGATGGTAGATGTCCACGCCGGTGATGTCGACGGCTTGGGAGGCTTTGAAGTGGTCGACCGCGGGCTGCACGCCATAGGAGTAGCCGCGCCATTCGAAGTCGAAGTTCTGGGTGACGAACTGGCCCGGCTTCGCGTATTCGCGCACGATGTCGGCCTGCCAGGCAAGGAACTCGGCCACCTGGGCGCGGCGGAACACGTCGAATTCGCCACGCAGCGACTGGTTGATCGAAGCGGTCACATCGGGGAAATCCTCCCACGCGTTGATGCGGTTCGACCAGTAGTCGAGGCCGAAATGCGCGTTGAGCGCGTCGAAGTCGTCATTGAACTTGCCGCGCAGATACTTGACGAACAGCGCCTGCATGTCTGCGGAGACGGAATCGTAGTATTTGGTCTCGTTGTCCACCTGATAGCCGATGACGGCCGGATGGTCGGCGACGTGGCTGATGAGTTCGCGGATCACACGCTCGCCGTAGAAGCGGTATGCGGGGTTGACGATGTCCATGATCTGGCGCGCACCGTACTTGCCTTCACCATTCGGGGTGACGGCGAGCACGTCCGGATGCATCCTGACCAGCCAGGTCGGCACGGCGTAGGTCGGGGTGCCCACGATCACGTCGATGCCGTGGCGTTGGGCGGCGTCGAGCGCGCGGTCGACATGGGAGAAGTCGAAGACTCCAGGCTGCGGCTCGCAGGTGCTCCAGGTGGATTCGGCGATGCGGATCACGTTGATGCCGGCGTCCACCATCATCCGCATGTCTGTATCAACCCGGTCGAGATCCTTGGGGATATATTCGTCGTAGTACGCGGCGCCGAAGAGGATATGGTCGACCGATGCTGCGCTCATCATAAACTCCTTTGTTCTATATCTAATGGCTATTAGATATAGAACAGGATATGCGACAAGGATGACGTTGTCAAATCGAGATGACAGCGCCGTTTTCCTATCTAACGGACATACGATAGATCAGCGATACCTATCCCACATCGGCGAGGGGAAGATCATCCGCTCGAACACCAGCCATTCGTCGTACATGTCGATCGGCGGCTTGCGCAGCCACCGCAGCTGGATGCCGTCCATCGCCTCGATGCACTGGCGGACCACCGGCTTCATCCCCTCGTCCCATGAGCCCAGCTGCTCGGGGATCCTCCACGGGAACCGGCTGTAGTAGTCCCATACGGACTCGGGGCGGTTGCTGAAGTACTCATGCAGCGGATGGTCGGGATTCAACGACTCCGTCTGCAGAATCATATACATCTGCACCATCATGCGCCGGCTGGCGTTGTGCCGCACCAGAAAACGCAGATACGACGGGAACGACGGAGCGTCCGGATCGCTGCCGGGCAGTCCGGACTTCAGAAAGTCGTCGGGAGTGCCGGTGGTGTCGTAGCTGTCCGTGACCAGCATCGAGAGCAGCCCCTCTTTGGTGCCGATGTAATGCAGCAGTCCGGGCTGGCTCATCCCCACCTCGTCAGCCACATCTTTGAGCGAGATGCCATTGAACCCACGCTCACCCACCAACCTAGTCGCGGCCTCGACGATCTCGTCCCTTCGCTCCTGCGGACTCTTGCGCACCCTTTTCTGCTTCACATTCCCCGAATTCACCATGCGCACCAGTGTATAGCGAGCGTCCCCCACCGGCGACCCATCTCCAAAAACGCCTTCACTCCGACATGACGGTGTCGTCCAACACACGATGGACATTATCGTCTCCGCAAGCAACTTCCCGGCGCATCGAGGATACGCGAACGGCCGTCCCATCCGATAGGAAACGGACAGAACGGCCGTCAAGACGCCGCGCGTCACACAAGCGCGATGCGCAGCGTGTTCACCGAAGCGGGGGTGAGGGAGACGACCAGTTCGGTGCCGGAACCGGCGGCGGTCGCCTTCACCATGTCGGCAACCGGCACCGTGCGGGCGCGGACCAGATCGGACCGCTCCTCGGTGTTGCAATCGTGCGGATCCGCTGCGGCCAACACGGTCGCCTCTTCGACGCGCGCGGCGGCCGGAATCACCACGGTGATTTCGGCGGCGCTATTCATATGCGCGTTGGTGAGGTTGACGAGCAGCTCCTTGCCGTCCTGCGACTTGGAGGCGAAGGTGTAGACCGACTCGTCGGCGGCGTCCTGGCGAGGCACGTCGAGCGCGACGGCGTCGCGGTGCGCCTTGTACATCATGAACACGTCGTAGTTCGGCGTGAGGATGGTGGCCCCGCCTTCGGTGAGCACCAGCGAATTGAGCACGTTGATGGTCTGCGCGTTGCAGGCCATCGACACCTTGTCGCAGTTGCGCTGCAGCAGGTCGAGCGTGAGCGCGGTGGTGACCGCGTCGCGCATGGTCACCTGCTGCCTCAATGCCGGGCGGGCGAAGAACGCTGTCTTGTGCCAGTTGCCCCATTCGCCGATGATCAGGTCGACATGGTCGAGTTTGGTGTCCATGGCGACTTCGGGCTCGTGGATCAGGGCGAGCCCGTCCTGCATCAGCCGCCACTGGTCACGCAGAATGTCTTCCAATTCCAGACATCCGTCGATCACGGTGTTCCAGCCGGCCTCGTCGAATTCGGTCGGGGTGTCGGCGTCGTTGTCCACGTTCCAGTTGTAGAAGTGCAGGTCGTAGCCGTTGATGGGAGGCTGGCGGTATTCGGCGAGCGCGCGGAAGAAGTCCTGCGTCCACGCCTCGCGTTCGCGCGGTTTGTTGCCGTCGGGACCGCAGGCGATGGCGTACATCGGCGAGGGCGCGAACACGTCGGTGGTGAACTTCGGCATCGCGGAGGCGAAGCGGCGGTATTCGTCCATGTAGGTGGATGGGGTCATGGTGCCGCCGCCGGCCCACACCTCGTTGCCAATGCCCCAGTATTTGACGCCGTAGGGCGACTCATGGCCGTTGCGCGCGCGTTCGAGCGCCACATCGGTGGGCTGTTCGCGGTTGCAGTATTCCATCCATTCCTTCATCTCCGCCACGGTGCCGGAGAGCATGTTGATGTTGATCCACGGCTCGGCGCCCAGCATCTCGCACAGACGCAGGAATTCGTCGGTGCCGAAGCTGTGATCGTCAAGCTCGTAGGTGGCGAAGTTCTCGTTGAACGTGGTTTTGCGTTCGGACCTCGGCCCCACGCCGTCACGCCAGTGGTAGGTGTCGGCGTAGCAACCGCCGGGCCAGCGCAGCAGCGGAGGTTCGAGGGCGCGCAGCGCGTCGAGCGTGCCTTTGCGGTAACCCTGTTCGTTCTCGATCTGCGAGTCCTCCCCCACCCACAGGCCCTCGTCGATGCATTCGCCGAGGAATTCGATGAACTGCCCGTGCAGCTTGGGGTCGATGCGTCCGATCTCGCGGCTCGGATCGATGAAGGTGGTCATGGACGTGTCCTTTCTTGGAACGGAAGACTACTTGACCTCCTTAATCATCATAATGAAGCCGCAGGCGAGTGCGACCAGCACAATGGTGCCAGCGATGCTTATTACGCGAGCAACGGCGGATTTCCGTAAAAGGTGCCGCAAAGGAAAACTCAGTGGCCGAAATTACACGAGAAAACGGCGACTTCCGTAATTCGCGCCACTGACGGCAACTCAGCGATCGAAATTACGGAAGTCGCCCTTTTGCCTCGTAATTCATGCCTGGAACACGTCGGGATGGGCGGGGTCGCCGGGGACGTCCGCGAGGATGCCTTCGATTCCCAGGAACTCCTGCCAGAAATCAAGCGGCTGGCCATAGGGGCTGGCGTCGCGGCCACGCGCCTGGATGTTGGCTTTGGCCTCGAGCACGTCCTCCTCTCGAAGCCCATCGAAGTAGCTTTCGAGACGGATGCGGTTGGCGGGCACGTAGAACAGCGAGGCGACGATTTCGGTGAGCCGTTCGGCGCGTTCGACGGGCAGCGAATCCCAGTGGCGCAGTTCGATGAAGTTCTTGAGCCGCACATCGTTGAAATGCGTGGAGATGATGTGGTTGATCTCGTACGCGTTGAGCTCGCGGTCCGGGTAGACGTCGCCCGCGTTCTCGTAAAAGGCGGCGCGATGCAGTTCCTTGGCCGTGGTGCCGGATTCGAGCGCCTCCGGAGTGTGCGTAAGGTCGGCGAACATCAGCGGCGTGGACAGCACGTCGATGGCGTAATCCTCCCAGCCGAAACGCTGGTCGAACAGTCCGGGGATCACGTTCGTGCGCTGGAAGTCGAGATAATCCCACATGCGCTGACGCAACAGCGGATAAGGGTTGATCCGCCCCTCGAAATACGGCGAGTTACGGAAATACCAGGCGAGGATCGGGCCGATGGCGGTGCCGATGCGCATTTTGGCGATGGCGTCGTGCTCGTCCACGAAGTCGATGCTCACCTGCGTGGAGGCGGAGCAGCGCATCATGCAGGGGCCGAACTGGCCCACGCGACCCAGATATGAGGTCATCGCGTCATAGCGGTCCTTGGGATTCACCGGTATGTCGGCGAAGCTGGATTTCGGCTGGTACCCGTAGGCGACGAACCGCCAGCCCAGCTCGGCCACGATGGGGTCGGCCTCCTGGCGGAACCGGGAATACAGGGCGTTGAGATCCTCGGGCGTATGCAGGATGCCGATGGAGGTCTCCACTTGGCCGCCGGGTTCGAGGGACACGGACACGCCGTCGCGGGCGAGCCCGACCAGATGGCCGTTCTCCCAGTATTCCTTGGATTCGTCGTAATACGGACGAAGCCGCAGCAGCAGCGTTTCGACGCCGTTCGGCTCGTAGTAGCTCACGGCGGTGTCGTCGGCGTTATGCACGGGCAGATGCTCGATTTCGACGCCGAAGCCGCCGGTGCCGCGCTGGGCCCGGCCGTTCTCGAAGAACGACAGCAGACTGTCGACATGCTTCGGATTAGGCGTGGCCAGCAGGTGCGCGTAACTGATCCGTGGAGTAACCATGCTTCACCATCGTATTCGAGCGCACCTACGGGCTGGCCGAAAGCGCGCCAATCCGCTATACGAATAATCGATAGCCTCCTATCGCCACCCACCATCAACTCATCGATGAATTCATCGATGTCTTATCGATGAATTATAGTAGGGCGTATAGCGAGGTAAGGAGGCCACCATGCCCCTATTGCGGGAGAGTTCCACGGTCGAGTTCAAAAGGCAGCTTACCGAATGGACGAAGAAAGAAATCATCGCCTTCGCCAACTGTGAAGGCGGCGACCTCTATATCGGATTCGACGATGACGGCAATCCCGTCGGAATCGACAATCCAGACTCCGTCATGGGAGCGGTCGGAGATATGATTCGCAACGCCATCAGACCCGACCTCACGGCATACACCGACATCACATGCGAATGCATGAACGACGCAGAGGGGAAACCTCGCGAAATCGTGCACGTCACTGTGCTGCGAGGCACGCAACGCCCTTATTATCTGCGAAACAAAGGACTGACGCCTCCCGGGGTGTTCATCCGGCATGGCGTGTCTTCGGTGCCGGCAAGCGAACATCAGATTCGTCGCCTGCTTCGCGAAAGTGATGATATGGCGTTCGACTCGTCGCCGTGTCTGCGACAGGAGCTCACATTCGAATATGCGGCCGCGTATTTTCGTAAGCATGATGTGCAATGGGGAGAAAACCAGCGACGCACACTCGGACTGGTGAACGACAACGAGCTGTACACGAACACAGCGCTACTGCTTTCGGACCAATGCCACCACACCATAAAAAGCGCGGTGTTCTCCGGAAGCACCAAAGCGTCGGCGTTCATCGACAGGAGGGAATTCACCGGTTCGATACTGCAACAGCTAGAGGACGCCTATCGGTTCCTGGAGTTGAACAACACGCAATCGGCCACATTCGACGGCTTATACCGCAACGACCATTACGCATGGCCGCCAAGCGCCCTGCGCGAAGCCTTATTGAACGCCATCGTGCACCGCGACTACGATTCCACGGGAACCACCTTCATCAACATCTACGACGACCGGGCGGAGTTCATCTCACCGGGAGGTCTTCCGTTGAACATCGCACTCGCCGACGCGCTGAACGGCATGTCCATGCCCCGCAACCGCACGCTAGCCGAAGTGTTTTACCGCCTACGTCTTATCGAAAGCTACGGCATGGGCATCCCCTCGATAACACGCCAATATGAGGGCTGCGGCAGCCGACCTTGGATCCAGACATCCCCTGCGTTCTTCTCGCTGACGCTTCCCAGGCAAAACGGTCCATCAAACTCCGGAGGCGAAACCGTTCCCCAGCCCCGCGGCGGCGGATCCCCCTCGCGCCCCTCCACCATCGCGCAGGAACGCGGAGAACGACGGCACTCCTACACCCAATTCGCCACATTGGGAGAAGACCTCGCCCCAGCGGATGAAGCGAACGGTCTCATCATCGAAACGGTCGCCCAGCAAACACCTACGACCATATCCCGCAAAGGCGCTCCGGACGCACTGATTCTGGCACCGGTGCAAGGCGACGCGCATATCGTCATGCCGGATGGCTCCGTCCTCGACCGTATGGAGCTGCGCGCAGCCGGTCACGTCACGCACGACGACGCGCAGCCGCAGCATCACACAGGTCCGCTCCACCAGACAGCGCCGCCGGAGGAAACGGCCAGTTCCACCGCCCCGCCTCCGACATCCAGCGAGTTGGAGCGGCTCACGCTCGAACTGATCGCCAAACGCAACGTTCCCATGAGCCGACTGGAAATAGAGCAGGCTCTGGGCATCAACAAAAACAGAGCGGCCTACGTGCTGCGCAAACTCGAAAAGGAGGGCAGCATCGTCTCTTCCGGCTCGGCACGCAGCACCAGTTACGCTCTGGCCTGACTGAACCGCTATTCAATCCTCGCGCGCCCCAAACAAAGGATGCCGCCCTGTGCGAAAGGCGGCATCCACACTAAATCGACATCGTTTCGACGTCAGGAGACGGCATTGCCCGCCTGGTTGGCGGCGGTCTTTTTGGCGGCGGCGATCATCAGCTTGATGCGGTTGAGCTGGTTGGCCTCGCTGGCGCCCGGATCGTAGTCGATGCTCACGATGTTGGCCTCGGGGTGCAGTCGGCGGATCTTGCCGAACATGCCGCGGCCGGTCACATGGTTGGGCAGGCAGGCGAACGGCTGCGCGCACACCACGTTCGGGCATCCCTGCTCGATGAGCTCCAGGATCTCGGCGGTCAGCAGCCAGCCTTCACCGGCCTGCACGCCGATCGAGGTGACCTCGGCCGCCTTCTTGACCAGTTCGGGCATAGGCTCGTCCTGCTGGAACTTGCCGTTCGACGTGGCGATCGCGGCGCGCACCGGATTCATATACCGGTCCAAGCCCCAGCGCATCAGCGCGTAGGCCGTCTTGTTGCCGCCGGTGCCGAGGTTGCGCTCATTCCAATCGGAGATGTAGGGGCGCGTGGTCATGAACTCCATGATGCCGGGCACCACCGCCTCGCAATCCTGCGATTCGATGACGTCGACCACATGGTTGTTCGCGTCCGGCTGGTATTTGACGAGAATCTCGCCCACCACGCCGACGCGCACCTTGCGCGGAATATCCTTCAACGGCAGCGCGTCGAAGGACTTGACGATCTCCTTGACGAGCTTGGGATACGGCAGATAGCCCTTGCCCACGCCCAGCGTCTTGCGCGCTGTCTTGGAATGGCCATGGTGTTCGAGCGTTTCGCGCACGATGGTGTCCCACTGGCGGTACAACGCGTCCGCGGAGCCGGGTTCGACCTCATAGGGGCGCACGCGGTACAGGCATTTCATCAGCAGGTCGCCGACGATCAGCGCCTTGATCGCGCGATGCAGCAGCGTGGGCGTGGCGGTGAAACCGGGATTGTCCTCGATGCCCTGCGTGGAGATGGCGATCACCGGAATCTGCGGATATCCCGCGTCGACCAACGCCTTGCGGATCAGGCCGAAATAGTTGGTCGCGCGGCACATGCCGCCGGTCTGCGTGATGGCCAGAGCCGTGGTGTCCGGATCGTATTTGCCTTCGATGATCGCGTCCACCAGCTGCCCGATGACCATGATGGCCGGATAGCAGGCGTCGTTGTTCACGTATTTGAGGCCGGTTTCGACATCCTCATGGCTGGCGTGTTCGAGGATGTCGAACTTGTAGCCGCCGGAACGGATCACGGACTCCACCAGCGAGAAGTGGATCGGGCTCATCTGCGGGGCCACGATCGTGTAGTCCTTCTTCATGGACTTGCCGAAGGGCACACGGTTCGCGTAGCGGCTCATCGTCGCGTTGTTGTGGCCGGAGCCGGACTTCTGGCCGGTGCTCTCCGACGCGCGCTTCGCAGCGTCCTTGACCGCCTGGGTGAGCTTCGGATTGGCTTTCATCGTGGCGTCGAGCAGCACCTGACGGCCCGGAGTCGGCGCTTCGGAGCCGGTTTTGCGGAATCCCGTGGACTTCGGAGCCGTGCGGGAGGCGAGCCTGGCCTCGGCGGCCTCGACCGCGGCCTGCGCCATGGCGAGCTCGGCTTTGGCGGCGTCGAGATCGGCTTGGGCCTGGGCGGCGGATTCGTCGGGGGATCCCTCGACTTCGCTCGGGATGACGGAGGAAGAACTCGGGTCGACGGAAGAAAAACTCGGGTCGACGGAGGAAAGGCCCGAGCTGGCGGAGGAAAGACTCTGGACGGCGGGCGAGGGGGCCTCGGTGGTGTCGATGGCGGACCTGTTGCGTTCGCGTTCCTCGATGGCGGCCTTCAGCGAGCGCAGACGAATCTTCGCCGCGCCGAGGTTGGAGACCTCGTCGATTTTCAGCAGCGTGTACACATCGGCCTTGTCGGCGAGGATCTCGCTCACCTGGTCGGTGGTGACGGCGTCGAGGCCGCATCCGAAGGAGTTGAGCTGCACGAGCTCCAGCCCCGGGTAGGAGGCGACGAAATTGGCGGCCGTGTACAGGCGCGCGTGGTAGGCCCACTGGTTGGTGACGCGCAGCGGCATTTTGGTGACCTTGCGGTCGCCGACGTGACGGAAGCCGTTCGCGTTCTTGGCGCGCGGATCGGTTTCGTCCTGGCCGAGGAATTCGGTGAGGTTGAGCTTCTCCCCCGGCTGCAGCTCGCACACCGAATCCTCGGACAGCACCACCATGCCCAGCGAGCAGATCGTCTCGGGGATGCCGTGGTTGATTTCGGGGTCGATGTGGTAGGGGCGGCCGGCGAGCACGATGCCGCGGCAGTCGTGTTCCTTCATGTAGGCCAGCGCCTTCAGGCCCTCCTGTTGCACGTCGTGTTTGAAGACCTTGTCTTCCGCGTAGGCGGCTTTGACGGCGGTCTCGGCCTCCTCGCGCGTGACGTTCGCCCACGCGAACTCGTCGACGATGCGGTCGACCATCAGCTCGTGGTTGGCGAGGTTGAAGTAGGGGTGCATGTAGCGCACGTTCTCGTCGCGCAATTCGGGCATGTTCGCGCCGATGACCAGCGGATAGTTGGCCACCACCGGGCAGTTGTAGTGGTTGTCGGCGTTCTCGACGAGATTGTCCTCGTAGCTCACGCACGGGTAGAAGATCGTGGTGACGCCCTTGCCCAGCAGCCATTTGATATGGCCGTGCACCAGCTTGGCCGGGTAGCAGATGTTCTCGGAGGCGATCGATTCGATGCCGGTTTCGAACAGCTCGTGCGAACTGCGGCCGGAGATCATCACCTTGAAGCCCAGCGTGGTGAGCAGCGTGAACCAGAACGGATAGTTCTCATACATGTTCAGGCCGCGCGGAATGCCGATTTCGCCGCGGGTGGCGTTCTTGTCGGTGAGCCTGCGGTAGGCGAAGCACCGCTTGTACTTGTAGTCGTACAGGTTCGGACGGTCGGAGCGCTGCTTCTTGGCGTCGCCGCCGCGTTCGCAGCGGTTGCCGGTCACGTAGCGCGACCCGTCGGCGAAGGTGGTGATGGTGAGCTTGCAGTGGTTCTGGCACAGCTTGCAGATGTCGCGTTCGGAGGTCATCGACAGATTGTCGAGCGCCTCGCCGGTCAGAATCGACGAGCAGGTGTGGGCGACGCCGTCGACGACTACCGTATGGGAGGCCTCGCCGGTGGCGCGGAAGCCGTCGGAGGCCTGCGTGGCGGATTCCTCGCCGGACGCGCCCGTCTGGGGCTGCGTCGCGGCCGTCGACTGGCCGTCCATCGCGTCCGCTTCGTCCGTGTAGTGCATGCGGGCGGTGAGGGCGGCGCCGAACGCGCCCATCAGGCCGGCGATGTTCGGTCGGGTCACCTCGCGTTCGGTGAGCAGTTCGAAGGCGCGCAGCACGGCGTCGTTGAGGAAGGTGCCGCCCTGCACGACGACGGTGTCGCCGAGCTCGCCCGAGTCGCGCAGTTTGATCACCTTGTACAGGGCGTTGCGCACCACCGAATAGCACAGGCCCGCGGCGATGTCCTCGATGCTCGCGCCCTCCTTCTGCGCCTGCTTGACGGAGGAGTTCATGAACACGGTGCAGCGCGAGCCTAGATCCACCGGATGCGTGGAGTTGAGTGCCTTCTGCGTGAATTCCTGAATGGTCAGGCCCATCGACATGGCGAAGGTCTGCAGGAAGGATCCGCAACCGGAGGAGCAGGCCTCGTTGACGGCGATCGAGTCGATCACGCCGTCGGAGATGGCCAGATATTTCATGTCCTGGCCGCCGATGTCGATGACGGCGGTGACGCCCGGGCTGGTCATTTCGGCGCCCCGGTAGTGCGCCATGGTCTCGACCACGCCCTCGTCGAGATGCAGGCCCGTGGTGATGAGGCCCTCGCCGTAGCCGGTGGCGCAGGAGCGCGCGATCCACGCCTCGGCCGGCAGCTCCGACTGAATCTGCTTGACGATGTTGATGGCGGCGGTCAGCGGGCTGCCCTCGTTGTTCGCGTACGACGACCAGACGATCTCACGGTCGTCGTTGACGAGCGTGGCCTTGATGGTGGTCGATCCCGCGTCGATGCCGAGGAAGTGCGGTCCGTGCGCGCCCTCAAGCGTGCCGACGTGCACATGCTCGCGATGGTGGCGGGCGTTGAACGCCTCACGGTCCGCCTCGGTGGGGAACAGCGGCGGCATGGTGGGCGTGTTGCTCGGCAGGTTCTCCAGCTCGTCCAGTCGGGCCAGGATATCGCTGCAAGGCCGGGCTTCGAAATGGTTGCCTTCGTCGTCGGTGTCGGATTCGGCGAGCAGCGCCGCGCCGTACGCCACGTACAGGTGGGCGTCGGTGGGCACGATGAACTCGTCGACTTTGCCTTCGAGCGCGCGCTGGAAGGCGGCGCGCAGCTCGCTCATGAAGAACAGCGGGCCGCCGAGGAAGATCACGGTGCCGTGGATCGGGCGGCCGGAGGCGAGGCCGGCGATGGTCTGCGTGGCCACGGCGGTGAAAATCGAGGCCGCCAGATCAGGCTTGGCCGCGCCGTCGTTGATCAGCGGCTGCAGATCGGTTTTGGCGAACACGCCGCATCGCGAGGCGATCGGATACAGGTTCTGGTATTCCTTCGCCATATCGTTGAGACCGGCGGCGTCGGTGTCGAGCAAGGTGGACATCTGGTCGATGAACGCGCCGGTGCCGCCCGCGCACGATCCGTTCATGCGCTGTTCCGGCGTGGGCTTCAGATAGGTGATTTTGGCGTCCTCGCCGCCGAGTTCGATGATCACATCGGCCTGCGGATATTCCGCATCGATCGCCTCGGTTTCGGCGATCACCTCCTGGACGAACGGCACATGCAGATTGTCGGCGAGCGCGAGTCCGCCGGAGCCGGTGATGGCCAGACGGATGGGTTCGTCTCCTCGGCCGAGTTCGGCCAGTGTCTCACGGATGTCGACCAACAGTCCCGCCACGGTGGCGCGCACGTTGGCGTGATGGCGGCGGTAGTCGGAGAACAAGGTGTCGCCGAGCGCGTCGGACTGGTCCAACACCACGGCCTTGACCGTGGTGGAACCAATATCCAATCCCACACGCAGCGGCTTGACCTTGCGAGTCGTCGCGGTGACGTCAACCATACTTGTCCTCATCTGCTCTGTTTCTGGGATGCCATGCAATGGTCCTTGGCGGCCGGTCGGGCATGGCTACGCCCAGCTACTCATATAGGTAATGTAGTCGGTCGCCTCGTCAGACAGGTCGTGGTTCGTGCCGTTTTCGCTCGTAGGATGCATACAAACCGACATTTCCATCGATTATGTCGGCATATGGGCCGCCTGTGCGGACGGGTATACTGGGGCGCATGAGTGAAACCTTCATCATCCGCAAACTCGTCAACGACGACGCCACCGCAACCATCAGCGACTACGGCGCGCATGTGCTGTCGTACGCCCCCGCGGGGCACGAAGCGGTGGTCTGGCAGCCCGCGGCGGTTTATCTCGCCTCGGGTTGCGCCATCCGCGGCGGCGTGCCGATCATCTTCCCGTGGTTCAACACCGGCTACGACGGCGGCCGTCCCGTGAACAAGAAGCCGAAGCATGGATTCGCCCGCGCGAGCTTCTGGAAGTTCGACGAGGCCAACTCCGACCGCGCCCGCCACGTGCGCTACACCTTGGATTCCGCTGATTGTGAGCCCGAACTGCTGCGGACCATCGGCTGCCCCGATCCGCGGTTCCGGGCCGTCTACGATGTGACGGTGGGCGAACGCCTGACCATGGCGCTGACCGTCACCAATACGGGAACCCAGCCACTGGTCTATGAGGCCGCGTTGCACACGTACTTCCAGGTGGGCGATGTGGAACGGACCGTGGTGCGGGGGCTGGAGACCGCCGGATATCTCGACAACGCGCGGGATGGCGTGCCCTATGTCGAGGCGAGCGGCGAGGCGATCACCTTCGACGGTATGGTGGACCGCACGTATGAGGCGGATGGCGCGGTGCGTATCGAGGATGCCGTATTGGGCCGCACCATCGTGGTTGAGAAATCGGGTGCCCCGCAGACCGTGGTGTGGAATCCCGGCGAGGCCGCGGGCGATGCGATCGGCGACATGGCCCAGGGCGAATGGCGCGGATTCGTCTGCGTCGAGGCGGTCGCGCGGTTGGATCGCAGCATCGCGTTGGAGCCGGGTGCCACGCACACGCTGACGCAGACGGTGTCGCTCGCCTGACGCAATCTGACGCACGCCCGACGCATATACGATGCATATGATGAGGGCCGCCGAACCCGTTGGCTCGGCGGCCCTCATCATATCGGAACGTGGACGTCGGTCGCTCCGACGGACGGTTCGCGTATTCGCTCAGCTGGCTTGTTGCCCTTCGCCGGCGGCGCGATCCTTGCCGTAGATTTCGGGGATGAACCGCTCCTGGTCGTGCAGTTTGGCCCAGATCACTGGCTCCCCCGCAGCCAACGATTTCGGCACGTCGAGGATGCGTTGGTTCGCGGAGCCGCGGAACTGCAGCAGCGAGTCGTGCTGAGGCTTCAGGTAGCGGCCGTCCACGAGGATGTCAATGAGTTCGAGCAGCTCACGCTTGTCGGGGGTCTCCCCCTCACGCATCAGCTCCTCCCACGTGTAGCCGGTCCAGCTCCAGATGTCTTTGGTGTGGCCGAATTCACGGCGGATGCGGCGCGCGAGCGGCACCAGCACCGGTGTGGCGAGCATGGGTTCGCCGCCGAGGAAGGTGATGCCCTGCACCCAAGGCTGGGCCAGATCGGTGATGATCCTGTCCTCAAGCGCCTGCGTGTACTCGTGCCCCGCCTGGAAATCCCAGATGGAGGCGTTGAAGCATTCCACGCAGTGGAACGGGCATCCGGAGACGTAGAGCGAATTGCGCACGCCTTCGCCGTCGGTGACGATGAAGGTTTTGTAGTCGGCGATCATACGCTTGGACATGCGGCGGCCGTCCCACTGCCCGGCGCGCGGATCGTTGGCGAATCCGCCGCTGGGAATGGAGGGGCCGCGCCCTGTCTCGCCGGCCGCGAAGTCGCGGCGCTTGGTCACTTGGTCTCCTCGAACCATTCGCGGGTGTTGCCGTCGTCCAGCACCACCTTGCCGGTGGAGCCGCTCATATGCTTGACGCGATGGGCGATCTCCTCATGGCGGCCGTGCACCATCGGGCGCTGCACCGGAGAGCCGAGATAGCCGCAGGTGCGCTTGGTGACGTTGCACTTATCCGGGTTGGAATTGCCGCACTCAGGGCACTTGAAGCCCTCCTCGGTCGGCTCGAAGTCGCCCTGGAAGCCGCATTCGAAGCAGTGGTCGATCGGGGTGTTGGTGCCCAGATAGCCGATGCCGATGTTGTAGGCGTAATCCCACACGGCCTCGAGCGCCTTCGGATTGTCCTGCAGGCACGGGTACTCGCAGTAGTTGATGAAGCCGCCGGAAGCGTAGTACGGGAAGTCCTTCTCGTAGTTGAGCTTCTCCATCGGGGTGGGCTGCAGCCACACGGGATAGTGGAAGGAGTTGGTGTAGAAGTCGTGGTCGGTCACGCCGGACACCTCGCCGAACTTCTCGCGGTCCATACGGTTGAATCGGTCGGTCAGGGACTCGGCGGGCGTGGAGTACACGGAGTAATGGTAGTCCTCCGCACGGCTCCACTGCTTGCACAGCTCGTTCATGCGCTTGACGATGGACAGCGCGAACTCCTTGCCTTCCGGATCCCAGCCATGGTCGCGGATCCAATGCTCGCCGTAGAAGACGGCGGTCGCCTCGGCCAGGCCGATGTAGCCCAGCGACACGGTGGCGCGCTCGCCGCGGAAGAGCTGGTCGATGTTGTCGTTCGCGCCGAGGCGGCCGAAGGCGCCATAGCGGAACAGGGTAGGCGCGTTGACCGGCGTGGCCTGCTTGCAGCGCATGATGCGGAACTGCAGAGCCTGGTGCGCGATCTCCATACGCTCGTTGAACAGCTTCCAGAAGCGCTCCTTGTCGCCGTGGGATTCCAAGGCGATGCGAGGCACGTTGACGGTGACCACGCCGAGGTTCATACGGCCGTCTTCCTCGTCCTGGCCGGTTTCGGGATTGATCCAGCCCTGCAGGAAGGAACGGCAGCCCATCGGCGCTTTGAAGCTGCCGGTGATCTTGACGATGTTCTCGTAGAACACCACGTCCGGATACATGCGCTTGGTGGCGGATTCGAGGGCGAGCTGCTTCAGATCGTAGTTCGGGTCGCCCGGATCGGCGTTCACGCCGTGCTTGACAGTGAACACGAGCTTCGGGAAGATCGCGGTGTGATGCTCCTTGCCGAGGCCGCGGATGCGGTTGAGCAGCATGGCGCGCTGGATCTCGCGGGCGAACCAGTCGGTGCCCAGACCGAAGCCGATGGTGACGAACGGGGTCTGGCCGTTGCTCACGCGGTTGGAGTTGATCTGGTATTCCATGGTCTGCATGGCGTCGTAGATGGCCTTGCGGGTGCGGATCTTGGCGAGGATCTCACGCTCCTGCTCCAGCTCGTCGACATCCGTATGGAACGGCGTGTCCATCGGCAGCGGCTCGCGGGAGCCGAAATGCAGCTTGGCGGGCTCGTTGCGCTTGGCGTTCTCCACCTGGCGGCGGGCGAACTCCACCGGCATGCCGTCGGGAATGGTCTCGCGGGCCTCCTCAAGGAACTTCTCGTAATCCTTGCGGGCGTAGCGGGCCAGATGCTCGTCGGCGCGGTTGGCGGTCTGGCCGCCGTACTGGCTGGAGGCCACATCCTTCATGATCTGGGTGATCTGCGTGGCGGCGATGGCGATGGACTTCGGGGAGGCCATGGGCGCGTTGCCGAGGGTGAAGCCGTTGGCCAGCATGTCCCAGAAGTTCGGCAGCGAGCAGTTGGACTGCGCGGTGAACGGGGAGTAGTCGGCGTCGTGGAAGTGGATGTCGCCCTTCATATGCGCGTTGGACACGGCCGGGGGCAGCATGTTGAACGCCGCGGCCTTGGACACGGCGCCGGCCAGCAGGTCGCGCTGGGTGGCGTAGACGTTGGAGTCCTTGTTCGCGTTCTCATGGATCAGCGTCGGATCGTGGTTGATGAAGCGGGAGACGGCCTCGTTCACATCGGTGGCCTTGGCGCGCTCGATGTCGCGGTCGAGGCGGTAGTTCGTGTAGTTGCGGGCCACGTCGTACAGATGGCGCTCGATCAGCGCGTGCTCGACGAGGTTCTGGATGTCCTCGATTTTGGCGGGTCCGGCGTAGCGCTCCTTGATCTCGCCTTCGATCTGGTCGGCGATGCCGCGGACGAGCTTCTCCTCCTCGGGACCGATCCGCTTGCCCAGATCCTCGAACGCGGACTTCACCGCGGAGATGATGTTCAGCGGGTCGAAATCGACGATACGACCGTCGCGCTTCTCCACCAGCACCGCGGAATTCCTCACCGTCTGCTCGGTTTTCACGGCGTTCTCCAGAACCTGTGCGTCCATCGGGCGTCCCTTTCCTAGTACCTCGCACCGCCCCTGTGGCGGTCTTACGTGCTGCGTTAATTACACACGTGTGATTCAATCAGCTTTATGAACTGTACGGCAAGGGCACCCCTATATCTAGTACCGCAATGCGGCGTGTCTACTATTTATAGTGGTTTTTGGCGTATTTCCGCCAAAACTACATGTGTGTGATTAAGGTAACGATTTCACCTCAGCGTGTCGCCCACTCCTCTCGTCATCCCGAGCGAAGCCGAGGGATCCCGATCCCATATGAGGCAACACCGCCATGGCATACATGTCCCTTATATAGAGGAATCTTGAGGCTTATGACATCGTTTATGGGAACCCCGAATCCAGGCGCGCCCGCCGCCGTGGATATCCCCGCCGAGCCGCGGCCGCTGGACCAACTGCCCGCGCGCGCCGGCGAGACCACCGCGGCCAATCCGTGGCCGGTAAGCATTCTGAGCCAGAAGTTCCACACGGCCGTGGATCGCTGGCCCTCGGCCTGGGTCTGCGGGCAGATCACGCAGATCAACACGCGTCGCGCAGGCTCCGCCTACATCACCCTCCGCGACGATTTCGAGGACATCGCGATGGAGGTCAACGGCTTCGGCCAGTTCGCCGCCGCCGCCTCGCAATTCACGCAGGGCGACCGCGTGGTGATCCACGGCAAGCCGAACCTGTGGATGAAACGCACCTCGCTGTCGTTGCGCGGCGACATGATCCTGCGCGTCGGCGCTGGCGGCAGCCTGAAAGCCATGATCGACGAACTGCGCAAGCGGCTCAAGGGAGAAGGCTTGTTCGACGAGGACCACAAACTTCCCCTGCCCCAATTCCCCGGCCGCATCGGCTTGATATGCGCACCTCAGGCCCGCGCCGAAGGCGATGTGATCACCAATGTGAATCTGCGTTGGCCGGCCGTGGAATTCTCGGTCGTGCACGTGCACGTGCAGGGCGAACAGTGCCCCGCGGATGTGGTCAAAGCCATCGAACAATTGGACGCCGACCCGCAGGTGGACGTAATCATCGTGGCCCGCGGCGGCGGCGCGTTCGAGGATCTCATCGGCTTCTCCGACGAGCGTGTGGTGCGCGCGGCCTACGCCTGCGCCACCCCCCTGGTCTCCGCCATCGGACACGAGGACGATTGGACGCTGCTGGATCTGGTGGCCGACATGCGCGCCTCCACACCGACCGACGCGGCCAAACGTGTGGTGCCGGACGTGCGCGAGCAACAACAGCTGATCGAGAACGCCATCGGCCAGATGCGGCTGCGCGTGCGCGCCCGCGTGGACAACGAGATCCGCCTGGTCGAAGGCTATGCGAACCGGCCGAGTCTGACCCAGCCCCTGACCATGCTGGAACCCCACCAACGGTTCGTAGACGAGGCGCTGCAACGATTGGACATCGGCCTGCGTCGCATCGCCGACGACGCAGCGCTCACCATCGAAAAGGCGCACGCCTCGCTCACCGCGCTCAGCCCCCAATCCACACTGAACCGCGGCTATGCCGTCGTGCAGACCGCCGACGGGCATGTGCTCGACGACGCGGCGAGCGTCTCCCCCGGCGACGAGCTCACCCTGACCTTGAAGCGCGGCGTCCTCACCGCCCAAGCCACGTCATCCGCCGTCGACTGACCCATACATAGATGTTCGTCATCCCGAGCGAAGTCGAGGGATCTCACAGAAAGCAGAACCACATGACCGAGAAAAACACCGCCCCCGCGTCCTCCCTCAGCGATAAGGAACGCGAGGCCATCGCGCAGATGCCGTATGAGGAGGCGCGAGACAAGCTCATCCAAGCCGTGCAGGCGCTGGAGGCCGGAGGGCTGAACCTCGACCAGTCGATGCGCCAATGGGAGATCGGCGAGGCGCTGGCCAAGCGCGCGCAGAGTCTGCTCAACGACGTGCGCGCCAAGCTGGACGCCGCCCAAGCCGCGCAGTCCTCCGGCGCGGATACGGCGGGGACTCAGGACAATCTGTCCTGAGTCCCATTCGCGGCACACCGCTCACCTCGCCTACACGCGCCCCACAGGGACGCGCGCTCCACGGCTCGGCCCAGGACAATCTGTCCTGAGTCCCATTCGCGGCACGACGTTTAATAGATGGCGTAGCCGCCGTCGATCTGCAGATTGGCACCGGTGATATACGAGGACGCGTCGCTGGCGAGGAACAGCAGCGCGCCCGCCAATTCGTCGTTGCAGCCGAAACGCTTCATCGGCACCACATCGATCATCGCGTCATGCACCGCGTCGTCGATGCGGCCGACGTGGATGCCCGACCATACGTATCCGGGAGAGATCACGTTGGAACGGATGCCGTACGGAGCCAGCGCTGCACCCAGATAACGCGCGTACTCGTAGATGCCGGCCTTGGTCGCGCCGTACGCGGCGACCGGCGAGGGTCCTCCGGCGATGTAGTTCGCGTTGTGCCCGGATAGGGACGAGGTGAAGATCAGCGAGCCGCCATGCCCATGCTCGCGCATGATGTTCTGGGCGATCTGCGCGGTCATATAGGCACCGGTCAGGTTGATGTCGATGGTTGTACGCCACACCTCATACGGCTCGTCGGCGTCGTCGCCAGGCACGTTGACGCCGGCGTTCAGAAACGCGATGTCGACCGTGCCGAGCTCGTCCACCAATTGGGTTTTCAGCGCGGCGACCTGCTCGCGGTCGGACACGTCGCACAGCATCGGCACGACGCGCACGCCGTAGCGTTCGGACAGTTCGGCCGCCAGCGCCTCCAACTCGCCCTTTTTCGGTTCGATGTCGACGATGGCCACGTCGGCGCCGGCCTCCGCCCACGCGGCGGCGGCGTTGCGTCCGATGCCACCGGCACCGCCGGTGACGAATCCTTTCTTGCCGTTCAACGAGAACTTGTCCATCACCTTATAGTCGGGATCGCGCCATTTATCGAGGGGATAGATCGCATCATAATCACGCATGTCGTTGCCTTTCTCACGTCACGTCGTTGTTCCGTCCGGCGCATGGCCGTACCGCAACGCTATCATCCCGGCGCGCGGATTCGCCGGCAATCAGCAACGCCACGCCGGGCGGTGAATCACCATCGGACAGTTGCCTTGCCCTACGGGCGGCTGCATACCACCTACGGGCGGCCGTCTCCCACCTACGGGCGGCCGTCTTGCCTTACGGGCGGCAATCCCCGCCTTCGGGCGGTCAAAGATTTTATCCACTCTCCGACATTCGTTTATTCTCGCAATAAGAAACGTTGAAATTCAGCCATTCCCGTCTTGATAAAAACAATCAGCCGATGGAAATGACCAACCCATCAACCGCCCGAAGGGCAAGACAACCACCCGTAGGGCAAGACAGCCGCCCGTAGGTGGTACGTAACCGCCCGAAGGTGGCATGCGACCGCCCGAAGGTGGCGCGCAGCCGCCCTAGCGGAACGGAACAGGCCGATCAGGGAAACCGAAAGGCCAACACCTTACTGGAGCAGCGAGCTGTACCGCCGACGCCACGCCTCCCATGCGGCGAGGTCGGCGGACTGGTTCTCCGGGGTGTCGAAGGTGGCGAGCAGCGACTGGCGCGCGAATTCGGCGAGTTCGGACATCGTATAGCCGGCTTCGACCAACGCGATGTAGTTGTCGGCGATGTATCCGCCGAAGTAGGCCGGATCGTCGGAGTTCACGGTGATGCGCACGCCGGCCCGGGCCAGTTCGCGCAACGGCAGGTCGCGTACGTCCCCCACCACATTGAGCCGCAGATTGGATAGCGGGCAGCAGGACAGCAAAGCGGCACGCTTTTCCAGACAACGCACCGGCGGGCTCGGCCGTCGGCATGCCGAAGGAATGGTGCCCCAGATAGGAATCGAACCTACGACACCATCTTTAGAAAGGAGCGGCCTTTGTGTTTGCATTCTTGTTCTGGCAACATCGGCTGCGACAATTGGTCGAACCAGGTGCGAAACGCGTGTACAATATCAACTCGTTGCCCCAGTAGCTCAGTGGATAGAGCACATCTCTCCTAAAGATGGTGTCGTAGGTTCGATTCCTATCTGGGGCACACTTGTTCTCCGCCCTCCAGCGGCCCTATCGAACAGTTCGTGCCGGTTTGGTGCAAACCGGCGAATCAGCCTGGCGAACGAGTGCGCGCGCCAAGCCCCATGCGTTAAGGTGGCAATTCGCGATCACGCATGTGATTCGGCGACAGGCAGGAGGCATAATGGCAGGATTGGCTGGCAAAGGCAGGAGACGTCATCGCATTCTCGGCGCGTTCGCCGGAATCTTCGCCGTCGCGGCGTTGCTGGGCACGGCCGCGCGCGAGCTTCCCGCCGACTTGCAGGAACTCCCTTATGTGCCGGTCGTCGTCTCCGCCACGCCGTGGTTCACGCTATTGGCGTTACTCGCGCTGCTGCTCGCCATCATCTCCCGTCGTGTGGTGATGGCGCTGATCGCCGTCATTGCCATCGGATTGAACGTCTACTGGCAGTTGCCGTTCTTCCAACCATCCGCCACACTGCCCGACGAAGCGCAGCAGGCGGTGGCCTCGGCCTCGGCCGACACCTCGGACGCCTACGCGCGCGTGATGACGCTCAACGTCTACAAAGGCCAGGCCGACGCGCAGGAGATCGTCGATCTGGTACGCGACCAACGCGTCGAGGTGCTGGCTCTGCAGGAGACGACCGATGATTTCGTGGAACGGCTGAACGAGGCCGGCATCGAATATTACCTGCCGTACGCCAACGTCTCCTCGTCGGATGGCGTGTATGGCAACGGCATCTGGTCGGCCGCGCCGCAATCCGACCCGGCCGACGACGACGTGAACTCCAGCGCCTCGTTCATGCCGGGCGGCACGGTGGACTTCGCCGGCACCGAGGTGCGTTTCGTCTCCGTGCACACCACCGCCCCGGTTCCCGGCTATTGGGCCCAGTGGAAACGCTCGCTGGACGAACTCGCCCTGATGCGAGCCGACACCGACACGCGATACATATTCATGGGCGATTTCAACGCCACCTACGACCACACGCCCTTCCGCAACTTCCTCGGCGACCGATTCACGGACGCGGCCCGCCAGTCCGGACACGGATTCACCTTCACTTGGCCCATGGATCGAACGTATCTGCCTGCGTTCGCCGGCATCGACCATGTGGTGCTCGACCAGGGCATGACGGCCGGCCAATGCCGGACGGTGAAGGTCACCGGGTCGGATCATGCGGCCCTGCTGGCCACCATCGCGGTCTGACCAGGCTTCCGACGTGCGGATCAGTCGAACACGAAGTTCACGTCGACGATGGGGAATCGTGGACGCAGCGCGGCTTCCAGCTCCTGTTTGCGGCTGTTGACGTGGCTGACGTTCATCGTGTCGTTCTCGCACAGCAGGTACACGTCGACCGTGTAGCTCATGCCTTGTTTGAACACGTGGACGCGGTCGAGACTGGTGCCTCCGGGCAGATGCCCACGCGCTTCGAGTTCGATATGCTCGTTGGTCTCCTCGTCGATGACGCGGCCGCCGATCAGTTCGACGAATCCGTCGTGCAGCACGGTCAGCGGTTCCTTGAGCGAAATCGCCACCAAAGCGATGGTGATGAAGAAATCACCGGTGTAGTTGAGCCATCCGAGCGGCGAATCCAACGGCACAAAGGTGAGCGCCAACGCGGCCACGCCGATGCCGCCGGAAACCATGCCATCGACCAGCGTGGTGCGCGCCTCCGCGTCGAGCATGGTGCTGGCACCGTGAATGCGCGCGTTCTCATAGCGGTAGAACAACACCATCCCCACGCAGATCGCCACCATCACCAGCTCATACCAGACCACAGGACCGAGCACCAACGGCTCCCCTATGCCGAAGCGCCAATACTCAATGGCCGCCTGCGTGACGTTGATGGTGGAGAAAGCGAGCAGCGACAAAGTCAGCACCGCCTTGACGATCGCATACAGCGGTTCCAACGCGAAAAACCCGTTGGGGAACCGGTCTGTGGTGCGCGCGCTGCGCGACGAGACGACCAGCGCCACCAGCCCGGAGATCAACGCGATGACGGTGAACACACCGTCTAGGAAAATCGCCTCCATACCGGTGATGAAGAACACCGTCAGACCCGCGGCGCCCATCACCGCATTGCATGCGATACCCACGCCGAGCGCACGCTGTTCCACACGTTTCTGATTGAGCATCCGCCACCTCGCTTTCATTGTCGGGGCGGCTCGAAGAACCCGCACGTTCCATGCTATCGGCAATACGCGGGCGCCGACGCGCATTCAGCGCGGGGCGGAGATGCGAGGTCGCACAAAGCGCCATCCAACCGACGCCCGTGCGACTTTTCCGCACAGAAACGAACACGCGATGATCATACGGTCCGGCGGAATACCGCCGTTCGGGACGAAATCTGTTCGTTTACGCCCCGAAAAAGGGTCGCACGGGACCTACCGCCTGATGCGACCGTGCGACGACCTCACCTCACAAACCTCCCCAGCCGCTCCAGCCCTTCCGCCAGCGCCTCGCGCGAAGCGGCGTACGACAGACGCACATGCGTGTCGGCGGTGGCCGCGCCGAAATCACGGCCGGGGGTCAGCGCCACATGCGCGTCCGCCAACGCGCGCTCGCAGAAGGTCCACGCGTCCATTCCGGTCGAGGAGACGTTGAAGTAGGCGTAGAACGCGCCGTTCGGCTCCACCTCCACCGGCAGCCCGATGCGCCTGAGTCCCTCGACCACGATGGCGCGGCGGGCGAGCAGCTCCCGACGCCGGCGCTCGCATTCGGCGAGGCTGTCGGGGGTGAAGCAGGCGAGCGCCGCGTGTTGGGTGGGTGTATGCGCGCACAGGTAGTAGTTGGTGGCCAGATCGTCGACCGCGGTGAGCACGGCGTCGTCGTCGGGCATGATGGCCCAGCCGAGCCGCCATCCGGTCATGCCGAAGAATTTGGAGAAACTGTTGCACACAATGGCGCCCGGATCGCAGGCGAGCACGGAACGCACCTTGGTGCCGTCCGGCTCGCGGTCGGCCAGATCGAGGTAGGTCTCGTCCACGATGCGCCATGCGCCGCGACCGGCGGCCAGCGCGCAGACTCGGGAGAGCATGTCGAAGCCGATGGTGGTGCCGGTCGGATTCGAAGGCGAGGTGATCATCACGGCTTTGGTGCGTTCGGTCCAATACCGTTCGACGAGTTCATCCGTCAGATGGAAGCGGGTCGCGGCGCTGGTCGGCACGTCCACGACATTGCCTTCGAAGGAGCGCACGAGCTCGCGGTTGCATGGATACGAGGGGTCGGCGACCATCACATCGTCGCCGGGGTCGACGGTCAGCGCGGTGGCAAGCAGCAGCGCGGCCGAACCTCCCGCGGTGATGACGATACGTTTGGGATCGATGTCGAGCGCGTGCCGTTCGTGGTAGAAGTCGGCGATGGCGCGCCTGAGTTCGGGCAGCCCCATGGCCGCGGTGTAGGGCAGGGCGCGTCCGTCGTATTGCTCGCGCATCGCGTCGCGCACGGCGGGCGGCGCGCCGAAGTCGGGCTCGCCGAGGCTGAGTTTGATCACGTCGACGCCGTCCGCGATCATACGGTCGGCCTTCTCACCGAACACCATCGCGCGGAAGGGGTTGGATTCCGCCGCGCGTCGCGACATCGCGGGTGTCGGGACCGGGCCTCCGCCGGACGCCTTGGCGGAACCGGAGGACTGAGACTGCTGCTGTGCTGCGCTTTCCATAATGTCGTTGTAACCGCGATTCGGGACATTGCATCCCTTCCCCGTCGAGATGTTTCGACTCCGCCCACGCCTGCGCCCGGCGCGATGAAAAAGAAACGGCACCTCCGGCCTCCATCCTCCTTCGACATCCCAAGCGGGACGGTACGCCTCCCGCGAGCAGGAGGAACCGTGGATGAAAGATGGATGGAGACCTTTCCGCAGCGTGTCTCCCGCACGCGAGCGGAACAATCCGGTGAGACGGTCGATGCGTGAGGGCGCGGGTATGCCTCCCGCGCGCGGGCGGAACCGTATACTGAGGTACGACGAACCAACATCGACGTTCGAAGGAGAACCATGAGCAGGCTGAACGGCACCCGCGCAGCATTCGACACCAATGACGAGAAGGTGAACGTCGCCATTCTGGGCGCGGGACGCATCGCGCACACCATGGCCGACACGTTGGTCAAAATGGCCGCCGACCCCCGCTATGCGGACCTGATCCACCCATATGCGGTGGCGGCTCGCGACTTGGGCCGCGCGCAGGCTTTCGCCGACCAGTGGGGATTCGACCAGGCGTACGGTTCGTATGAGGATCTGGTTGCCGACCCGGCCGTGGATCTGGTGTATATCGCCACGCCGCACAGTCTGCACGCCGAACAGGCGATCCTATGCATGAAGGCCGGCAAGAACGTGCTGGTGGAGAAGTCGTTCACCGCGAACGCCGACCAGGCCCGCGAAACGCTGGATGTGGCCTGCGAGACCGGCATGCTGTGCGCGGAGGCGATTTGGACGCGGTACATGCCCAGCCGCCGGATCATCAATGAGATCCTCGATTCGGGAGAGATCGGCGAAGTGAAGTCCGTAAGCGCGAATCTGTGCTATCCGGTGTCCGATAAGGCGCGTATGACCGATCCGAACACGGCCGGCGGCGCGCTGCTCGACGTGGGCGTGTATCCGTTGAATTTCATCGATATGGCGGTGGGCGCCGACCATGGCCGCGCGATCGACCATATGGACACCTCCATGGTGGCGCATGAGTCCGGTGTGGACGCGCAGAACTCCACCACGCTGGTTTACGACGACGGCGTGATGGCCGTCTCCGCCAGCTCGATGGTCGCCGCTTCCGACCGCGGCGGCTACGTGTGGGGCACCAAGGGATATCTGGTGGTGCATAACATCAACAATCCGGAAGGCATCGACGTGTATGGCGCGGACCATCGGCTGGCACGCCATGTGGAGGTTCCCGAGCAGCTCACCGGATATGAGTACGAGGTGGCAGACGCGGCGAACGCGTTGATCGACGGCAAAACCGAATGCGAGGCCATGCCGCATAAGGACACGGTGCGCATCATGGAGCTGATGGATTCGATTCGCATGCGCTGGGGTCTGAGGTTCCCGTTCGAGGACTGAGCATCACCGAGACGTGTCGGGTGGCGTCGTCGTATTGGGCACGACGACGTTACCCGGCGAAGTCTCGCTTGGCATGGGCCCGGCCGATGCGGCCCTGACCGGTGTGACGCCGTTTGACTTGACGTCATCAGATACGGCCATGCCGCTGTCGCCGGCGGCATCGTCGGCCGGACCGGCGGCCGCGTCGGCGCTCTGGCCGACGATCTGCTCATACAGCCGCGCAAGCCGCTCCTCGCGGGCGGTTTTCGTCAATTCGCATTCCCACACGGTGATGACATGCCATCCGTCCGCCTCGAGTTGTGCCCGTTGCATCCTGTCCCGTTCACGGTTGCGTAGCAGTTTCGCACTCCAGAACTCCACGTTGGATTTGGGATTGCGCACGCCTTTGGGGCAATCGTCGTGCATATGCCAGAAACATCCGTTGACGAACACGATGGTGTGCCAGCGCGGCAGCACCACATCGGGATGCCCCGGATATCGTTTGTCGTTCTTACGGAACCGCAGGCCGCGAGAGAACAGGTAACGGCGCACCATCACCTCGATCGAGGTGTCTTTTCCCCGGATGCGCGACATCGTGTACGACCGCGTGCCCCGCTCGTATTTCTCCGTTTGCTGCCCTCGTGCCACCCTCACAGCCTATACCACGGTGAGGGCGGCACGTCGCGTTCCGCTTGATCGGCCGTCCTATCGCTCGATGCGCAGGCCACGGGCCAATGGGGAGCCGCACGGAGCGTTCCCCGCGCCGCAATCGCCGCCGGGATTCAGGTCGAGCAGCACCGACAGCACCGCGACCGACGAGGCCGCCGACCATGCCTGGGGATGGCATGCCGCCGGATACGGCGCAGGACCGTACTCCCCCGCATCGCCCGAATACAGTTCCGGAATCTGGTAGTCGAACCTCTCCGCGGCGCTGATCAGTCCTTCGGCGATGGCGGCCGCCTCCTCGACGTATCCTTCGGCCCGCAGACCGCACATGACGATGGCGCTGTCGTGGGCCCACACCGATCCGCAGTGATAGCTGTCGGGCGAATATCCGCCGGCCAGGCCGCTCATCGTGCGCACGCCGTATCCGCTCATCATGTCGTCGCCCGTCAGACGGGCGACCACGTCGCGCACACCCTGCTCGTCGAGGATGCCAGTGCCCAGCAGATGACCGATGTTGCTGGTCAGCGCGTCGACGGGACGCTTGTCCGCGTCCAGGGCGATCGCCGGATATCGGCCGCGCTCGTCCTCCACCCAGAAGCTCCCGTTGAACCGGGCTTTGAGTTCCGCCGCCCACGCGCGCCATTCCCGTGCGCCGTCGCGGCCGAAACGTTCCAGCAGCTCGGCGCCCAGCATGGCCGCCTGATAGGCGTAACCCTGCACCTCGCACAGGGCGATCGGCCCCTGCGCGATGCCGCCGTCGTTCCAACGCACCGAGTCGCCCGAATCCTTCCAGCCTTGGTTGCTCAGCCCATGGCCGGTCTCGTCGATGTATTCCAGGAAGCCGTCGCCATCGCAATCGCCCCAGTCACGCAGCCAAGCCAAGGCCGCTTCGAGATTCGGCAGCAGCGCGCGCACCTCCTCTTCGGGCGCGCCCCAACGTGCGGCCTCGGCGAGCAGGATGATCCACAGCGGAGTCGCGTCGATGGTGCCGTAGTACAGCGGCGGCAGCGTCATCCCATCGGATGCGAACACGCCGGCGGACACCAACGGTTCGGCACGCAGCTCATGCATGATCTTTCCGGGACTCGCGTTGGTCTGCGGATCCGACATCCGGGATTGGAAATGCGCGAGAGTGCGCAGCGTGCCCATGGCCGTGCGCGTCGTCAGAGGCAGCATGAACCGGGCCGCCCACAGCGAGTCGCGGCCGAACAGCGTGAAGAACCAGGGCGCGCCGGCGGCCAGGAATTCATCGTGGGGCAACGCCGGCACCGACATGCGAAGCCCGTCAAGATCGCGCAACGACACGTTCGCCCAGCTCTCCAGCCGATTGTCGTCGGCCCGCACGCGAACGTCAGTCCACGGGCAGGGACCGTCCGCCGCCATGACGGCGTTGCTCGGGGTCTCGACGCGAAGATCCAAAGCCACCTCGCGCACGCCTCGCGCCGGAACCGTCAGATTCCAGACGAACAGGCATTCGAGTCCCGATATGGAGACCTGCGGAACATCGTCGACTCCCTGCGGCGTTCCGACCGCACGGACGAGAGCGGATATCTCGCCGCAGTCGACCGCCACGCCGTGACGCGGCCCCGCCGCCTCACCTGCCGGCAGATGGCGCAGCGTCACCTTCCCGCCCTTCGCCGCGGAGGACTCGATGCCTCCTTTCACCTCCTGCATCGTGGCCATGTCGAATCGCAACGACATCTCGAGACGGACCGCGCGGTCCTCATCCAGCGCGCTGCGCAGTTCGACGCGCTCGATGAGGCCGTCGGCGCTTACGGAACGATGTTCGTTCACGCGCATCTGAGGGTCGACCGTGGGGCCTTCGATATTGCGCGCGACCAGTGTGGACCGGCTCTCGCCCTTGTTCCGCGAATCCCAGCCGATAGGGGTCGGGGTTTCGCCATCCACCCGCAGACCGATGGCGGAGACGATTCGCGTGTCCCCGAGGTAGAAGCCCGCGATCGATTCCGCCCCCGCATGGCTCGCGGTCGCGTCGACCACGCCGTCCGGCGCGCACCACAGCTGCGCGGGCGCGTGCACCAACGGCTTCATATCATGCATCCACGGCTGGCGCGTACGCTGCGTATCGTTGCTCTGCATCGTTATCGATTCTCCATTGTTCGAGTTGTTCATAGTGTGCGTGTGCTGTGCCGGCGTCACGGCCCTTATTCCTTGACCGATCCCTCCGAGCTGTTCATGATCTGTTTCTGGAAGATGAAGAACAGCACGGCCACAGGTATGGTCATCACCACCGCCGCGGCCAGTTTGACCGGATATTGGTTGCCCGCCGACAGCTGGCCGCTGGCCAGCGAGGCGACGCCCTTAGTCAGCGTGGTGAGGCTGGAGGATTGCGTGGACACGATGAAGTGGGACAGTTCGTTCCACGATCCTTGGAACGAGAGGATGGAGATCGTCACCAACGCGGGACGCGCCATCGGCAACACGATCGACCAGAAGATGCGGAACGTGCCCGCGCGGTCGATCATCGCCTGCTCCTCGACGGAGCGGGGAATCGATTCGAAGAAGTTCTTCATGATGAACACGCCGGACGCGTCGATCAGCAGCGGCAGAATCATACCCGCGTAGGTGTCGTAGATGCCCAGGGTTTTGATGATGAGGAATTTCGGGATCAGCAGGACCACGCCGGGAACGCTCATCACCGCGACCAATGCGGCGAACACCAGATTGCGGCCACGGAAGTTCAGCCGGGACAACGCGTATCCGGCGAGGGAGTCGAAGAACACCCTGCCCAGGGTCACCACGATGGTCACGACGAAGGAGTTCCTGAACCACACCGGGAAGTCCGAGTTGAGGAACAGCTTGTTGTACGCGGCGGTGGTCCACACCTCGGGCACCAGCGAGACCGGATTCGAAGTGGCGTCCGCGTCGGTTTTGAACGAGGTGGCCACTTGGATCACGAACGGCATGATGTAGATGAACGCGAGCGCGATCAGCAGGACATACAGCAGAATGCCGCTGTGGGCCAGGCGCTTGAGCCATGACTGGCCGCCCTGCCTTGCGGCGGCGGACGATGTGCGGGACATCTCAGACCCCTTTCTCTTTCACGGCATGCGGTGCGGCGGAGTTCGGCCGTCTTCCCAGCGACATGACCTCATCGCGGCTCATGCCGCGGGCTTCGGCCTTCATCGCCTCATAATCGGCCCGCTTACGACGGGACAGTTTCTTGTCCTTCATGATCTGGCGCTGCGCCCAGGTCATCGCGATGATGATGAGGAACAGGATGAAGGCGATGGCCGCTCCCCTGCCCCACTCCTGGCTGTTGAAGGCGGCGCTGTACGACAGGTAGGCGGGGGTGAGCGTCGTCTTCGCGGGGCCTCCCTGCGTGCCGGTGTAGATCTGGTCGAACACCTGCCAGGTGCCGATGATGCCCAAGGTTACCACGGTGAAGATCGTGGGTTTGAGCTGCGGCACGGTGACCTTCCACAGACGCTGCCATGTGGTGGCGCCGTCCATGATGGCCGCCTCGTCGGTGGCCTCGCCGATGCTCTGCAGGGCGGCGATGAACATCAGCATGTAGGTTCCCGATGTGGTGAACACCACCATCAGGATGATGGCGAACATCGCCACGGATGGACCGGCCAGCCAATCCCACAGGCTCACGCCGAGGAACTCGGTGTTCGTGAGCGCCGCCGGCCCCTGCGTCACGCCCATCGCGCCCAGCAGGATGTGAAGCAGTCCGCGCGAGTCGTTGAACCAGTTCGGGCCTTCCACGCCGAACCATCCGAGGATCGCGTTGATCGTGCCGGAGGCGTTGAACAGGAAGAGCCACAGCACGGTGATCGCCACGGAGCTGGTGACGGAGGGGAAGTAGAAGGCCGTGCGGAAGAAGCCTCTGGCCTTGAGGATCCTACGGTTGAGCATCACCGCCAGCAGTAGGGAGATGATCGTCTGCAGCGGGATGACCAGCAGCGTGTACCACAGGTTGTTGCGGATAGCGGTGCCGAAATCGCGTTGCGCCAGGCCGGGCGTCGTGAGCACGTCCTGGTAGTTCTCCAGTCCGATGAAATCCACGTTGCTGCCGAACGGGGTGCCGCGGCCGCTCCAGTTCGAGAAGCTCACCCACAGCGCCATGATGATGGGGATGACGAGGAACACACCGAGGATGACGATCATCGGAAGGCAGAACAGCCATCCGGAAATCTCCTCGTTGCGCCTGTTGATGCGTTGGCTCGCGCCGTCGCCTTTGCATTTGGCCCCGCCGCAGCTTTTCGCCCGTGCGTCGCCATGCGTTGCGAACTTCATGTCGGCCGACTCCTTCCGTCATGTCTTCGATGTGTGCCGCCCGGGGCGCGCGGGCCCGGGCCGGCCGCCAACAAGGTCGTGTCGCTTCGTTGGCGCCCGGACCGCGGCCATGCGCGCCCGGGCCGGCGGATTACAGAATGGCCTCGAGGTTGGTCTGGGTGTCGTCGAGGATCGACTGCACGTCGCCGCTCTTGAGCCCTTCGATCTGGGCGTTGAATTCGGTGATCACATCGGAGGCGCCCTGGGCCGTGGGAACGGTGACCGAATAGTCCAGACCGTCCATGAATGCACTGAGCTCGGGGAAGGCGGACTTCCAGGTGTCCGCCAGCGTCGTGCTGGCCGGCATGATGCCGAAGGCCTCGGCGAAGTCCATCACCACGTCGTCGCTGGTCAGATATTCGACCAGGCTGACGGCACCCTCTTGGTTCGGGCTGTCGGCGGCGATGCCCCAGCCGTTGGTGAAGTGCATGGTGCCCTTGCCTGCCGGCCCCTCCGGCAGTTCGACGACCGTGTAGTTCACGTCGGGATAGTCTGCGGACATGCTGCCGGTGAGCCAGTTGCCTTCGATGGCCATCGCGGCGGCGCCGGTGCCGAACGCCTCGCCGCCCCAGCCGGTGCCGAGGTCCGCCGCGTAGGCGGCGTTGCCGCTCTCCAGCAGCGTCTTGACCTCCTGCAGGCCTTCGACGGTCTCATCGGTGTTCGCGATCGCGGTCGTGCCGTCGTCGCTGACCAGACCGCCGCCCGCCTGCTTCATGAACACGCCGATGCGGGCGTATTCGCCGCTGAAGGCCAGTCCGACATGCTCGTCCGTGGTGAGCGTGGCGGCGACCTCGGCCAGCTCGTCCCACGTGGTGGGATAGTCGTCCTCGGTCAGGCCGGCCTCCGACCACATATCCGTGTTGATGACCAGCTGCAGGGTGGACACGTCCTTGGGGGCGGCGTACACCTCACCGTCGTAGGTGAACGTCTGCAGCAGATTGTCGTAGAAACCGTCGGTGTCGATATAGTCGCCGTACGCCAGCAGCGAGCCGTTCGACGCGTATCCCGCCAGCTGTTCGGGCGCCAGATAGAAGACGTCGGCGGGGTCGCCGCCCGCGAAGCCCTGGGAAAGCTGCTGGGTGAGGTCGTTGGCCACCTGCACCGTCGCGCTCTGGCCGCTCTCCTCGCACCATGCCTCCACGGCGGCCCTGACCGCCTCCGTCTCGGCGTCGCCGGAGGAGCCGATCAGCACCGTCAGCTCCTGCGAGCTGTCGTTGGTCAGACCATCGGTGGTATCAGTCGCGCTGTCGTCAAAACCGTTGCCGCATCCGGCCAGCATGGTCATCATCGCAACCGAAGCCGCCAGCGCGGCCTGTGTCTTTCGCCTCATCGTTGAGTTCCTTTCAAACCAGGGTGTTGATTGTTCACCACCACAACCGTTCCTTTTAGAACGTTCAAATTCTTTTCCAAAACAATACCATCCGTAATTGCAATCATGATTGTCAACTTCCTTGTGAAAGCTTATCTGACTGTTCCTCACTGAATGTCATCATCTTGATTTTTACGTTCCAAAAGTTGTTCTCATGTTATACAATAGCAATCACATCTGTCAAGTCGTGGCGCGCGCATCGTCGCCATCGGCGGGCATGCTTGGACAAGCGGCGAAGGGAAGGACACGGCATGGTCAGCATCAAAGACGTGGCGAGGGACGCGGGAGTCTCGCCGCAGACCGTGTCGAACTGCATCAACAACCCCCGCATCGTGAAGCCCTCCACCCGGGCGCTGGTCACCGACTCGATCACCAGACTCGGCTACACTCCGAACGCCTCTGCGCGACGGCTGCGCACGCAACGCAGCAACACCATCGCCATCGGCATCGCCCCCGTCAGCTATTCGCGAGTATACGACCGTCTATTGCATGCGTTGGCCACCGAAGCGGACGCCAACGACATCCGCATCATCCTGTACAAAACCGATTCGTACCAGGACGAGCTCCGCCAGTTCAACGCGCTCACCGCCGGCGGCGATGTGGATTCGTTCGTGCTCACCGACACCGGCCATAACGATCCGCGCATCGACTGGCTTATCGAGCACCATCAGACCTTCGTGCTGTTCGGACGCCCCTGGGGGCTCGACGACATGTACGACCCGGACGTGCCGTGGGTCGACGTCGACGGCAGACACGGCATCGCGCAGATGACCCGCCATCTGATCCTGCACGGGCGCAAACGCATCGCCTTCATCGGATGGCCCGGCCTGTCGGGAACGGGTATGGACCGCCGGCTGGGCTGGCAGGAGACCATGTTGGACGCCAAAATGGCCTCCGCAGAGGAGTTGGCCGGATTATGTGCCGAAGCCGAGGACGACATCACCGCCGGGCAATCCGCATGCGCGGCGCTGCTGGAGCGCAATCCGGATATCGACGCGGTGGTATGCGTCAGCGACACGCTCGCCACCGGCGCGGTTATGGCGATGCCGGCCGGCGCGAACATCACGGTGACGGGATTCGACAACACCGTCTCCGCGCAATCCTTGAAACTGCCGACCGTCGACCAGCCCCTCGCGCAAAGCGCGCACGAGATCGTGCGCATCATCCAGGAGCGTCTCGACTCGAGAACTTCCCAAACCGGGCGCGATGAGAGCCGGGCGGCAGGGGAACACCATATCCTGCTCGCGCCCTCCATCGTGATTCCCGAGTGAGCGTCAGCCCAACAGGTCGAGCAGGTCGTCCTTGGTGAGAGCGGCGATGGAGGCGACGCCCGCCGCGTCCGAACCGAGCGCGGAGGCGTCGGTGAACTGGCGCGCGAGTTCGCTTTTCGTGTGCTGCAGCTCCAGAATGCGCTCCTCGATGGTGTCTTTGGCCACCACCTGATACACGCTCACATCTTGGGTCTGCCCGATACGATGCGCGCGGTCGGTGGCCTGGTCCTGCGCGGCGGCGTTCCACCATGGGTCGGCGTGCACCACCACGCTGGCGCCCACGAGATTCAATCCGGTGTTGCCGGCCTTCAGCGAGATCAGGAACGCCGGGGTGTCGTCCCCGTTGAAACGGTCGACCAGCTCCAGGCGGCGCTTCTTCGGCGTGGCGCCGGTGATGGAGTAATGCCTGATGCCATGCGCGTCGAAACGCGCGGCGACCATCTCCAGAAAACTGGTGAACTGCGAGAACACCAACACTTTTTTGCCCTCATCCATGCAGTTGGCCACCAGCTCCTCGATGGCGGCGAGTTTGGCCGACTGGTCTTTGGCGTCGTCGTACAGCAGCCTCGGATCGCAGCAGATCTGCCGCAGCTTGGTGAGCTCGGCGAGGATACGGATTTTGGAGGTGTTGAAATCGGCGGAATCGCTGTGCTCCAACTGCATGCGCAGACGCTGCTCGTGGGCGGCGTACAGTTTGCGCTGTTCGCCGGCCAGCTGCACGGTGACCACGGATTCGAGCTTGTCGGGCAGGTCGGTGAGCACCTGGGATTTGAGCCGACGTTTGATGAACACGCCCACCAACGATTGCAGGCGGTGGGCCACGCGGGCGGATTCGGGATTGACTTCGGCCGCGGCGCGTCCCTCGGCGGTGTCGGCGTCGGCCGCGCGGCCGTTGGCGATCGGCAGCTCGTAGCGCTCGTGGAAGCGCTTGTAGGAGCCGAGCAGTCCGGGCATCAGAAAATCGAAGATGCTCCACAATTCGCTCAGCCGGTTCTCGATCGGCGTGCCGGTGAGCGCGAACCGATGGTCCGCCGCGATGGATTTCACCGCTTTGGCGACCTGCGTGGTGTGGTTCTTGATGTATTGCGCCTCGTCAAGCGCCATCACGTCGAATCGGCGGCCGGACTTCGTGTATTCCTCCACGTCGCGGCGCAGCAGATCATACGAGGTGATCAGCACGACGCTCGACGCGCCCTGCGGCCGCTCCTCGAAGGCCCGCGCTATGGCGGCGCGGCGTTCGGCCTTGCCGCCGGCCACCGTGCGAGCGTCGATGCCGGGCGCGAATTTGGCGAATTCGGCGGCCCAGTTGTAGACCAACGAAGCCGGGCAGACGATCAGCGACACCGTCCCAGCCGTCCCGGGCGAAACCGCATCCGTCACCCCGGGCGACACCGCCTCCGCACTCCCGAGCGGAGCCGCTTCCGCACTCCCGGACGAAACCGCTTCCACACTTCCGGACGAAGCCTTCTCCGTCATCCCGAGCGAAGCCTTCTTCGTCATCCCGAGCGAAGCCGAGGGATCCCGCCCGTCCCCCTCCTGAGCCCGCGAGGCGAGCAACGCGATCAGCTGCACCGACTTGCCCAATCCCATCTCGTCGGCGAGGATGCCGCCGAATCCCTTGTCGCACAGGGTGCGCAGCCATCGGTAGCCTTCGGCCTGATACGGGCGCAGCACGGCGGCCAGTGCTTCCGGCACCTCGTACCGGTCGGGATCGATGACGCGCAGATCGTCCACATACTCCTGGAAGGCGGCGTCCTTGACCGCGTCGGAACCGTCGTCGGGCAGTTCGCCGTCCAATAGGAAGGCCTGATGCCCGGGCAGTTCGATCAGTCCGGAATTAAGCTGTTTCTCGTCAAGCCCCAGCTCGTCGGCGATGCGGTCCACGGCCTCCAACCGCGCGCCCCGCAGGTTGACCAGCGTGCCGTCGGACAATTGGTGGTAGCGCTGGCGGCGTCGGTAGGAGGCGAGCAGCGAACCCACCTCATCCGGCGGCACTTCGTCGGCGATGGGTGAGATCTCCACGAGATTGCCTTTGATGGACAGGCCGACCTTGACGCTTGGCGGTTTGGGCGCGAGCAGTCGGTCGAATGCCGGCGTGGTGTAGACGGTGCCCATGGACCGCAAGGCCGCAAGTCCCTCGTCGAACAGACGGATCAGCTGTGTCGTGTCGTCGCGGTCGATATACGCGGTGTGCGGCGCCGAGGTTCGCGACGGCGCAGGCTGACCATATCCACGGCGACGTGCCGTCGAGCGCGCGCCGGCGGCGTCCGGCATGGCGAAGAACTCACGGACCACATCCAGCAGCAGCCGTTCCGTATCGTAGTCGCGTCCGACAGGCGCGGACGCGCCGGAAACCGCAGGCATCAACGATATGCGGTCGTCGCCGTAGCGGGCTTTGACCTCGCACAGCACGCCATGCTCGTCGCGGTCGAGATAGAACTCGCCCACGCATTCGACCGAGCGTAGTTCGGCGAGCTCGCGCGGCAGTTCTTCCTCGTCGACCAGTCCCGCCTCGATCAACCGCGGCAGCAGCGTGCGGGCGAACAACGGCACGTCGTCGCCGGGAATCGGCTGGCCCTCGCCGTCGGGTTCGAAAAGCTCTCCGATCAGCGCGGACAGCGGACGCACGCGTTTGGGGCAGCGCATGAACCGGCATCCCGACGCGGGTTTGCGGCGGGTCTCCATCAGACGGCGGTCCTGCAACGTCAACGCGGCCGCATACCCTACCGGCTCGTCGGAGGCGAGCAGCAGCCAGTCGTCGTCATCGCCGCGGATCACCGTCTCCACCGCGGGCGCGCCGATAAGCAGATAGCCGGCGTCGTCGCCATGCGCCCGCGAATCACGCCGGCGCACCGTCAGCTCCAGCTGCGCCTCCGATCCGTCCACCCACACGCTGGAGGGTTGGTTGTGGAACCATGTGTCCAGAACCAGTCCGACTCCCCCGCCCTCGCACAGGCGCAACAGCGCGGCGACCTCCGGTTCGGAAAGCGTCAGATGCCGGTCGATGGGGATATGTCCGTAATACCGGTCCTGCCGTTCGGCGGCCTGCCGCGTGGCCATCGCCGTGGACAGCCAGCGCATAATCCCACGCGATGCGGCGTCGAACATATTTGCCGTATGGGTGAAGGCGAGTTTCTTGCCATACTGCGCGTACGCGCCCTCGCGCAGGTCGTTCACCAGCCGGGGGATCGATTTGAGCACATACGACGAGCCGTTGGATGGCGCGCCGATAAGGAATTCCACGCTCCACACGCCGTCGATGAAACTCAGTATCGGATGCAGATGCACGCCGCCAGGCGCGACGGTGTCGGATTCGAACGCCAAGGCCCGAGGCGACGTGGAGGATCGGCCATAACCCCCATAGGATCGGCCGGCGTCGCGTCGGGCGGACGAGGCGCGGCGTGACGGGGACTCGTCCGACGCCGAGTCGAGACGTGCGAACAATGCCTCACGTCGGGCCCGACGGGCGCGCGCCTCACGGTCGTCCTCGCGTTCCATATACGTCATCAGCGCTCTGGAGGGGCGGGCCGGACCGGCACCGTAGCCTTCGAACAGCCGTGGATCGTCGCTGAAGGCGAGCACCACGGCGGCCATATGCTTGCAGATGCCGTAACCGCGCTGGTAGGCGGGGCATGTGCAGCTGCCGCCGGACATCTCGCCGTCGCGAAGATCGAATTGCACGTTGGTGTCGTAACAGTCGGAGGGGCTGGTCGTGCCGCGGACGACCGCATCGAGCTCGCCGTAACCGGTGTGCTGGTTCTCATGGTATGAGGGATCGACCAGCATGCTCTCGCTTCGGCGCGCGATGCCGTGCGCTCGGTCCAGCACCGCGTGGGAGACGGAACCCTCCATATCGGCTTTCAACGCCGCGATCGGCACGGCGGCATGATCCGGAGGCTCCGTAAGATCCGCGAAACGTGTGCCCGACGAGCCGAAGACGTGGGATGCGCGGGACGAACCGACGTAGTTGGCGAAGGGATTGTCGGCATCATCGCTCGTATCGAGGTCATCGGCGTCATCGTATGGGTACGTGTCACCCAGATCGTCGAATCCACCGAATTCGTCCAGGTCATCCAAACCATCGTCCATATGGGCGGCGCGCCAGGGACGGTTTCGACTCCCCTTGCCACGGTTGCCGTCCCTATCGGAGCCGTCGGCGAAAGGATCATCGGGCACATGCCCGAACACTCCCGTGATGCCGCCCATATGGCTCCTTGCCCGAAAACGAATACTGGAATCCCCATCTTAGCCGCCGCCCACCGCAACCCATGCAACACGCGCACCAAGCATTCCGCAAAGCCGATATAAGCGAGTAGCCTTGCATCCATGACGCGTAAAACCTACGCCGGCAACACCTCCATCGATGTGGCCGAGGTGTTGTGGCGGCATACGTATTTCGGCCATGGGCTGAGCGTGCGGCAGATTCTCGATGAGCTCGCCCGCATGCATCCAGGCACGGACGCCCTACCCACGGAGAAAACCGTGCGCAACCAGCTGGCCAATCTGCACGCCAACGGTTTTCTTGGACGCCGCGTCGACCGCGTGGGCGCGGAGGAGCTGTCCGACATCGAATGCGCCGACCCGCAACCGGGTTGGTATATGGACGCATTCCTCACCGCGCCGCAGATGCGCCTGCTGGCCGACAGTCTGACCCTGTCGAGGATCGACCCTGAGGCGCTGAACGAACTGGTCGGTAAGATCCGCGAGCTGGCGGGCGCGGCGGGCGACGGCATCGCGCATCTGGAACATGTCGCGAGCTACGCGCATATGAACGGCGAATTCCTCTACACCATCGACCAGCTCAATCAGGCGATCGAGGAGCGGTGCGCGGTCACCTTCGCATATCGCGATTACGCGCCGGACGGCAGTCTGGTGCCCCATGTGAGCCGCAGCGCCTCCGAGGAGGGCTCCGATCCGACGCCGACCGTCTATACGGCCGACCCGTACCAGATGGTGTACAAGAACGGACGGTACTATCTGATCTGCCGGCTGCATGACAGGCCGAACTTGCGCACCTTCGTGGTCGACCGTATCGCCGAGGTGGACCTGCACGGCGGGCGGATCGCCATGAAGCATCCCATGCCGGAGGACTTCGACGCGGTGGATTTCATGCGTCACCGCCCCTACCCCGTGACGGACGATTCCGTTATGATCCATATGGTCGTCCGCGGACAGTCGATGCTGAACAATGTGTTCGAATGGTTCGACGAGCCCACGGTCACCGAACGGCATAGCGCTACATCCAACGAGTCGCCGGAAGGACGCGAATACATCGTCACCGTCGAAGCGCCGGAGAGGGCCGTGTTCTGGTGGGCGCTGCAGTACTCGTGGAACGGTGCCGTGATCGTGGCCAGTCCGGACAGCCTCAAACAACAGCTGTACCAGGCGGGAACCACGCTGATCAAAGCGTACCGGCGGGACTCCGACGCCACAAGCCAGTGACCGCGGCGGAACCCGCCGCCAAGCCGACGCCCCGTCCTGAGGAAAGGGCCATACGCCCGCAATCGCAGCTCAAGACGCGCATATGGGGCCGAAGCTGGGCGCGACATTTCCGCCATTCGCGATGTTACGGCGTACCTGCCGCTAAGGTGGAGTTGAAAATTGCCCTGCACACACAAGGAGCGAATATGAGCAATGAACGCATGGCATGGGGCTGGGGCCTGGCGAGCGTGGACGCCGCCGGCAACACCCTGGACGTCTGGTATCCGAAGCTGACGCTCGGCGAGGCGCCGGCCGAAGGCTCACGTCCGAACCATCAGTTCGATGCGATGGTCCACGTCGAAACCGACGCCCGCGGTGTGCGTCGTATCCCCGTGTTCACCATCAGCGCCCTCGACGAGCCGGTCGCGGACGCCGCCGACGCCTACCTGCGTCTGCACCTGCTGAGCATGCGTCTGGTCAAGCCGAACACGATGAACCTCGACGGCATCTTCGGCAAGCTCACCAACGTGGTGTGGACCAACTTCGGTCCCTTCGCCGTGCCGGACTTCACTTTGCGCAGACTCGATGTGATGGCAGCCTCCACACAGGCCGCTCCCGGCCTGCCTCGGGCGGATGTGAATGTGCTGGCGATCGACAAGATCCCGCGCATGGCCGATTACGTGGTGCCCACCGGAGTGCGCGTCGCCGACGCCGACCGTGTGCGCCTCGGCGCATACCTGTCCGAAGGCACCACCGTGATGCACGCCGGCTTCGTGAACTTCAACGCCGGCACGCTGGGCGTCTCCATGGTGGAGGGACGCATCTCCCAGGGCGTGGTCGTGGGCGACGGCTCCGACATCGGCGGCGGCGCCTCGATTATGGGCACGCTCTCCGGCGGCGGCAAGCTGCGCAACACGATCGGCGAGCATTCGCTGCTCGGCGCGAACGCCGGCATCGGCATCTCGCTGGGCGACAACTGCGTGGTGGAGGCCGGTCTGTATGTGACCGCCGGCACCAAGATCACCATCTACGACAAGGCCAAGGTCGAAGCCGGCGAGCCGCTTGAGGTCGTCAAGGGCTCGGATCTGAGCGGCAAGAACAACATCCTGTTCCTGCGCAACTCGCTGACCGGCGGCATCGAGGCCCGTCACCGCAAAACGGGCATCGAGCTCAACGAGCAGCTGCATAGGAACTAAGAACAAAGTTCTTGGTTCCTATGCAGCCGTCGCCGAAATGGCTCCCCTCGCCTACGGACAGCCCACAGGGCTGTCCGCTTAACGGCTCAGCATAAGAACTAAGAACAAAGTTCTTGCCTCTTATGCAGCCGTCGCTGCACGGCCGTCGCGCTGCGAACGAAATTACACGGCAAAAGCAAGACCTCCGTAATTTCGATTACTGACTGAATCTCAGTGATCGAAATTACGGAGGTCTTGCTTTTGCCACGTAGAAAGCGCCGCTGACGAGTCATCAACGACGCTTTCTACGGAAGTATGGCTTTGTCCGTGTAGAATCCGACGCACTGAAGCGCCGGGCCATCGCGTGTCTACCGTTCGGACATCGGCACCCAGTCGCGTTCGACGGGGCCGGTGTAGACCTGACGCGGACGGCCGATTTTGGTGTTCGGATCGGCGAGCATCTCGCGATACTGGGCGATCCATCCGGGAATGCGGCCCAGTGCGAACAACGTGGTGAACATCGCCGGATCGAAGCCGATCGCGCGGTAGATCAGGCCGGTGTAGAAATCGACATTCGGATAGAGGTGACGCGAGACGAAATACTCGTCGTTCAAGGCGATGTCCTCCAGCTCGACCGCCACGTCGAACAGCGCGCGCTCGTCGGCCGGCAGCTTCAGCGTATCCTCACGGTCCATGATCCGCTCCAGATACTGACGGGCGATGGCCGCACGCGGATCATACGACTTGTAGACGCGGTGCCCTAGACCGGAGATGCGGTGGCCGCCGTCCTTGGCCCAATCGACGAATTCGCGCACGGACTTGCCGGAATCGCGGATCGCCTTGAGCTGGCGCAGCACCGCCTCGTTCGCACCGCCATGCAGCGGTCCCGACAACGCGTTGATGCCTGCCGACACCGCCGAATACAGATTGGCGTGGGCGCTGCCGGCGATGCGCACCACCGAGGTGGAGCAGTTCTGCTCGTGATCGGCGTGGATGATCAGCAACCGGCCGAGCGCATGCACATACAGCGGATCAGATTCGAAAGGCTCGTATGGCACGGCGAAGCACATGCGCAGGAAGTCGTCGACGTAGCCGCGCGCGTAATCCGGATACAGCATCGGCTCGTCACGGCGGCGGCGGAAGATGTAGCTGACGATCGTGCGCACCTTGGCCATGATGATTTTGGCGGCCTCGTCAAGCTGGTCGGAATCATCCGGATCGGTGGTGTCAGGGTAGAACGTGGCCAGCGCGTTCACCGCCGAGGCGAGCACGCTCATCGGATGGGCGGAACGCGGGAACGAGCCCATGAAAGTGCGGAAATCCTCCCCCACCATGGTCTTATGGTTCACGTCGGCGCAGAACTGGTCGTATTCGGCCTTGGTCGGCAGTTCGCCATGACGCAGCAGCCAAGCGACCTCAAGGAAGTCGGACTGTTCGCACAACTGCTCGATCGAATAACCGCGATAGCGCAGCACCGAGTTGTTGCCATCGATGAAGGTGATTTTCGACTCGCACTGGGCGGTGGTCAAAAAGCCCGGATCCAGCGTCACCCAGCCGTCGTTGCGCAGGCCGGAGACGACGATGCCGTCCGGGCCGTTGCTGGCCTTGACCACGGGCAGCGTGAATCTGCTCTCATCGACGTTCAACTGTGCCGTTGCCATGCAACCTCCTTGAACCCCGCCTGTCGGGATACTCCACAAACCATAGGGCACGTGTGTTACCGCACGATACGCATCGATACACGTGTGCCGAAATGCGCCCATACTAACAGACTGGACGGCACCCGCAGACCGGTTATTCCGTTCTGCGGGCCGGATATGCGCGCCGCCCGCCGCCTCGCGGTTGCGAAGCAGCGGGCGGCGCACGGAACATCTCTCACTCGCCTCGGTCGGTCAGAATGATCGGACCGTTGTCGGTGATGGCGATGGTGTGCTCGCTGTGCGCGCCGCGCGAGCCGTCCGAGGAGCGCAGCGTCCAGCCGTCGCCGGGATCCTGGTAGATCTCGTCGGTGGTTTTCAGGAACCACGGCTCGATGGCGATGACCAGACCCGGGCGCAGCTTGTAGCCATGGCGGGCGCGGCCGTCGTTGGGCACATGCGGGTCGCCGTGCATGATATGGCCCACGCCGTGGCCACCGAATTCCAGGTTGATCGGATACCCGTAGGAACGCGCCACCTCGCCGATGGTGTTGGAGATGTCGCCGAGGCGGTTGCCGGGCTGAGCCGCGTCGATGGCGGCGGCGAGCGCCTCTTCGGTGCATGCGATGATACGCAGGTCCTCGGGGTCGGGGTTGTTGCCGACCACGAAGCTGATGGCGGAGTCAGCCACCCATCCGTCGACGCTGATGGCCAGATCAAGGCTGACGAGGTCGCCTTCCTTGAGGTTGTAGTCGTAAGGCACGCCGTGCAGCACCGCATCGTTGATGGAGGTGCAGATGTAGTGGGCGAAGGGGCCGGTGCCGAAGTCGGGGGCGTAATCCACATAGCAGGATTCGGCACCCTTGCGGTCGACGATCCTCTTATGCACGAATTCGTCGATCTCCAGCAGGTTGGTGCCGACATGCGTCATGGCTTTGAGGTCTTTGAGAATGCCGCCGACGAACTTGCCGGCGGGCTTCATCGCCTGAATCTCCGAGGGTGTTTTCAGTTCAATCATGGCTCCACCCTATCGCGTCGGCTCAACAAACCCGCACGTCACTTGGCGCGGCGGCCGAAGGTGAACGCCCTGATGATGGCGCTGATGCCGATGACCACAAGCGCGCACGCTCCGAAGATCATCAGCCATGCGGTGGCGCTCAGCGGGGAGAACAGCACGATCATGCCGGCGATGATGGAGATGATCGCGTACAGTATGGCCCATCCGGAACGCGGCAGACGCCAGGACTCCACCAGCGACATCACGCCCTCGAGAATCCATCCGAATCCGACGAACAGGGTGATCATCAATGCAAGCGTCTGTCCGGTCAGCACGGAGTTCTTCACCACCATCGCGCCGCCCAAGGCCAGCAGGGCGCCGACGATTACGTCGAGCACGCGCCACCCGCCGGGCAGCCCGGGTTCGACGAGCGCGGTGATGACGCGCACCAGACCGGAGACGATGAAGTACACACCCAGCGCCACGGCCAGCACGGCGAGCGTTTTGCCCGGCACAAGCAGCAGGGCGATGCCGATGACGATGGCGGCGATGCCGGCCACGCCGTAGATGGTGCGGATTAGGGTGACGGCACGGTGGGGCAGGTTCTCCTCGATGAGTTTGAACGGGTTGAGCTGCGGCTGCCAGCCGGGCTGCCATTGCGGACCATTGCCGTAGGGATTCTGCTGGCCGTTGCCGTAGGGGTTCTGCTGGCCGTTCGGATTGTCGGCGTACGGCCCGTAGTACTGCTGGCCGTTCCCCTGGTTCTGTCCTTGCGGGGCGTAGGCGCCGTATTGCGGCTGCTGCGACCCGCCGTTGGGGTCGGGGTTCGCGTACGGATTGTTCTCGGTCATGGTCGCTCCTTAAGTTCCAATTCGGCATGGTGCCTACTTTGAGTTTAGACACCGTGTCTAATTCTCGCCTGAAGCGCAACCCGACGATTCCATTCGGCAGATATGGTCAAAATGTCGGGATATGCGCGTTCCACGCCCGCCACCGACATAGCCCCGCGCCGAAATTCCAACGATTCTCTCCTCATACGATTAGGCTGGGGCCTATGAGTGATTCCCTGACCTCCGGCATCGATCCGGCATCCTTCTCTTCCGTCATCAGCCCCGCCACCGACCTGTTCCGTTACGTCAACGGACCATGGATCGACACCTACCGCCTCCCCGACGACCGCTCCCGCTACGGTGCCTTCGACCGCCTGGCGGAGAACGCGGAGAACCAGATCCGCGACATTCTCGAAGACGAGCATTGCCCCGCGGCCAAGGCGCATGCGCTGTACCGCTCCTTCCTTGACACCGAAGCCATCAACCAGGCCGGATTCGAACCGATTCGTCCGCTGATCGACGCCATCGACCAGGCCGATGACAAAGCCGCGCTCACCCGCACGCTGGGCGCATTGAACCCGGCCGGAGGCCCCGACCTGTTCGGCATGGGCGTCTACGGCGATCCGGGCGATCCCGATACGAATATCGTGCATATCGAGCAGGGCGGTCTGGCACTTCCCGACGAAGCCTACTACCGCGAGGACCATTACGCGCCGATCCGCGAGGCCTACACCGCGATGGTCGCCCGCCAGCTGATGAACGCCAGGCTCGCGGACGACGAGAACGCCGCCGAGGAGCAGGCCAAGCGCTTCCTCGACGTCGAGACGCGCATCGCCGCCAACCATTGGGACAACGTCGCCACCCGCGATTCGGTGAAAACCTATAATCCCACCGATTTCAGCGCGCTGGCCGACTCGTTGGCACAGTTCGACATCGCCGCCTGGGCCACCGCATGGCAGCAGGCCTACGACGCGACGCCCGCCGCGGCCGCGCAGCCTGTCGACATGATGGGCGCGCTGTCGCGTGTGATCGTACATGAGCCGAGCTTCCTGACCGGACTCGACGCGTTCTGGCAGGCCGCTTCGCTTGATGACCTGAAGCTGTGGGCGCGCGTGCACGTGATCATCGGCTCGGCAAGCATCCTGAGTGAGGAATTCGACACGACGAATTTCGACTTCTACGGCAAAACGCTTTCCGGCACGAAAAAGCAGCGCGACCGCTGGAAGCGCGCCGTCAGCCTGGTCAACGGCATCTGCGGCGAGGAGGTTGGACAGGAGTATGTCCGCCTGCATTTCCCCGAGACTTCGAAGCGACGCATGGAGGAGTTGGTCGCCAATCTCATCGACGCCTACCGCGTGTCGATCACCCATTCCGACTGGCTGGGCGAACAGACCAAGGCCAAGGCATTGGAGAAACTCTCGAAGTTCAAGCCGATGATCGGCTACACCAGCCACTGGCGCGACTACACGGCGCTCGATGTGCGCGAGACGGCCGGTCTGGTGGCCAATATGGCCGCCGCCAACCTGTATGAGACGGGCTACCAGCTGGCCAAAGCCGGCAAACCGGTGGACCGTGAGGAATGGCTGATGAACCCGCAGACCGTGAACGCCTACTATGAGCCGACCATGAATGTGATCGTGTTCCCCGCGGCCATTCTGCAGCCTCCGTTCTTCGATCCGAACGCCGAGGACGCGGCCAACTACGGTGGCATCGGCGCGGTGATCGGCCACGAGATCGGCCACGGCTTCGACGATCAGGGCGCGCAGTACGACGGTGACGGCAAGCTCAACGACTGGTGGACCGCTCAGGACAAGGCGAATTTCGAGGCGCGCACCAAGGCTCTGATCGAACAGTACAACGTCTTCACTCCCCAGCAGCTGCTCGACAAGTACGCCGACGAACCGGACAAGGCGCCCCATGTGAACGGCGCGCTGACCATCGGCGAGAACATCGGCGATCTGGGCGGCGTGAACATCGCGATCAAGGCATACGCGTTGGCGCTTGACAAGGCCGCGGGACGTTCCACGGACGGTTCGTCCGAAGCCATCAGGGCTTCGCTGCAGCGTGCCCCCGAACTCGACGGGTTCACCGGAGCGCAGCGCTTCTTCCTCAGCTACGCCTCGATCTGGCGCACGAAGAACCGCGACGAGCTGGCCGAACAGTATCTGCAGATCGACCCGCATTCGCCGGCCGAGTTCCGCACCAACGGCATCGCCCGCAACGTGGACCTTTTCGCCGAGGCTTTCGACGTGCATGAGGGCGATGCCATGTGGCTCGACCCGGACCAGCGCGTGCGCATCTGGTAACCCCATAACACCGCACCGCATCCGTATCCTAAGGGGAGGCCGTCAGAATTCGGCCTCCCCTTCGTCATGTTCGGGGGATGGCGCGAATCCATCCGTATATTGGACGGCGGACTGCATCTCGGCTTCGGGCTGCGTTTCCGCTTCGGATTGACTACCGGTCAAAACGTCGGGCGGCTCGCTCTGATCCACACCGAGATCGACCATCCCCACCGGTGCCTTAGGGACGGCTGGTTGGGCGAAAGGATCCGCGCCGACCGGCGGATATGACGCCATACCGTTCACTTGATTGGTCTGCGCGACGTTCTGCCCGTCCTGCCCGTTCTGCGGATTGACGACGCGACGGAATATGGTGGTGCCGAAGTTCAGATCGTGCCCGATATTCGTCGCTTCGACCACCGGCGTGATATGGTCGACGCCGTCTTTGGTCCATCGTTCTGTACGCAGGGTGCCGGTCACCACCACGGGATTGCCTTTTCTCAGCGACTGGAACGCGTTCAGTCCCAATTTGCGGAACGCGCGAACCGCCACCCATGTGGTGTCCCGATTCTTCCATTCGCCCGAGGACTGGCTGTAGTAGCTGGGAGCGAAACCCACACGGAATGAGCACGCCTGCTGGTTGGGATCCTTGCCGAACATCACCGGGTCCGCTCCCAGATTGCCGCTGATGGTGATGCTGCCTTGTCTCTGTGCCATGATGACTCCTTTCCTAACGGATACGGTGGCCCGCCGGAGCGCCGTGCGGCAGGGATCGGCATGATCCAAACAGCAGCGTCGATGCTTGGGGAGCGTCTCGGCCTGCCCGCGCGGATCCAACGGTGATAACCACTGTGCCCGATGCGAACAGCCCTGTACAAGCGCCATCGGGAATTGTGTATCCAGAGAAGAGGATTCGGCGTGTTGTGGATAGCGTGTGGACGAAATTCCACTTATCCACCATTAGTAAACCTCACAGGCATAAATAGCCCGGCGCGCAGCCACAGGTCTCAGCGTGGACCAAACGCCATACACCACCAGCTTTGCCACGCCTACCGCACCCTCAGCGTGGCAGAAACGTCACATACCGACAACCGCGCCACACTGAAAACACATCAGCGTGGTATGGATGCCACATGCTGACATTCATACCACGCTGAGAAATCCAAGAACGGATTGGCTGAGAAACCTTGTCAGGCCACGCGCTTGACGAGCTCGGCGAGCGCCTCGGCGGCCGGCACGGCCACCAGGTTGCCGCCGTCGCGGTCGCGGATCTCGATGGTGCCGTCGTTCACATAGTCGCGTCCGAGCACGGCGATCACCGGCACGCCCACCAGCTCCGCATCCTTGAACTTGACGCCCGGAGACACCTTCTTGCGGTCGTCGTAGATGACCTCGATGCCGGCCTCCTCAAGTTCGGCGATCAACTGTTCCGCACCTTCGAAGGCCTTCTCGTCCTTGCCGGTGGCGACCACATGCACCTGCGCCGGAGCGACCACGGACGGCCAGGCCAGACCGGCCTCGTCGTGATGCGTTTCGGCGATGCAGGCGAGCACGCGGCTCACGCCGATGCCGTAGCAGCCCATCCACACCGGAACGGCCTTGCCGTTCTGGTCGAGCACGGTCAGCCCCAATGCCTTGGAATACTTCAATCCCAGCTGGAACACCTGGCCGATCTCCACGCCGCGTTCGAAGCTCAACGGGCCGGATCCGTCCGGGCTCATGTCGCCATGGCGCACCTCGACGGCCTCCACAACGCCGTCGGCGGCGAAGTCGCGACCGTAGACGAGATCGTAATAGTCCACGCCGGCCTCATCGGCACCGGTGTACCATGCGGAGCCCTTCGCCACATGGGCGTCGATGAAATAGCGGATCGCCGTATCCTCAGCGGAACCGATCTCGGCGTCGCCGCGCGCCTGCGGTCCGAGCGCCATCGGGCCGATGTAGCCCTTGACCAGTTCGGGATGGGCCTTGAGATCCTCCTCGGTGGCCTCTTCGATCTCGGCGGGGGCGAACTGCGCCTCCAGACGCTTCATATCCACCGTGCGGTCACCGGGCACGCCCACCACGACCAGCTCGCGCCACGGCTTGTCATGCGCGTCGTCCTCGGCGTGCTTGACCGCGACGACCACGTTCTTCAACACATCGGCGGCCTCCCACGCGCGACCGTCCTCGCGCGGATACGTCGCGTTCGCATACTCGACCATCCTCTCGATGGTCCCCGCGTTGGGCGTGGGGCGCTTGGTGGCGGCGGGCGTGGCGGAGCAGTCGACCTCGGCCGGCTCGGGAGTGGTCAGCGCCTCGACGTTCCATGCCTTGCCGGAGGGCGCGAGCGCGAACGTGTCCTCGCCGATGGCCATCGGCGCGAGGAACTCCTCGGAGGCGGAGCCACCCATCGGGCCGGACATGGCGAACACCGGCACATACTTCAGATCGAGACGGTCGAAGATGCGCTCGTAGGCGCCGCGCTCGTCCATATAGGCCTTGCGCATGCCCTCCTCGTCGATGGTGAACGAGTAGGCGTCCTTCATAATGAACTCGCGTCCGCGGATCAGACCGGCGCGGGGGCGGAACTCGTCGCGGTACTTGGTCTGGATCTGGTACAGCGTGACGGGCAGGTCCTTATATGAGGAGTACATGTCCTTGACCAGCAGGGTGAACATCTCCTCGTGCGTGGGCGCGAGCAGGTAATCGGCCTGATGGCGGTCCTTCACACGGAAAATATTGTCGCCGTACTCCTCCCAGCGGTGCGTGGCCTCATAGGGCTCGCGCGGCAGCAGCGCCGGGAAATGCACTTCCTGCGCGTCGATGGAGGCCATCTCCTCGCGGATGATCTCCTCGATTTTGTTGAGCACGCGCAGACCCAGCGGCAGCCAGGTCCAGATGCCGGGCGCGGCCTTGCGGATATAGCCGGCGCGCTGCAGCAGCTTGGCCGAGTCGACGTCCGCGTCGGCGGGGTCTTCGCGCAGGGTGCGCAGGAACAGTGTTGACATACGAAGGGTGTTGGAACTCATGGACTCCAAGATATTCGCGTCAATCGACAAGCCGCCCCGCGTCACCCGCCCTAGGACTTACGCCCGCGGCCCGCCGTGGCGTCGATGGTCTCGTCGACCTGTTCCTCGACCAGATCCTCCAACATATCGCGGCGCAGCGAGGCCGGAGGATAGGCGAACACCGGCAGGATCATCAGGCATCCGATCAGGTAGAACACATCCGCGAGCGGGAACAGCCCAAACAACGACACCGCGTTGGGGATCATGATGCCCACGCACACGACCACCACACCGACCGGCGGCAGCGTCGCCCAAATCACACGGTTCGGGGCTCCGTCGGCGGTTTTGCGCGCCACCGAATCACGATAGATCGGAGCGATGAACAGCACGCCGCCGACGATGGCGAGCGCGTCTGTCAGTTTGAACGTTCCCCATGCGGGAACATCCGGATTGGTGAACATGACGAACGAAACGAACAGAACCAGCAGTCCCACCGCGGATACAACATACGACCATACGTGCTTCATGGCATCCTCCTTCGGATGGGCGGCCCCTCGCGCCGTCGTCATTGGCGGGCATGAGGCGGGTCCGCCTGTGTGCCACCATCTTACGCCTCCGGCTCGCGCCCCGGCCGCATCCCGCGCCGTTCGTCTCGACCAGACCGGCGTCCCTCAATCAGAACAGCGCCTCCTGCTCGAACTCGTCACCCGCGTCTCCCTGTGCGTTTTGGGTCGAGTCGAACCGCACGAACGCCTGCGCGCCTTCGTCGGCGAGCCGACCCGAGGCGTCGGCGGAGCTGGCGCGCAGATCGCCGTCGAGACGCACTGCCTCGGGCGAGACGAGGAACATCCGCTCGTTGACTCCCGCCAGGTACAGTCCATCCAGGAATTCCACACGCGACAGCGCCACATAGCCCATGCCGGGCGCGAAGGTGCGTTTGAGGTCCATCACCGCCCGGTCGAGCGTCATGCCTTGCGATTTGTGGATGGTGATGCCCCACGCGCAGCGCAACGGCACCTGTTTGACCGAGGCGAGCACAGTGTCGCCATCCATCATCTCCCATGATGCCGGCTTCATGGTGACGATATTGCCGTTCTCGAACTCGACGATCGGCCAGCCGCCTTTGGCCTCCGGTGCGAAGCCGCGCACCGTGCCGAGCGAGCCGTTGACGTACTGGCGGTCGGGGTCGTTGCGCAGCGCCATCACGGCGGCGCCCGTTTTGAGCACCAGACATTCCGGCGCGAGCATATTGCGTCGCAGCCGGTCCACCAGATTCGCCTGCCCCGCGGTCTCGGCGTGGAACTCATGCGTTTCGGCCATGATCTCGGCCAATCGCATGTCGTTGAGATTATCGGCCTGACGGTTCACGGGGAACAGGTGCACGGCCACCTGCCCAGGTTCGGGAATGCGCCCCAACCGGGTGACGAGCACGTCGCGGTCCCGCTGGGTGACCGCGCCCTCGCGGATGTCGGTGAGCACGGTGAGCAGTTCGCCGGTGTCCTGACGGTGCTGTTCGGTCAGATAACAGATGGCGGGATCAAGCCGTTCCCAGACCAACGATTCGGTGACGAATCCTTCCGGATTCCTGCCGGCGCGCGCGTACCGTTCGCGGGATTCCAGGAATTCCGGCGTGGGGGCGATCATATCGTTGTTGCGCCCGGATACGCTCACGGGCGGCAGTTGGAAGAAGTCGCCCGAGAGCACCACCTGGATGCCGCCGAAGGGGCGGGGGTCGCGGCGCACCTCACGGCACACCTGGTCGACCATGTCGAACAGCCAGGCGTGCATCATCGACACCTCGTCGATGATGAGGATGTCGGTGGCCTGGATGCGGCGTTTGCGCCGGGCTTTGATGGTTTTCAGCAGACTGGGGGTCAGGCTGGTGGATACGCCCACGCCGCTCCACGAATGGATCGTCTGTCCGTTGACATGCGTGGAGGCGATGCCTGTGGAGGCGGTGACGGCGATATCCGCCCCATCCGCCCGCGCCTGACGGATGAACTCGTTGAGCACGTATGTCTTGCCCGCGCCGGGAGCGCCTGTGAGGAACACGTTCGCGCCGGCGTTCAGAATCGCCAGGGCTTCCGATTGACGCATGTCGACTCCTTCCGGGTTCGCACGGATGGTTGGCCGAGGTCTGCCCGTGCGACTTTTCCGCACACGAATCCAACAATCGCACATCGGACTGATTGGCGGAATCTCAACGAAACAGTCGTTGTCATGTGCGATTGCAGGCCGTTTGAGGGTCGCACGGACGACCGCTTCCGGTCAGTTCGTGCGAAGCAGGCTGGTCGCCGCCACTTCGGCGGCGACCGCTTGGGCCTGGGCCGCGTCCGGACCGGGGGCGGGCGCCATGAAGGCGGCCCGATAATAACGCAATTCGTCCAGGGATTCGATGATGTCGGCGAGCGCCCGGTGGCCGCCGTTCTTGGCGGGGCGATGCTCGTAGACCGCCGGATACCAGCGGCGGGCGAGCTCTTTCAGGGTGCTCACGTCGACCACGCGATAGTGCAGATGCTCCATCAGTTCGGGCATGTAATGGTCGAGGAATTTCTTGTCGGAGCCGATGGAGTTGCCGGCGAGCAGCGGCCGCACGCCGTCAGGGGTGAACCGCTTGACGTAGTCGATCACCTTGGCCTGCGCCTCCTCAAGGGACAGACCGCTCTCCCACTCGTCGATCAGTCCGGAACGGGTGTGCATGGCGCGCACGAAGTCGTTCATATGGTCGACCGCCGCGGCCGAGGGCTTGATCACATAGTCGACGCCTTCGTCGAGCACGTTGAGGTCGAAGTCGGTGGGCACCACCGAGATCTCCACCAGTTCGTCGCCTCCGAAGATGTCGAGTCCGGTCATCTCACAGTCGATCCAGATCAGGCGCGAATCCCGCGCAGTGTAGGTCTCCCCGTCGTGGGCGTCCACCATCGTATGCCTCGTTTCCTTGATATGTTCGGACATTACAGCCTATGCCCGCCCTGTGACCTAGCGTGGCGCCACACGCGCGGTGGTGGAACGCATCACCAGCGAAGTGGGCATGACGCTGTACGGTTCGTCCAACGCCTCCCCCTTCATCAACGCGAGCGCCTTGAGCGCGGCGGCCCGACCGATGGCCACGGGATCCTGCCGCACGGTGGTCAGCTCGGCCAGATCGCCGAGGTTGTCGCCGTCGAATCCGACCAGTGACACCTCGTCGGGAATTTTCCACCCGAGCCGGTCCAGTTCCTTGCGCAGCAGCACCGCGCATCGGTCGCTCTCCACGCAGATGCCGGTGGGTTTGCTCGGCGCGCTGAGCAGCTGCGCGGCGAGGTCCGATATGGCCGTCTGCATATCGCGGGCATCTTTGCCCCGCATCGACGGGATCGTCATCACCTGGTCGTCGTCGTATCCCAGTTCGTCGACCGCGTCGAGGAACCCCTGCAGCCGCACGGAGTCGCTGCATACGAACGGCGAGGGGTTCGCCGGCTGCTCGACGTAGGCCACGCTGGCATGACCCAGCGAATGCAGCAGCCGCACCACGGCGCGCATCGCTTCGACGTCATCGATCGCGGCGGAGGCGTCGAGACCGTCGTTGGTGGGGGTGTTGATGCCGATCACCGGCAGGGTCAGTTCGGAAAGCACGCGTTTCTTGTCGTCGTCCAGATCGAACGAGGTCACGATGATCGCGTCGACGTTCTGCGTGCCGGGTAGCGTTTGAAAGAAGCGGTCCAGATCTTGCTCGGACCACATCACATAGGGAACGACGTCGTACCCCTCTTTCGACAGCACCTCGTACACGCCTTCGAAGGCATTGGCGTTGAACCAGTCGCTGATCTCGTTGGGCAGCAGCACGGCCACGCGCATGGTTTTGCCGCTGGCCAGGGACGAGGCCGTTTTGGAGAAGGAGAAATGCAGACGCGCCGCGGCTTCTTCGACCCGTAAACGCGTTTGCGGGTTGACCTTGTCGAGTCCACGCAGCGCGCGGGACACGGTGGAGACGGATACGCCGGCCTCCTTGGCCACATCGTCGATCGTGGTTCTCGCCATTGCGTTCCTCCTTGCCGCCGCTGACCATTCTACCTGACAGGTAACAGCGCTTGCATCTCCATAATATAATAACGCTTGCATATGACAAAAGCATTGAAATTCAGCCATTATTCAACAATGCGACACGCCGTGGAGTATACATTTTGCATTCTTTTGTGCAAGCGCTATTATTCCTACTAACTTCAATCTCGTCGACAACGCCGCATCGAGAATAAAAGAATCCGAAAAGCTGTCATGACGCCGCTCGCGGCGAGATGACAGTCCTGCACCACACGGTGCAAACGCTGTTACGAAAGGAGCACCCATGATTGAGGCACAGGATCCGGCGCTGTGGTGGAAGCAGGCCGTCGTCTACCAGGTCTATCCGCGCAGCTTCAAGGACACCACCGGCTCGGGACTGGGCGACATCGCCGGTGTGACCGAGAAGATCGACTATCTCGCCGATCTCGGCGTGGACGCGATCTGGCTGAGCCCCTTCTACCCCTCCCAGCTCGCCGACGGCGGCTACGACGTCGACGACTACCGCAACGTCGACCCCAAGCTCGGCACCATGGACGATTTCGACGCCCTGACGAAAGCCGCGCACGAACGCGACCTCAAAGTCGTCGTCGACATCGTCCCCAACCACAGCTCCAACCTGCACGAGTGGTTCCAGGCCGCCCTCGCCGCAGGCCCCGGCTCCCCCGAACGCGACCGCTACATCTTCCGCGACGGCAAAGGCCCCAACGGCGACCAGCCTCCCACCAATTGGGAGAACCACTTCGGCGGTCCGGCCTGGACCCGCGTGCCCGACGGCCAGTGGTACCTACACATGTTCACCAAGGAACAGCCCGACTGGAACTGGAACAACCGCGAGGTGCGCGACGACTTCCTCACCACCCTGCGCTTCTGGCTCGACCACGGCGCCGACGGCTTCCGCGTCGACGTGGCGCATGGCCTGGCCAAAGACCTCGATCGCGACGACCTCGACGACTACGTGGTGTGGTGCACCTCCGACCAGCCCGACGACGGCACCCATCCGGTGATCGACCGCGACGAGGTGCACGAGATCTACCACGAGTGGCGCCAGGTCTTCAACGAGTACGATCCGCCGGCGTTCGCCGTGGCCGAGGCTTGGGTGCAACCCAACCGCCAGCACCTCTACGCCTCCCCTGACGATCTGGGACAGATCTTCAACTTCGAGTTCGCCAAGAAGGACTGGATCCGAGGGGATCTCCACCTCGCCATCGAGGAGGGACTGGCGTGCGCCGAACGTTCCGGCTCGTCCGCCACTTGGGTGATGAGCAACCACGACGTGGTGCGCCATGCCACCCGCTACGCCCTGCCGCAGGTGCCGACCAGCGAATACCATCAGCTCGCCAAGGACTGGGTGCTGCGCGACGGCACCACCTATCCGGAGGACCGCGAATTGGGCACCAAACGCGCCCGCGCCGCGATTCTGATGGAGATGGCCCTGCCCGGCTCCGCCTACGTCTATCAGGGCGAGGAGCTCGGACTGTTCGAGGTGGCCGACCTGCCGTGGTCCGCCGTCGAGGACCCCTCCGGACACCGCACCTCGCAGGCCGCCAGCACCAAGGGACGCGACGGCTGCCGTGTGCCGCTGCCGTGGGTCGCCGCCGACGCCCCCACGCTCGATGACCCCGACGACCAGTTCGGCCACGGCGGATCCTTCGGGTTCTCGCCGACCGGCGCAGCGAACGAGCCGCATATGCCCCAGCCCAAGTGGTACAAGGATATGGCCGCCGACGCCGAAGCCGCGGACCCGGATTCGATGCTCAACCTCTACCGCCGCGCGTTGAAGCTGCGCCACGAGCTGCAGACCACCGACCTGACCATCGAATGGCTGCCCGAGGACGCTCCCAGCGGCAAGCTCGACGGCGCCAACGGTTTCGAGGGAGGCACCATCGCCTATAAGCGCGCCAACGGCTGGGCCTCGATCACCAACTTCGGCGCCGATCCGGTGAGGCTGCCGGCGGGCGAGGTGTTGCTCGCCTCCGGACCGCTCACCGAGGATGGTTTGCTGCCGCAGGATACCTCCGCCTGGATCCAGCTGGGCTAACCCCTCCCGCAATACCCCGCGTTCGCCACGCGAACCCGCCGAATCGGGGCGGGACGGTGTCCGTCCTTTGGAACTACGCCAGCCGTCCCGCCCATACCCCATTCCACCCATGCCCATGCCCATGCCCATGCCCATGCCCATGCCAAAGGAGAACATCATGTCTTCCGCCGCCTCATCCGCCGCGCCGTCCAGCTCGGCCGTCAACAAGTGGCGTTTCACCGCCGCGTTCATGTGCTTCGCCGTACTCTCCGGCGCCGCGTTCTACATGACCATGTCGGTGATGGTCCCGCAGCGCCTGCGCGATCTCGGCATCGAGAACTCGACCGCCGTGCTCGGCGCGATCAATTCCGCCGGATCCATCGCCTCGATTTTCATCGCCCTGTTCGTCGGCGCGCTGTCCGACCGCACCGCCAGCCGTTGGGGACGCCGCACTCCTTGGATCTTCGCCGGAGCTTTCGTGTACGGCATCTGCTTCTGGTCGCTGTCGCGCCCCTCGAACGCGGTGATCATCGGCATCTGCTACGTGCTCGCCCTGGTTGGCCTGAACATGGTGCAGGCGCCGATCTACGCGCGCCTCTCCGACCAGGTCGAGGAGAAGTCCCGAGCCACGGTTTCCGCGGCCATCGGCGGCGGCGGTGTGATCGGTCAGGGCATCGGCACACTGATCGGATCCTCCCTGATCGAGAATATGGAGCTGGGCTTCGTCTGCGCCGGACTATGCGCGTTGGCCGCGGGCGTGCTTTCCGTGATCGTGGCTCCGCGGGAGCCGTCGTCCAAGGATATGCCGAAGGACACCACCGGCAAGCCCATGTGGAAGGTGGTCGTCGAATCCCTCACCCCGCCGCTGAAGGATTGCGCGGACTTCTACCGCGCGTTCATCTGCCGCACCTGCCTGATCGTCGCCTACCAGATGGTCTTCAGCTACCAGCTTTACATCCTGCAGGACCATGTCGGCGAGACCAAGCTCGAGGCGGCGGCTTCGATCCAGATCATCTCCGTCATCACCATGATCGTTTCGATGATCGCCTCACTGATCTCCGGACCCATCGCCGACGCGCTCCACCGCCGCAAGGCCCCGATCGTCGTGGCATGCATCCTGTTCGCCATCGGCCTGGCCATGCCGTGGATCTTCCCCACGCAGATGGGCATGTTCCTCTTCGGAGGCATCGCCAGCTTCGGCTACGGCATGTACCTCTCCGTCGACCAGGCTCTGAACGTGGACGTGCTGCCGAACAAGGAGACCGCGGGCAAGGACCTCGGCTTCATGAACATCGCCACCTGCGCCGGCCAGGCCATCGGCGTGGCCATCACCTCCTCCATCGTCACCGTCACCGGATCCTACGTGCCGGTGTTCCCGACCGCCATCGCGATGACCGCCATCGCCGCGGTGAGCGTGCTGGGCATCAAGCGCGTGCGCTAGTCCCGGTCCGGCCTTCATAAATCGCCCCGAGCGCCATTTCCGCGCCCGGGGCGATTTCGTATGCGTCGGCGAAGTCGAGAGCCCCGGCCTACAGGCCAAGCGCCGCATGGCGCATATGGTGATGGCGGCCACCCAACCGGGTGGCCGCCATCACCATATGTCTTCGTCGCGTATTGCGCGCGATTGAACTTTAGTTGCCGTGGAAACCGGAGTAGTTCGGCGCCTCAGAAGTCATCACGATGTCGTGCGGATGCGATTCGCGCAGACCGGCGTCGGTGATGCGGATGAAGCGGCCCTTCTCGCTCATTTCGGGGATGTTATGCGCGCCGATGTAGAACATCGACTGGTGCAGGCCGCCGATCATCTGGTAGAGCACGGCGTTGAGCGGACCGCGATACGGCACTTCACCTTCGACGCCTTCCGGCACGACCTTGTCGCTGCTGGTCACGTCGGCCTGGAAGTAGCGGTCCTTGGAGTAGGACTTCTTGCCGCGCGGGGCCATCGCGCCCAGCGAACCCATGCCGCGGTAGAGCTTGTACTGCTTGCCGTGCAGCAGCACCTTCTCGCCCGGGGCCTCCTCGCAGCCGGCGAGCGTGCCGCCGAGCATCACGGACGAGGCGCCGGCCACCAGGGCCTTGGCGATGTCGCCGGAGTAGTGGATGCCACCGTCGGCGATGCACGGCACGCCGGCGGCCTTGCAGGCCTGGGCGGCTTCGTACACGGCGGTGAGCTGCGGCACGCCGACGCCGGCGACCACACGGGTGGTGCAGATGGAGCCGGGGCCCACGCCGACCTTGACGGCGTCGACGCCGGCGTCGATCATGGCCTGCGCGCCGGAACGGGTGGCGATGTTGCCGCCGATGATCTGCACACCGTTGAAGGCGGAGTCGTGCTTGATGCGGCTGATCATGTCGAGCGCCAGTCGGGCCTCGCCGTTGGCGGTGTCGACCACGAGCACGTCCACACCGGCCTCCATCAGGGCGGAGGCGCGCTGCCAGGCGTCGCCCAGGAAGCCGACGCCGGCGGCCACGCGCAGACGGCCCTGCTCATCCTTGGTGGCGTCCGGGTACTGCTCGGTTTTGACGAAGTCCTTCACGGTGATCAGGCCGGTCAGACGTCCTTCGCCGTCGACCAGCGGCAGCTTCTCGACCTTGTGCTTGGCCAGCAGGTCGTGGGCGTCCTCCTTGGAGATGTCGGAGGGGCCGGTGATGAGGTTCTCGCGGGTCATCACGTCCTTGACCTTCAGATGGTCGTAGTCCTCGGAGGCGATGAAACGCATGTCGCGGTTGGTGATGATGCCGACGAGCCTGTTGTCCTTGTCGACCACCGGCAGGCCGGAGATGTGGAAGCGGCCGCACAGCTTGTCGAGGTCGGCCAGCGACACCTCGGGGTTCACGGTGAGCGGATCGGTGATCATACCGGACTCGGAACGCTTGACGATATCGACCTGGGCGGCCTGGTCGTCGATGGAGAGGTTGCGGTGCAGCACGCCGATGCCGCCGTTGCGGGCCATGGCGATGGCCATTTCGGATTCGGTGACGGTGTCCATGGCGGCGGAGATGGCGGGCACCTTCATCGTGATCTCGCGGGTCAGATGCGTGGTGGTGTCCACTTCGGACGGAATCACATCCGTCTCGTTGGGCAGCAGCAGCACATCGTCATAGGCGAGGCCCAGCTGGGCGAAAATCGGAGGGAGGGGAGCATACGCGGATTGATTATTCATATCAGTTGTAGCCATGTACCCACTATATGAATGCGTCCTGACGAGCGACACACGTCGGCCATTGGAGGCGGGCGCGGCCCACACGCAACCGCCCCACGAATCAGACGTCAGTCGAGCCGCCATCGCCCTCCGTGCCGCCCTTGCCCTGCCGTTTGGCGGCGGCGAACTGCGCGTTCTCCTCCCTGATGTCGGGCAGACGGCGTTTGAGATACGGGAACAGCGTGGCCGCGCTCAGCAGCGCGACTGCGACCGCCATGCCGACGAGCACATAGCCGATCGGGAAGAACAGAATCGTCAGCGAGCCGAAGGCGATCAACGCCGCCCATCCCCACAGGATGAGCACCGCGCCGCGCACGCTGTGCCCGATTTTGAGCATGCGATGGTGCAGGTGCATGCGGTCGGGGTGCATCGGCGATTGGCCGTGGCTGACGCGCCGCACGATCGCCAGGCACATGTCGAGCACCGGCAGGAACAGCACGAGGATCGGCAACAGGATCGGCATAAAGGCCGGCAGGTAGATGCTGGCGTGGATGGTGGCCGGGTCGAGGCGTCCGGTCATCACAATCGAAGCGCAGGTGATGAGATAGCCGAGCAGCATGGAGCCGGAATCCCCCATGAACAGTTTCGCCGGATGCCAGTTGTGCAGCAGGAATCCCACGCAGATGCCGACCAACGCCACGTCGATCAGCGTGGCCAGAGAGGCGTAGCTGGGTGAGGAACGGGCGATGATGTACGAGTAGATGGCGAAGGCGATGCCGCCGATGGCCACGATGCCCGACGACAGGCCGTCCAGTCCGTCGACGAAGTTCACCGCGTTGATCGAGGCGACGATCAGAATCGCGGTGATCGCCATGGACAGGCTGGGTGAGGCGGTGACCAGCGAACCCAACGGCAGTGAGATGATCTGCAGGCCGCCCCATGCCACGAACACGGAGATGAGCAACTGCCCCGCGAGTTTGAGCATCCAGTCGAGATCCCACAGATCGTCGGCCATGCCGAGCAGGCTGATCATCACCGCGCCGGCGAGCACCACCCATGGTTGGTGGTTGTTCGCGAACAGTCCGGACAGGAACGGCAGATGGCTGGCGAACACCATCGCTACCGCGAAACCGATCAGCATGCCCAACCCGCCCAGTCGGGGGGTGGGAATGGTGTGCACGTCGCGGGCACGCACCTCCCCCACCGCGCCGATCTCGATGGCGATATGCCGAATCAGCGGCGTCACCAGATAAGTCACACCTCCGGCGATGGCCGCAAGCAGCAGGTAGATCCTCATGCGCCGAGCCCTCCGCCGTTCATATGCAACGCTTTGCGGATCACATGCGAGGCGATCACGCCTTCGCGCAGAATCTCGATGCCGTCGCGTCCGTGCGGATCGGCGGCGACCACCGTGCTGGCCACATGCCCTTGGGTCGGGCCGCCGTCCAGATACAGCGCCACCTGATCGCCCAGCGCGGCCGCGGCCTCATTCACGCTTTGCGCGCTGTCCTGACCGGACAGGTTCGCGCTGGAGGCCGCCAGCGGACCGGTAGCCCGCAGGATGGCGAGCGCCGCCGCGGAGTTGGGGATGCGCACGCCTTGCGTGCACGCGCCTAAGGACGCGCGCGACAGGGTGCACAGGTCGCAGTCCTCGCGGGCCAGGGCGATCGGAGAGAACGCGCCGGGCAGGAACTGCGCGGCCAGCCGGTTGAGCGGTGCGGGCAGCTCCAGCCCAAGCTCGTCGAGCTGGTCGATGGAGTGCAGCAGCACCTGCAGGGATTTGAATCGGGGACGCCGTTTGATGGCGAAGATGCGCGCGATGGCGTCCGGGTTGCGCGGATCGCAGGCCACGCCGTACACCGTGTCGGTCGGCATCACGATGAGTTCGCCCGCATGGACCAGTTCGGCCGCCAGGGCGAGCGAGTCGTCGTTGATTCCTCGGATGCGCGGTTCGCTCGTCATTCCTGCTCGCTCCTTACCGTCTGTTATCCGTTTGTGCCAATCGGATCCGTCCGTTGCCCTGTCCCGGCCGTCGAGCCGAACGCGTCGGGTCATCTATCCAACCTACCAGCGTGTGGACGCGCGTGTGCGCGACACTCCCCGAAAGCGGCCCGTTCGTAGGGAAACGCCGTTCGCTTTCGCCTGCACGCGCCGCTAGCGGACCGCGAAAAGATACCGTTCCCGCCCGGTCCAGTCGCGTTCGGTGCGGGATTCGACGAACCCTACGGAATGTGCGTATCCGGCCAGTTGGTCGCCTTGGCTGACGTCATGCTCCATCACCAGCGCGCCGCCGTCGCGCAGCAGTCGCCAGGCGCGTTCGATGATGCGCTCGGGGATCAGCGTGCCGTCCGTCGAACCGCCGTAGAGTGCCAGGGCCGGATCGTGGTCGCGCACTTCGGGCTGTTCGGGGACCGCCGACAACGGCACGTACGGCGGATTGGTGATCACGAGGTCGATGGTGCCGTCGAGATGCGCGAGTGTGGTCGCGTCGGTGGCGTCGGCGACCTCCAGCTGATAGTTGGAGGCGATGGAGGGGTATCGTTTCGCCGTGTCGGCGAGGTTGCGCCGGGTCCATTCGGCCGTGCGATCGCTCAGTTCCACCGCCCATACCTGGCTGCCGGGCACTTCCGTGACGACGGACAGGCCGATGGCGCCGCTGCCCGCGCACAGGTCCACCACGCGGGGGCTGTACAGTCCCTGCTGGGTGATCCAGTCGAGGCCGGCCTGCACCACGGTTTCGGTTTCCGGACGCGGAATGAACACGCCCGGCCCGACCTTCAAGTCGAGATAACGGAAGGGCGCGTGCCCCGTGATGTGCTGCAGGGGTTCGCGCGCGGCGCGCCGGGCGATGAACGACGCGAAACGTCGGTCGGCGGCGGCGTCGCTCCAGCGCTCCCCCATCAGTCCGGCTTTGTCCACATCACACGGCTCGCATCCGTGGGCTTCGGCCAGCAGGAGTTTGGCGTCGTGTTCGGGGGTTTCGATTCCCGCCTCACGCAAGGTTCGCGCGGCCGCGCGGATGGTGTCGGCGACCGGTTGCGTCGTATTGGTCGGATCGATCATTGCTGGCTGGCGAGACGCTCGGCCTCATCGGCCTGGATGTCGGAGTCGATCACGGCCTGCAGATCGCCGTCGAGCACGGCGTCGAGGTTGTACGCCTTGTAGTTCGTGCGATGGTCGACGATGCGGTTCTCCGGGAAGTTGTAGGTGCGGATGCGTTCTGAACGGTCGAGGGAACGCACCTGGGAGTGGCGCATGTCGGCGGCCTCGGCGGCCTCCTGCTCATGCTTCATGGCCAACAGTCGGCTTTTAAGCACGCGCAGCGCGGCCGCGCGGTTCTGGATCTGCGACTTCTCGTCCTGCATGCTCACCACGATGCCGGTGGGGATATGCGTCATACGCACCGCGGAATACGTGGTGTTCACGGACTGGCCGCCCGGGCCGGAGCTCATGAAGATATCGATTTTGAGGTCTTTGGCGTCGATCTCGATCTCATCGTCGTCCTCGTCGGCCTCGGGGAACACGATCACGCCGGCCGCGGAGGTCTGGATGCGGCCCTGCGATTCGGTGACGGGCACGCGCTGCACGCGGTGCACGCCGCCTTCGTACTTCAGGCTCGCCCACACGCCGTCCTCGGGAGCGGGAGTGCCCTTGGCGCGGATCGCCACCTGCACGTCCTTGACGCCGCCAAGCTCGGTGGTGTTCTCGGATTGGATGTTGACGGTCCATCCGCGCTTTTCGGCGTAGCGCGTATACATGCGCAGCAGATCGCCGGCGAACAGCGCGGCCTCCTCGCCGCCGGTGCCGGCCTTGATCTCCATAATCGTGTCGCGGGCGTCGTCCGGATCGCGCGGGATCAGCGCGGTGCGCAGCTTCTCTTCCACCCCCGGCAGCTCGGCTTCCAGACGCTTGGCCTCCTCGGCGAAATCGGGATCGTCGGCGGCCATCTCCCGGGCCGCCTCAAGGTCGTCGCGCACCTGCGCGTAGGCCGTGTACGCGGAGACGATGGACCCCAGTTCGGCGTGGCGCCGTCCGAGTTTGCGCAGTTGGTCCGGATCGGACACGATCTGCGGATCGGCCATCTGTTGTTCGATGGAACGGTATTCCTCCAAAGCGGTCAAAGCCGCGGGAAACTGTTCGTTTGCCATGCCGTTGTTCTTTCCGCCCCGATGCGTGGGGCTTGGCGGGATTGTCGGATGAGGTCTTGAATATACAAAAACGCCAGTCCGTTGTTCGGCTGTCCAGACGCGCGAACGCGCGCCTTACCGAGCGGACTGGCGTGAAGTATGCTACTTGGTCTTCTTGCCGTAGCGCTTCTCGAAACGGGCGACGCGGCCGCCGGTGTCGAGGATCTTCTGCTTGCCGGTGTAGAAGGGGTGGCACTTCGAGCACACGTCGGCCGTCATATGATCGCCATTGGCGGTGGAACGGGTGACGAAGGTGTTGCCGCACGAGCACAGAACCTCGACGGCATGATAATCGGGATGAATACCCTGCTTCATGGTGTGTCTCCTAAGGGATTCGGGGGACCCGGGTCGCCATGCCCCTGTGGCAGGCGTGAACCGGAACCTATGGGATTGTACGCCCACCTCGAGATTTACGCGAGGCGCGGAAGAAACGAGTGGGGCTGCAGGGGCTTGAACCCTGGACCGGCGGATTATGAGTCCGATGCTCTAACCGACTGAGCTACAGCCCCACGTCGACTGTCTCAGACAGCCAACTCGCCTAGTGTATCAGCCGGCCGGACAGAGTCAGTCTTCGGGCATGAAATGCAACGGATCGTCGATGAAGCGCCTCAGGCCCATTTCCGCGGCGCCGTACAGCGAGGGGTGTTCGGCGACCGGCGGCACGAACACACGCACCTGCCGTTCGGGGGAGCCCAGCACTTCGGAGCGCAGACGACCGCCGAGCACACTGGCGAGCTCGTCGCCGAAATACGTCCACAATCCGCCCAGCAGCACGGTGTCGATATCGCACAGGTTGATGGCCGAGGCGATGGCCGACACCAACGCGTCCACCGCGCGGTCGACCACATCCGCCACCACGGGGTCGCCGCCGCGCCATCGTTGCAGGAACCGTTCGAGAGCCTCGCCTCCGGTGGCTTCATCCCCTTCGGCAAGCCCCGCGGCTTCGATCAGGGCGCGCCGTCCGGCGAAGCATTCGAGGCAGCCATGCCGCCCGCAGCTGCATACCGGACCATCCAGAGACACCGATATATGGCCGATCTCACCGGCGAATCCCTGCACGCCGGCCACGACCTCGCCGTCGCGCACCACGGCGCCGCCGATGCCGATGTCGGTGGACAGATAGATGAAGGAATCCGTGCGGTTCACGACGTTCAGGAAGTTCGCGCGCTCGGTGGCGTACCCGGGGATCTGCGCCAGCGCGGCCATCTTCGCCTCGTTGCCGGCCACCGCGTCAAGGCGGCGCACCACATTGAAGCGGGTGAGGTCGATGTTCTCCCAGCCGAGGTTGCGGGCCACCAGCAGGCGCATATCCTCGGTGACGAGGCCGGGCAGGGCGAGGCCGGAGCCGACCACCGTGCAGCCGCGCCGCTTCAGGCGGCTTTCCAGGGGAAAGGTCATCGCGTCGAGTCTGGCGAAGATATCGTAGGGATCGGTGCCGGTCATGTCGGCGCTCACCCACTCCTGGCCGAGGGTGTCGCCGTTCAGGTCCAACGCCAGGCATCCGTATCCGTCGGTGTTGATCTGCAGGCCGATGCCGCAGAACCGCCCGCCCCGCACCACCAGCGGAGTGCTGGGTCGGCCGAATGCGGCCGTTGCCGCGGGCGTCCCCTCTTCGATGATGCCGTGATCAAGCAGCATGGAGACCAGCAGCGACATGGTCGCCTTGGTCAGTCCCGTGGTTTTGGCCAGATCCGCCCGGCTCATCGGCTCCTGAGCGCGCAGCAGCGTGTCCAACGTGACGGACAGATTGTGGTTGCGCAGATCGTCCTGATTGATCCTACGTAAAGCCCCCATACCACCGGCCTCCTTCCCGCTCAGTGGGCGTCCTCAGTGATCGATTGTCCACCTTGACCGGCTCCCTTGACAATTCGACGCGCTCCATCGTCGCGTTTCGGTTGCGTTTTGCCGCTGGAATACAGTATAGTTTATTCGTCTAACTATATTGCTCGCGGCGCGCCGAACACAGCGGCGGGCACTCACCGAGGAGGAACACATGGCGAGAATTCTTGTGGCCGGCATCGATACGTCCACCCAGTCGACGAAGGTGCGTGTCACCGATGCCGCAACCGGCGAAATGGTCCGTTTCGGGCAGGCCAAGCATCCTGACGGCACCAGCGTGAACCCCGAGTTTTGGTGGAACGCCTTCCAGGAGGCCGCGGCGCAGGCCGGCGGTCTCGACGACGTCGCCGCCCTGTCCGTCGGCGGCCAGCAGCACGGCATGGTGATCCTCGACAAGCAGGGCAATGTGATCCGCGACGCCATGCTGTGGAACGACGTCAGTTCCGCCCCGCAGGCCGCCGCCCTGATCGACAAGCTCGGCGAGGCGCCCGCTCAGGACGGCGAAAGCGAGGACGTGACCGCACGAGGCAAGCAGCGCTGGGTCAAGGCCGTCGGCTCCTCCCCCGTCGCCTCCTTCACGCTGACCAAGGTGGCTTGGGTGGCCGAGAACGAACCCGAGAACGCCAAGAGGATCGCCGCCATCTGCCTGCCCCACGACTGGCTGAGCTGGCGCATCGCCGGCTACGGCCCTGTGGCCGAGGGCGAGGACGCCCATCTGGAAGCGCTGTTCACCGACCGTTCCGACGCCTCCGGCACCATCTATTACGACGCCGCCACCGACACCTACCGTCGCGATCTGATCGCCATGGTGCTCGAGGCGGCTTGGGGAGACGCGGCCGCCGCGAAGGCCGCCGCCGAATCGATCGTGCTGCCGACCGTGCTGGGACCGCGCGACGCAGCCACGGCGAAGGCCTCCCCCGCCGTCGCCGGCAAGAACATCGAAGGCGGTTGCCTCCTTGGCCCCGGCGGCGGAGACAATGCGATGGCCGCGCTGGGCCTGGGCATGGCCGTCGGCGACGTGTCCGTCTCGCTGGGCACTTCCGGCGTGGCCGCCGCGATCGCCCAGAACCCCGTCTACGACCTGACCGGCGCGATCTCCGGCTTCGCCGACTGCACCGGCCACTATCTGCCGCTCGCCTGCACCATCAACGGATCGCGCATTCTCGACGCGGGACGCGCCGCGCTCGGCGTGGACTACGACGAGCTGGCCGATCTGGCGTTCCAGTCCGAACCGGGAGCCGGCGGCATCACACTGGTGCCGTATTTCGACGGCGAGCGCACGCCGAACCGCCCGGACGCGACCGCATCGCTCACCGGTCTGACACTGAAGAACACCACCAAGGCGAATCTGGCCCGCGCCTTCGTCGAAGGCCTGCTGTGCTCGCAGCGCGATTGTCTCGAACTGATCCGCGCGCTCGGTGCCGAGGTCAACCGTATCCTGCTTATCGGCGGCGGCGCGAAGTCCGTGGCCATCCGCACGCTCGCCCCGGCGATTCTCGGCATGGACGTGACCCGCCCCGAAACCGACGAGTATGTGGCCATCGGCGCCGCCCGTCAGGCGGCGTGGGTGCTCTCCGGCGAAACGGAGCCGCCGGCGTGGCAGCTCAACATCGAGGGAACCGACACCGCCGAGCCCACGCCTGCGGTGTATGAGGCCTACGCGGCGGCGCGCGGCTGATCACAGCCGGCCTCGAAAGCCTTTTAACCACTCAGGTGGCAAAACCAGGCCGGCGGGCGCGGAATCGAACCCCTTTCGATTCCGCGCCCGCCGGCCTTTCCATACCCGCAAGCGTGGCATAACCGTCACACACTGACATACACACCACGCTTACGGACCGGGCGGAAGCGGGTTGCAGGCCGGCACCGTATCCGTCACATATCGATCATGCGCGGTCGGAAGGATCAGGACCTTCCACTTCGGCGAATGCGGGGTCATAATCGGGGATGGGCCTGACCACGTGGCACGGATTGCCGACTGCGATGGAATCAGCAGGAATGTCATGCGTGACGACGGAGCCGGCACCGATAATCGAATTGTCGCCGATGGTCACCCCGGGGCAAACGGTGACGTTGACGCCGAACCACACATTATTGCCGATGCTCACGCGGGAGGTGTGCTCCCACCCCTCGAGTCGAGTGTCGGCGTCGAGCGCGTGGTTCGGTGTGGCGATGGAGCAGCGCGGGCCGATTAGGCAGTTCTCGCCGATGTCGATATACCCGCCGCCGACGATCAGGAAATCCTTGTTGATGAAGGTGCCTTTGCCGATGGTCAGGCCGATGCCGTAATCCACATTGAACGGCGGGGTGAACTGCACGCCCTCCCCCGCGCCAGGAATGAGCTCGTGGAACAGGCGGTATGCCTCGTCGGGATCATCGAAGTAGATGCGGTTGATGGCGGCACACGCCCGCATCGCCTGCGCGGTGTATTGCGGCAGCGTCTGCGATTTGCGGTACTGCATGGGGCGCCCGGAGAACAGTCGTCGGACATCCTCGTCCGTATCGATCAGACGCTTGAGATCATCGGTCATGGCGCACGCCTCCTTCATCGGAGTTTGATAGTTAGACGATTTAACTATCATAGCGCGCGCCGAAGACCCGGCAGCCGGAACACCCGGTTCGCGACACGCCGAACAAAACAAACATTTTTGTTCTGTTTTTCTTGATTAAGCACAAATTAAATGTTCGCTTTAACATATTCCGAACAGAAAAACCAATACCCCAACAATACGACTCAGTTTCGAAACATTCCCGAAACCAATGCGCGAAAACCAGTATTTGCCATCATTTTCATTGGTTTTTTGATGATAGGCTATAACGCGGATGCCACAGCGGCATCACCACCACAAGCAGTACGCAAAGAAAAAACGAACATTCCACGAAGTCGATATCGAACATCACCAATGTTCGTTTACACCATCCCACGAGGAGGAACACCATGGCAGACAACAAGACCATCACCGTGAATCTGGAGATGTTCGGCAAGGACGCCGCCGCCAAAACCGCCGCCGCGAACAAAGTGGCCAAGGAATTCGGCATCAGCGACGAGGCGCTCGCCCAGGTCGAGGACTTCAAGGCCGAACTCACCAAACACAACGCCTGGGGTCTGCCGTTCATGGGCTATGTGAACGAGGACGGCTACGGCTACGCCTACGTGCCGGACGCCGCCATCACCATGACTCCGTACTGGGACGCCCATCAGGCCTTCCTCGCCCTGCCCGAGGACGTGCAGACCGCATTCGCGATCCGCATGCTCTTCACCCACCGCGAAGTCGACCGCTACGGCGCCAACATGTTCCTGCACTACCACCGCGGCTTCACCGTCAAGTGGGAGGGCACCGGCGCCAACCAGTACTGATCGGCGAGCGCGTTTTCCAAGAGGCGCTTCCTAAGCTGAAACTTACACCCCCATCGAATGAGGTCCGCACAACGGCGTGCGGACCTCATTCGTTATGTTCTCGGCATGGCCACAATGAATTACCGTGCTTACGATTAACTTGTTCGTAAGCAAGTTAATCGTAAGCACGATATAATATTGATTGACGTACGCAATATTATGGTTTCCACGGCGAAGGCACCACCTATGACATTCATCGGACGAGAAGAGGAGTTGACAGCCCTCAACGAACTTATCGATAAGAACAGCTTCCAGATGGCGGTCATCTATGGCCGGCGGCGCGTGGGTAAGACGGCCCTCATCTCACACGTATGCGCCATGAGCTCCCAGCGGGCGCTCATGTTCACCGCGCGAGAACAAAGCTCGGCCAACAATCTGGCCGATTTCTCCCAAGCCATATACGAATTCTTCGGCATCCCCTCCTCGGCCGGAGCCATCGGCAACTGGCTTGACGCCTTCACCTTCATCGCCGAACAAGCGCAAGCGGACACGGAGCATCCGTTCATTCTCGTCTTCGATGAGTTCCCATACGCGGCCGCGACGGAGAAAGCCCTGCCCTCCATCCTGCAGATCGCCATAGACCACTCGTTCAAGCAGACCAACATCACACTGATTCTGTGCGGCAGCAACGAGGGATTCATGGAAAGCGACGTGCTCGGCGCGAAAAGCCCGCTCTACGGCCGCCGCACCGCGCAGATCAGGCTGAAACCTTTCGACCTGTTCACCGCGACGAAGCTTATGCCCTCACAGAGCACCTGGGAGGATCAGATCCACTACTACGCCGCTCTGGGAGGAACCCCCTATTATCTCGAGCAACTCGACGATGCGAAAACATTCAGCGAGAACATCGCGGCATTATGCTTCCGTACCTCAGGAATCCTCTATGAGGAACCGGCCATGCTGATGCGGCAGGAACTCAGAGAACCGGCGCTCTACAATTCCATACTCAACGCGATAGGCGCAGGGCAAACACGCCCCAAGGAAATCGCCGAAAAAGCCGGAGTCGACGCCAATACCGTCGGCGCATATCTGAAAACGCTCTCCGCCCTTGGCGTGATCCAGCGAACGGTGCCTTTCGGAGAGGACGCATCGCGATCCAGAAAAGGACTGTGGACGTTCAAAGACCCGTTTTTCGACTTCTGGTACCACTTCGTCAGCCCCTACGTTTCGCTAATCGAAAGCGGCACCGCCTCCGGTGCCGTACGATACGCCACTTCCGGTGGAGTGTTCGAAACCTATGTCGGCGCTCAATTCGAGAGCCTGTGCATGCAATGGCTGTTGCGTGAATGCCGCGAAGGACGATTGGACTTCCAGCCCACAGCCTTCGGCAAATGGTGGGGCAACGATCCCGTGGCACGCGAGCAAACGGACATCGACATCGTCATGACCGACTCGTTCGACCGCAAGATGCTGTTGGGTGAATGCAAGTGGCGCAACGCCTTCGACGAATCTGAAGCGATCGACAAGCTCAAGCGGCGCACCGCGCTTATCGATTTCAAGGGCGAGACGGCCTATTACCTGTTCAGCAAGCAACACGCGTCCGAGGGCACCCGCGCGAAAGCCGACATCGACCCCTCGTTCACCCTCATCGACGCGCAGAGCATGCTGGAGGGATGAACCACATCCGTCATGCGACACGGAACGCGACGGCGCGTCGCCATCGGCCGTCGAAGTAGATACGGCTGACGGCAACGCGCCTTCCTTAGGTTTTTGTCAACATCCCATGAATGTTCGTCAGGTTTTTTGCACGGCACGCCGAAATCTTCCTCAGGAAAATTGCAACTCCCGATAGTCGAAGTAGTTGAATGTCGCTTCGGTGCCGTAGCCGGCCACGTCCACGCAGGCCAGTCCGACGAAGGCTCCGGTGAAGAATCCGCCATAGCGCTGGTTCACATAGTCGTCCGACAACAGCTTGGCGTCGAGTTTGACCGGGATCTCATGCCACTGTTCGCCGTCGAAGGAGTATTCGTACGTGTAGAAGTGCGTGCGCACTTTGGTGCGCAGCCAGACCGCATCCACGTCGTCCGGCACCACGATGGCGTCGTCTTTCAGGAATGAGGTGTAGACGCCGAAGTCGTTCTGCGCCACTTCGATCACGCGGGTGTTGCGCTTCTCATCCCACGTCACGTACACCCACGACCAGGTCACGTCGGAATAATAGTTGGTCAGACCGGCCATGGCCATGTAGGTGGTCGGGCGGAACTCGACTTTGGTTTCGGCGTCGAAGTCGAAGGCCTGCCAGCGTCGCGCCACCAGCGACAAATCATGCAGGTTGCGCAGCGACCCCTGGCCCCGCAATGTCAGTTCGCCGCCACCGACACGCCCCATGGCTTCGTTGAACGGCACGCGCAGCGTGTTCCAGTCATGCCCCAGAGCGTCGGATTCGAACTCGTCGTGCTGCGAGTGGTCGGCCGGGGCGACGGTTTCGACCGCGTCCTTGGGCGCGTCGACATACCGTTCGCCTCCGTGACCGCCGACGATATGGGGCCAACCGTCCTCGTCCCATTCGACCTTCTGGATCGAGGTCTCACGTCCCAGCGTGCACCAGCCGCGCGGATCGTTAGCGGCCTCGGTTTCGTGATGCCACGGGCGGGCGCACAGCGAGGCGTAGTACCACTCCCCCGACGGGGTTTCGACCAATGAACCGTGGCCCTGCTTCTGCAGGTAGGATCGCGGGGTGTCGAAGTTGGTGAGGAACGGATCGCTGGGCATCCCCTCGAAAGAGAGCGCGTCCAATGAACGGGAGCGGGCGACCGACTCCTGATGCGCGTACACGGTGCCGCCCTCGGCCGCGAACAGATAGTAGTAGTCGTTGATTTTGTACAGATGCGGTCCTTCGACCAGTTTGGCCTCGGTGCCATCCCAGATGGTGCGCGCGGTTTCGGGCTTGAGCCGCATCGTGTCGACATCGAATTCGGTGAGGGTGATCCCGTCGAAAGGATGATGGTATTCTCGGAAGTCCCAGGTCTGCTGCACCAGATACTTGCGTCCGTCGTCGTCATGGAACAGACTGGCGTCGAATCCCACGCCGTTGAGACGGATTGGTTCGCTCCAAGGCCCACGGATGTCTTCGGAGGTGACCAGATAGTTGGTGCAGTCCTTGAACGCCCCGTCGACCATTTTGACATCGGCGTACACCAGCCAGAACCTGCCGTCGGCGTAGCTGAGATCAGGCGCCCACACACCTCCGGACGAGCAGTTGCCCTTCATATCGATCTGGCTGACGCGGTCCAGTGCGCCAGGCAATGTGTTCCAGTGCACCATGTCTTTGGATTCGTGCAAACGCACGGCCGGGAACCAGTCGAATGTGGAATTGGCGATGTAGTAGGTGTCGCCGACGCGGATCATCGAAGGATCAGCGTGGAAGCCGGGAATCACCGGATTCGAGATCTTCATATCTTCTTACTCCTTGCGCAACGAAAAGGAATCCGGGGAGACGGAAGAGGGAATCTCCCCGGATCACAGTGGGACGCGGGACGCGCGTCAGCCCTTGACCGCACCGGTCAGGCCGCCGACGATCTTCTTCTGGAAGATCGTGAAGCAGATCAGGGCGGGAATCATCGACAGCGAGGTGAACGCCAGTACCTGCGCGGTATCCACGGAATGCTGCGAACTGAACATCTGCACGCCCAACGGCAACGTGTATTTGCTGGAATCATTAAGCAGGAACAGCGGCAGCATGTAGGCGTTCCAGCTGCTGACGAAGCTGAGGATGCCGACGGTGGCCACGCCGGGCCAACTCAAAGGCAGCACCATACGGGCGAAGAATCCCAGACGGGAGCAGCCGTCCAATTCCGCGGCCTCCTCCAACTCTTCGGGGATGGATTTGAGGAAGGGAACCAGAATGATGATAGCCTGCGGCAATCCGAACGCTATCTGAGGAAGAATCAGACCAAGATGGGAATTGACCAGATGCAGGTTCCTCAACAGCAGGTACAGCGGAGTGATGGCCACGGTGATGGGGAACATCATGCCCGCCGCAAACAGCGAATACAGCAGCCCGTTGAATTTGAATTGGTACCGGGCAATGACGAAGCTGACCATCAGAGCCAGCACCACGACGCCGACCATGGTGCCGAGGCCCACGATCAACGAATTGACGAGTTCTCCCCAGAACACATCCGACGTGAACACCGTCTTGTAGTTCTCAAAATTCCATGGATCGGGCAATCCAGCCGGATCACGGGTGATCTGCGAGTTGGTGCGGAAGCCGCCGATGATGATGTACACCACCGGGCCGACGCAGATGCCGACCAACAGCAGCGAGAAGAAGTAGACGATCGGATTGCCCCACGGAGTCTTCGAGGATTTCCTCAAGGCGTAGGGATCGCCTTTCCTATTGGTGTTCTTGGATACGATTGCTCCATTGACTGCGGTTGTCATTTCATGCCACCTCACTGCTCATTGCGATCGGACGAACCGACTTCTTCGCAAGCTTCGCCGCTTCCTTCTGGGCGCGCCGCTCGCGACGCTTCTTGTCTTTGGCGTCGGTGAGCGCGCCATCGAGGTCACGATTCAGAACGAAACGCTGATAGGTCAGGGCGATGACCAACGAAATAAAGAAGATGACCACGGCGACGGCCGAACCATAGCCGTAGTTATTGGCGAGGCGTCCCTCACGCACCATATAGGTGGCCATCGTGGAAGTGCCCGCGGTGGACGATACGTACTGTCCCCAGATGATATAGACCAGGTCGAACAGCTGCAGCGAACCGATGATCGACATGAACGCCCAGATCCTGATGGTCGGGCCAAGCAACGGAAGCGTGATGCTCCACTGCATGCGCCAGAATCCGGCTCCGTCGACGCGCGCCGCCTCGTACAGCTCTTCGGGAATCGCCTGCATGCCGGCGATCATGAGGATCACGGCGAATCCGATGTATTTCCACGAGATGATGAACATCAATGTCCAGATGGCGATGTTGGGATCGGATATCCAATCGGCGCCGTCGATACCGATTTTTTCCAGCAACGCGTTGACGGCGCCGGTGCTTTGCAGCATCAGGCTCCAGCCCGTACCGACGATGACCTCGGAAACGACATACGGAACGAAGATCAGCGTTCGGATAAGCGCGCGCCCTTTGAACTTCTGGTTCAGCAGCAGGGCGAACAGGATGGCCAGCGGCCCCTGGATGACCAACGACGCGACCACGACGAAAAGGGTATGTCCAAGAGCTTCCTGGAAACTGGGATCCGTGAGGATGATCTTGTAGTTGTTCAGGCCTACGAACTCACCGTTCACGCTCGGCGTGCCGTATCCCTTCCATTTGTAGAAGCCATAGTACGCCGCCAGAAACACCGGCAGAATCACGAAGGTGAAGAACATGATCAGCGCGGGGGCGGAGAGCACCCCTATCTCGATCCGCTTCCTCGTCTTATCGTTCATCAGCCGCGGTCCGCGTTGGCTCGACTGCCTCTTTGCCATGGTCTTGCTTGCCTTCCTTTTAGTGGCGGTGACGGTCCGAACGGACCGTCACCGTCTTGCCATGCCGTGTCTCAGACGGACGGTCAGCCCTTGGCGGCCGCGTCCTCGACGCCCTTGACGATGTCTTCGGCGGTGCCCTGTCCGGCCATCATGTTGACGACGCCTTCGTTGAGCGCGTTGCCGATGTTCTGCCCGAACACGGTGTCCAGCCACATCGAGACGGACGAAGCGTTGTTGTAGACATCAAGCACCTGCTTCAGCGCCTCGTTCGTCACCACTTCCTGCGCTTCCACGGAGGCGGGGATGGTGGAGAACGCCTCCGCGTACTTCTCCTGCCATTCCTTTTCGGAGACGAAGTTGAGGAAGTCGACGGCCTCGTCCGGGGCCCAGGCGCCGACTGACATACCGTCCGAGCCGCCCATGATCGCGCTCTCGTCGCCTTCGCCTCCGTCAATGGTCGGGAAGGCGAAGTAGCCGAGGTCTTCCATATCGGTCTGGTCGGGGGTGAGATCACGAACCACACCAGGCTCCCAACCACCCATGAGTTCCATGGCGGCCATGTGATTGGCGAGCAGACCGGCTGATGAGCTCGCGCCTTGCTGCGCCGGAGTGGTCAGATATCCCTCATTGAACGCATCGAGATCGATCAGCTCCTGCACGTCATCGCCGGTACGAGTCCAGCATTTGTCGCTGAAGTCCTTGTCGGACTGGGCCTGTTCGAAAGTCTCAGCCGAGCATTCGCGCAAAGCGAACCAGTACCACCAGTGGGCGGCCGGCCATGCGTCCTTGCCGCCGACGGCGATCGGTGTGATGCCGGCATCCTTGAGCTTCTGCACGACGGTTTTGAACTCGTCCCACGTGGTCGGGGTTTCGGTGATGCCGGCCTGGGCGAACAGATCCTTGGAATACCACATACCACCGGGAAGCACGGATTGCGGAATGCCGTAGATCTTGCCATCAATGGTATCGGCATCAAGAGCGGTCGCCATCTGAGTCTTCACCGTGTCCGAAATCTTATCGGTCAGATCCATAGCCTGTCCGGCCTCCACAACATCCCGAAGCTTCTGCCCGCCGCGGGCGAGGAAGATATCGGGAGCGGAGTCGGGATCCTGCAAAGCGGTTTGCAGCTTGCCGTCCATATCCTCATTCTGGATGGCTTCGATTTTGATGGTGACGTTAGGATTCTCCTCCTCGAAGGCCGCAGCGGCGTCCTCCCAGAACTGCTTGCCATCGCCTGTGGTCGAATTATGCCACATCACGATTTCGACTTGACCGTCGGCGTTCGTATCGGATGCGCTGCCGCAGGCGGCGACGCTTACCAGCGTCGTCACAGCAAGAGCCGCAGCGGCAATGGACTTGAGCTTCATATGCATTCTCCTTACCGGTTTCGCTGTAGACACCCACGTATCCACAACGAAAGTTTTCGACAGATGTATTTCACATCACACGAAGAAGCCGCATCTGAAACAGCTTTTCGAAATATGTGCCATCGCCTTCTCTGGCTTGCGACACATGATTTTCAGTAGTTCTCCTTCGAACTCGTTCAATATATCTTATCGAAAACTTTGACTTTTTTTCGTCGATACTTACGATAACACCATTTGATTAAATGGTCAAACTAACTAAGACGACTCTATTGTAGAAAACCTGATAAATAGAGTATTTTCAACAAAAAGACACCTATAAAAATATGTCGCATCGCCTCAATCGGCGTGTCGACACCATTATCGAAACTTTCGTGATAGACTCGTTGCAACATCAGCGAAGGAGCCTACAATGAGCGCTACCTCACCGAATCAGGTCAGCAAACGCGTGCAATTGTCCGATATCGCCGCTCAGACAGGAGTCTCCTTGGCGACCGTTTCCAAAGTGCTCAACGGCAGAGCTGACGTCTCTGCGAAAACAAGAGCGAAAGTCACCGAAGCTTTGCAGTCCAACGGATACACCCGACGTCACGCAGCCATCAAACAGCAACGGCTAATTGAGGTGGTGTTCGAAGACGTTGAAACGGTCTGGGCCCTGGAAGTCCTCCGAGGTGTTCTCGCCGAGGCCAAACAACATGATCTCAGCGTCACTGTCACCGAAGGCGGCACCAAACAACACCCCGACCCCTCATGGCTCGACGGCATGCTTCGCCGCCAACCGCTTGGCGCAATCCTTGTGTTCTCCAATCTGTCCAAAACGGAACGCACCAAACTCAAGGCCCGCAACATCCCCTTCGTGGTGTTTGATCCTTCCGGAGATCCTTCCGCCGACAGTCTGTCGGTGCAGGCCGACAACTGGACCGGCGGCGTCATCGCAACACGCCATCTGCTTTCTTTGGGACATACCCACATCGGCATCGTCACTGGACCGGATTACATGATGTGCTCGCGCGCACGTCTGGATGGATACTCGTCCGCACTGGCGGAGAAAGGCATATCCGTGGATCCGGCACTGGTCACCGAGGGTGATTTCACCACTCCCAGCGGATACGCGCAAGCCATGGCAATGCTTGAGAACCCCGACACCCGCCCCACCGCCATATTCGCAGGCAACGATCTTCAGGCCATGGGCGTCTATGAGGCGGCACGGCAACTCGGATTGCGCATTCCAGAGGATCTTTCCGTCGTCGGGTTCGATGACGTGCAGACCGCCGCGTTCATGGGCCCCGCGCTCACCACCGTCCGCCAACCGCTACAAGAGATGGCAGGTGTCGCCACGCGCATGCTGATACAAGCCACACAGGGAGAAACACCGTCAAGCGTGATCCTGCCCACCAGTCTGATCGTCCGCAACAGCACGCGGGCGCTGAACGGCTGAACACGCAATCATACGCCGGCCAGACATCCCACGAAGCCGCCCGACCACTCGGTGCTGAGGAATCTCGCATCGAAGGAGGTGAGCACGGTGGCGTTGTGCGGCAGGCCCTGCCCCACACGCAACGGCAACGACGGGCAGGCGAAGCCGAACTCCGAGCCAGAATCTTCCGAGGCGGTGAGGCACGACACCATGTTGCCATACAGCCGAACGCCAATCCACGCCGCATCCTTCGACATCTTATACGAGGTCGCGGTGCTTACGCCGGCGGATAGCGTCTCGCAATGCAGCATCCCATTCTCAACATGGATGAGAACATGGTTCCGTGAATCCTGGAACAGCATTAGTGACGAGTCGGCATCGCGCGAGCCGCGACACATTGCGGTGTAGTCATAGTCGTTCACGCGCACGAACCGTTTGCCGGGAGCCTTGCCGATGGTCAGCGTCTCACTGATTGCCGAAGGGACCACATGGACCTCCTCCGCACGGTCGTCCTCTGTTGGAGACGGACAGCTCCCTGGAATCTCTACGGTCTGCGGCAGGCGGCCGGTTCCATTCGCGAGTACCGGCCATCCCGGATCACTGGCGTCGCGGCCCGCTGACGGATCGCCTCCGGCGGAGAGTTTCCAGTTCGCCGGATCATGCCGCCACTCCACCGGAGCCACGAAAGTCTCCCGACCGAAGTAGCTCAGCAGCTCCCTTTCGTCCGCTCCCGCGGTCTGGCGCACACCCAAGCAGGTGAGCCACCAGCCGAACTCGGGATGATGCAGCAGATCGGCATGGCCGACGCATTGCACCGACTCGGACAGGCCCAAGTGCCTATGAGTGAGGAAGGGGTTCTTCTTGTCGGGATGGAATAGTCGGTGGTATTCACCGACCGCGGAACGCTCGTCGTCACGCCCGGCATCGGCCCACACCGCCGCGCCCCCGTTCGCATCATCACGGAACGCGTGCAACGCGGAGGCGAATCCTTCGGGCGCGTGCACGCGCATCATCATCTCGCTATGGTCGAAGCTGGTACCGCCCTCGGCCGTCATCAGATATAGATAATCGCCGATGCGGTACAGATGCGGCCCTTCGGCCCACACCGCCTCGATTCCGTAGCCGTGCCAGATCACGGTTTTGCCGTAGTCGCCATGCGAATCGGAGCTCTCCTCCAGCCGCCATGTTTCAGGATCGATGCGCTGCGTCCAGATCTCGGTCTGCCCCTCCCATTGAGGATGCGGTGCCGGGCGCGTCTGCGTCCACCATACCGTGCCGTCGATGTCCTCGAATACATCCGGATCGATGCCCTCCGCGCCGGCGATCCAATAGGGCCCCTCCCACGGCCCCTCCACCGTGTCCGCGGTGATGATGAAGTTGCCTTGCGCGGCCTGAATCTCATCCAACACCGCCTGCGGCACTCCGGCCTTGGCGGCGGCGTCGCGATTCAGGCGGGCGACGGTGCATGCGATCACGTATTTGCCACCGATATGCCGCAGGGTGGGCGCGTATACACCGCCGGAATCCTCCATAAAGCCAAGCAGCAGACGATTGGCCATCGTCTCGTCGACCGCGTGCGAAACGAGACGCCAATGCGCCAGATCGGACGAGGCATGGATCGGTAGTCCGGGCACAAGTTCGAACGACGAGTTGACCAGAAAAACCTCGCCTCTCGTCTCGTCCCATATCCAGCTGGGATCGGGATACATGCCGGCCAGAACCGGATTAGAGAAGGTCATGGTGTCGCTCATATAGCCCGCCTGACGATATATGCGGCCGTTTCTTCACGCAATATCGCGTGAGGCCGCAGATTGAAAGTTTCGAAGCCCTAATACTGGAAAACCGCCCGCGGCTAAGGCTACGGACGGTTTTCCGGTTTGGAAGGAAAAGAAGGAGATGGAAGAATGTGCGCCGGTCGGCGAACCATCTGTTGTTCACCGACCGGCTGTTCAGTTATCAGCCCGATCACAGCTTTACACTGCGATCATCGCTCAGAGATTCACTCACGCATTGTCCCGCAATTGCGGAGCGCTGCGCGCGCTCAGCGTTCGCTCGGCTTCGGCTACCGCCTCAGCCTCACCCAACGCTACCCGAAAGCCCACAGGGCTTTCGGCTCACGCGTTGGCAAGAGTTTCGAGCATGTAGTTGTTGATCGTGGCCTTGATGGACTCAAGGTGATCGGACTTGGTCGCGGCGATGAGCTCGGACTGCGGCTTGTCGAGGCTGTAGGTCTCGAGGTCGGCCAGGGTGACCTTGCCCTCGTCGATGTCCTTGCCGATGCCGGAATCGTAGGAGCTGTAACGCTCGGCCTGCAGGTTCTGGATGAACTTGTCCTGATGCATCTTGTCGGCGATGAGCAGACCGGCGGCGAAGGTGTCCATGCCGGCGATGTGCGAGCGGAACAGATCCTCGGCGTAGAAGGAGGTACGACGCGGCTTGGCGTCGAAGTTCAGGCCGCCCTTGGGGCCGATGGAGCCTTCGTCGAGCACCTCCCACATCACGGTGGTGGTCTCGTACAGGTCGGTCGGGAACTCGTCCATATCCCAGCCGATGAGCTTGTCGCCCTGGTTGGCGTCCAGCGAGCCGAGCACGCCGGCCTCACGGGCGGTGCGGATCTCGTGCTGGTAGGTGTGGCCGGCCAGGTTGGCGTGGTTGCCCTCGAGGTTGAGCTTCATGAAGTCGATGTCGTAGGTCTTCAGGAAGGCGATGGCGGTGGCGGCATCGAAGTCGTACTGGTGCATCGTGGGTTCCTTGGCCTTCGGCTCGATCAGGAACTGGGCGTCCAGGCCGATCTCCTTGGCGTACTCATGGCACATGTGGAAGAACTGGGCCATGTGGGCCTGCTCGCGCTGCATCTGCGTGTTCCACAGGTTCTCGTAGCCTTCGCGGCCGCCCCAGAACACGTAGTTCTCGGCACCCAGACGCTTGGCGATTTCGAGGGAGTGCTTCAGCTGGCCGCCGGAGTAGGCGTAGATGTCGGCGAACGGCGAGGTGGAGGCGCCGGAGACGAAGCGCGGGTTGGTGAACAGGGAGGAGGTGTTCCACAGCAGCTTGACGCCGGTGGACTTCATATTCTCCTCGATCTTGTCCACGACCTTGTCGAGGTTGGCGTTGGTCTCGCGCAGGGTGTCGCCTTCGGGGGCGATGTCGCGATCATGGAAGCAGAAGAACTCGGCGCCGAGCTTGGTGAAGAACTCGAAGGCGTAGTCCACCTTGGCGAGGGCCTCGTCCATCGGGTTGGAGTACTTGCCGTACCACGGACGATGCGAGGTGCCGGTGCCGAACGGATCGACCAGCTCCTGATCGAAGGTGTGCCACCAAGCGACGCCGAAACGCATCCAGTCCTTCATCTTCTTGCCGGCGACGACCTTGTCGGCGTCATAGTAATGGAAGGCGAGGCCCTCCTGCGGACCCTGCTCGCGGCCGACGTACTCGATCTTGTCGATATCCCACAGACCCATTTAGGGGCTCCTTTGCAGTAGCGGTTGCTAAAACTTACAAACACATAATAAAACGAGCTAACTTAGTTTGTCAAATGATTTAATTTACTGATGCGTGTCCTGCGTGTCGCCTTGGAATTATTGGGATTCAGGCACTCACATCAGGCCGCGGGAAAGCTTGGTCCAGATGGTTTCGACGCCGTGGGTGCGCTCGTAGTCGCGCAGCGCGTCATACCTCACATGGCGCCCCGCGTCCCGGCCATGGAAGAACCGCACCAGATCGGCGAACTGCGGCTGTCGCACGTTCAACAACTGGCAGAACCGCACATGCGCGCGATTCGCCTCCCCTCGGCGCGATATATGCAACGGCTCACCCACCAGACGCCACACCCCATGGGACATGGCGATCCGCGCGACCAGCGCGCCGCCACGCACGCCGTCGAGTTCGCCCGCCAGCCGACGATCCCTCACCTCATACAGCTGATCCGAGGCCAGATCCTCCAACATCAGCGTGCCGCGGACGGCATCGGCGTCCAATATCGTGAACCACGACGCGCGGTTCGAGGCCGAGACGCGACGCATATTCGCATACTCGCTCCTGTCGATGTCGCGGGTCACGTCGAAGCGGTAGCGGGCGGCGAGATCGAAAGGCGTCTCGCCCTGCTCGTCAATCTCGCAGTCGAATGCGAACCATTCCTCGAACGCACACCGCATACGCGACGAGGCGTCGCCGTCCGATCCAAGGCCAGAGCCGATGGTCGGGCCGATATTCGCCCAGAGCAGGAAATCACGCCAGGCATCGCCGTACAACGCGAGATCCGCACGTTGGAACAATACCGCTATGGCATGCGGGGTCATCATCGCGGGCAGCGCCTCCCGCGAATCCTCCGCACGGTTCGAATCGATGGCGTCGGCGCATACGGACATGGTCATGGTCGTTCCCTTCCGAACGTGCGGACGGCTTCGTTACCGTCCGTCGGACCGCCACCATAAGACAGTTCCGCCAACCGGCGCAACCACCCTCGAAAAGCTGGGGATGGCGGTGGATAACTTCCCTCTTTCCACCGTTGCGCACACTGTGAAAGACGCCCCAGCCGCAACAGACCGACACGACCTCAGGACGGCGCATCGCTTCGGCACCGCCACGCCTTATAGCAAAAGGCCGACGGCGGGAAGCCATCGGCCATGAGATGCGATATCGGCTCACGCACGAGCGCGCACGCAATCCAAAATCATCGTACTGGATGCCGGAGCAAGGCGATATCGGCCCATGCGCGGGCGCGTGCGATCAGCGACCGGCGCGGAAGGGTGCGGCGGCGCGCTTGCCGGAGCGCGACGAGCGGAATCCGGCGGCGGAACGACGGCCGCCCCGCCCGTTTTCGCCGCGCGAATCACGCGAGTCACGTGAGCCGTGGGAGTCGGTGTTCCAATCGCTCCACTGCTGCGATCGCTTGCCTTCGCGGCGCTGCTCGGTACTTGCGGTGGACTTGCGGTTGTCATATTTGCCGACCTTGCCGCCAGCGGCGCGGTCGTCGCGCGACTTCAAACCCTCGGCGGAACGCTTGCGTTCGGCGCCGGACGTCTTGCGGTACTGTCCGCCGGCGTTCTTGCCGTACGAGCCGGACCCCTTGCGTCGGCGCGAACGGCCCGCGGAAGGATTGGTCACCGGAACGCTCAGCGTCCAGCCGTGCACCAGCGGCGCATGCTCGCCGACGAGCTCCTCAAGCACCGGCGAATTCGGGGTGATCGTCTCGCAACGCACCTGAATGCCGGCGCGACGCATCATCGAACGGGTGCCGCGCTCCTGGTTCGGCAGCACCAGCGTGACCACATCGCCCTTCTCGCCGGCGCGAGCGGTGCGGCCGGAACGATGCAGGAAGGACTTGGGATCCTCCGGCGGCTCGGTCTGCACCACCATCTCCACATCGCTCACGTCGATGCCGCGAGCGGCCACGTCGGTGGCGACCAGCACGCGCACCTCGCCGCTGGAGAACGCGGCCAGATTGCGGTCGCGCTGGTTCTGGTTGAGATTGCCCTGCAGGTCGACCGCGGGAATGCCCTGGTCGACGAGCTTCTTGGCCATGTTCTTGGCCTGGAATTTGGTGCGGGTGAACAGGATGCGCTTGCCCTTGCCGGAGGCGAGCTCGCGGATCACCTCATGCTTGTTGCCCTGGGAGACGGCGAACACGTGATGGGTCATGGTGTCGACCTGCGCGTCGGCATCGTCGACCGCATGCACGCGTGCGTCGGTGAGGAAGCGCTTGACCACCTTGTCGACGCCGTGATCGAGCGTGGCGGAGAACAGCATGCGCTGGCCGTCGGCGTCCACCTGTTCGAGCAGGCGGGTGACCGCGGGCAGGAAGCCCATGTCGGCCATCTCATCGGCCTCGTCAAGCACGGTGATCTCCACGGATTCGAGCGAAAGCGCGTTCTGGCGCAGCAGATCCTCGAGTCGGCCTGGGCAGGCGACGATGATGTCGGCACCGTCGCGCAGCTCGGCGATCTGACGGCTGTATTTGACGCCGCCGTAGATGGTGGCGGTGCTCATGCCGTAGGCGTCGGCGAGCGGGCGGATCACCTCGTCGATCTGGTTGACCAGTTCGCGGGTGGGGGCCAGCACCAGGCCGCGGGGGTGGGGCAGCATCGCCTTGCGACGCGCGTCGTTGTCTTTGATATTGCGCAGCTGTTCGAATTCCTGCATGGCCAGTTCGGTCACGCTGGTCTCGTCGTTCAGACGGGCGACCAGCGGAATCGCGAAGGCGAGCGTTTTGCCGGAACCGGTGCGGCCACGGCCGAGCAGATCGCGGCCCGACAGCGAATCGGCCAGAGTGTCGGCCTGGATGGGAAACGCGGTGGTTTTACCGTCGGTGGCAAGCACGCGCACCAGCGGCTGGGGAACGCCCAACTCGGCGAAGGTTTTCGCGGGGGCGTCGACGGCGTTCAGATCTCCGGAAATGGTCGCGGCGTTGTTGGAGAAGTCAGCGGAATAATCCTCGCGCGCCTTCGGCGAACGCGAACGGTCACGGGAGAAATCCTTGGAATACGAACGGGAATCCGCTCCCTTGGAGCGCGATCCGTACCGTGAGCCGGAGCGTGAACCGGCATGCGAAACTGACTTGGAATGGGAATGGTAATTCGGCACAATAGCCTTTCAGACTTCGAAGCCGATTACTTGTATCTTCTTTTCACCTGCGGCTTCGTAACAGACACTTCACTCTTTCAGCACCGCTCGACATCGGTGTGTCGCACTTCGCCGCCCGACGAAGCGCGCACGCCCACGTAGACCCCTCAGGGAATAATAGGTGATGTTTTATGACCGAAACCCATTCCAAGAGAACGGAACAACGTTGGCTGAATTCGTATATCAGATGATCAAGGCGCGCAAGGCCTTCGGCGACCGCGTGATCCTCGACGACGTGACCCTGAGCTTCCTGCCGGGCGCGAAGATCGGCGTGGTGGGCCCCAACGGCATGGGCAAGTCCACACTGCTCAAAATCATGGCCGGCATCGAAACCGTGAGCAACGGCGAGGCATCCCTCACCCCCGGCTTCACGGTCGGCATCCTGCAGCAGGAGCCGCCGCTGGACGACACCAAAACCGTGGGCGAGAACATCAAGATGGCCTTCGGCGAGATCGCCCAGAAGGTGGCGCGCTTCAACGAAATCGGCGAGGAGATGGCGAATCCCGACGCCGACTTCGACGCGCTAATGGACGAGATGGGCAAGCTGCAGAACGACATCGACGCCGCGGACGGCTGGGATCTCGACTCACAGCTCGAGCAGGCGATGGACGCGCTGCAGTGCCCCGACCCGGACACTCCGGTGAACGTGTGCTCCGGTGGCGAGCGCCGCCGTGTGGCCCTGTGCAAGCTGCTGCTCGAGGCTCCCGACCTGCTGCTGCTCGACGAGCCCACCAACCATCTGGACGCCGAGTCGATCCTGTGGCTGGAGCAGTTCCTGCACCAGTACAAGGGTGCCGTCATCGCCGTCACCCACGACCGCTACTTCATGGACAATGTGGCCGAGTGGATCTGCGAGGTCGACCGCGGCCACCTCTACCCCTACAAGGGCAACTACACCACCTATCTGGAGACCAAGGCGAAGCGTATGGAGATCCAAGGCGCCAAGGACGCCAAGCTCGCCAAGCGTCTGAAGGACGAGCTCGACTGGGTGCGCTCCTCCCCCAAGGCCCGCCAGGCCAAGAACAAGGCCCGTCTGGAGCGTTACGACCAGATGGAGCAGGAGGCGCGCAACAACAAGAAGCTCGACTTCTCCGAGATCCAGATTCCGGCCGGCCCCCGTCTGGGCTCCATGGTGCTCGAGGCCAACCATATCCACAAGGCCTTCGGCGACCGCGTGCTCATCGACGATCTGAGCTTCACGCTGCCGCGCAACGGCATCGTCGGCGTGATCGGCCCCAACGGCGTGGGCAAGTCCACGCTGTTCAAGACGATCGTCGGCCTGGAGCCGCTCTCCGGCGGCGAACTGAAGGTCGGCGAAACCGTGAAAATCAGCTACGTGGACCAGAACCGCGCCGGCCTCGACCCGAACAAGAACCTGTGGGAGGCCGTCTCCGACGGTCTCGACTTCATCGAGGTCGCCGGCGTCGAGGTGCCGACCCGCGCCTATGTGGCGAGCTTCGGATTCAAGGGCTCCGACCAGCAGAAGCTCACGGGCGTGCTCTCCGGCGGCGAGCGCAACCGTCTGAATCTGGCGCTGACCCTCAAGCAGGGCGGCAATCTGCTGCTGCTCGACGAACCCACCAACGATCTGGACGTCGAGACGCTGGAAAGCCTTGAGAACGCGCTGATCCAGTTCCCCGGCTGCGCCGTGGTCGTCTCCCACGACCGTTGGTTCCTCGACCGCGTCGCCACGCATATCCTCGCGTGGGAGGGCGATGACGAGAATCCGGCCCGCTGGTACTGGTTCGAGGGCAACTTCCAGTCCTATCAGGAGAACAAGGTGGAGCGTCTGGGCGAGGAAGCGTCGCGCCCGCACCGTCTGCACCGCAAGCTGACCCGCGTCTGACCGTTGTGTCGACCGGCTTTCGATCCGAAGCCGTAAGCCGAGAGCCGAAGAACGCAAAACAGGCCGCCGGAACCATCGTTCCGACGGCCTTTGCATATCCGTCACCCGTCACAGCCCCACCCTCACACACCGCAGGATTCGACGGACCGGCGCTTCCGGCACGACGCGTACGCATGACGGGAGCACGGCGAAGCTAGGAAACATGCGCGTCGGGGCAAGCATGCACGGCAGAGTGGAGCACCCTCGAATGACGGATTATGATGATTCGTTACATTCCCTGACGAATACGGTTACTTACGGACGCTAAACTGCTCAGCAGGATTGAACACCACCGGCGCTCCCAGCGCGCTCCAAGAATCGAGGAGATTATGACCGATACCGCCACGACCACACCTCTGGACCATCTGGTGAACGTGCTGCGGTTGGGAAGGCCCTCCGATTACCGCAACCACACGTACGTCAACGGCGAAAGCCTCTACTTCCCCACCGGCCGCGTCTACGGCGGCCAGGTGATCGCGCAGGCGATGATGGCCGCGGCGAAAACCGTCTCTCCGAGCCGCCTGCCGCATTCGATCCACGGCTACTTCATCGCGGCCGGCGACATCCGCCAGGATCTGCTGTTCGACGTCGAAACGCTGCGCGACGGCCGCTCGTTCTCCGCGAGGCGGGTGAACGTGACGCAGGCCGAGGGGCCGATCCTCACCGCGATCGCCAGCTTCCAGGAGAGCGGACAGTCCGGCGTGGAATTCGCCGATCCCATGCCCGCCGACGTTCCGGCACCCGAAACCCTGACCAGCGCCAAGGAGCTCATGGCCCCGTACGCCGAGCATTCCCCGTTCGCGAACTATTACGCGCAAAAGTCACCGTTCGACATCCGTCACGTGACGCCCACGATCATGCTGGGTGCCGACAATGAGTCCGCGAAGCGTGATTCCGGCAAGCAGATGGTGTGGATGAAGGTGGACGGCACGGCGGACGCGCCGCAGGTGATGCATCGCGCGATCCTCGCGATGGAATGCGACCAGGTGATGATGGAGCCGGTGCTGCGCCGCGCCGGATTGAGCATCTCCACGCCGGGCATCTCCTACGCCTCGATCGACCATTCGATGTGGTGGTACCGCGATATCGACATCAACCAGTGGCATCTGTACGTGCAGGACACGCCGACCGCCGCGCACGGCCGCGGCCTGGGCACGGCGAAGGTCTATTCGCGCGATGGCGAGCTGGTGGCGGCGATGGCCCAGGAGGCCATGATCCGCGTTCCGCAGCAGTAATACGCCGTCAGTCGGCGGATTTGGAGACGGCACCGGCCATCCGGCGGTCTCTGGCCGCCTTCTTCATTTTGGGATGCTCCGCGCCTTCGGTGGGAGGCAACTGGCACAGCCACTCCCCCACGATGCCGATCACCATATCGGCCAGACAGACCACCACGGCGAACGCGCATTCGAGCACGACCTGCGTGTAATAGTCCGCCTCCATATGCGCGATGGACAGCAGCGCCTGGCCGCCATACCATCCGGCGAGCGCCGCGCCTGCGAGTCCCAAGGCTTTGGCCAGCACCAGCGTGTATACGGCCAGCGTGGGATTCACAAACGTGTTCGGCCGCTTACGGGGATCGGTGGTGGCGTATTTGTGCACCTGCAGGGCCAGCACGAGCACGATGATCCCCAACACGGCCAGCAGCACGGAAACGAACCAGGGCGCGCCGAGCAACGACGCGCCGGAACGCTCGTCGTAGACGGCGATGCCGGCGCCGCCCATCAGGCCGAGCACGATGGCGATCAGGTAATACCACCATGGGGTACGTCGTGCGTTCATATGTTCTCCTTCATTCCAACGCCGGCTCCCGTCTCCAAGGATGGGGCGGGCCGGCTGGAACCGACCGTCCGGCATGCGTTCAGTCGATCAATCCTTGCGCTCCGAGAATCCAATTGTCGCTGAGCATGCCAACGAATCCCGAGTCGGGGGCCATCGCCAGCAGGAAGGAGACCGGGTCGCCTCCCAATTCGGCGTTGGGATCCATATCGAGCCAAGGGGCCAGCACACCCGCATGTTCGCGGGCCGAGGGCCACGGCACGCGGCAGTCCGGCTCGTCGGAACGCACGCCTTCCATATCCACCAGATCCAGGTCCACCGCGCCCTCATGGGACGCCTCCACCGCGCCGAGCACGCTGATGAGTTCGCGCGCGCTCATCCGGGTGGTGATTTGGATGACGGCGGCCATCGCGTCCGGTCCGGTGACGCCGCTGACATGGTAGAGCGGCGAGATACCCTCCACCTGATTGCCGGGGATGCCGTCGATCGCGACGATCGCCGCGCGGAATATCGCTTCGGCCCGTGGGGAGACGCTGTCCAGGGAGATGACGGCTCTGCGGGAGACGACGGCCGCTCCGTCGTTCGGCAGACCGTTCTCACCGCTTTCGGTGGGGGTGGCGGCACGGGTGTCGAAGCCACGCGTCTGCGGGGACACGTCGCCGCCGTCGATACGGTCGATACGGTCGATACGGTCGCCGCCGTCAAAACCGTCGATGCCGTCGACCCGCACATCGACGTCATGCGCGAAGGCCACGAACCCGCCGTCGGCGTCACGCACGATAACGTCCACATGCGCACCCGAGGCGAGACGCTGCGCCTGCCGCGGGGTCAGACGCAGCGTCACCTCGGCGTCGAGTTCCTGATGTTCGGTATTCGTCACGATCTTCTCCCCATATGGCAGGGGGCCTGCCGCACGGCACGCCCCCTGGTTGTCGTCTGCGATCACTCGCCCGGCTTCATACCCACCGAGCGCTTGAGCGACTCGGGAATCTCGACCGGAGGTTTGTCCGAATCGGGTCGGCGCTCGTCGGAGAGCCACACCTCGCGCTTCGGTGCCTTCTTGATGTTCGCGAAAATCGCGGCCAGTTCCTTCTCGTTCAGAGTCTCCTTGACGAGCAGCTGCCGCACGAGTTCGTCGAGCACGTCGCGGTTGTCGTTGATGATGGTCCACGCCTCGGTGTGCGCGGTCTCCACCAGCTTCAGCACCTCGTCGTCGATGACCTCGGCGGTGCGGTCGGAATACTTGCGCGGGGCGAGTCCGTCCATCACCGTGGTCTGATCGTCGTCGTCCGCCCACTTGATCGCGCCGAGCTTGGCGGAGAAGCCGTATTCGACGACCATGGTGCGGGCGATCTTCGTCGCCTTCTCGATATCGTTCGAAGCGCCGGTGGTCGGATCGTGGAAGACGATCTCCTCGGCGGTGCGGCCACCCATCGCATAGGCCATCTGGTCGAGCAGCTGGTTGCGCGACTGCGAGTAGCGGTCGGCGGTGGGCATCACGGCCGTGTAGCCGAGCGCGCGGCCTCGCGGCAGAATCGTCACCTTGGTCACCGGATCGGTGTCGTTGAGCGCGGCCGCGACAAGCGCGTGGCCACCCTCATGGTAGGCGGTGTTGCGCAGCTCCTCGAGGGCCATGCCCTTCGACTGCTTCTTCGGACCGGCCTGCACACGGTCGATGGCCTCGTCGATGGCGCGGTTGTCGATGAGCTGTGCGCCGGCGCGGGCGCACAGCAGCGCGGCCTCGTTGAGCACGTTGGCCAAATCGGCGCCGGTGAAGCCCGGCGTACGCACGGCGATGGTGTGCAGGTCGACGTCCGGCACGAAGGGCTTGCCCTTGGCGTGCACCTTCAGAATCGCCTCGCGGCCTTCCAGATCGGGGGCGGCGACGCCCACCTGGCGGTCGAAGCGTCCCGGACGCAGCAGGGCCGGATCGAGCACATCGGGGCGGTTCGTGGCAGCGATGATGATGAGGTTGGTGTCGTTGTTGAAGCCGTCCATCTCGACGAGCAGCTGGTTGAGCGTCTGCTCGCGTTCGTCGTGGCCACCGCCCATGCCGGAGCCACGCTTGCGGCCGACGGCGTCGATCTCATCGATGAAGATGATGGCCGGGGCGTTCTTCTTCGCCTCTTCGAACAGGTCACGCACACGGGAGGCACCCAAACCGACGAACATCTCGACGAAGTCGGAGCCGGCCATCGAATAGAAGGGCACGCCGGCCTCACCTGCGATGGCGCGCGCGAGCAGCGTCTTGCCGGTGCCGGGAGGGCCGTACAACAGCACGCCGCGCGGGATGCGCGCGCCCAGCGCCTTGTACTTGGACGGATCCTTCAAAAAGTCCTTGATCTCCTCGACCTCGGCCACGGCCTCGTCCTCGCCGGCCACGTCGGCGAACTTGGTGGTCGGGGTCTGGCCTTCGAGCAGCTTGCCCGCGTTCTTCTTGCCCCCCATGCCGAACATGCCGGAGGCGCCGCCCATACGGCTCATCAGGAACCAGAACAGGCCGAAGATGATGAGGAAGGGCAGCAGTGAGGACAGCAGGTAGCTGACCACGCTGGTCTGCGCGATATTCGAGGTCCAACCCTTCGACAGGTTGGCCTCCTCGACCATCTGCGCCAGTTGGGAGCCCTGCGCGAAGGTGTAGTAGAACTGCACGTCCTTGCCGTAGTTCACCTCACGACCGGTGTCGGGGTCGGTTTTGGTGAAGTCGCTGCTCAGCTCCAACCGCACCTGCTGCCGGTTGTCGGTGATCTCGGCGTAGGTGGCCTGGCCGCTTTGGATCAGCTCGAAGCCGTCCTTGGTGTCGATGGTGCGGGTGCTGGAGCCGGCGAACATCTGGAACATGAGCACACTGAGCATCACCAGCACCACGCCCCACAGCCATGGCGACTGCCAGAAAGGCTTGGGTTCGTTGGAGTTGCCCCGCTTGTTGCCGTTGCCGTCGTTGTTTGCGCGGTTGAACGGGTTGGTGAACGGGTTGCCGTTATTGCGGTTGTTGCCGCCGTTGGGCGAATTCCCGTTGCCGGATTGGCCGGGTCCTTGAGGGAAGGTCATGCTTGTTCTCCTTGGTATACGGACGGCTTGAGCACCGCGATCGAGTCGAGGTTGCGGAATCGCTCGTCATAATCGAGACCGAATCCGACCACGAATTCGTCCGGAATCTCGTAGCCGCTGTATTTCACGTTCACGTCCACTTCGCGGCGCGAGGGCTTGCTCAGCAGCGCGAACACCTCGACCGAGGCGGCACCGCGCGATTTGAGCTCCTCGACCAGCCAGGCGAGCGTGCGTCCTGAATCCACAATATCCTCGACGATCAGAATGTGCCGGCCGCGAACATCGACGGACAGGTCCTGCCGCACGGTGACGGTGCCGCTCGACGTGACTCCCGCGCCATAGCTCGACAGGCTCATGAAGTCCATCTGGGCGGGGATGCTCATGGCTTGCGAGAAGGCGGCCAGCGTGTTCACGGCCCCCTTCAGCACCGCCACCAGCAACGGATCCTTGTCTCGGTAGTCGTCGCTTACGCGCGCCGCGGCCTGACGGATTATGGTATCAATCTGTTCCGCACTGACCAGCTCATGGTCAATGCACTCCTCCACATCAGCGATTCGCATGCGCTCCATCTTGGCACACACGAATGACGTGTTTCTTGCGGTTCGCTGAATATCCTCTGGGAAGCGCCACACCCCCCTGGCCATGCCAGTCGCCGACCAGCGCGTCGATGGCCTCGACCTGCTTCATGGAGCAGGCGATGCCGGCGCGGGACAGCGCGTGCGCGACCACACGCCTGCGGATCGCCGGATGCGCTTCGGCGAGCGCACGCGCGTCGAAACGCACCGCCTCGCCTTCGACGGCGTGCCAGATCACGCACCGCTGAGCCAACCGGTCGGCCAGATCGTCCAGACAGTCCCTGTCTAGGCGCGCCTGATTCGCCCCTTCGGCCAGATGCCCCACGATGTCGGCATCGGAGAATCGTTCGATATAGGGGATGAGATCATGGCGTACGCGTGAGCGCAACGGATAATCGCGGGGCAGTTCGGCGTCGCTTCGCGAAAGCACCGTCCGCTCGCCGCCCGCTTCCCCGTCGCCGTGCCCGCGTCTGACCGCGTCATCGCCGTTGGTCGGATCGTCCCAGTACTCCAGATCCAGATCCTCGCAGATGCCGGTGGTATCCGCGCGGGACATGGCCAGCCACGGCCGCAGGAAGGTGACGCCGCCGCGGTCGAAACGCGGGGGCATGCCGGCGAGCGCGTCCACACCGCCGGAGCGCAGCAACCCCATCAGCACGGTTTCGGCTTGGTCGTCGCGCGTATGGGCCAGCGCGACCACACTGCGGGGGGCGCATGAACGCGCCTCGTCGATCAATGCGGCATACCGCGCCTTGCGGGCGGCGGACTCCATGCCTTCGCCGTCGGGCGTCACCTCGACCGTACGCACGGATACCGGCGACAATCCCAGCGCACGGCAACGGTCGGCCGTCTCACGCGCCACCCGCGCCGAATCCGCCTGCAGGCCATGGTCGACGACCACGGCGCCGCAACGCAGTCCCAGCGAGGCGCACACCCGCAGCGCCACCGCGGCCAGAGCCGTCGAATCCCGGCCTCCGGAGCAGGCGACCAGCACGATGGGCGCGTCCGGATCCGGCTCGTGTTCGCCATGTTCGGCGAAGCGGGGCGATTGCAGGCCCAGTCCGGCCTGTTCCAGCGATGAACGCAGCAGGCCGATGGCGTGTCGCAGACGTGCGGAATACACCATGGCTCACAACCCGGCCAAAGCGGTTACGAACACGTCGATCGCTGAACGCGCGGCCGCGTAATCCGTGGGATCGTTGACGACCACGGCGAAGGAGAGCGCGCCGCCGCCGGTCCGCGAGACGTTGCCGGCCATCGAGGTGACCGTGCCGAGACTTCCGGTTTTCACCCGCAGCAGTCCGGCAGCCGCCTCGTCGGTGTATCGGGCGCGCGCGGTGCCGACCAGACCGGCGATGGACAGGCCTTCGGCGGCGGAGGCACCGTTGCCGACCGTCAGGTTGCGCGTCTGCACGGCGGCCAACGTGCGCACGGTCACTTGGGAGCCGGGGGTCAGTCCCGAGCAGTCCGCCATCGCCAGACCGGTGGTGTCGATGCCCAATTCGCGGAGGACCTCCGCGACCGTGGCCGTCGCGCCGGCCGGCGAGTTATGGGAGCCGCGCGCGAGAGCGGTCAGTCTGCCGAATTCCTCGGCGAGCGTGTTGTCCGAATTGCGCAGCATGAAGGCGAGCACCTCCCCCAGCGTGGCCGACGAGACGCTGGCGATCGGAGAAAGATCGTCCGGAGTCGTTCCCGCACTGGGCGACCCGTTCACGGTGATGCCATATTCGCCCAGACGGGCGGCGAACACATCGGCCGCATCGGCCGCGGTGGTCTGCGACAGCGGCGGATACGACGAGGAATCGTCGGGATCGGAGGGTTTGGACAGGGCGCTCGACCATTGGCGTCCGCCATCCACCGCCATGGATGAGACGGGCGTGTAGTAGAGATGGTCGCCGTTGTTCTCCTCGATGCCCTCGGGCGAGCGCAGATCGCCGAATAGGGTGTCGTCGTAGACCAACGTGACGGCGGTGATGCCGCGCTGCGCCAGCGCGGAGGCCGTCGATGCCGCCAGCGTGCCCAATCCGGCGCGCCCGTTGACGTGCTCGGAATCGCTTTCGCCTTCGCCGAGCAGCATGTCGCCGTTGCCGGTGAGCACCAGTGTGGCGGTGCCGTCGTCGTGTTGGATGAGATAGGTTTCGGTGTCGAAGGTCGAGGCCATATCCAAAGTGGTGGAGGCGGCGAGCGCGGTCAGCGTCTTCATGGTGGAGGCCGGCTCGCGCGGGGTGTCCGCCTCGTATTGCGCCACGACGTTGCCTTGGGCGTCGGCGATGATCACCGAAAGATCTTCTCCAATGCCGTCGGTGGAGACCAGCGTTTCGATGAGATCGGCGGCGGCCTGCTGGTCGACGGTTCTCGTCGTGTCGAGGTCGCCCACCACCCCATCACCGACGCGCACGACGGACGGATCGGCATAGTCGCGCACGGAGACGGGCTGCAGCGTCAGCAGTCCGGGGGCCACATCGAACACGTCGGCCACGGCGTATCCCACGCATAACGCCACGGTGAGCGCCGACGACAGCAGAACGGTCCACCGACGCCGCCGCATGTCGCGCACGGTCTGGGTCCCAGGCCGATCGGGCCGCTGATCCGCCGTCTCGAAAGCCAACTGCCGCACTCCTTGTCTTCCAACCGATGGGCTTTGCGCCCACCGAAGCGCGTCACTTCTGCAGGCTGGCGAACGATTCGAGCGTCTGGACGATCTTGACCATTCGCGCATCCATCAGCTTACCGCCAAGCCATGAACCCACAAGCAACGCCACGACGCCGTTGACCAACGCGGCCACGGCGACGCCCGCCAACATGACCATGGCATCGCCCACGGCCAGACCAAGCACCAGCGCCACGATGCCGGTCGGCAGCATAAGGATGATGGAGCCGAACAGATGCGCGAAAGGAAAGAATCCCTGTGCGGCCATGCGCCCCTGCGGGGACGAGAACGGTTTCTCGATCGAGGGCACCGGGTACATGAGCACGCAGGACAGCACTTCGGCCAGACCGAGACCCGCGAACACGACGCCGATGCCGATGCTGGTGCACACCAGGCCGAGCGCCAGCCCATCGCCGGTGCGCCAATCCCCCGTGAACGCGAAGATACCCAAGGAGAGGATCAGCATGTAGACCAGCGAGAACGTCGCGTAGACACGCACGCGGCCGAAGCGGTCGTCGCGTCCGCGCACGCCGGCGAGCACCTGCATGGTGAACCCGCCGCCGTCATAGGCCAGGCCGTTGCCTTCGATCATCATCATGAACAGGCCCATCCAGGTGAGCGACTGCCAGATCATCACGGAAAGACCGTGCGACTGAATGCCGAAAATCACCACGAACAGCAGCGGCATGAGGAACATCACCGACAGGCGCGGATCGCGGCGCATCGAAATAAGCAGTCGGGCGGAGATCGCGCCGGAGGGCGAGTCGGGCATCCACGAGAACGCGCCGATGCCTTTGATCGTGGCCGTCGCGGCATCGCGCCCGGCGACCAGACGTTCGCGGCGCAGGCACCAAGTGCAGACCATGAAACACACCACCCAGGTGAGCGCAAGCACGGCGAGACGGCCGCACAATGGCAGCCACGCGCCGGCAAAGGCGTCGAAGGGCAGTTGGAAGGCGGCCGCGAGCGGCGTCCAAGCCAGAATGTCGGCGAGCATCGTGCCGCCGGCCATTAGGGCGGCCGTGTCGAAGCCTTCGTTGTCCACACTGGTGTTGAGCACGATGCTCGGCATCTGGCATAGCAGAATGAACACCACCGTCGTGACGATATAGAACATGGTCCGACCACGCGTGGAAGTGACCATCGAGGTGGCCAGCGAGATGATCATGCGCGAGATGCTGATCATCGTGACGACGGCCAGCGGCGCGGCGACGACCGCCACCAGCACGGGCACCGGCCCCATCCAACGGTAGGCCATGGCCCACAGCGCGAAGGCGAGCGTGCCGCCGATGGCAGGGGCTCCGGCGAGTCCGGCGAGCAGCAGACCGAACTGCAGCGTGCGGTCCTCGATGCCATATAATTCGAATTTTTTAGGGCTCAGTGAGGATCCCTCGCCGATCAGCATGAGTTGTATCGCCGCGACGAACAGCAGCAGGCAGGCCGCGACGATAACGACCACGCAACGGGTCACCGACGCGTAATCGCGGGCGACGGTGGCAGCCTCGCCCGCCGACGATCCCATCAGATCAGGACCGAAACCGAGGACGAACGCGCCCACCGCCACGCCGATGACGCACATGGCGCCCATCGCCAGGCAGACGACGTATCCGACGGTCTGCCATACGGATTTGCGCATGGCGGCGAAGGTCAGCGCCCAACGCAGGCGGACGATATTCAACGCGATGGTCATCGCACGCCTCCGTTGCCATCCGACGCACTAGTATGATCGGCCGGCGCGGGCGATCCAATCGGATTCTGGACCGGAGCCATGGACTGAACCGGAGCCATGGACTGGATCGGACTCTGGGCGGAACCCGGTACGGGAGCCGGTATGGGAGCCGGTATGGGCGCATCGTCCGCGCCGCCGTCGAGCCAGTCGAGTTTGGCCGCGCCATGACGTCCGCCGACAAGCTCGAGGAAACGCTCCTCCAGGTCGCCACCCGCCGCCACCTGGTCGACGGTACCGGCCGCGCACACCTGACCGCGGTTGATAACGGCCACATGCGTGCACATCTTCTCGACCAGCGCCATCACATGCGAGGAGATGATCACCGTGCCGCCGGTGGCCGCATATTCGACCAGAATGTCGCGCAGATTCGCGCTGGAAACCGGATCGACCGATTCGAACGGCTCGTCGAGCACAAGAATGCGCGGACTGTGGATCATCGCGGCCGCAAGACAGATCTTCTTGGTCATACCGGAGGAATAGTCGACCACCATCGTGTTCGCCGACTGCGCCAAATCGAAGGCATTCAGCAGATCGTTGGCGCGGCGCAGCACCTCCTCGCGACGCATGCCACGCAGCATGCCCGAATAGACGAGCAGCTGCAGGCCTGTGAGCCGGTCGAAGATCTGGCCGGCCTGAGGCATCACGCCAATCTCGCGCTTGACGCGGTTGACATCGCTCCACACGTCGTTGCCGAGGATCATCGCCGTGCCCGCATCCGGCACGAGCAGGCCGGTGAGCATGTTCAGCGTGGTGGTTTTGCCCGCGCCGTTGGGACCGACCAAGCCATAGAAGGAACCGACGGGAATGTCAAGTGCCAAGCCATTGACGGCGACCTTGTCGTCGAAGCGCTTGAACAGGCCGCGGATCGACACGGCGGCGTCAGGATCGGGAGGAATCGGAGCATAACCAACAGAATTGGCAAAAGTGTCGAATGTCATGCCTCCCACACTACCCCACGCGTGAAGGGCTGCCGTGCTGTTGTCAACACCCGTGCACAGCCGCGCGGCGATTACGAAGGTGACGTTCCAAGGAGCTTCGCTCGGCTGCCGCCTCACTCAGGCTGAGCCATTCATTACGGGTAGGTTGTACGGAGTTACATGGAAAAGGCCCCACTGGGGCCTTTTCCATTCCACCGTCTCCGCGGCCTTTGTGTAATCGCGCAGCGATTACGAGGGTGACATCTTAAGGAGCTACGTTCGGGAAAACCCACAGGGTTTTCCCTTCACTGCGCCGCCTCCGCGGCCTTTGTGTAATCGCGCAGCGATTACGAGGCCGCGCCTTTATGTTGTATGGGTTTCCATTGGGCTTTGGCGAAGATGGCTTGGAAGGAGATCGGCACATAGCTGAGCATGTAGATCGGGAAGCTGAGCACGTAGGCGAACAGCTCCTTGTTGGTGGCGCCGATCTGGTCGCGCTCCACGATGATCGTCAGGGCCGCCAACGCCATCATGCCGAGAATGCTGGTGATGATGCCGCTCGACCATCCGCTCAGCGACTGCAATTGGCTGGGCCAGGTCACGAAACCGAACGCGGCGAACAGGCATCCCATCACCACGCGTATCACACCAAGCACGGTGAACGGGCACAGCAGCAACGTGAAATCGATGCAGGAGAAGTCGCGTTCGCGCACGGCGCGTTTGATCAGCGCCTCGCCGTAATAGCGGAACACCTGCAGGAATCCCTTGCTCCACCGCAGGCGCTGGCGCCAGCTCTGCGCGAAGGTGACCGGCTGCTCGTCGTACAGAATGGCGGTGCCGCAATAGCCGATGCGGTCGCCGTGCAGAATCGAATCCATCGTGAATTCGAGATCTTCGGTGAGCAGATGGAATTTCCAGCCCTTGTTGCGCTGCATCACCTCGCGAGAGAACATGAATCCGGTGCCGCCCACATGGCAACTGGAGCCGAAGATCATACGCGAGCTGTTGAGGAACCGCGATTCGCGGATGAACCACAGCGCCGAGCCCGAAGACACCCAGTTGTCGGCGAGGTTCACCGAATTGCGATAGCTGGTCAGAATGCGGAATCCCGACTGGTAGGCCTTGTTCATCTCCGCGACATAGTGGCGGTCGAGTTTGTTGTCCGCGTCGAAGACGAAATACGCGTCGTACCGTTCGGCCGCGCCGGAGTCGATCATATGGTTGAGCAGATAGCTGAGCGCGTAGCCCTTGCCGATCTGTTCGGTGTTGTGCCGTTCGATCACATGGCATCCCAGATCGCGTCCCACCTGGGCGGTCTCGTCGGTGCAGTTGTCGGCCACCAGCCAGATGTCGATAAGCTCGCCGGGATAGGTCTGCTCACGGATCGAGCCGATGAGATTGCCGACCACGTTCTGCTCATTGCGCGCGGAGATCAGCACGGCGAAATGCTTGTCCTCGGGCGCGTCGGGGAAGCGCGCCGGCTTGGCCAGCAGCGACATGATGATGCAGGCGGCCTGGTACAGGATGCCGGCCGCTCCGAGAATGACCAGCAGGACATCCAACACGTTCAGCAACAACATCAGCGCCACCCCGCACGAGGATTGTCGCCGGCGGGAGACGGGCCGCCGTCCTCCTCCTCGCGGCCGTCGTCCAAGACATCGCCCTCATCGACGGTCCCATCGGCACCTGCGAGCGGACGTCGGGCCTGTCCGGACAGCACGTTCTTCGGAATCGCCACCGTGGCGGATTCCTCGTCGTCGTCCTGACGTTCGGACGAGGGAATATTGTAGATCTGCTCCTGCAGACGGCGCAGCTCGTCGTTGATCGGCACGCGGCCGGCCGTGCTTTTGGCCGCACGCGGCATATGCTCGGCGACCGGCTTGATCACATGGTCGGCAATCGCCTCGCTGGCCTCCACCACCTTGGATTTCTTCACCGGTTCGGGGTCGTTCATCAACGGCGAGTCGACCAGCTCGTACCGTTTGGTGTAGGCGCGGAACACGGCCTGCAGGCTGGCGGTGATCGGCAGCGCCAGGAACGCGCCGAGCGCGCCGAACAAAGAGCCGAACAGCAGCACGGCAAGGAAGGCCACGGCCTCGTTGAGGTCCATCGTGCGCTGCGAGATCTTCGGCGAGAGGATCATATTCTCGATCTGCTGATAGACGACGATGAACACCAGCACGGCGAGCGCGGCCGGCACACCGTTGTTGCTCCATGCGAACAGCACCGGCAGCGCGCCGCCGACGTAGGTGCCGACCACGGGGATGAACTGGGAGACCAGTCCGCAGAAAATCGCCAACGGCAGCCAGTAGGGCACGTGGATGACCTCAAGGAAGATGCCGGTGCAGGTGGCGTTGATCAGCGCGAGAATCGAACGAGAGAACAGGAATCCGGAGATCTGCTCCTGCACGATCGTCCACACCAGCAGAAAACGGCGCTGCTGGGAGGGCCCCATCCACTGGCACAGCGAACGGCGCATTTTGGGGCCGGCCGCCGAAACGTAGAAGGTCACCATCAGCACGGTAAGCAGGTCGATCAGCACGCTGAAGACGCCCATCGTGGTGTTGAGCGCCTGACCGGCGAAGTCGGTGACCCACGAGGTCTGCAGGTTCTTGATGATCTCCGTGCCCAGACTGTCGATCTCCGGCAGCCTGAACGTGGTGTATTGGGCCACCAGATCGGCGATCTGCTGGTAGAGCGCGGGCATCCCCCGCACCATGCCGACGACCTGCTGCACGAACATGTTGCCGAACAGGGCCAGCAGGCCGACGATCGCCACGCACAGCAGCAGCAGGGCGGAGGCCGAGGCGACGCCCCGCTTCCACCCGTGCCGCACCAAGGCGACGACCATCGGCTCCACCGCCAACGCGATGAAGATGGAGATGACCACATCGAGCACGATGTAGTCGATTTTGCTCCACGACCTCCAGACGAAATACGCCAGGAACACGGCTATGGCCGTGTACAGCAGGGCGCGCCCGAACCATTCCGGAGGCCGGCGCGCGTCCCCCTTGGATGGGAACACCGACGCGAAATCGATCCGCTCGTTGTCTTCATCGTTGATGCTCATGGCTTACCATTCTCGCTATCGGCACGGGACGCGCCGGTTCGGTCAGAGGGATTCGTTGTACTGGCGGACCTTCAGCGTGCGGCGCGACGAATCCACGTTCTCGATGATCAGTCGCTTGAGCGCGTTGTCCGCATCCTGGTGCGATTCGAGCCACGCGTCGCCCAGTTCCGTCAAGTCCGCCGGATCGGCGTAGGACGGGTACAGGCCGGTCAGCAGCGCTTCGGCCATATGGTAGGTTTTGTTCGCCCACACCCAGTCGACCGTGTCGAAGTACCGCTTCGCATACGGTTCGGCCAGATCGGCACGCGGCGTGCCGGAGAATCCATGGGCCACGGCCTCCAGCTGCATATTCGTCAGTTCGCTGTTGTGCAGCGCCTCGTTCCAGGCCCAGCTCTTCGCATCGGCCGTGGCGTGGGAGGCGCGGGCACCCAGCGCGAACTCACGGTTCTCCGTGGTCTCCTTCTTGACCAGTTCGGCCTGCACATCAGCCTCGTCCATCTCATTGACCGAGGTGAGCGCGGTGATGATCGTCCAACGGAAATTGTTGTCGATCTCAAGCCCGGGCAGGAGAACCGTGCCGTCGAGCAGACCGCGCGCGTTCGCGGCGAACGTGTCGTCGCCCTCCTCGCCATAGCCCAGATAGGCGGTGGCCAGCTGGAACTGGTTGTCGGAGCCGGCGTCGGCCGCATTGGCCAGCGTCCACAGCTCGGCCGCCACATGGCGCAGCATCTCGTCACGGGCGTCGACGGGCACGTAATGGTGCGCGGCGGTGCTCATGCAGCTGAGCGCATAACGGAAGGTGGTGGACTCGGTTTCAGTGGCGAGCAGACGCAGCGTCATGTCAACGAAACGCGCGGCGGGGAACTCGCCGTCGCGGGTCATATCCCAGAAGGCGAGCCAGATGACGGCACGGGCGAGCGCGTCGTCGAAGCGGTGCAGGTTGGCCTCGGCGAAGGCGAGGGACTCCTCATCGAAACGGACCTTCGTGTAGGTCAGGTCCTCGTCGTTGACCAGAATCAGCGCGGGACGGGTCTTGCCGGCGGCCTCGGCCACCGCGGTCGTCTCGCCGTCCACATCCAGTTCCAGACGCTCGACGCGCACGATCTTGCCGCTGGCGGGATCCTCGTCATAGAAGCCGAGGGCCAGACGGTGCGGACGCAGCACGGCATGCTCGGCCGGAGCGGTCTGGCGCAGGGTGAGCGAACGCAACACGCCGTTCTCGTCGGCCTCAACCTGCGGGGTGATGGTGTTGATGCCGGACTCCTCCAGCCACTTCGCGCTCCACGCCTTCAGGTCGCGGCCGGAGGTGGCCTCCAGCTCGCCCAGCAGGTCGGCGAGGGTGGCGTTGGCGTAGGCATGCTTGTCGAGATAGTTGTGGATGCCCTCGAAGAAGCGCTCACGGCCCACATAGAACACCAGCTGCTTCAGAACGGACGCGCCCTTGGCATAGGTGATGCCGTCGAAGTTCACGTAGGTGTCGTTGAGGTCGTTGATCGGCGCGACGATCGGGTGCGTGGTGGGCAGCTGGTCCTGACGCAGCGCCCAGCTCTTCTCGCCGGAGCAGAACGTGGCCCAGGCGTCATGCCATTCGGTGGCCTCGGCGGTGGCGAGGGTGGAGGTGAACTCGGCGAAGGATTCGTTAAGCCACAGGTCGTTCCACCACTTCATGGTCACATAGTCGCCGAACCACATATGGGCCAGCTCGTGCAGCACGGTCACCACACGGCGTTCGGCGAGCGCGTCGGTGACCTTCGAGTCGAACACGTACTGGTCGCGGATGGTGACCATGCCGATGTTCTCCATGGCGCCCGCGTTGTATTCGGGCACATAGATCTGGTCGTACTTGGCGTACGGATAGGGCACGCCCCACGTCTTGGCATAGAAGGCGAAGCCCTTCTTGGTGATGTCGAACAGGTAGTCGACGTCCTTCTCGAACGCGGCGGCCAAGGATTGGCGGCAGTACTGGGCCATCGGCACCACGCGGCCGTCCTCGTTATGGTATTCGGTATGCCATTCGGCGTACGGACCGGCGCAGACGGCGGTCAGATAGGAGCTCATCACCGGGGTGGTCTCGAACGTCCAACGCTTGGTCGTCTCGTTCGGCTTGTCGCCGAGGGTGCCGTCGGCGGTTTCGGCGTCGGTCTCCTCCACCGAGGTCACCGGCATATTCGAGGTGACGATCCAGCTCTTGGGCGCCAGCACGGAGAAGTCGAACACGGCCTTCAGATCGGGCTGGTCGAACACGGCGTAGACGCGGCGAGCGTCCGGCACCTCGAACTGGGAATACAGATAGACGTTGCCGTCGGTGGGATCCACCGAACGATGCAGGCCCTCGCCGGTGTTGGAGTAGCGGCACAGCGCCTCCACCACCACATCGTTGCTTTCCTTCAGATCATTCAGCGCGATGCGGTCGTCGACGAACACCTCGGCCGGGTCCAGTGCCGTGCCGTTGAGCGTGACCGCGGTCACCTCGTCGGCGATGAGATCCAGAAAGGTGTTCGCGCCGGCCACGGCATCGAATGTGATATGGGAGACCGAACCGAAGGTGCGCTCCCCACGCGTCAGATCCAAATCGACATGATAGGTGATCGGCGCCTCGACGACGCCTTTGCGTTCCTCAGCCTCGACTCGGGTCAGGTTAGAACCGGGCATGCTACTCCTTTGCCACAAGCTGGCGCGGCCCCGCCACGCCATATGAAAACGGCGCAACCTTTCGGTTACGCCGCTTTGCTATTCCGATAGGAACAACTGTATACCCTTTATCAGCGCGGAGCCAATTATCGCTCCTGGCCGGCAAACTCGTCCACGTCGGCGGCGAGGTCGGCCACCACGGGCACGATCATCGGCTTGCGCTTGAGCTGGCGGGAGATCCAACCGCCCAGCGTGCGGCGCATCAGCTGCTGCAGCTTGTAGGTGTCCTTCGTGCCGCTCATCATCGCGTCGTTGAGCTGTTCGACGATCTGATGGCGCACCTTGTTGAATTCGCTTTCGTCCTCGGCCACGGCGTTCAGGTAGATCTTCGGACCGGAGACCACCTCGCGCGCCTCGGTGTCGACCACCACGAACGCGGAGACGAAGCCTTCGGTGCCGAGGATGCGGCGCTTCTCCAGCTCCTCCTCGGTCAGCTCGCCCACCGAGTCGCCGTCCACATACACGTAGCCGCACGGCACGGAGCCGACGACCGCGGCCTTGCCATGGTAGAGGTCCACCACGTCGCCGTCCTCGGCGAGCACCACGTTCTGCGGATCCACGCCGGTTTTCACGGCGATCAGGCCGTTGGCCACCAAGTGGCGGTTCTCGCCGTGGATCGGCATCGCGCACTTGGGCTTGACGATGTTGTACATGTACAGCAGCTCGCCCTCGTTACAGTGGCCGGAGACGTGCACGGCCGCATTGTCGCGGTTGACCACGCGCGCGCCCATCTGCACGAGCTTGTTGATGATCTTGTACACGCCGTGCTCGTTGCCGGGGATCAGGGAGCTGGCCAGGATCACCGTGTCGAACTCGTTGATCGAGATGTCGCGGTGGTTCCCGTCGGCGATGCGGCCCAGCGCGGCCATCGGCTCGCCCTGGGAACCAGTGCACATGTACACCAGGTTCTTGTCCTCGATGTCGTTGGCCTTCTTGAGGTCGACCACCGTGCCTTCGGGGATGTGCAGGAATCCCAGGTCGGCGGCGATGGACATGTTGCGCACCATGGAACGGCCGACGAACACGACCTTGCGGCCGTACTTGTGGGCGGCGTCCACCACCTGCTGCACGCGGTGCACATGCGAGGAGAAGCTCGCGACGATGATCTTGCGGGTCGCCTGCGCGAAGGCCTGGTCGAGCGCGGGGCCGATCGTGGTCTCGGGCTTGACGAAGCCGGGCACCTCGGCGTTGGTGGAATCCATCATGAGCAGATCCACGCCCTGCTCGCCGAGCTTGCCGAACTCCACCAGATCGGTCACGCGGTGGTCGAGCGGCAGCTGGTCCAGCTTGATGTCGCCGGTGTCGATCAGGCTGCCGGCCGGGGTTTTCACGTAGACGGCGAGCGCGTCCGGAATCGAATGCGTCACGTTCACGAACTCGAGGTTGAACGGGCCCACCTTGAGCTTGTCGCGGCCGGAGACCTCCACCTTGGTGGGGTTGATGCGGTGCTCCTTGCACTTGGCGTCCACGAAGGCAAGCGTGAGCTTGGAGCCGATCAGCGGGATGTCCGGACGCAGCTTGAGCAGGTAGGGCACGCCGCCGATATGGTCCTCATGGCCGTGGGTGAGCACGAGCGCGTCGACCTGGTCGAGGCGATCCTTGATATAGCTGAAGTCGGGCAGGATCAGGTCCACGCCCGGCTGCTCCTCTTCGGGGAAGAGCACGCCGCAGTCGATGAGCAGCAGATGGCCGTTGTATTCGACCACGTTCATATTGCGGCCGATTTCACCCAGGCCGCCGAGCGGGGTGATGCGCATCGAGCCCTTGCGGTACTTCGGCGGCGCGATCAGGGTCGCATTCTGCTGGGGCGCGGTGGCCTGCGTGGAGTTGTTCTGGTGGCGGGGACGGCTGCCGCCCCTGCCGCCGCGCTGGCCGGACTTGTTCGCGGTCGTGTTCTTCGCCTTTGCACCAGACTTCGCGCCGGTGTTCGCGGTGGATTTCGCCGTGGCCTTGGTGGTGGCGGTTTTGGCGGAGCCGCGGCGGCGGGTGCCGCGGGTTGAGGATGAGGTGTTGGAATCGTTGGTGTTGTTTTCTTGTGCCATGTACTTTCGTTGGTTTCTTATGGTTATTGCCTTCGTGCTCTCACGGAGGCGACGTGGGGTGCGTCCGCTCAGAGCAGGCCGGAGGCGCGCATGCCCTCCTCGGCCTTGTCGAGCTGGATGGCGTCCGGGCCGATGTTCGGCAGACGCATTTCGGTGGATTCAAGCGTGCCGTTGACACGGCAGGCGGCTTTGGCCATCACGGCCTGATAGCCGTCGCCGTTCAGGGCGTGCACCAGCGGCGCGAGCTGGTTGGCGAGGCGCTGCGCCTCGTGGATGTCGCCGCGGTCGAAGGCCTCGGCCAGTTCGCGCATCGGCGCGGAGGCGACGTGCGCGATCACGGAGATGATGCCCACCGCGCCGATGGACAGGAACGGCAGGAACAGACCGTCGTCGCCCGAATACCAGGCTAGACCGGTGCGCTGCTGCTTCTCGACCGCCGCGGCGAGGTCGCCGGTGGCGTCCTTGACGGCCACGACATGGTCGAGCGCAGCCAGACGGTCGTAGGTGTCGACCGTGACCTTCAGGCCGGTGCGGCCGGGCACATCGTAGACGATGATCGGCTTGTCGGTGGAGTCGTTGACGGCCTTGTAGTGGCCGACGACGCCGTCCTGGGAGGGACGGGAATAGTAGGGCATGACGACGAGCACCGCGTCGGCGCCCGCCTCCTGGGTCTGTTCGACCATACGCACGGTATGCGCGGTGTCGTTGGAGCCGGCGCCCGAAATGACGGGCACATCCACGACCTCTTTGACCGCGCGCACGAGGTCGACCTTCTCGTCGATATGGGTGACGGGCGATTCGCCGGTGGTGCCATTGACCACGATGCCATCCGCGCCGTCGGCGACCAACGCCTTGGCCAGCTTCTGCGCGGCATCGAAATCGACGCTGCCATCGGCCTTCATCGGAGTGACCATCGCGGGAAGGATGCGGCCGAACGGGGCTGGATTCAGAAGATGGATGTCATGCTCACTCATAATGTTCACCGTACTTCTCGTTATGGACGCTTTCACTTTGGCGAAACTTGGTGTTTGGGGCCGTGGGGCGCTGCGCATACCTATGCTCGACACGCTCCGGGCCGCTCAGGCCAAGTCTTTACGGTCGAGCATAGGTATGCGCAGCGCCCCACTCTCATAGTTTATCTAGAGGTCGAGGAAGTTGGCCAGGCCGACGGTGAGGCCCGCGGGGGCGTCGGAGGCTAGCTTGCGCGCGGCGAGCAGCACGCCCGGCATGAAGGAGCCGCGGTCGAAGCTGTCGGCGCGGATCGTCAGCTGCTCCCCCGCGTTGCCGAACAGCACCTCCTCATGGGCGTTGAGCCCGCGCAGACGCACGGCGTGCACCTGGATGCCGTCAACCGACTGGCCGCGCGAGCCGCCGTCGGTTTCGGTGGCGTCCGGCACGGCCGGCAGTCCGGCGGCCTTGCGGGCCGCGGCGATGCCCTGCGCCGTGTGGATCGCGGTGCCGGAGGGGGCGTCCACCTTGTTCGGATGGTGCAGTTCGATCACCTCGACGGATTCGAAATACTTCGCCGCCTGCGTGGAGAAATAATCGGCCAGCACGGCGGAGATGGCGAAGTTCGGCGCGATGAACGCCTTCTGCCCCTCGCGCGGGGCCTTGGCGAGCGCCTCACGCACCTGGTCGAGACGCTCGTCGGTCCAGCCGGTGGTGCCCACCACCACGTCGACTCCCTGCGCGATCAGCGTGAGCACATTGTCGAGCGTGACGGACGGCACGGTGAATTCCACCACCACGTCGGTGTTGTCCGGGGTGATCTGGGTCAGGTCGTCGCCCGCGTCAAGCGTGAGCGCCAGCTGCATGTCGGGCGCGCCGTTCACCGCGTCCACCACATGACGGCCCATACGTCCCTTCGCGCCAACCACGGAAACCTTGATCATATTCGCTCCTTACCGTTCATGGCCCATCCTCACGATAGGGCTCCGTCATTCTTCCCAAAAGCGTAGCGCGGGCCATGGCGGAACACACCCCCAAGTCCACATGCTTGTCGCGAAAGCCGCCCGTCAGTCTGAGCGGACGTAGTTCCTCTTCGTCATCCTGAGCGGACGCATTTCCTCTTCGTCATCCTGAGCGGAGCGTAGCGAGGCGCAAGGATCTCAAGCCATGAGATGCCTCGACTTCGCTCGGCATGACGAGGGCTTCGCATGACGAGGGGTTCGCCCGGTATGACGGAGGTATGGCTCAGTGCTGGGATGGGCGATGGGAGAGCCGCCAGCCCAGGAAGGCGAGGGGCAGTGCGGCGGCGGTGAAAATCCAGGGCAGCATCATGCCGGAATGCACGCCGGAGGCATCGAGCACGATGCCGCCGATCGACGAGCCGATGGAAGTGCCCACCGTGCCTGCGGTGGACAGCCAAGAGAGGCCTTCGGTGAGCGATTCGGCCGGCACCAGGCTTTTGACGATGAGGTTGCCGGTGGTGAACAGCGGCGAGACGCACAGACCGGCGAGAATCTCCACCACTCCCAGCAGGAAGAAGTTGTCCATCGTCAGACGGAACAGCACGAAACCGATGGTGAGCAGACCGAGGAAGATCACCATATGAGCCCAATGCGAGCCTTTGAGCTGGCGGGAGCCGAACACCACCGCGCCGATGCACGAGCCGACGGCGAACATGGCGAGCTGCAGGCCGAGGAACTTCTCGACGCCCGCCTCCTGCATGGCCGCGGTGATGGACACGTCGAAGGAGGTGAAGCTCATGTTGAAGACGACGAACACCACCAGCAACGGCAGCACACCCGTGTACAACAGCACGTTCTTCGGCTTGGTGCCCTGATGGCGCAGCTGGCTCAGCGACAGCGTGTCCGTCCCGCCGTCGGCGGACTCGAGTGCGGATTCAGCGACGGGCGACGCGACGGTCTGGACCTGTTCGACCATCGGCTTGGGCTGCGTGGATTTGAGCATGAAGAATACGGTGCCGCCGATGCCGCAGGCCAACGTCGGCACGAACAGCTGGCTGACCGGATGCACGGAAGTGGCCAGCCACGCGGCGAGGATCGGGCCCAGAATGAACACGACCTCGTCGATGGCGGCTTCCATCGCATAGGCGGTATTGAGCAGCCGCTCGCCGTCGTCGACGCCGCGCAACGCATACGCCCAACGGGTACGCACCAGCGCGCCGAAGGAGAACTGGGTCAAGCCCATGACCACGGCGAGCACGAACAGCAGCGGAATCGGCACACGCATCAGCGCGCCGAACGCGAAGCCCAACATGGCCGCGACCTGCACGGCGAGCGCGAGCCTGCCCACACGGGCCTGGCCGAAGCGGTCGAAGGCGCGCGCGTAGAACGGGGTCACGCAGGAGAGCGCGAACACGTAGGCTGCGCTCATGGTGCCGGCGACGGTCCAATTGTCGTACAGATGGTTGAGGGCGAGCACGATGCCGAGGCTCATCATGGAAATCGGCAACCGCGCCACCGCGCCGGACACGCAGAATGCCTTCGCTCCGGGGATGCGGAACAGCCTGGCGTACGGCGAAGCCTTGGGGGTGTGGCCGCCGCCATCGTTCACGGTCGTCTTCCGCGCGCGTCTCGTATCCGTCATGGTCTGCGCGGCCTGGTCGTTCGGGTCGGTCGTGGGGCTTGTCGTCGCCACGGCATCTCTCCTTACTGTCGTCCGTTGCGCGTGTGCCCGCCCACACGTCGCACCAAGGGTAGCGGCTCCCCGGACCCACGACGTTCGCGATGCGTTCCTCTCGCGGGACCGGCGGTTATAGGCCGGTCTAGTCGTTGTCCGATTGCTCGGGGATGCCGGAGCTCAACTCGGCAAGGATGTCCTGTTCTGTTTTCGCGCGGGCACGCAGCTCGCGCCGGCCCTCGTCGGGCTCACTCACATAGTAGAGAGTGGCGTCGATACTGTCCAACCCGATGCCTTCGACGGCCGCGAGCAGCAGACGGTACATGTCCAGCTGCGCGAGTTTGCGTTCGATATCCTCCGGATCGGTGGGTCGTTTGCCGGTTTTCCAGTCGACCACCGTGTAGGTGGGCTCCGATGATGCGCCCGTCACGGCAACTCCCCCCGCTGTGCCGTTTGCTCCGTCGTCATCCAGACGGCCGTGGAACACGGCGTCGAGTTTGCCGTTGACGATGCCGATGCCGGGAATGTCCACGACGATCTGCCGTTCGGCCCAGGCCGGCGTACGGCGCGCCCAACGCGATGTGGCCAAGCGTTCGGCCCATACGCGGATCCGCTCATTGGGATCCCGCGCGGCCTTGGCCATCAGCGATTCGCGGGATTCGCCGACGCCGGCCATGCCTCCGCCAATCACATCGCCGACGCCGAGACTCGCGTCACCGGTTCCGATGCCTCCGATGCCGGAGCCGAACGCGAGCGCCTCGTCCGCACCGGGCAGCCCCGCGTTCACGAACCGTTCGGCCCAATCATGCAATCGTGTGCCCGCTTCGGCGGCGGGTGAGGCGACGCGTGGAATCGGGCGGATGATGCCGCGCCAATACTCGCGTTCCTCTCGTTCTCCCATGCTTCCGGCCCGCGCCTGCAGGCCGGTGACGTTCTGGCGGCCGGAGGCGCTGATGCGCAGCGCTTTGGTTTTGATGGCCTGGTCGAACGCCTTGCCGTCCATGAGGTTGGCCATCAGATCGGGGTCGGAGACCAGCATGCGAGCGCGCTCGGTCAACGGACCTTCGCCTTGCCGGCCGGCCGTGCTTGCGCCATCCGTTTGGCGGCCCCCTCCGGTTTCGAGGGCCGCACGCACCGCCGCGACTCCACGGGTCAGGCGTTCCATCGTCTCGTCGCTTAACACGGCGGGCCATGCCAGTCCCAAGGATTCGCTCTCGGCATCCAACGGCGAACGCCATGCTTCGCCCACCACGGCGTCCCCGTATTCCCGGGCGCGCTCCCCCACGAAGAATCCTTGGGGGGCGGGCGTCTCCTTTTGCCTGTCGTCGGGGTTCTCCACGAATTCCTCCGCCCAATGCGCATCGTGGCGCGAATGCATGGAATCGTGGACCTCCTGCCAGAAATTGGAGGGCTCGCTGCCCTTCTTATCGCCGGCTGCGTTGGGGTCGCGACTCAAACTGGCGGTCTGAGCATAGGTCAGCAGAACGTCTTCACGGGCGCGGGTCAACGCCACATAGGCCAGCCGTCGTTCGTCGGCGTGCAGACGCCGTCCGTATTCCTCCTCCTGGGTCAGATACCACCCGTGCGGATCGACGTCGTCGATGCCGTCGCCGATGCCGCGTATGGATCCGTAGACTTCATCGTCGATGATTTCGGCCTCTTCCAACGTACGCAAGCCTTCGAGGGGGTCCGCGTCGGCGGACAGATCGTGGGGGAACCGCGGGAGGATGCCGGCGTCGGCGCGTACCGGCACCGGCACCGCGGTGGGACTGGTCAGCCATGTTCCAGCCGTTTCATTGTATTGCGGTGCCACCCACCGGCCGTTGTCCATACCGCCCGCATACCGTTCGTCGAGTTTGACGCTCAGATTGTCGCCCTGATTGCTGGGGAACGCTCCCGCGGACAGGCCGACCACGGCCACGGCGTTCCATTCCAAGCCTTTGGACTGGTGCACGCTCATCAACTCCACATCGACGGGGTCGGACGGCAGCGCCACGGCCTCGTCCTCCACGGAATCGAGTTGGTCGATCCACGACATGAACCCGCGCAATGTCGGCGTCTGATCGATGGCGATCTCCCGCGTATAGGTGTCCACCAGATCGACGATCGTGTCCATGGGAATGCGCGCCAATGTCGGATCCGCCGCATGCCCGTCATGTCGGAGCGCTCCGGCGACCACGGTGTCGATATCCAGCGCGGACGCCTCCACCGCCGTGCGGATCACGTCGGGCAACGGTCGTCCGACGGCCCGCTGCACCTGTTCCAGCATCCGCGCCGCGCGTGCGATCGACTCCATGCCCTGCCTACTGACCGTTCCCGCGCGTTCCATCAAAGCCCGCGCATCACCGCCGACCAATACATCGACCAGAAACACCGCGTTGGCGACCTGGTCGCGGTGCTCGCGCACCACCTCGGCCCATTGGCGGCGTGGCGTGCCTTCGTCGGCGAGCCCGGCCTGCACGAGCGCGCGGAAGCGCTGTTCCGTATTGGCGTTCTCCGCAAGCCGTGCCAACGCCTCCAGATCCTTCGCGCACACATTGAATCGTGGGGTGGCCAGCAGCCGCATCACCGGTTCCACGCTGGTATGGTCGGCCACCGCGTGCAGGATGGCGAGCGCATCACGCACTTCGGGGCGGTTCAGCAAGGCGGAGTATCCCACCGCGAAGGCGCGCAATCCAGCTTTTTCCAACGCCTCTTGGTACTCCGGCATCATGGTTTTCGAGCGGAACAGCACCGCCACCGGCGTGCTGCCGTTCTTGTCTGCCATCGAACGGTGTCGGGCGACCGCGGCCGCGCAGAACCGCACCACGGCGTCGATCTCCTGACCTCGCGTTCTGAAGCCGAGCACGCCGAGTGTGCCTTCGGCGGCGGTGTCCTGCGGGTCGAGCGAGGCGACGTCCACCTCATGCATCAGCGAGCTGCTCGCCCGCGCGGGCGTGGTGCGCAGCGGCATGGTGAGATTGTTGGCGGCCTCCAACACCACGCGGGGGTTGCGTCGCGTGACGCTTAAGGGGTATGGCCTGGCGTCGGGCGGCAGTCGGAAGGCGCTTTGGAACATGCGGAAGGCGCCCGGACTCGCGCCTCGCCACGCGTAGATGGATTGGAAGGGGTCGCCCACGGCGTTGACGGCGCAACGGTTGCGCTCGTCGGCGTGGAACAGTGCGGCGAGCAGCGCGGCCTGCGTGGTGGAGGTGTCCTGGTATTCGTCCAGCAGCACGTGGCTGTAGCGCCGGCGGCATCGCTCGGCGATGGAGGGGAAGCGTTCGATAAGCTGGTAGGCGGCGATGGTGAAGTCGGAGAATTCCGCCATGTTCTTCTCGCGTTTGGCGTGCGCGTAGGCTTGCACCAGGGTGAGCAGAATCTCACGTTTGCGCGTGGCCTGCCGCAGCTGGTCGCATGAATACACCGACCTGGCGTGGATATAGTCGTCGCGTTTGGCCTGCCATTCGTCTTCCGAATATTTCTTGAGTCTGCGGCCGAGTTTGGGCTCTTGTGGCGCGATGGGATCGTCGCCGATCGCCCGGTCGAGGCATGCGATGAACTCTTCGTCCCATGCGCGCACACGGGCCACGGCGTCGTCGAAGTTCGTGCATCCCGCGCCGATCATGGCGCTGGCGATGGCGTCGGACAGCGCGAGCACGTTTTTCGTCAGGCTTGAGAACCCACCCAGATCCTGATTGAAGATCTCGCTCATATGCGCGTCGATGACGTCGCTGGCCAACTGCAGCCGGCCCGCTTGGCTCAGGGGCTGCGTGTTCTGGTCGAAGCCGACCAGAAGACCGTACTGGCGCACGATGGTTTGGAAGAAGGCATCGTAGGTGAAAACCGCAGGCTTCAGGAACGCACGGTCCGCGGAAGAACCCATGGTCTCGGTGGATCCCATGGTCTTGGTGGGTTCCGTAGTCTCGGTGGATCCCGTAGTCTTGGTGGATTCCCCGGTCGCCATGGTCGCTTGGGCCGCCGCAGCCGGGGACATCACAGCCGTGGCCGGCGCAACCGCCGTGCCCGGCGATGGAGTACCCATATCCGACACCGCGGCCGATACGCGTTCCAGCAGCTCGCCGGCGGCCTTGCGCGTGAAGGTCAGTCCGAGGATGCGCTCCGGCGCGACTCCTTGGCGGATCAGCGCGATGATGCGTTGGGTCATGGTGAAGGTTTTGCCGCTGCCCGCGCCGGCGACGACAAGCACATCCGCGTCGGCGGGGGCTTCGATGATGTCGCGTTGTTCCTCGCTTGGGGTGAATCCGCTCATGCCTGCCTCGTTTCGAATATGGTGTCGACCTGTCCCGCGCATGCGGGGCAGACCTGTTTCATCCGGCAAAACCTCAGGTGCTGCTGTTGGGGATGGGCGACCAGCGTGACGGAACGGCTCGCGGCCGCCGTATACACCACGCGCGAGATCATCGTCAACGCCCACAGCGTCTGGGTGCCGGCCAACGCGGCGAACTGCGCCCAGGTTTCGGCGCGCACGCCTTCCGGTCCATGGTCGGCGTCCGGAACGGGCATGTCGTAGCAGTAGCGCGTCGGATCCGAACAGTGGTTCCTCGCGGTGAACGGCTCGGCGTTCAACGATCCGTTCGCGAACAGCGCAGGCTGGAACATGCTTTCCGGAGCATAGTATTTCGCGGGGGCGTCGCTGTGTTCGACGTCGAACAGCGCGCTCTGTCCGATGGATGGCATGCGGGCCAAGGCGTCGGCCCCACGAGCTCCGCCTTCGGGGAACATAAGGCCCAGTTGGTAGCACACCAGCTGCAGGTCATTGAAGAGTTCCAAGCCGGTGTGCTTGCCTCCGGTCTTATAGTCGATGAGGCGGATGTTCTCGCTGCCGTCGGCGAGCGTCCGTGTTTCCATGCGGTCGATGCGTCCGCTCAGCCGTATGGTCAGATCCTCGCGCATGCCGTCCGGCCAACCGCCGACCAGAACGCCCATCAGCACGCTGAGTTCGCTGCGGGTCACCGGCTTCATCCCGGGAACGGCGTTGTAGGCGGCGAGGATGTCGTCGAGGTCGAAGCATGCGGCGAACTGCCATTCGCAATCCGCCCGCGTCAAACGGCCGATGGCGAAGTTGCCGGCATTGGCGCCAAGATAATCATCGTCGCCGCCTTGTGCGAAATAGTGGGCGATGGACGCCAGAGCGTCGGGCGCGGACCGGTCTTTTTTGATGAGGTTGTATCGTTCCCTCACATCCGCGACGGCGTCGGGATTCGGCCTCATCGACTCGTAGATCGCGGTGAGCCGCCGCTGGATGTTGTCCTCGGTCATGTCGGACAGGTCGAGCCCTTCCTCGCTCCCCCGCTGGGCGACGGCGTGGATCAACGAGCCGAATCCCGTGGCAGCCGACCCGGGTCGGGGCCCGGCGAAACGGTTCTCCAACAGCCAACACACCGGGCATGACCACAGCCGGTCCACCGACGAAGGCGAAAGCACAACCGTCGTCGTGTTGTCGGTCCCGTCGTCGTCCTCAGCCGGAGCGGCGCTCATAAACGACCATTGCGCGGGATCGGCGATATCCACCCCATGTTCGGCGAGCAGGGCGAGTGTGTCGACGGCATCTTTGGCGGACTCGCTTTCGGGTTCGCTGGTGGCGAGCATAATACGCGCGGCGGTGACCAATCCTCGGGCGCTGGCGTCCAAACCCGCGAAATCGCCATGGTCATCCGCCGTGACGTACCGTGCGTCCGAACGGCTGCGCACGAACCGTTCGGGCATATAGCCGAATAGGAAGTCCGACGGACTGGTATCGTCGTTCCACACCGCGCTAACCGTCGCGCGCTCGTCGGCACGTGTAAGGGCGACCAACAGGCTTTTCTTCTCGCTGGACAGCACCGACACCAGTCGAGGATCGCGCTCGCCCTGCGCCACATCGGCGAGCCGGCCGCGCAACACCAGTTCGACCAGATCCTCTCCGCCGAACATGGTGTTGCGTTCGGCGAGATTCGGCCAAACATCCTGCTGTACGGACGGCAGCCACACATAGCGGAAATGCCGTCCCGCCGCGCCTGCGGGCGTGGTCAGGGTCACCGCGTCCTCCACCGGGCCGATATGGGCGAGCGAATCGGCCTCGATCCGCTGCGAGCGCATATGGCCGATGAATCCGGTCATATCCGTCGAACTGTTTTCGGCGAACTGGAACAGGCGCATGGCCGAGTCCAGCCGGTCGTTGGCCGCACGACCCTCGGGGGTGTTGTTCAAAGCGAGACTTTGCCACGATTTGGCCACGCCGGCGGCATCCCAGGCGAGAGCGAGCACATGCTGGGGTTCCGGACGGTGCGACGGGTCAGCCGCGGACAGCGCGGCCATGCCCCGCGCGATCGTTTCGACAAGCCGCCACAGGCGTGTGAACGCCTTGGCCTGCACGTCGGCGCCCAACACCGCCTGGATGGCGTTCATCGCGAGTTCCGCCGGAGCGAATTCGCTGTCGAACGCCAGCATCACGTAGATGGCGTCCGCGCCAAAGGCGAGGTCGTCGCCGCGGGCGGCCAGTTCATCCACCAACGCGTCGTCCACCTCAACGACGCCGGGCGACTCCGCACCGCTACCGCGTTCCCGCCGAACGGTTTCGACATGGGAGCGAAGCCGCTGCCACGCGGTGCCCAGTCGGGCGATCATCGCGTCGTCATCGGCGACGATGCCGGACAGCGAATCCAACGCTCCGATCGCCGATTCGATGGGCGCGAGCCGCGCCGGACGGCCGCCGGCCGCGCTGACCAGCGGACTGTTGAGGATGGTGGCGACGCGCGAGCGCACGAACGCCGCGGTCTGCGCCAATCCCATACGATTGCGTTCCACGCCGCTCCCGCGCAGGTCGGCGAGTTCGATCAGCGCGAACAGACCCTGTACGAAGGGTTCGTCCTTCAGCGCCCGCGCAACCGACGAATAGCGCACCGGCACGCCTTCGCGGCGCAATCGTTCGCCGAATCGCCGCACCGTGCTGTTGTCGTGGGCGATGACGGCCATATCGTTCCATGCGGCGCCTTCGTCGAGTCGCGCGCGTTTGATGCGCCACACCACATCATCGAGTTCCTCGCGCGGGGAACGGTACAATGCGGTGTCCAGACCGCCTTCGGCGAGCGCCGAGTCGTCGCGGGCGGCGTTGTGGCACAGTTTGCCCGGACGCTGCGCGATCGGCAGCGGATCATGTTCCTCGGACGGGATCGACAGGGAAACGCGCGAGGCCACCACGTCGAGATACCGCGGTTCGGCGGACCGTAGCGATTCTCCAACCTCGCTGACGGGCACGCCGCCGGTCGGCTCAGCGTTGCCGGTTGGATCCGTATCGCCGGAATTGGCCTCCCCCGACGCGATTACGGTCGTAGCGTCGCACAGCCGCGCATGGATGGCACCCTCCTGCGCCCTACGGAATAGGTATTCGGGGTAGGATCCGCGGAAGGTCTGCACGGCCTCATCCGGATTGCCGACCAACAGCAGCCGTACCCCGGCCTCATGCAGCGCTTCGAGAAAGCGCAGGCCCGCAAGCGTGGTGTCCTGGAAGTCGTCGACGACCAACAGTTCGGGCAGGTCCCCGCCCCGCGCGAGTTGGGGAATCGCGTTGGCTCCGGCGACCAGCAGATAGGAGGCGTCGAGCCGGTAATCGTCCGCGTATGTCTCCCGCAGCATCGCGATATATTCGGCCCGCAAGGCGAACGCCAGCCGCCACTGCTCGGCCAGGCGAGTCCGGCCGTCATCCAACCGGTTCAGCAGATCCGCCTCATGCCGCGCCGTGACGCCAAGCTCATCCATGCGGGCGAGCATGTCGCGAAGCTGGGCGATGAACGCGTCCGACACTCCGCGTGCGAACACCTCCGCGGTGGGTGATCCTCCGGGTACGGGCGTGTCCTTATCGGCGCCCGCCGATGCCGGCTGCGGCGTCGCGGACGTATCCGGCGGCATGGCCGAGGCGTCGGTGATCAACGTCGACCACGACCGCTGCGCGAAATATCCACGCAACAGCACGCATGTGGGGCAATCGTCGCCCACCGCGGCATGCCCCAGATGCACGGCGACGACTTGGCGCAGCAAGGCGTCCTGTTCGGCACCATTGAGCAGACGCGGCGCGCTCAGCCCTTGTCGCGCACGGTCGGCGGAAATCATGCGAAACGCGATGGCGGCCAGTGTGGTGACGGGACGAACCTGCGTGGAGGCGCCCATATGGCGGATCACACGATTGGACAGCCGGTCCGCGGCGGTGCGCCCGGACACCGCCATCACAGCTCCTTGCATGCCGAATCTCTCCAAACCGCGCAGCAGCGTGGCGAACGCATATTCGGTTTTGCCGGCCCGTGGAGGCGCCACCAACAGCATCGCCTCCCCCGCCCGCATTCCGGCCGCATCGCCGTCGTACGTCGTCTGGCTGTCGCGCGTATTCGTGTTCGTATTCATGCATCCAGCCTAAACGCCCGTACCGGCAAGAGAAAAGTTTTACCTTCCACGCGTGTTACCCCTTACACACCATATGAATTTCTGTCCGATTCCGTGGCGACAATGACTGGACCAATGAACCCGCAACGAGGAGGGCATCATGATCAACGCACCGCCATTCCCATCCGCGCCGCGGCTGCGCGGCTACGATTTCATCCGGGTGTTGGGCTCGGGATCCACCGCCGTGGTGCTGCTCTACGCCCAACATGCGCCCCGTCGTCATGTGGCGGTGAAGGTCGGCGATCCCGCCGCAGGAGCGCATGCCGCGGACGCGCTCCGCCATGAGGCGTCGGTGATGGCGCGTCTGCCCCTCCACCCGCATATCCTTCCTTTCCTCGACTCCGGTCGCACCGATGACGGTCGCGACTACATCGTCATCGCCTACGCTCCTTACGGCACCCTCGCCGATCTGCTGCGCCGGGGACCGCTGCCATGCGAACGCGCGATGGACATGGGAGTCCGTCTGGCAAGCGGCCTGTATGTCGCCCATCGCCACGGCATCATCCACCACGACATCAAACCCAGCAATGTACTGATCGGCGCGCGGGAACAGCCGATGCTCGGCGATTTCGGCGTTTCCTCCGATGTCTACGCCGTCCGACCGGCCGGCCACTCGCCGCCATGGGCCGCGCCGGAGGTGCTGCGAGGTGTTCAGGCCGGCGATGAGGCGTCGGATGTCTATTCCTTGGCCGCCACGGTTTTCGCGATGCTGACGGGCTTCTCCCCTTACGAACACGGATACCGGCCTCGGTCGCAATCCGAGCTGATCGCGTCGATACTCGACGAACCGCTGCCGCGTATCGGACGTGACGACGTTCCCACAGACGCGGAGCGAGCCCTGCGTATGGCGCTCGACAAGAATCCGGGCAACCGCCACTATTCCGCTTTGGAATTCGCCCGGGATCTGCAACGGGCGCAGTATGCCAACGGTTTTCCGCCCACTCCCGTGGACGCGGAGGGCGAGCCCCGATATCCGGACGCTTTTAAGCGGCTCGGACGCTGCGGATCTCATGGATCCCACGAATCCCTTGGATCCCAGGAATCCCAGGGACACGAGCCATCCCCATCGCATCCGACGGCGACGGGTCCGTTGCCGTCGCGGCGCTGGGCGAGGCCCTTCGCCGTCGTTACAGGCACGGCGGCGGCAACGACGGCCGTGGTGCTGATATTCGTGTGCGCCGTCGCGCCCTTGATGGATTGCGCGCCCACCCCGTCCGAGACACGTATCGACGTTCCCCAAAGCGACGGCGGATACCGCCGGAGGGTTCCGGACGAGTCCATCACCGAAGCCGTCGGTTCCGCCGCAACCGCCCGAACCGCATACGGCGGCATAGTCAAGGAGGCGTCATGATGACACGACGACATCGCATCCGAGACGCGCGACGACGTCTCTTCTCCATCGCCGCCAGCCGTTGGACGCTGCCCGCAGTCGCATTGGTGGCGATGCTCGCCCTCGCGGCGGGAGCGATCATCATCAGTTCGGTGACCAGACAGCATGTCCGTCTTGACGACGGCACCGTCTGGGTCTCCTCGCTGACACAAGGCGCAGCGGCACGGTTCAATGTGCGCAACAGGGAGGCGGACGCCAGCGTGCCGGCCTCCGCGGCGCGCTTCGACATCATCCAACATGACGGCGTCACCATCCTGACGGAACCCGGCCGTCTTATATCGATCACGGCATCCACCGTGAGCACCGGTGCCGTCGTGGACACTTCGAGTGCCGCCATCGCAGCCATCGGCGGCGACGTCATCGCCATCCTCAACACCATGACCGGCGATGTGTGGGCCGGAACGACGACCGGATTGGACGCGCTCACGCCAAACAGCGAGCCTCCATGCATGCGGCTCGGCTCCGGCGGCAGAATCGCCGTCGATGCCAATGGTCACGTATATGGATACCGGCCGAAGGACGGCATGGTCCTGCGATTGGACTCCCCCGATGGCGGCGAGCCCGAACAACTCGCATCGCTCACCGGCGGCCGCTTCACCCATGCCGACGGTTTCACCGTTATCGATGGCGTGCCGGTGATCGTCACGGGAGGCACCGTGCTGTTCCCCCATGGCAGCGCCGTCGTCGATGACGCCGGCACGCTCGCCTTGCAGTCACCTCCCAGCGATGGTCGGCAACACGGATGGGTGGCGGCCGCCAGCGACCGCGGATTGGCGATTATCGACCTCGATTCGGCCGATCCCACTCCCCTGGTGTTCCGAACCGGCGGAAGGGCCGACGCCGCGCGGCCGGCGGCCGTGGCCGGCTGCGTGTATGCGGCATGGAGCCAGAACGCCAACAACTACCTGCGCTGGTGCGCGCCCGATGCCGATTATGATTCCACGGATCTTCTCACTCTGGAATCGGTGCGGGCCGGCAGCGAACTGGTGTTCCGGACCAACCACCGGCTGGTGGTGCTCAATGACGTGACGAACGGCACGGTATGGAACACGGATGGGAGTACCGCCGCCGTCACCATCCAATGGGATGCGATGCGAGTGGAGGAGGCCGAACGCGAACGAGGCCATACCGGTTCCGCCGACAACCATCGCGAGTTCAGCACCGTATGCTCCGCCCAATCCGAACGATTCGCCGCGGTGGATGACGAGTTCGGCGTAAGAGCCGGAGGATCGCGGATCATCGATGTGCTGCGCAATGACGAGCTCGGCGACTGTTCCGTGCTTCGTATCACCACCGTGGGCACGCCCGATCATACGGACGTGTCCGTGCATACCGTCTACGACGGGAGGTATCTGCAGGTCGATGCCGCCGGCGCGACCGCCGGCACAGCGCGGTTCAGATACGACATCTCCGACGGCCGGGGGCAGACCGCCAGCGCCACGGTGGTCGTCGCGATCGCCGGCACGGGCAATCACGCGCCCGTGCAATCCGATATGCCGCCGCATATCGATGTGGAGCAGGGCGCCACATATACGACCGACGCGTTGGCCGGTTTCATCGATCCCGACGGCGATCCGATGACGTTGACATCCGCGGTGACGCCGCATACCGATCAGGTCGCGGTATCCATCCGCGCGGACGGCCAGCTTGTGTTCGACGCCGGTTCCCTATCGTCCGGACGCGTGGGAGTGGAGGTCACCGTATCCGATGGCCGCAGCACCGGCACTGGCATCGTGTATTTCTCCGTCAAACCGGCGAACACCCTTGCCGCGGTCATCGACCCGGTGGTGCGGCAGACCACGCCGAACACCGACACCACCATCGATCTGACCCCGTACGTGCACGGCACGTCCTCGCAGCCGGCACGGCTCACACAGGCCGATTCCCTCGAAGATGGAGGCGGCGCGCACGTCGAAGCCCGCGCCGACGATATGAGCCTCGTATTCCGAGCGTCTGGTATCGGCACCCACTATGTCTCCTACACGATCACGCAGGGCATGGTTCCCGCCATCGGGCTGGTGCGTGTGGAGGTCAGTCCGGCCACCGCCGAGCACAGCGAACCCACGGTGGCCAATGATGTGACGACGCTTGCCTCGGATCTCACCGCCATCGTCGAACCTCTCGCCAACGACGCCGATCCAATGGGAGGCGTTTTGGCGGTCACCGAGGTCCATGCCGATGAGGACTCCGGCATCACCGCCGCCATGGTGGGGAACAAACGCGTCTATCTCACCGCACGCCAGGCGCCGACGACCCCTGTGTCGATCTCCTATACGGCGGCCAACGCGGCCGGCACCGCCACCGGCGTCATCGTGGCGCTTCCGCCCATCTGGCCGACTGCCGCCCGAGCTCCGAAAGCGGATGACATCGTCGCGCGTGTACGCACGGGAGGCATCATCACCGTGGATGTGCTCGACCATGTCACCGCCGCCGACAACACCTCCGTGCGCGTGCGCGACGATCTGCGCGTCGATGAGGCCGCGTTCCGCGGCCTGGCGTTCGTGTCCGACGGCACCGTGCGCTATCAGGCCTCCGGAGAGCCCGGCGTCTACGACATCATCTACACCGTGGAGGACGCGTCGGGAAATACCGCATCAGCCACCATCACCGTCGCCGTGCACGCCCGTGATGCCGCATCCAAAGCCGTTCCCACGCCACGCGCCGTCGAGGCGCAGGCGGCGGCCGGACGGCGCACACGCATCCCCATCGATCTGGTAGGCATCGATGGGGATGGCGACGATGTGCAGTTGCTGGGCTTGGGCAACACCGCTCCCCGGCTCGGGCGCATCGTCGAAGTCGGCTCCGACTTCATGGTGTATGAGGCGTATGCCGATTCACGCGGAACGGACGTCTTCACGTACGCGGTGGAGGATTGGACCGGGCAACGGGCGCAGGCGCGGATACGTGTGGGCGTGTTCCACGCTTCGACCGGCTCGGGTGTGATGGCGCGCGACGATGCGGTCACATTGCGTCCGAACACTTCGGTCGCGGTGCCGGTGACGCATAACGATATCGCCGGCGACGACGCCGAACTCGCCATCGATCCGCGATTGGACGCGCAAGGCGTCGAAGACGCGCGGGTGGACGGCGATCTGATCGCGTTCACCGCGCCGTCGCAGCCGGGAACCGCCCATATCGCCTATACGGTCGTCGACAAGGCGGGATTGCGTGACACGGGCACATTGCATGTGACCGTCGATCCGAACACCGATATCGAATCCCCCACCGCCTATGACTATCGGGTGCCCTCGGCCGCCACCATCGACAAGCGGTCCGTGGACGTGGACGTATCCGCATGGATCGCCAATCCTTCCGGATCCGTCGATGATTTACGGGTGGATGTGCACGCGTCCGCGCGGAACCACGCACGTCTCACCGGCGGCGAGGGGTCTACGACGATCCGCGTGGACCTGACCGACGAGGCGCGCGCCGTGCCGTATACGGTGACGAACACGGCATACGGCATCACCGCCACGGCGTTCATCCATGTGCCGGCCTATGGCGTCTTTCCGCCGACGCCGCGCCCCAAAGCACCGCCATTGACGGTGAATGCCGGGGAATTCATCGACATCGCCATCGCCGACTATGTGCGGGTGGGCGCGGGCAAAAGGCCGTATGTGGCCGATGTCGGCTCGGTCAGCGCGACCAAGGCGGCCGACGGCGATCTGCTGGTGGATGATGAGACGTTGCGTTTCACCGCGCTCACGGATTACGCGGGTCCCGCCTCCATCACCTTCACCGCAGTGGATGGCAGAGGTGGAGCGGACTCCGCGATCATCAATTCGGCGGTGATCACCCTGCCCATCACGGTGATCGGCCGCGACGCTCCCGCGCCGACGTTCTCCTCGGCGACCATCGAAGTGGAGGCCGGCGCGGACGCGACCGTCATCGATCTGACCGCGCTGACGCGGCCGACGGATGATTCCACGGATGGAGGCCGGCGATACTCCTATTCCGGCGCGCCTACATCCGATGAGAGCATCAGCGCTACCGTCACCGCCACCGGATCGTTGCGTGTCAGAGCCGTGGCAGCCGCCAAGCCCGGCACGACGGCGTTCATCCCCATCGCCATCGGCTATGCCCGCGGCACCGTACATGCCGGTATGACCGTACGCGTGGTGGCGTCCACCAAACCCTTGGCGCGCATCGGCAACACCACCGTGCAGATTCGCGCAGGTTCGAACGTATCGGTGGACCTGTTGTCCGAAGCGTACAATCCCTTTCCCGATACCGCTTTGCGCGCGGTATCGTGCACGGACAGCCAGGATTCCGTGATCACCGTCGAATGCGCGCCCTCCGGCGTGATCGACATCCACGCCGCGGCGGATACCGGCGCTTCCGCCACCACCGTGCTCGTCACCGTAAGGGACGCCACCGATACGCGGGAACGTGAGGTCACCGCCGGCATCACCGTCACCATCGTGGACAAGCCCGAGGCGCCGTTGCTGTCGCCGGTTGCCGGCACCGCCGAGAACGGCAGGGTGACGTTGCGCTGGACGCCGGGTTCGGCGAACGGCGAGGCGGTCGACGAGTATCGCGTGTCGTGGTCGGGCGGCGGCACTGGCGAACGATTATGCGGCACGGCCACCCAGTGTGTGGTCGATGGTCTGGTCAACGGTCGGCGATATATCTTCACCGTCGCCGCGCATAACGCGGTCGGGTGGTCCGGGGAGTCCCATGCCGTCGCCGCCACACCGGACACGAAGCCGTCCGCTCCCACCGAGGTCGCCGTCATCGGCGGACATCGGCAGGCGAAGGTGCGCTGGTCCGCGCCGGAAGGCGATTTCACCGCAGTCACCGGATACACGGTGACGCTCACGCTCAGCAACGGGCATACCCTCGTCCGGCAGACCAACGGACTGTCGCATACCTTCGTCATCGACAACGAACGCATCACCGATGGCGTCACGGCCACGGCCACGGTGACGGCTGCGAACGCCATCGGAGACGGTCCCGCCTCGGCCCCATCCTCCCCGAGCGTGGTCTGGGGAACTCCGGACGGCATCGACGGCCTGGTGTCGGCCACGCAGGACGAACGCAACGCAGACTCGGTCACGGTGGGTCTGCATGAACTGCCCGATATGCGCAATGCAGGCTGTGAGGCGCTGCGGTTCACCGTAGGCCAGGCATCCGCAGCCACATCCTGCGAAACGCTTTCGACGAGTCTGCGCATCGCCTCATCGGATTTCGGACGGCGACTCGACGCCACGGTCACTGTGGTTCCCAAGCGTTCGGGAGTCGACGCTCCCGCCGCGTCCGTCACGGTCACGCCCGTGTATACGCCATCGCCACCAAGCGAGGCACGCGTCATCCGCGACGAAGGCGTCTGCACCGTATCCGCCCGCAGTTCGGATCCGACCCATAATGACGGCATGCTGATCACCCGCCATGGCGTGCCGATCACCGGGTTCAGTTACTCCATTGACGAGTGGGATAGCTGCGGTTCCGTCGAGGTCAGGCAGGTGTTCCGCGGGCAATCCAGTGATGCCGTAACCGCCTCCAACACCGATGTGTGGAAGGTCGTGCCCGTGTTCCGTACCGACTATCGGCCGATGTGGAGCGGTCGCAACCGGCTGGTGTTCCATCCCGACGCCATGGTGAACGCATGGGGGCAGCCGGTCACCGCCACCATCATGGTGATGCGGGGAGGCGACGTCATCGCCTCGACGGACTCGCCGCGCTCTCTTGACTCCACCATCGCCCTGGATCTGCCCGACGCATCCGACGAATCCCTCACATGGGCGATCAAGCTCACCGCTGACGAGCCGATACTGCGCGCAGAGGCCCGCGGCGTCGTATCGCGCTACACCGTATCCCAGTCGATATGCGCCGTCCGCGCATTCCCGCTGTCGAAAGGAGAGAGTGATGACTGGCCCGAGCAACGCATTCCTCACCGATGACACGGTGACGGCCGACGACACGGTGCTGTCCGATGGCACGGTGCTGTCCGATGGCACAATGTTGGCCGACGATACGGTGTTGGCCGACAATGCAAGGACGTCCAACCGCATGCCGGCGAGCATGCGGGGGATCGTCACCACGCCCTCACCGGAGATCGCATGGTTCCAGCAACGGTTCGCCGCAGTGGTGGAGAACGTCTCCACAGTGGTGCTCGGACAGGTCCCGTCGATCACGCAATGCGTCACCGCGATGCTGGCCGGCGGGCATGCGCTGATCGAAGGCGATCCGGGCACCGGCAAAACGCAGATGGCGCGTGGTATGGCGCATTCCATCGCCGCATCGTTCAAACGCATCCAATTCACGCCGGATCTATTGCCCTCCGACGTGCTCGGCGTGACGTTCTATGACCAGCGGCGCGCCGCATTCACCTTCCGCGAAGGCCCGGTGTTCGCCTCCATCGTGCTGGCCGACGAGATCAACCGTGCCAGCGCGAAAACCCAATCCGCGCTTCTGGAGGTGATGGAGGAGCGCAAGGTCACAGTGGATGGCGTCTCCTACGACGTGCCCCAGCCGTTTATGGTGATCGCCACGCAGAATCCCGGCGAACAGCTCGGCACCTATCCGTTGCCCGAAGCACAGCTCGACCGTTTTCTGCTGCGCATATCCATCACGCATCCCGACCATGCCACGTCGGTGGCGGCGATTCGACAGCTCGACATCATCGACCGTGCGCGCATCATCCGACCCGTATGCGACACGGATGAGATTCTCCGTATGCGTCAGATCGCCTCCATGGTGCATATCGACGAGACGATCCGCGAATACATCGTGCGTCTGGTCGAAGCGACCCGCCACGACGAGCGCATCGCCAGCGGCGCCTCCATGCGGGCCATATTGGCGCTGGCCCGATGCTCGCGCATCACGGCGGCGGCGGAGGGGCGCGACTATGTGATTCCGGACGACGTCAAAGACCTGACGCACGCCATCCTCGCCCACCGCATACGGCTCACCGCCCAAGCGTCATACGAGGGGATACGCGCGGACGAACTCGTCACGCGGATCCTCGAGAACGTTCCGATTCCGAATGTCAGCGGACATCACACCGGCCACCTTCGCTTGCGCCAACGAAAGGCCCGATCATGACCGCCTTGCCATCCTTCACATTTCCATTTGCCGCGGTGAGGCCATCCGCGCGCGCCTCACGCCCAGCGCATGGCCTACGGCGGTTGGTCCGCGGCATAGGGCGTCGCATTCCCGTCGCGGTTCCACGCCGACAAGCTCGCGTCGTCTCGCCTCTGGGATGGGCGATGGCCGCGTCCGCGGTCGCGTGTCTGGCTCTGTTTCCCTATTGCGGATGGCATGAGTTGTTGACGTTCGGCTTGTTCTCCGCGGTTATGATGGTGGCCGCTTTGCTGTTGTCGCTGGGATCCATGCGGTATGAGGCTTCGATGCGGGTATCCGACCGACGCGTCACTGTAGGGGATGAGGTGTGCGTGCATATGGAGATTCGCGCCCATGGACCACGCCGTTTTCGCATTCCCGTACCATTCGTGGATCTGCCCATCGACGGGATGCATACGCGTTTCGCCATTCCCGCGCTGCCATCGGAAGACTCCGCCGTCATAGACATGCGTCATATCGCCGAAGTCCGCACCGTATTGGAGATCGGGCCGCCGCTGGTATGGCAGGGAGATCCTTTCGGCCTTGTGCGCCGTGAGCGATCGCTGTGCGAACGCGTCAACGTGTTCGTCCATCCAGCCACAGTGCGGCTGGCATTGCCGAGAACCGGAACCGCCCATGATTTCGAGGGGCTGGCAAGCGGTCGAATCGTCTCCGACGATCTCGATCTCCATGGACTGCGTCCATATGAATTCGGCGATGACATACGCCATGCGCACTGGTTGAGCAGCGTGAAAAGCGGGCGGCTGATGATCCGTCAATACGAGGAGACGTGCCGGTCCGACGCTTCGCTGACGCTTGACGTGAACGCCGGGCACTACTCCTCATCGGAGGAATTCGAATTGGCCGTCTCCATCCACGCCTCCATCGGCCTCGCCTGTCTCGAACAGGGAAGGATGATCGCCACGCATGCCGGTACCACGCATCGCATGCCGCGAGACGCCGTCACACTGCTCGACGCGGCCAGCGCCATACGTCCCGACGGCGACGGTCCGATTCCCATAGACGAGACCGTGCATCATACGCCCCATGCCTCATGGTACGGGCTTGTCGTCGGATCCAACATCGATATCGACCAGATCGCACGAGCCACGACGATGTTGCCGCGTTCCGCCCGTCGCGTGGTGGTGAGGGCCGCCCTCGACGAGTCCGGCGACGTGTTTGGCCTCGCCGGATTCACCGTGGTCACCATCGGATCACTCAAGGATCTGCCGTCGTTTGCGGAGGTGATCATATGACCGTCCAAGCCAAAGTCATCCATGGCGAAAGCACCCATGGCCCACCGCCGCGAAGATACCGACTCGTCGGCGTGATATGCGCGGCCACGGCCATTCTGCTCGCCATGGCCAATCTCATCGACGTGTACGGCGATTCTCTACGATGGGCGTTGACGGCCGTACCCGCCGTGGCTTCGGGAGCTGCGATCGCTTGGTCCGGCACATGGCCGGCGTGGCGCCTATGGCGACAACTCGCATCGCTGGCGGCCGTCCAATTCGTCCTTGGCCCGCTTATCGCCGTGGACCGCGCCGCAGTATCGCAACCGCCGCCCATCTGGCGCACGCTGGTCCAAGGATGGGAGGCGACCTTCGGGGCGTTCAAACACCTTATCGCCGTGGAACCGCCGATCGGAACCGCTCACGGATCCCTGATGGCCATATGGACGATCGGCGTATGGTTCGCCCTGCTGGCCGGCGTATTCGCGGTCTGCGAACACGCATGGCTGACTGTGATGTCCGTACTGCCGATCGGCGCGGCGATGGCGCTCTGCGCATGGCTCGGCACCGATTCGGGATGGCATCGCGCAGGCGTGGGCGTTCTCGTCGGAAGCGTTCTGATCGTCTGGTTGTCGTGGCGGTGGGGGTCGTTTGCGTGGAAGCGGTGGCGAACCGTCGCGGCCATGTTGGCCGTCGCCGTCGCGGTCGCGGGATTTGCCTCGTTCACATTGCCGCAGCATCGTCGTGTGCTGCGGAACATCTACGACCCGCCGTTCGTTCCGGTCGCCTATGCCAGTCCGCTAAGCGGTTTTCGCTCCTATATCAAGGACCATCGGGACGAGACGCTGCTCACCGTCGAAGGACTGCCCGAGGGTACGCCTGTACGGCTGGCGGTGATGGACCATTTCGACGGCACGGTATGGAATCTCGCCGGAACCGGTCAATCAGTCGATTCCGCGCCTTCCTCCGGATCGTCACAGTACCGCCGCGTGGGCGCACGCATCCATAACGAAACGCAAGGCGAATCCTTCACCGCCACATTCACCGTCGCCTCCGGCCTCACCGACATCTGGCTGCCGCTGGCCGGAGCCGCCACCTCCGTCGACTTCGCCGATGATGAGGATGCACGCGCGTTCTTCTACAACACGGACACCGATTCCGGCATCCTCTCCCATGCCACGACCGAAGGCATGGCTTATACCGAAACCGGCGTCATCGCCGCCGTTCCCAACAACGACGCCATCGATCAGGCCACCGCCGCCCACACCGACCAACCGCAGGCGCTGGATATTCCCGAAGTCGCAAGCGAATTCGCCTCGGTCGTCGCCGGTGGGCGGGCCAGCGACGGCGAGGCGGCCAGAGCGATGGCCACCCTGCTCAGAACATCCGGATGGTTCTCGCATGGACTCGAAGGAGACTATCCCTCGCTCGCCGGCCACGGCAATTACCGCATCACCAGCCTGCTGTCCGGCGACGCCATGGTGGGAGACGACGAACAATACGCCTCCGCCATGGCGCTGATGGCCCGGACGCTCGGATTGTCCAGTCGTGTGGCGCTTGGATTCCGGTCGAATAGCGATTCCGCCCCATCCAACCCATCCGTTCCACGCAACGCATCCGATTCATCCGATTCATCCAGTTCCGTCGTTTCGTTCACCGGCGGCGACATCACCGCATGGACGGAGATCAACCTGTCCGGATTGGGCTGGGTGGCGTTTCACCCTACGCCCGACGAAACGAAAACCCCGAACGACGATCAAAGCCTCACACCTCCCGATCCACAGACTCTGGTGCGTCAACCACCGGTACCACTTACCGATCCGCTGCGGGAGACACCGCGGATTCAACCGCATAGCGCAATCACCGGAACCGATGCGGAAAGAAACGAAAACAATCCGTTCCGGGCGCGATTCGTCCGTCTCGTCACCGGTATCGCCCTGTATGGTGCTCCGTTGTGGATCGCCGTCATCCTCATCGGCGGCATCCTCGCCTTGAACGCCGTGCGGCGCATGCTGTCGCGTATCCGCGGCACGCCTCGACAGCGCATCCTCGCAGGATGGAACACACTGTGCGATCTTGCCGAAAGCGGCGGCATACCGCTATCGGGGAGCCGACGCCAGCAGGCGTCCGATATCACCAACCGCATGCTCTTGGACGACCATACGGCGCTCACCGTGCGATCGTTGGGCTATGCGGCCGATTTCGCAGCATTCTCCGGCCAGGCGATTCACACCAAACAGGCGCGCAGATACTGGAGGCATGTCAACCGCCTCCGCACGGCCATGTTGCGCGCCCTCCCCCGGACCCGCCGATGGCGCGCACGTCTGGCGCTGCGAGGAACGCGTTCACGGAGACGATCCTCCGTACACGATTCCCTGCGGATACGGGCAGGGCCTCGACATCCGTGGGGATGCCGAGGCCCTGCTACCAGCGTGTCAGGCGCTTCGCTTACAGAACGTCGCCCAGATCGCCGCCGAGGTCGACCTGACCGCCGGCGTCGTTGAGGAAGTCGTCCGGATTGAAGTCGTCGCCGAGCTTCAGATCGCCGAAGTCGATGTTGGAGAAGTCCACATCGCTCAGATCGGCGTCGGAGAAGTCGGCTCCGGCTTCCATATCGCCACCCAGACCGAAGTTCGGGTAGATGGTGTCGCGAATCGCCTTGTCGGGCTCGACCACGGCGTTGCGGTAGCGGGCGAGGCCCGTACCGGCCGGGATGAGCTTACCGATGATGACGTTCTCCTTGAGGCCCTTCAGGTCGTCGACCTTCTGGCTCAGGGCGGCTTCGGTGAGCACGCGGGTCGTCTCCTGGAAGGAGGCGGCCGACAGCCACGAGTCGGTGGCCAGCGAGGCCTTGGTGATGCCCATCAGCGCCGGACGTCCGACGGCGGGCTTGCCGCCGTTCTTCACGGTCGCCATGTTGGTGGAGCGGAAGCGGGCGTTGTCCACCAGCTCGCCGGGCAGCAGATCGGTGTCGCCGGAGTCGATGATGGTGACGCGGCGGGTCATCTGATGCACGATGACCTCGATGTGCTTGTCGTGGATATCCACGCCCTGGGAGCGGTACACGTTGTGCACCTCCTCCACGATGTTCACCTGGGCGGCGCGCTTGCCGAGGATCGTGAGGATCTTCTTCGGATCGACGGAGCCTTCAACCAGCTGGGTGCCGGTCTTGACATGTTCGCCGTCCTTGACGAGCATCGGCACGCGGCGGGACACCAGATACGTGATCGGCTTGATCACGCCGTCCTCGGTCGGAGCGCCGGAATCGGCGTCCGGGGTGAGGATGATCTGGCGGCCACGGTCGTTCTCGACGACCTTGATGGAGCCGGCGAATTCGGTGATCGGCGCCTCACCCTTCGGGGTACGGGCTTCGAACAACTCGGTGACACGGGGAAGACCCTGCGTGATATCGGAAGCCGAAGCGACGCCACCGGAGTGGAAGGAACGCAGCGTCAGCTGGGTGCCGGGCTCGCCGATGGACTGGGCGGCGACGATACCGACGGTTTCGCCGACGTCGACCAGCTTGTTGGTGGCCAGCGACCAGCCGTAGCACTTGGAGCACACGCCACGCTTGGATTCGCAGGTGAGCACGGAACGGCACTTGACCTCTTCGATGCCATGCTCGACAAGCGTGTTGAGCGCGTCCATCGACAGGGCGTCGCCACGCTTGAACAGCACGGTCTCGCCGTCGGCCGGGTCGATGACGTCGGCCGCGAGCAGACGGGAGTACGGGCCACCGTCGGCGGCCTTGACCAGCGTCAGGTTGCCTTCGGAGTCGCGATCGGCCACGCGCAGCATGAGGCCGGCCTTGGTGCCGCAGTCCTCTTCGCGCACGATCACGTCCTGGGAGACGTCGACCAGACGACGGGTCAGGTAGCCCGACTCGGCGGTACGCAGTGCGGTATCGGCCAGACCCTTACGGGCGCCGTGCTGCGAGATGAAGTACTCCAGCACGGACAGGCCCTCACGGTAGTTGGACTTGACCGGACGGGGGATGATCTCGCCCTTCGGGTTGGCCACGAGGCCTCGCATACCCGCGATCTGGCGGATCTGCATCCAGTTGCCTCGCGCTCCCGACTGCACCATGATGTTCACGTTGTTGGCATCGTGGAAGTTGTCGCGCATGGCCTCGGCCACCTTGTCGGTGCACTCGGTCCACAGGCTGATGAGCTCCTCACGACGATCCTCCGCGGTGAGCAGGCCCATGTCGAACTGGTCGTTGACCTTGGCGGCCTGCTGCTCGTAGTCGGCGATGATCGCGTCGCCTTCCGGCGGGGTGGCGATGTCGGAGAACGACATGGTCACGCCGGACCACGGGGCGCGGGTGAAGCCGAGATCCTTCAAGGCGTCCAGCGTGGCGGCCACCTGCTGGGTGGAGTAACGCATGGCGATGTCGTCGACGATGTTCGACAGACGTCCCTTGGCGACCTGGTCGTTGACGAACGGGTAGTCCGTCGGCAGGGTCTCGTTGAACAGAATGCGGCCGAAGGAGGTGGCGAACAGCACGGTGCCGGCGTGGAAGCGCTCCTCTTTGACGACGTCGGCGCTGCCCGGCTGCGGATCGACGACCTGCACCTCGCCCGGCTCCCAATCGGTGGGCAGGGTGAAGTCCTGAGGCAGGCGGATCAGCACCTTGGCCTGCATATCGATCTCGTGCAGGTCGAGCGCCATCTCGGCCTCGTCCAGCGAGGAGAACACACGGCCCTGGCCCTTGGCACCCTCCACCACGGTGGACAGGTAGTACAGACCGAGGATCATATCCTGCGAAGGCATGGTCACGGTGTGGCCGTCGGCGGGCTTGAGGATGTTGTCGGACGACATCATCAGCGAACGGGCCTCGGCCTGGGCTTCGGCGCTCAGCGGCAGATGCACGGCCATCTGGTCGCCGTCGAAGTCGGCGTTGAAGGCGGCGCAGGCGAGCGGCGGCAGGTGGATGGCCTTGCCTTCGACCAGAATCGGTTCGAAGGCCTGAATGCCCAGACGATGCAGCGTAGGCGCACGGTTGAGCAGCACGGGATGCTCGGCGATGACCTCTTCGAGCACGCCCCACACTTCGGAGTCGCCGCGGTCGACCAGACGCTTGGCGCTCTTCATGTTCTGCGCGTAGTTGAGATCCACCAGACGCTTGATGACGAAGGGCTTGAACAGCTCGAGCGCCATCGGCTTGGGCAGACCGCACTGGTGCATGCGCAGGGACGGGCCGACCACGATCACGGAACGGCCGGAGTAGTCCACGCGCTTGCCGAGCAGGTTCTGGCGGAAGCGGCCCTGCTTGCCCTTGAGCATGTCGGACAGGGACTTGAGCGGGCGGTTCGAGGCGCCGGTGACCGGGCGGCCGCGGCGGCCGTTGTCGAACAGCGAATCGACGGCCTCCTGGAGCATGCGCTTCTCGTTGTTGAGCATGATCTCGGGGGCGCCGAGCTCGATAAGGCGCTTCAAACGGTTGTTGCGGTTGATCACGCGGCGGTAGAGGTCGTTGAGGTCGGAGGTCGCGAAGCGGCCGCCGTCGAGCTGCACCATGGGGCGCAGGTCCGGCGGGATGACCGGGATCACATCGAGCACCATGGCCTCCGGCTTGTTGCCGGTGGTCAGGAAGGCGTTGACGACCTTGAGGCGCTTCAGGGCCTTGGTCTTGCGCTGCTCGGAGGCGTCCTTGATCTCTTCCTTCAGCTCCTTGGAGATGGTCTCCAGGTCGAGGGACTGCAGACGCTTCTTGATCGCCTCGGCACCCATGCAGCCGTCGAAGTAGTCGCCGTAGCGGTCCTGCATCTCACGCCACAGATCCACATCGTCGATCATGTCGCCGGGGGCAAGCTTCTTGAACTTGTCGAACACGGCGTCCAGACGGGAGATCTGGTCGTTGAAACGCTGGCGGATGGCGGCCATCTCGCGCTCGGCGCTGTTGCGCAGCTTGGCGCGGGCGGGTCCCTTGGATTCGCCGGCGGCCTCGAGCTCGGCCAGATCGGCCTCGACCTTCTTGGCGCGCTCTTCGATCTCGTTGTCGCGGCGGCGTTCCAGCTGCTTGACCTCGGTGTCGAACTCGTCCTGCAGGCCGGGCAGATCCGTGTGGCGCTGCTCGTCGTCGACCTCGGTGACCATATAGGAGGCGAAGTAGATCACGCGCTCCAGATCCTTCGGGGTCACGTTGAGCAGGTAGCCCAGACGCGACGGTACACCCTTGAAGAACCAGATATGCGTCACCGGGGCGGCCAGTTCGATATGCCCCATGCGCTCGCGGCGCACGCGGCTCTTGGTCACCTCGACGCCGCATCGCTCGCACACGATGCCCTTGAAGCGCACGCGCTTGTACTTGCCGCAGGCGCACTCCCAGTCGCGGGTCGGACCGAAGATCTGCTCGCCGAACAGACCGTCCTTCTCGGGCTTGAGGGTACGGTAGTTGATGGTTTCGGGCTTCTTGACCTCGCCGTGGCTCCAACCGCGAATATCGTCGGCGGTGGCGAGACCAATCCTCAGTTTGTCAAAAGCGTTGACATCCAGCACTTGTGTTGTCCTGTCTTTCGTAAATTCGGATACAAGTTCAGATCAGTTCAGATCACTGATATTCGGGCGTGTCGACGATCTGGTCTTCCTTGGCGGACGCGTCGGGACGCGCGCCGATGTTGAAGCCGAGGTCGTCGGAGGATGAGACGGGATCGTCGTCCTCGTCCTTCATGTCGATGGCGACGCCTTCCGCGTTGAGCACCTCGACGTTCAGGGACAGGGACTGCATTTCCTTCAGGAGCACCTTGAAGGACTCGGGGATGCCCGCCGGCGGCAGGTTGTCGCCCTTCACGATGGCACCGTAGACGCGCACGCGGCCGTCGACGTCATCGGACTTGGTGGTCATCATCTCGTGCAGCGTGTACGCGGCGCCGTAGGCCTCGAGGGCCCACACCTCCATCTCGCCGAAGCGCTGGCCGCCGAACTGCGCCTTGCCGCCCAGCGGCTGCTGGGTGATCATCGAGTACGGGCCGGTGGAGCGGGCGTGGATCTTGTCGTCCACGAGGTGGTGCAGCTTCAGCATGTACATGTAGCCCACGGAGATCGGCTTGCCGAAGGGCTCGCCGGTGCGGCCGTCGAACAGCGTCGCCTTGCCGTCGGGGCCGACCAGACGGTCGCCGTCGCGGTTGGGCAGCGTGGTGGACAGCAGGCCTTCGAGGGCCTCCGGGCGCACGCCGTCGAACACCGGGGTGGCCACCGGGGTGCCCGGTTCGGCCTTCTCGGCACCGGCGGGGATGAGCTTCTTCCACTCGGCCTCCATATTCGGATCGAGGGAGATGTCCCAGCCGGAGTGCGCGATCCAGCCGAGGTGCAGTTCGAGCACCTGGCCGAGGTTCATTCGCGAAGGCACGCCAAGCGGGTTGAGCATGATGTCGACCGGGGTGCCGTCCGCGAGGAACGGCATGTCCTCCTCGGGCAGGATGCGCGAGATGCAGCCCTTGTTGCCGTGGCGGCCGGAGAGTTTGTCGCCCACCGTGATCTTACGGTGCTGGGCGATGTACACGCGGATCATCTGGTTGACGCCGTTGGGCAGCTCGTCGCCGTCGTCCTCGGCGTCCTCGCGGGTGATCTCCTTGACGCCGATGACGGTGCCGGTCTCGCCGTGGGGCACGCGCAGGGAGGTGTCGCGCACCTCGCGGGACTTCTCGCCGAAGATGGCGCGCAGCAGACGCTCCTCCGGGGTCAGCTCGGTCTCGCCCTTCGGGGTGACCTTGCCGACGAGGATGTCGCCGGCCTCGACCTCGGCGCCGATGCGGATGATGCCGCGCTCGTCGAGGTTGGCCACCGCGTCCTCACCGACGTTCGGCAGGTCGCGGGTGATCTCCTCGGCGCCCAGCTTGGTTTCGCGGGCGTCGATCTCGTACTCCTCGATGTGGATGGAGCTGAGCGTGTCGTCCTGGACGATGCGCTGCGAGATGATGATGGCGTCCTCGTAGTTGTAGCCGTTCCACGGCATGAACGCGATGAGCAGGTTCTTGCCCAGAGCCAGCTCGCCCTTTTCGATGGCGGGGCCGTCGGCCAGCACGGTGCCGGCTTCGACGCGTTCGCCGTCTTTGATGATCGGACGCTGGTTGTAGCAGGTGGTCTGGTTCGAACGCTGGAACTTGGCCAGCTTATAGCTGGACTGCGTGCCGTCGTCGTTCATCGTGCGGATGATGTCGGCGGAGACGTAGGTCACCACGCCGTCCTTCTCGGCCTTGATCACGTCGCCGGAGTCGTTGGCGGCGCGCCATTCGGAACCGGTGCCCACCAGCGGGCGCTCGGATTCGATCAGCGGCACGGCCTGGCGCTGCATGTTGGTGCCCATCAGCGCTCGGTGGCCCTCGTCGTGCTCCAGGAACGGGATCAGGGAGGCGCCGAGGGAGACCATCTGGCGCGGGGAGACGTCCATGTAGTCGACCTGGGAGACCGGAACGTCGACCGCCTCCTCCTCGCCGACTCGGGCGAGGGCTTCGGCCTTGACGAAGTTGCCGTCCGCGTCGAGCTCCTGGTTGGCCTGGGCGATCACGTGGTCGAGATCGCGGTCGGCGGTCATGTACTCGACCTCGTCGGTCACATGGCCGTCGACGACCTTGCGGTACGGGGTCTCGATGAAGCCGAACGGGTTCACACGGCCGAAGGTGGCCAGCGAGCCGATCAGACCGATGTTCGGACCTTCGGGGCTTTCGATCGGGCACATGCGGCCGAAGTGGGACGGGTGCACGTCGCGCACCTCCATGGAGGCGCGGTCGCGGCTCAGACCGCCGGGGCCCAGAGCGCTCAGACGGCGCTTGTTGGTCACGCCGGAGAGCGGGTTGTTCTGGTCCATGAACTGGCTCAGCTGGGAGGTGCCGAAGAACTCCTTGATGGTGGCGTTCACCGGGCGGATGTTGATCAGGGACTGCGGGGTGATGGCCTCGGCATCCTGGGTGGTCATGCGTTCGCGCACGACGCGCTCCATACGGCTCAGGCCGGTGCGCAGCTGGTTCTGGATCAGCTCGCCGACCTGGCGGATGCGGCGGTTGCCGAAGTGGTCGATATCGTCCACGTCCACGCGCAGGTCCACATCCTGGCCGTCGCGCTTGCCCGGGAAGGAGGTTTTGCCGTCGTGCAGCGTCACCAGGTACTTGATGGTGGCGATGATGTCTTCCTGGTGCAGGGAACGGTCGTTGTAGTCGGTTTCCAGACCGAGCTTGCGGTTGATCTTGTAGCGGCCGACGCGGGCCAGATCGTAGCGCTTGGTGTTGAAGTAGAAGGAGTCGAGCAGGTTCTTGCCGGCCTCCGGAGTGGGGGTGTCGGCCGGGCGGATCTTGCGGTACAGATCGACCAGGGCCTCCTCCTGGGTCTCCAGGGTCTCCTTCTCCAGCGCGTCGAGCACCAGCGGGTAATCCTTGAACGCGGAGGCGATCTCGGACTTGCTCATGCCGATGGCCATCAGGAACACGATGGCGGACTGCTTGCGCTTGCGGTCCACGCGCACCTGCGGCTGGTCCTTCTTGTCCACCTCGAACTCAAGCCACGCGCCGCGGCTGGGGATGATCTTCGCGCCGAAGACCTCCTTGTCGGAGGTACGGTCCTGCTGGCGGTCGAAGTACACGCCCGGAGAGCGCACGAGCTGCGAGACGATGACGCGCTCGGTGCCGCCGATGATGAAGGTGCCGTGCGGGGTCTGCAGCGGGAAGTCGCCCATGAACACGGTCTGGGACTTGATCTCGCCGGTGTCGCCGTTCTCGAATTCGGCGTTCACGTACAGCGGCGCGGAGTAGGTGTAGTCCTTCTCCTTGCACTCCTGCACGGTGTGGCGGGGTTCCTCGAAATACGGATCGGAGAACGTCAGGCTCATGGTCTGGGCGAAGTTCTCGATCGGGGAGATCTCCTGGAAGACCTCGTCGAGGCCGGAGATGTGCGGCACGGTGTTGGTGCCGTTTTCGATATCCTCTTCGACGCGCTTCTTCCAGCGGTCGGCACCGATCAGCCAATCGAAGCTGTCGGTCTGCACGCCCAGCAGGTAGGGCACATCGATGGGTTCCTTGATGGAACCGAAGTTCACGCGGTCCGAAGCCTTATGCAGTTCGATTTCGCGGCTATCGGCGCGCGCGTTCATGGTGGTGTTCGTCGTAGCTTCAGTGGCAGCCAATGGACGTTCCTTATCGCTCGCTAATCTTTCGGCGGAATTCCGCCGTTTTTCCGGGTCAGACGCCGGCACGGCCACCATATGCCTGTGCGGGCGTTCATCGTCGTTGGTGGGGCTTAAAGCCCTGGTCGGCATGCCCGCAATATGACACACCTCATGCAAAGTCACGAGACTACCCGTACACACGGACATTCCCATCCGCCATCCCGACAGACATCCCCGCCTCGTCATCCCGAGCGGAGTCCGAAGGACGGAGTCGAGGGATCCCCACCCAGATGAGATCCTTCGACTCCGGCTGCGCCTGCGCTCAGGATGACACCGCGTAAGGCCGTTTCACTGGACGGTGAACACCACCTGGTCGCTGGTCACGTCGGGAACGTCTTTGAGACTGAGCCGCGCCACATAGGTGCCGGCGTTCACCGTGGGCCAGGACGCCTCATCCGTGCATTCGGTGAGTGTGGCGTTCGCATTCGTGTTCCACGTGATCGTCTGGATGTCCTTGTCGCCCTTGGCCATCAGCAGCATGCGCGGATCGGCCGCGCACACATCCGACCTCCAGATGGTCTCCTCGCCGGAGGTGATGGTGAGCACACGGCTGGAGTCCGAAGCGTCAATCAGACAGCTGCCCGAGCCTTCGTGCACGATCGAGGCGGAGAACTCCATCGCTCCTCCGACCGCAACGGACTGCGACTGCGCGGTGAGCTGCAGGCTCACGTTCTCCGCCGTGCAATCCTTGGTGCCGCTGGACTGCTTGCTTTCTGGCACCTCCTCGCGCGAGATCGCGTATATGTCGTCATGGTTGATCAGGGCTCCTATGGCGCTCGCGCCGCGGGTCAGGCTGTAGCAGCAGAACACCACCACCGCGATCACCAACACCAACGCCACCGCCACCACGATGCGGCGGCGACGGTACATCGCCCTCTTCTTGCGTGCCTTCGCGCTTAACGGCTTGCGTTTCTTCGACGACGTTCCGCCCGATCCTCCTCGAGTGGGGATGCCCGGCCTCTTCGACGAGGCGCGTGCGGCGGTGCCTCGCGAAGCTCCCGCCGCACGCGACCGACCGGCCGAGGCCGCGCGTTTGGACGGACCGCCGACTTTCGGCGACGAGGAACGCGACGAGGAATTCGCCCCGGATCCGCTCCCACGCCGGGTGCCCGCGGCACGGCCGGCGTTGTCGGCGCGGCCGTTCCCGGCGGAACGTGGATGTCTGGTCTGAGGCATACCCACGAGTGTATGCCCTCCTCACCGCATCCTCGTGCGAGACACGGCATCCCCATCTCCTTTTCACATGCGACCGCATCATCCGCCGTCACCCACGTTCGGCAATCCGTCGAAGCGCACGCGACGCCATCCGCCCCAATCCAACCAGCCGAACAAGGACGAGGGAATCCGCCGCGCCTCCGTCAGACCAAGCCGCCCTCAACCATTAGCGGGGCAGACGCAGCGAGCCGTCGGCAAGGATTTCGATCAGACCGTCCTCATCCAGCGAGGCGATGCAGGAGTCGAGCTGCACATGGTCCTTCCACAGCGATTCCACCTGTTCGCGCGGCAACGACGTTTGCGCTCCGGGCAGCGTGCGCAACGCGTTCAGCACGATGCCGCGCACCTGGCGATCGGTGCCTTGGAAGCGCTGCCGCGGCCGCGTGCGTTTCTCACCCAGTCCCGGCAGACCGGATTCGAGAAACAGGCACTCCCCCGCAATCGGGCAACGCTCGCACAGCGGCTTCTTCGCCACGCACACCACCGCGCCCAACTCCATCACCGACTGGTTCCACATCACCGAAGCGGACGGATCCTGGGGAAGCACGGTGTTGGCGAGTTCGCGTTCGGTCGCGCTGGCCGCCCCTCCCATCGATTCCTTACCGAGGAACACGCGACTGAGCACGCGGCGGATATTCGTGTCGATCACCGCGATTCGCCTGCCGAACGCGAAACTCATCACCGCGCTGGCCGTATAGTCGCCGATGCCGGGCAGCGCAACCAACTGTTCATAGGTGCGCGGCAGTTCGTCGGCGTAGCGTTCGGATACCGCTTGCGCGCATTCCTGCAATCGCAGCGCGCGGCGCGGATACCCCAGCCTTCCCCACATGGTGATGACCTCCGCCGTCGACGCGCCGGCGAGCGCCGTCGCGTCCGGCCACAATTCCATCCATGCCTGCCAGTACGGCACCACGCGGCTCATCTGCGTCTGCTGGCTCATCACTTCGGAGACGAGCACGCCCCACGGCGTCGCGCGTCCGAACCGCCACGGCAGGTCGCGCGCGTTCGCCTCCCACCATGCCGTCAGTCGCTTCGCGATCCGCGGCGCGGCAGCCACGGCCCGACTCTCCCCATCAGTTCGAGCACAGGCCGCAACCCGCTCCTCCTCGTCATTTCGAGCGGAGGGCACAGCCCGTAGTCGAGAAATCCCATACGCAGTGTCGTTCATCATTCATATTCTTAGCAGCTATGACGAACGATATGAAACGCCCTGAGGAATCCCAAGTCGGCAAGATGTTCGAATACGGCTACCGCAAATCGAATTACGGCCCGGACGAATTGGTGACCGACGCGCACGGCAATCCGATCTCCGTGGTCGACGCCATGCTCACGGCGGAGAAGGCCGCGGCGACGGAAACCGTGACGCCCCATCTGTGCTATTACTCGCCGCGCATTCCCGGCAACACCGGTTCCGCGATCCGCCTGTGCGCGGTGACCGGAACGATCCTGCATCTGGTGGAGCCGTTGGGGTTCAACCTGCGCGACACCAAGCTGCGCCGGGCCGGCCTCGACTATCACGATATGGCGCATGTGGTGCTGCATCCGAATTTCGACAACCTCGTCGAATCGATGCCGAACTCGCGTATCATCGCGTTCACCGCCCATGCCACCAAGCTCTACACCGAGGTGGAGTACCGTCCGACCGATATTCTGCTGTTCGGCCCGGAGCCGGGAGACATTCCCGATCCGATGGATATCATGGCCGGCCCGCATGTGGCCGAGCAGGTGCGCCTGCCGATGCGCCCGAGCCTGCGCTCTCTGAATCTCACCAACTGCGCGTCGATCGCCATCTACGAAGCATGGCGTCAGCTGAATTTCGCCGGCGGGAAATAGTCGTAATCGAGTTTGGTGTGTCCGAACTCGCAATAATGCCCTTTTCTCCGTCATCCCGAGCGAAGCCCGCAGGGCGGAGTCGAGGGATCTCTAACCTTTGGGATCCCTCGACTCCGCTCGGGATGACACACAACATGCCCGGCGTCCTGCGCTCGGGATGACGCACGACGAATAGACGTCGTGCGTCAGTTCTTGAAGCTGTGGATCGGGGCGGGGATGCGGCCGCCGCGGGTCACGAACGCCTCGCAGCTCGTCTGGTTCACCGGCATGATCGGCGCATAGCCCATCAGGCCGCCGAAGTTCGCCATCTCGCCCACGCCCTTGCCTTCGACCGGAATGATGCGCACGGCGGTGGTCTTCTGGTTCACCATGCCGATGGCCGCCTCGTCGGCGATGATGCCGGAGATGGTCGAAGCGGTGGTGTCGCCCGGAATCGCGATCATATCGAGGCCGACCGAACACACGCAGGTCATGGCCTCGAGCTTCTCAATCGTCAGGCATCCGGCACCGGCCGCGTCGATCATGTTCTTGTCTTCGGAGACCGGGATGAACGCGCCGGACAGGCCGCCGACATATGAGGAGGCCATGATGCCTCCCTTCTTCACCTGGTCGTTGAGCATGGCGAGAGCCGCGGTGGTGCCGGGCGCGCCGACCTGTTCCAGACCGATCTTCTCGAGCACCTCGCCCACCGAATCGCCCACGGCCGGGGTCGGCGCGAGGGAAAGGTCGATGATGCCGAACGGAATGCCGAGGCGACGCGACGCTTCCTGCGCGACCAGCTGGCCCACACGCGTGATCTTGAACGCGGTGCGCTTGATCGTCTCGCACAGGAATTCGAAATCCTTGCCCTTGGCCGCGTCGAGCGCGCGGGAGACCACGCCGGGACCGGAGACGCCGACGTTGATCACGGCGTCGCCTTCGGTCACGCCATGGAAGCCGCCGGCCATGAACGGGTTGTCGTCGGGCACGTTGCAGAAGGCCACGAATTTCACGCACCCGTAGGAATCGTTGTCGCGGGTGGCGTAGGCGATGTCTTTGACGATATGGCCGAGCAGTTCCACCGCGTTCATGTCGATGCCGGTTTTGGTGGAGCCGACGTTGACGGACGAGCAGACGATGTCGGTTTCGCTCAGCGCCTGCGGCAGCGAGCGGATCAGCAGCTCCTCGGCCGGGGTCATCGACTTGGAGACGAGCGCGGAGTAGCCGCCGATCAGGTCGACGCCGACCTCTTTGGCCGCACGGTCAAGCGCGTGCGCGATTTTCACGAAGTCCTCGGAGGTTGTGCACGAGCTCGCGCCGACCAGCGAGATGGGGGTGACGGTGATGCGCTTGTTCACGATCGGAATGCCGTAATCGCGTTCGATGGCCTGTCCGGTGGAGACGAGGTCGCGCGCGTAGGTGGTGATTTTGCGGTAGATGTTGTCGCACACCTCGTCCACGGTGTCGGCCGCGCAGTCGAGCAGGCTGATGCCCATGGTGATGGTGCGCACGTCGAGCTTCTCCTGCTCGATCATCTGATTGGTCTCGTGGACCTCCATGATGTTCAGCATGGTTCGTTCCTTTCGAGACGTCAGATGCGGTGCATCTTCGTGAAGATCTCTTCGCGCTGGCAGCGGATGCGCACGCCGATCTGCTCGCCCAGCTGGTCGAGCTCGTCGACGATGGTGCCGAACTCCTCGTCGGCCTCGGTCACGTCGACAATCATCATCATGTTGAAGAATCCGTCGATAATGGTCTGCGAGATGTCGAGCACGTTGATCTTGCGCTCGGACAGGTAGGTGCAGACGCGCGCGATGATGCCGACCGTGTCCTGGCCGACCACGGTGATGATTGCCTTGTTCATGGAGGTTTCTCTCCCACTTCGAAATATATGTGTGGACTCGTTCAGTATAGTAGAGGCCGGGATTATCGCATCCGTTTGTGCAGTTCGCCCACGCGGTCGGACAGCATCTCCAGCTTGCGTTCGATTTTGTCGGCCTGGGCGGTGGTGACGGGCGCGGTTTTGTCGCCGTTGAGGCTGATCTCCTTGATCACCCACGCGGCGCAGGCACCGGTGATCACACCGATCAGGGCGATGCCGGCGATCACCACCGCCACCGTGATGAGTTTGCCTTCGGCCGTCACCGGATAGTATTCGCCGTATCCGATGGTGGTCACGGACACGAAGGCCCACCACAGCGCGTCCGTGTAGTTGTCGATCGACGCGCCGGGCACGCCGCGTTCCGCCTCGAGCACCAGCAGCGCTCCGGTGGAGAGCAGCAGCGCGCCCGCGCAGGCGATGTAGATGTTGATATGCCCGCGCACCCAGGAGAGCGAGCCGCGGTGCAGCGCGTACAGCGCCGCCACCACGCGCACGAAGCGCAGGCCGGGGATCAGCGGGGCGACCAGGATCAGCAGGCCGAGGATATGCTTGCTCATCCACTTCCAGCTGTGTTCGGCCACGTACATGGTCAGTATGTAGTCCACCGCATAGAACACCCACAACAGGTTGAGCAGGATTTCGATGCCCAGCGAGACGCCCGCGGGCGGCTGGCAGATCACGTCGACCGCATACAGCGCCAGGAACGCGACCGCCGAGCCGAGCAGCGCCCACCGGTTGCTCCGATCCCATTCGGCCATCGGCATGTCATGCAGAATCCGCGGCACCCGTTTGGCCCATTTCACCAGACTCGTCATCAGCTTCATAGAAGACCACTGTATACAAACGAGGCTCCTGTTCGAGAAGGAATCAACAAAACCTTCCCCAACAGGAGCCCTAGGTTCAGACCGCCCTAGGCCTCGCGCTGAGCCGTGATGGAGAATCAGCGGATTCTCCCAAACCACGAAACTACGCGCAGTATGTGTTGCAGAAATCCGCGATGTCGGCGATGGCCTCGCGCGCCTCGCTCGCTCCCGGATCGCCGGCCTGGGTGATGTTGAACACGTGACCGAGCGGCCGTTCGCCGCCGCGCGCCCACACCTTCATCGCATGGTCGCGGTGGCGGGCATGGAGGATGCGCGCCAGCTCATAGCTGTTGTCGGCGATGAAATCCTCCACACTGGTGACCATATACACCGGTGGCAGCCCCTCGCCCGCATCCACCACCAGCTTGTCCAAATCCAGATAGGGGTTCATCATCACATGGTCGCCGGGCGTCTGGAAGTAGCCACGCCCGTAATACGACAGCGCGGTGGCATGCACGCCGCCGGACAGGCGGAACATGCCCGAGGTGACCGCGAGCGCGCGCACGTCGATGGCGCACGGCTTCACGCCCAATGCCGCGGCCAATTGCGCGGAGCCGTTCGCCGCGCACAGGTACAGCGCCAACGCTCCTCCGGCCGAGTCGCCCGTGACGCACACCCTGCTCGTATCCAGCCCGTATTCGGCTCCGTGGGCCGCGACCCACTCGAGCACCGCCATCGCATCCTTCAGCTGAGAGGGGAAGCTCACCGTCGGCACCAGCCGATAGTTGGCGTTCACCACGGCGAAGCCCCGCGCCGCCAGCAGCATGTCGCGACATTCGTTGTTCTCTTTGTTGCCGTAGTACAGGCCGCCGCCGTGGAAGTCCACGATCACCGGCAACGGGCTGTCGGCCGGCGAATCGGCGGGCTTGTAGATATCCAGCAGGTGGGCGGTTTTCGCCTCGTCGTCGACCGCGCCGTCCTGATTCCCCGTATAGGGCAGGTCCTTGATGCGTTCCACGCCGTCCGGCAGCTTCTGCGCCGCCAGATGGGGAGCGTCGCCTTTGGCCATGGCGGCGGCGTTGCCCGCGAACAGATTCAATACTTCCTGATCGATCATCATTAATCCTTTCTACGGTATTCACATTCGGTCGGCGGTTGTGATCGGCAGCACCACCGCCGACGGGGTGGCCGCTCCCATATGGATGGTTTGGCGCGCGGTCACCGCCTCACGCTGCGCGCTCCACAGTCCGGCGGTGTTCGTATGCACGGAGTATTGCGGGAAGTCGGATGATGAGATGTCGCATCGGATGCGTGAGCCGGCGGGCACCTTCCAGCAGATGTCCCACATGTCGACGCTCACCCGCCGCACTTCGCCGGGCGTGTAGTCGGGCGCGTCGGGATCGTCCAAGGCGAGGGTGGTGATGGAGCTGCGGTAGTTGCGCGCCGTGCCGTCCGGGTCCACGCACATCAGTTTGGCCGTGAACGCGGTGTCGGCGGCGGAGCTGGACACGTACAGTTCCACGCGGATCGCCCCTTGGATGTGCAGATCCTCGTCGAGCGGCTGCGACACGAAGCTCAGCACGTCGTCGCGGTAGCCGGACCGCGGCTGGATGCGCGCGCCGATCTCGCCCATTGTGGTCAGCAGCGCCTCCCCGCCGCGGGTGGGCACCGGGTCGTTGGGATCGTAGTCGTATTCCAGCGCGCCTTCCGCCGGCGGAGCGAGGGTCAGCTCGTTCTCGCCGCACGCGTCCTTATTCCGCCCGACGGCCAGGTACAGCCTGACTTCGCCGCTTCCGGCGGCATCGCCGGCGTCGAGCGGCCAATGATCCGTGGTGTGCCATGAGTCGTCGCCGATTTCGTAGTATTCCACCTTGCGGCGCGGAGTTTGGCGTCGTTTGAGCGTCAGGTCGAACCATTCGAGCGCGGCCGGCACTTCGGTGGCGTCGAGTCCGCTCGGTTCCAGTCCTTCCAGCGGATTGAGGAAGTAATGGTTCCAACAGCCGATGCGCAGCCAGGAATGCTCCTTGGCCTGCGGGTTGAGGCTCCGGTATCCGGTGAGTGCGCTGCCGAGATGGTGGTCGAACCACCCTTCGTGGATGAACATGGGCACCGTGACCTTCGCGGGGATGGATTTGAGCAGCCCCCAGAAACCCTCGTCCCAGTAGGGGTCGTCTCCTCGCGGATGGCTGATCCAGTCGCGGTACCAGTCCAACCGGCCGCCCCACATGTCCTCGTCCACACTCAGTTGGGGACGGTGGAGCGCGGATTGCAGGTAGTCGGCCTCCACCGGATGTCCCGCGTTCTGCATAGCCCACGCGGTCAGCACGTCGCAACGGAACGCGCCTTTCTGGTATGCGGAGGCGAAACGGTCGGTGCCGTAGTGGTTGGCGCAGATGGACGCCACTTTGGGGGTGGTGATGTCGGCCACCACCCAGCATGTCAGCGCCAGGTACGAGGTGCCCCACAGGCCGACCACATCGACCCAGTCCCGCTCCTCAAGCCAGGCGAGCAGATCCGCGCCGTCGTCGCGTTCGTTGACGTTCGGCTCCCACTCGCCACCGGAGGTGTGGGTGCCGCGGCACCATTCGCACACCATCGCGTATCCCCGACGCGCCAACTCCTCGCCGTGCAGCTCCCACAGCGGCACCTGCTGCGGGTATGGGCACCGCACCACAATCGTGGGGTACGGACCCGGCATCGCGGGCGTGTAGATGTCGGCCGTCAATTCCACGCCGTCGCGGCAGACAACCGTCTCGGTGCGTTTGGGATCGGCCTCGCATACGGGCGCGTAGGCGGACTGTTCGTATTGCCGGCGGATGTTCGCCAGATAGTTGTTCATGAATTCATCGGCATCGCTCATTGCGGCTCCTTGTGATGGGTCGTCCGTCATGCGCGGATGGCGGTTGTCCGGCCGATCCGCGCGCCGGTTTCATCGGTTGGTGCGCGCGTCCTTGGCGGGACGCAGTTTGTAGGCCATGATGGCCGCCGCGGCGGCGATCACATAGAACGCGACATTGCCCACCAGTGACGGCAGGTAGCTGCCGGTCAGGTCGTACACGGCGCCGTGCGCGGTGCCGGCGATGGCCGAGGCGACCGAGCCGAACACGGAGACCACGCTCAGAATCGTGGCGTAGTCCTTCTGGCCGAAGAACTGGCGGATCATCCAAGGCAGGGCCACCAGCACCACGCCTTGGCCGAGTCCTGCGAGGAATCCGGCGATGGTGGCGGGCGTCACGGCTCCGGACAGCGCCATCAATCCCCAGCCGATAAGACCAACGGCGGCGTAGATAAGGATCACCAGCTCGGTTTTCATACGGTCGAGCAGCATGCCGATGGTCGCCTTGCCCACCGCGGCGCCGAGCATGATGCCGGAGACCACCAGCGAACCCTGCTCCAACGTCAGGCCCTGCGCCACCTCATGGCCGGAAACGTGCTGCACCATGGCGGCCACCACCTGCAGCAGCACGGAGACCACGACCAGCAGCGCGAACGACTTGGTTTTGAACGCCTGCTTGGCGCTCATGCCGGTGAGTTCGGTCTGTACGCCCCGCTTCTCATCGGCGCTGGCCACATGGCCGTACGCATATTCGTTCCGACTCGCGTCCGGACGGAATTTGAACGCGAAGATCGCGAAAGGCAGGATGCATACCGCCAGCACCAGCGCGGTGATGCGGTATGACGAACGCCAGCCGAGATTGGTGATCCATGCGGAGACGATGGGGTTGAAGATCATGCCGCCGATGCCGCTGATGCCCAGGGCGATGCCCATCGCCAAGCCGAGTTTGTCTTCGAACCAGTTGGTGAGCAGCACGCTGGGAGCCAGGGAGATCGGGATGACGTATGCGACGCCCATCAGCGCAAACGACACGTAGAACTGCCACAGTTGGGTGAAGAACGACTGGAGGAGGAACAGCAGCGCGACCACGGTGATGCAGACGGAGATCAGCACGCGCGAGTCGACGCGTTTCATGATGCCGCCGGCCAGCAGCATCGTCGGCATGGCGGCGATGGCCATAATCGACGAGGCCAACGCGATCTGCGCGCGGGAGATGCCCAGCTCTTCGCACAGCGGGGTGTAATACAGGCCGGCCGTGTTGACGATCAGGCCGAAACCGACGAGCGAAAGCACGCAGCATCCGGCGAACACCAGCCACGGCCTCCAGTTGGTTTTGTGTTGTGACGACATATGAACCTCCATGTTCATGCGCGGTTTTTCCGCATATATGCGCGGGTCGGACCGGTGGTCCGCCCGCCCTTCGCGCCGGACAGCCTTGCCCGGCACGGCACCGTGGTCGATCGGTGACGCATCGCTGCGATACGACCGTCACCTTCGCGGTACTCGCTTCCTCTTGGTAAGTAAGTACTTACTTACCAATGTGGATTAGAATAATACGAGGAGGAAATCTTGTCAACGCGTGTCGTCGACGACGGGTCCGCCCCGCCGTCGGAGGCGCGGCGACTATATTGATGAAGACAGAGGCACACGAGGAGAGGCACCATGAGAAAACAACGTTCCCAACGGGTCAAGGACATCACGCAGGCGGCGATGGAGGTGCTGTCGGAACGCGGCTTCTACGGCATGACCATCCAGGAGGTCGCGGACCGCACCGGACTCAGCCAGGCGGGAATACTGAAATACGTCAAGAACAAAAACGGACTGCTTTCGCTCATCCTCGAAGAATACGACGAACACGGCAACGGGAATATGGGCAAGCAGTATCTGGATGACAAGCTCTCCCTATCCAAGGAGGAGCTGGAGCGCTCGCCGGCGCTGATGCCAGAATGGTACCGCATCATCGCGCAGGAAAGCCTACGCAATCCCATGCTCACACAGCTCTATATCGTGCTGCGCGCCGAAGCGCTGGACCCCCACCATCCAGCCCATGACTACTTCGCCCAACGAGGAGAGCGGCTGCGCGAAGAAGTCGGACGCTTCCCATGGAAACTGCCTCCGGAATTCTCCACACCGCAATCGATAGCGCTGCTGTCCATGACGGTGGGCTCGGCGATGGAGGGCTTGCAGTCCCGCTGGCTCGGCGAGCCCAACATCGATCTGCTCGACACCTGGGCGCAATACGAGAACATCCTCTTCCCGCTCCCCCACTGGCAGGGCTATCGCTAGCTCCCTCCGCGTCACACGCCCTTTCGGACGCCGCACAACAAAACGCCCTCCGTCTGAGACGGAGGGCAATGTCGTTACCGTAACTCACTATTCGCGTGACGCACTCGGCGCTGCATACGCAGCCAGTGCGCGCGGTGCGTGGAAGCCTTGACGTTCGAATTCGTCGGCGATAAGCTGGGCGACCTCCTGGGAGCGGCCCTTATCCACCAGCGCGATGATGGAGCCGCCGAAGCCGCCGCCGGTCATACGCGCGCCGTACGCGCCGTTCTTGCGGGCCACGTCCACGGCGATGTCGAGTTCGGGAACCGTCACCTCATAATCCGCGGCGAGCGAATCGTGCGAGGCGTTGAACAGGCGTCCGGACGCTTCGATGTCGCCCTGTGCGAAGGCGCGCACGAAGGAGCGCACGCGTTCGATTTCGGTGACCACGTGGCGCACGCGCTTCTTCATGGTCTCGTCGTCCAGCGCGTCCAAGGTCTCCTTCAATGCCTGGAATTGGTCGTCCGCTTTGGCGATGCCGTCGGCGGCGACGCGCAGGTTGGCCACGCCGAGGATGCGCGCGGCTTCCTCGCAGGTGGCGCGGCGCTGCGCGTACTGGCCGTCGTTAAGCTGGTGCGGCGCTTGGGTGTCGACCACGAGCAGTTCGAGTCCGTGGGCGTTCAGATCGAAAACCTGCTGGGAGACGTTCTCCAGCGCGGTCAGCTCCGGACGGCAGTCGAGCAGCAGCGCGTGTCCTGGAGTGCAGCGCATGGAGGCGGACTGGTCGAGGCCGCCCGTGGAGGCGCCGGCCATTTCGTTCTCCGACTTGATGGCGGCGTTGATCAGGGTCACGCGTCCCGCATCGGACGAGCCATATCCCAAGCCGTACACCTCGTCCAAGGCCAGCGCGGTGGAGCAGGTCATGGCGGCGGACGAGCTCAGGCCCGAGCCCAGCGGCACGCAGGAGGCGAAGGCCGCGTCGAAGCCCTGCACCTGGTCGAATCCGGCCTCGCGCAACGCCCACGCCACACCCACCGGATAGGCGACCCAACCGTCGACGCCGCCGGCGGCGAGTCCGTCGAGGTCGGCTTCGGCGACCTGATCGGGCTTCACGTCGGAGACGACATGCACCACGGTGTCCTCGCGCGGAGCGAGGGCGATGAAGGTGCGGTGCGGCAGCGCGATCGGCAGGCACAGGCCCGCGTTGTAGTCGGTGTGCTCGCCGATCAGATTCACGCGACCCGGAGCGGCCCACACGCCGGCGGGCTGCTTGCCGTAGGTCTGCACGAACAGGTCGGTGGCGATGCGCACGCCTTCGTCGTGCGAAAGCGGCGCGATGAATTCAACAGCAGTCATGATGATTCCTTGTGGGGTCAGTCGGCGATGTCGATGGCTCCCAGCTCATGGAAGCGCTGGGCGATGAGTTCGGGGGTGGTGTCGGAGATCCAGGCGGCCATGCCGGATTCGGATCCGGCGAGGTACTTGATTTTGTTGGCGGCGCGGCGGAACGAGAAGAACTGCAGGTTCAGACGGTAGTGCTCGCGGCGCGCGTCGTGGATCGGCGCCTGATGCCACGCGGCGATGTACGGCAGGTCCATGCCCAGGCCGTCGCCCTTGTCGAAGAAGGCGTTGCCTCGCTTGAGCAGCGTGGAGTACATCTGCGCCAGATCCCAGCGTTCCTGGTCGTCGAGCTCGTCGAGCGTGAGCACGTCGCGCACGGGTGCCACATGCACCTCGAGGGGCCAGCGGGCGGCGGCCGGCACGTAGGCGATCCACGAGTGGTTGCGCATCACGATGCGCTCCCCCGCCTCGATCTCGGCGTTCATGATGTCTTTGAGCAGGTTGCCGCCGGTCTTCTCGAAGTAGGCTTCGGTGTGCTTGAGCTCGGTTTCCATCTTGGGGGCGATGAACGGATAGCAGTACACCTGGCCGTGCGGGTGGGCGAGCGAGACGCCGATCTCCTGTCCGTGGTTCTCGAAGGGGAAGATCTGCTCGATGCCGTCCATCTTGGAGATCTCCGCGGTGCGGAAGGCCCAAGCCTCCACGACGGTGCGCAGACGGGTCACGGGCAGGTCGGCGGGCAGGCCGGTTTCGTTCGGGTCGAAGCAGATGACCTCGCAGCGGCCGGCGGCGAGTTTCCTCTCCCACAACGGGTTGCCGTCGATGTATTCCACCGCTTCGGAGCGGCCGGGCACCTTGACCATGGAGGGGAAGCGGTTCTCGAACACCACGACGTTGTAGTCGGTGTCGGGCACCTCGCCGTCCTGGTACGGGTCGCCGGGCTTGCGCGCGGCCAGCGGATTGCCGGTGGCGGTTGCGCCGGGGCCGGCGGTGATTGGGCGGTTCATGCGGGCGGTGGCCATGGGGATCCAGTCGCCGGTCAGCGGGTCGCGGCGCATCTCGGGGGCGGCGTAGGGCACCTCTTCGCCGGCGGCGTTCAGCTGGTTGGAGAAACGGTACGCCAGCTCGCGCGGATCGTTCAGTTCGCGCGTTTTCGCACCGGAGACGTATTCGGGATCGTCGTCCAGATAGAAAAAGTCACGTCCGTCCGCCAGGGTCGTCGGTGTGATGCGGATATGCTCCTTCGCATACGCCCCAGGGGTGTAGTTCGCGAATTGCGACATTGTTGTCACTCACTTTCCTCTTCGGGTTCGCTCTGATGGGCCAGAACGAGTTCTTTCACCAAATCCTTGGTTTTGGCGGCGGAGTCGGGGTCGAGTCCGTCGTCGGTGATCACCGTGTCCACCTGGTCGAAGCGTGCGAACAGCGACAGCGACGTGCAGCTCCACTTCGTATGGTCGGTCAGGATGATCGTGCGGTCGGCGATGTCCATCATCGCCATGTCGGTGGCGGCCTCCAGCGAGTTCGGCATCAGGAAGCCGCGCGGGATGGAGACCGAATGTGTGCCGAGGAACACGGTGTTGACGCGCAGGGACGCGACCACCTTGTCGGCGATGGGGCCCACCAGCGAGTTGGAGCGCGTGATCACGCCTCCGGTGACGATCACCTCGACGTCCTTCGATTCGAGCGCCTGCACCAGCTCGGCCACGGGGATCGAGTTGGTGAGGATGGTGATGCCGCTGGCCTGCTGCGATTCGAGCAGATGCTGGGCGAAGACGTAGGCCGTGGTGCCGCCGCCGATGGCGATCACGTCACCGGGAGCCACGTATTTCACGGCCTCTTGGGCTATGGCGTCCTTCAGGCCGATGTCCATCTGCGATTTGACCGAGAACAACGGCTCGCTCAGCAGAGTGCTGGTGGTCACGGCACCGCCGTGGACGCGTTTGAGCAGGCCTTTGTCGGAGAGTTCGGCGATGTCGCGGCGGATGGTCATCGCTGACACACCCAGCTCCTTCGACAACGCCGTAATGCGCACGGCACCACGCGTGCGCAGTCTGCTCAGAATGAGGTGCTGACGCTGTGACGAAATCATACGAACATTATCGCACATAAAAGCTCATATTTCAAACCCGAATGAGCGATTCTTATAAAATTTGCGTCAACTTTCGCACATGCCCATATTCCATTACAACGCTTTAACCACCGCGAATCAACAAACCTTGAAAACAAGCCGATCCCGACGCGGGCAGACACCCCTATGGTTAAAACGTTGTAAAACCGCGAGGCGAAACCGTTGTAAAAACGGCATCGACCGTGACACAATGGACCTCATGAGTTACGTTTCCGAAAGCTTTTGGCACGACGCCGTCAACAAAGCCACCACCGACCTGTTCACCTTCGGGTATAAGTACATCATCAAGCCGAACTTCGTGTTCAACGTGCCGCCGGACGAGGCGCACGACCGCATGATCACCTTCTGCCAGCTGACCAAGAACATCGCGCCGCTGATGTGGCTCGAGCGCCAGATGCTCAACTACACCGATCCCGTGCTTGAAACCACGGTGATGGGCGTGGACTTCGTCAACCCCTTCGGCCTGTCCGCCGGCCTCGACAAGAACTGCGAGATGCCGGTGCTGCTCGACAACGCCGGATTCGGCTTCGAGACGGTCGGATCCACCACCTCCCGCGTCTGCCCCGGCAACGCCAAGCCGTGGTTCCATCGCCTGCCCGAATACGATTCGATGATGGTGCACGTCGGATTGGCCAACATCGGCTCCGACACGGTGATCGAACGCGCCGAGCAGGCGTGGACCAAGGCCCGCTCCATGCAGATCTCCGTCTCCATCGCCCGCACCAACGATTCGCTCACCGGCGACCTCGCCGAGGGCATCGAGGACTACTGCGTCTCTATGCGCCGCGCCGCCGGCCGCACCGCCATGGTCGAGGTCAACGTCTCCTGCCCCAACACCAAGGCAGGCGAGCCTTTCACCGCCAGCCCCGACAATCTCGACCAGCTGTTCGCCGCGCTCGACCAAATCGACCGCCCTCAGCCCACGCTGGTCAAGCTCCCGCTCAACAAGCCGTGGGCCGAGCTCAAGGACCTGCTCGACGTGCTCGCCGAGCACAACGTGCAGGGCCTGTCCATCGCGAATCTGCAGAAGGACCGCACCGGTCTCGCCATCCCCCACGATTGGGAGGGCGGCCTGTCCGGTGGCCCCACCTACCGCGCCAGCAACGCCCTCATCAGCCAGGTGCGCCGCGAGTACGGCGACCGCTTCGCCATCGCCGGCATCGGCGGCGTCTTCACCCCCGAACAGGCCTATGCCAAGATTCGCGCCGGCGCGGACCTGGTGATGTTCATCAGCGCGCTGATGTACCGCGGCCCGCAGCAGATCACCGTACTCAAGCGCGGTCTGGCCGAGCTGCTCAAGCGCGACGGCTTCGAACACGTCTCCGAAGCCGTCGGCGCGGACCTGTAAGTCGCCTTACGAATCAGTACGTGCCGCGCAGATATTGCGGCGGGTACGGCATGTCGGATGCGCGCACGCCGAGCTTATCGGCGGCGCGCATCGGCCAATAGGGGTCGCGCAGCGCGGCGCGGCCGATTTCGATGGCGTCCGCGTCTCCGGCGCGCAGGATCTTCTCCGCCTGCTTCGCCTTGGTGATCAATCCCACCGCGGTCACCGGAATCCCGACCTTCTCACGCACCTGCTCGGAGAACGGCACCTGGTAATTCGCCTTCACGGGAATCGTCACGCCGTCGATGATGCCGCCGGTGGACACATCCACCAAATCCACGCCATGCCGCTTCATCATGGCGCACACCGCGATCGTCTGGTCCAGATCCCAGCCGCCCGCCGCCCAATCGGTGGCGGAGACGCGCACCAGCAGCGGCATATCCTGCGGTATCGCGGCGCGAACCGCATCCACGATCTCCAGCAGAAAGCGCGCGCGTCCGTTCAGGTCGCCGCCGTATTCATCGTCGCGTTCGTTGCACAGCGGATCGAGGAACTGCGAGATCAGATAGCCATGCGCGGCGTGCAGTTCGATCGCCTGGAAGCCCGCCGCCACCGCACGCCCGGCAGCATAGGCAAACGCGGTCACGATGCCGTGGATCTCGTCCACCCCCAAGGCACGCGGCGTATCCAACGAACCGAACGGGATGGGCGACGGTGCCACCGTGGGCCATCCGCCGGCCTCGGCGGGCACGTTTTCGCGGTCGTACCCCACGGCGAAGCAGCCGGTGGAGGCTTTGCGACCGGCATGGTTGAGCTGGATGGCGGGGACGGCGCCCGCGACCTTGATGCCCTCGACGATCCAACGCCACGACTCGATCTGCCCGTCCTCCCACAGACCCACGTCGCATGGGGAGATACGTCCCTCAGGCGCGACGGCGGTCGACTCGACGATGATCATGCCGAATCCGCCCATCGCACGGGACACGTAATGCTGGTAGTGGAACGGCGTGGGCTTGCCGTCGCGCGCGAACGCCGAATACATGTCCATCGGGGGCAGCCACACGCGGTTGCGCATGGTCACGCCGCGCAGGGTCATTGGCTCGAACAGTTTGACGCCTGCGGCACTCTCCCGCTTTTCGGAGCGCGCGGCCTTCATATCCGGATTTTCCGATTTCGGCTGCGACTTCGGCTTCTTTGCGGCTTTCGCCCGTTTCGCGTCCTTCACACCCTTCTCTTTCTTCCCGCTCTTCGGGTGTTGCGATGATTCCCCGCCACTCCGGGTCTTCGCGCCCTTCGGGCCTTTCGAGTTTTTCGAGCTCTTTGCGCTCTTCGCGGCCGCATCCTGGGCGGCCAGCGTCACCGCCTCCAATTCAGGCACGTCGAAACCCCGAAAATCGAAATTCTCATGCTTCTGGTCGTTCTGCGTCATTGGGCCCTCCGTTTCGATGGCGTCGCCTCGGCACGGACGCCTCTACCCACATATTGTAGACGGGCGTTCACCGCTGTCGGTGAACGCCCGTCGAATACACACCCAACTCAAGATGGGATCCGCCCGTGCCCCAGCGCCATCGCGTCCGAGGCGCAGACCCTCAGCCCTCGGCGTCAGTCATCCTGGTCGTCGGTGGTGCCGTCCGTCGAGTTGGTTGTCGTCGAGTTGCTATTGCTGTTGTTGCTGCGGTTGGTCGTACTGGACTGTGTGGTGCCTTGGATCGAGGTCACCGTGCTGCTGGTCGCCGTGTACTTCGACGACGCCTGTCCGTAATCGTTGTCGATGGCCAGCTGTTTACGCTCCGCATAGGCGTTCATGAATCTTCGCCATGCGGGGGCCGCGATGGTGGAGCCGTCCCAGTACGAGTTGTATACGCCGTTGATGGAGATGTTCTCGATCGCGGTCGAGCCCTGCGCGTCGCCGACGAGCACGAAGGTGGCGATCTCGTTGGGAATGAAACCGCCCGTCGTCACATAGGTGTTGCCGTTCGTACCGGTTTTCGCGAAGGTTTTGCGGCCGTTGTCCAACTGGGCTGAGCCGCCCGCGCCATCCGATCTGACCACGCCCTGGTTGAGTGTGTAGGCCAGTGTCTGGATGATCTCCGGGTCAACCGCCTGATGGCAGTTGGCGGAGGGCACGTCGATGTCGTTGCCGCTCTTGTCGGTCACCTTGGTCATAGCGATCGGATCGCACTGCACGCCGTTGGAGGCGTACACGGCGTAGATGCTGGCCATGGTCAGCGGCGAGACGTTCACCGTGCCGATCAGCATCGACGGCGTGAACGAGGTGCTCTCCTGCAGCGTCGATCCCGTGTAGGCGTCGTGGTAGCCCAGTTCGGTGGCGGTGTCGGCCACCGCGCATAGGCCGATGATCGCACCCATCGAAGCCTGCGTGGTGTTATGCGAACGCACCAGGCCCAGGAATGGGCTTTCCGGATTCGTGGTGCCGCTGCTCAACGCGTTCTGCACCGACCATATCGTCGAACCGCCGTTATAGCCGTCGCAGTCGAATTCCGACTGCGCGTATCGTGTGGTGGTCTGCAGGTTCTCGTTGATCGAGCGCCCCGCCTCCATCCATGCGATCAGGTTGACCGGTTTCCACGAGGATCCGATCGGGAAGCCCGTTCCGCCGCCGTCCACCATATCCACCGCATAGTTGATGGAGGTTTTGGTCGGGTCCGAAGCCGCGTCCGAAGTGGCATCGTATGTTTTGTTGATACCGAATCCCAACACCTCGCCGGTGCCCGGTTTGACCGATGCCATAACGATTTCCATGCCGCTGGCGTCATCCGCGGGAATCGTATTGCGGGCCTCCTCCATCAGCAGGCTGTTCGCGTCGACGTCCAGTGTGGTCACAATCGTCAGACCGCCCTCGTTGAGCAGCTTCTCTCGTTCCTCGGCGGTTTCGCCGAATTCCTCGGAGTTCTCGATTTTGTGCACCACATAATCGCAGAAGAAGGCGTAGTCGCCGGCATCCTGGCAGCCCACCTGCACGTCCTGGATATCGAGCGTGTCGACCAGCGGGGTGTTCACCGCCTCGTCGTGCTCCTCCTGCGTGATGTAACCCTCCTGCAGCATCAAATCAAGCACGATGTTGCGCTGCTGTTCGGCTTCGGCTTGGTTCTCCTCCACCGAGGGATCGTAGTTGCTCGGATTCTTGGTGATGGCGGCGATGGTGGCCGACTGCACGATATTGAGTTCGGAGGCCGTCGTATTGAAGTAACGTTCGGCGGCGGTTTCCACGCCGTACAGGTTGATGCCGAACTGGGCGATGTTCAGATAGCCCTGCAGGATCTCCGCCTTGGAGTAGGTCTTCTCCATCTGCACGGCGATAAGCATCTCGCGGATCTTACGCGCGATGGTGTCTTCCGAAGCGTGGTACTGCGCGATGGGGTCGTTGTCCTCAATCGCCTGCATCAGCAGCACGTTCTTCACATACTGCTGGGTCAGCGAGGATCCGCCCTGCTGGGCGCCGCGGAGCAGATAGGTCTGCACGAACGCGCGGAGCACGCCCTGCACGTCCACGCCGGAATGCTGCCAGAAGCGACGGTCCTCTCGCGCCACCATGGCCTGCTGCATCGGCTCGGAGATGTCCTTCAGCGGCACGACGATGCGGTTCTGGCTGTAGAACTGCGCGATCTCCGTGGTGCCGTCGTTCGCGTACATAATCGACTTCTGCGGCAGACTGGTCACGTCGAAGTCCACGCCTTCCACCTGCAGCGACGGCACGACGGCCCTGGCCACGGTATTGGCGCCGAACACGGCCGGCATGAACAGCAGACTGGCCACCACACCGCCGGACACGGCAAGCACGACATAGGTCAGCATGAGTACGAGCGCGCGATGAACTGTTACAGACTTCTCTTTGGGCATGCTGCTCATTCTAAAGGGGCCGCTCTACCAAGTCCGCCCCCGTAAACACCATCGCGACGAATCGTCACAAGAACCGCACTCTCCTAAAAAATACTGGGAGAAAGCCCGGAATACCGCCAAAGGCGACACAGACCCGATCGGCCGCGGGGACTTCAGCGACGGGAGCGCCGAATCAGCATGCCGGGCTGGTAGATGATGATCGAACGGCCGTCGCGAGCGATCCAACCGCGGTTGGCGAAATCCATCAGCGCCTTGTTCACCGTCTCACGCGACGAGCCGACCAGCTGAGCCATCTCCTCCTGGGTGAGATCATGCGGCACCTTCAATCCGGCTTCGACCGGCTCGCCGAACCGCGAGGCGAGGTTCAGCAGTGTTTTGGCCAAGCGCGCCGGCACATCCATGAACACCAGATCGCAGATGCGTTCGTTGTTGGCCCGCATGCGCCCGGCCAACACCTGCAGCATATCCACCGCCACACGCGGATGCTCATCCAGCCAGGCGAACAGGGCCTCGCGCTCCAAATAGACCACGCGCGTGCCGTAGTTCATCGCGATCGCGGAGGCGGTGCGCGGGCCGCCGCTGGGGTCGAATACCGGAATCTCCCCCAACACCTCACCGGGCGCGTGGATGGACAGCAGCTGAATGCGCTCGTCGTTCGATTGGCGGATCAGCTTCACACGCCCCTCTTCCAGCAGATACATGCGGTGATCGGTGTCGCCTTCGGAAAAGATATAGTCGCCCTTGTCGTATACGGCGGATTGCAGATGAGGAATCAGTTCCTCGGCCTCCTCGGGAGAGACCTGTTTGAACAACGCGGTATGCAGCAGCAGATTCTCCTCCTCAGGAGTCGCGTTCGGCTTCTCCATGCTCATCGCACCGTCCTTGTTCATCGTGATCGGTCAGCGTAGACCGTCCGCCTATTGTATCGCGGCGCATCCATGAAGGTCGATTTTGAATTTGGTGTGTCCGTTTGTCGACAAGGCCCCAAAATCCACACCGAACTCAAGAATCAATCGTTTTATATGAGATCGTCTTCGCGGCCAGGCACACCAAACTCGCCGATCAGGTAATCGACGAGTTCCTCACGGGTGAGTCCCGTCTGGCGTTTGAGCGGATCGACCCGTTTCACGGCGGATTTCACGGCCTTGTCCGACATCTTCTCGCGGCTGGTGTTAAGCACGCGACTCATTTTCCGCGCGTCGATGTCGTAGGAGAGCGTCACATGGTGCAGCACCGCGCCCATGCCGCGGCCGGCATCTTCCAGAGCGCCATCGCAGCCCATACGAGGCCGCGGGAACCGCCGTTGCGCGGCACCGCCGATTTTGCCCGACTGTGAGGCGATGTCGTTCAATCCGCTGAACCGCACGTCGATGTTCAATTTACGCAAGGTTTCGACCAGCCAATGGTCGCACAGACGATAGGATTCCTCGATGTCGATTCCCTCGACGAACCACAGAGGCGCATACAGCGAGTAGGTGAGGGTATTGCCCGGTTCGATGAACATGGCGCCGCCGCCGGTGCAACGGCGTACCACCGAGAAACCCAGTTCGCGCGCAACGTCGAGATTGACCTCGTCGGGTTCGGATTGGAACCGGCCGATCACCACGCATGGCGCGGCCCATTCCCAGAACCGCAACGTCGCGGGCCGCGTGCCGGCAGCGACCTCGCGCGCCCATCGTTCGTCGATGGCCATCTGCTCGGCCGGCAAGCGCGGATGGTCGCGCACCACCACAAGCTCACGCGCCAACGCCTCCCAGCGTTTCCACATATCACTCGCGTTCGTATCGTAGCCGTTCGCGTCATGAACGATCGTGCCACGGGAGTCATCGGCTCCATGGCCGGCGGTTCCATGAACATATCCCGACTGGTTCGTCGCGCGTGCGAACGCGGTTTCGATGGCTTGTGCGTCGGTACCCACAAGCCGCGCCCCGTTATGGCGGGCGATCGTTTCGCCCACCGGTTCTCCGCAAATCAACGCCCGTTCGAGGTCTCGTAACAACGCGTCGCACGCCTCATTCGTTCCCTCGATGAAGAAGTCGCCATCGATACGGCATGACGTCATATGCCCCGCCTCGTCGACATCCACACTGACGGCGACGAGTTTGCCGCCGGGGGTTTTGCATTCTCCTCGCCGCGCGCGCGTCGTTTCCCCACCGAGTTCAGATGTCGTACCAACCATGGCACACCAGCATAGCAACGGGAACGGCCGCCATCCCGATTCTAGGGATGGCGGCCGTTCCCGTGTGGTCGTGTTCGGTATTCAACGTCTTATGCGCAACGCGCGGCGTTCAACATCCGACATCCAGCGCTTGTCATTACGCGATGCGGGCGAGGATGTCGCGGCCCACCTCGTCGGTGGAACGCTGCGTGGAGCCCAACTCCTCGATATCCGCTTCCACGGCCGCGTCGATTTTCGCGGCGGCCTCGTCGAATCCGAGATGGCGCAGCAGCATCGCGGCGGAGAGGATCGCGGCGGTCGGATTGGCCTTGTTCTGCCCGGCGATGTCGGGCGCGGAGCCGTGGATCGGCTCGAACATGGACGGGAACTCGTTGGTCGCGTTGATGCAGCCAGAGGCGGAATAGCCCACGCCGCCCACCACTGCGCCGGCCTCGTCAGTGAGGATGTCGCCGAAGAGGTTGTCGGTGAGGATCACGTCGAAACGGCTCGGATCGGACACGAGGAAGATCGTGGCCGCGTCGATGTGCTGGTAGTCGTGCGTGACCTCCGGATATTCGGCGGCGACCTTCTCGACCAGACGCTGCCACATGTCGCCCGCGTTGACGAGCACGTTCTTCTTGTGCACGAGGGTCACATGCTTCCTGCGCTTCATAGCCAGCTGGAAGGCGTAGCGCACCACACGCTCCACGCCGTATGCCGTGTTGATGGACACCTCGGTGGCCACCTCGTGGGGGGTGTCGCGACGGACCGCGCCGCCCGCGCCGCAGTACAGGCCCTCGGTACCCTCGCGCACCACCACGAAGTCGATGTCGCCCGGGTTGGCAAGCGGCGAGGTGACGCCCTTGTACAGCTTGGAGGGGCGCAGGTTCACGAACTGGTCCAGATCGAAGCGCAGTTTCAGCAACAGGCCGCGTTCCAGAATGCCGGCCTTGATGCGCGGATCGCCGACCGCGCCCAGCAGAATCGCGTCATTGGTCTTGATGCGCTCCTCCTCATCCTCGGGAAGGATCGCGCCGTCACGCAGATAGCGTTCCGCGCCAAGATCGAAATGCTCGTAGGTGAACTCAGCCTCGCCCTGCGCGGCCTTCTCCAGCGCCTGCTGGGCCCACGGGGTGACTTCCTTGCCGATGCCGTCGCCGGGAATCACGGCGATCTTGTATGTCTTTGCCATGCAGGATAACCTACACGCGCGCGCGACCTCCAAGCCCGCCGCGTTCCGTCTGATGGACAGGCGCCCTGCCACATCACGCGCCAGCATCCGGTCGAACCGACGTCATTCGTACATCGGCGGCACTTCCCCGGCAAGACGCATGAACCCATCGCGCGCGAAATCACGGAAATCCGCGGCGTATGGGGATCCGACGGCCGGAGTGCCATAAGCGCCGGTTCCGACCGCTTCCTCGGAGTTTCGCCATGGCAGATACCACAACACACGTCGGGCGTCCTCATTGCACGTCGCCGCAGACAGCAGATAGCCGGTCCAAGGGCGGGATGAATCATCGGCGAATGCCGCGGCGAATTCCCTTGGCGATCCGATCTCAGTGGCGGCGGCGAGTTTCCCCCGCTCACGGGACATCCCTCCGACCATCGTCAGCATCGTCGTCAGATCACGGTGACGGTCCGCCGGGGAGGTGACGGCCAAATCCTGGTCGATGTCCCAGTAGTCGTCAAGCCCCAACACGTCCACATACGCGTCGCCCGGGTAGCCGAACAGATAATCATGCTCGCGGGAGGCTGTGGAGGACATATCGATGCGGCTTCGATCGGGGGAATACGCATACAGCAGATTATGCAGGCCACGCACGTCGCGCAGGTATTCCACGGTCATACGCCACAGGGCGGCATAATCGTCGCTTGACGTATCGGTGGTCTCCATGGACGAGCCCGGGCACCACCAGAACCAGGTACCCGTGTGCTCGTGATAGGGGCGGAACACCACTGGAATCGGCATTCCATCCTCGTCGGTCACCGAAACCAGAAAATCCGCCACCCGGTCGAGCCACTCACAGTATTTGTCATGCGATCGCCCGCCCGGCAATACGGCCGTCACCGAACCGAGTGCCATATTCTCGCCGTATCCCCGCTCCGTGATCGGATTGACCGAGTGCCAGCTCACGGTCACTACGGCACCCATGTCATAGGCGCGGCGCATCTGTTGACGGATATCCACGAAGGGGATGCGGTCGATATTCCGATTCCAGCCGAGTTCGATTCGCCCGAGATCGAATCCCCATACCGCGGGATAATCGTCGGTCACGGCGAGAACGTCCGAGTCATGGCCATCATCATGCACGCAGAACGTCTCGTCCTGATGGCCGACCATCGCGAATTCGCCCGAATGCCGATGCAGCGCGTCGAACAGCGCTCTGGCGCGCGGCGAAAGGTCCGGATCGACCGGAATGGGAGCATGCTTCGCCAGCGTATCGACGCCCTCCCCGTTCACGGCATGGTTGGAGACCTGCGATTGCGCATTCATAGCGTTTCCTTTCTTTTCCGGTGTTTCCGTCACTTGTCTGGCATCCGCCCATGGCATACCGCAGGCACGACGTTCGGATATCCCTCTCACTGCGCGTCGAATTCGAGGATGATGGCCTGCATCGGCCACAGGTTAGGCAGCTGCAGGCCCACTTCGGCGAGCAGACGGCCCGAAGCCACGAAACCTTCGGACTGCCGTGCCATGGTCAGCCACTGCGGTGTGATCCAGCCCCATTTGGCGGCCCCCACCTCCTCACGCAATCGGATGCGGTAGTCTCGCCGTGGATCCAGTCCCGGCACATACAACCGTTCGGCCAGCCAATCGGCGATGTTGTCCACACTCGCCACAACCCACACGGCGTGCTCACCCTCCGCGTCGACGACGCCGCGGGCGCGCAAAGATGGATCCGCAAGGTCGGCATGCAGGATCCGGCCCGTATGCAGCAAACCACGCAGTTCCTTATACAATGCGACGAATGCGGCAAGCCTCGCCACTTCGTCATCATCGCATTCCAGGATGTTCCATTCAAAACCGGCGCATCCGGTCAACGACACGGCGGCCCGATAACTCACTTCAGTGGCGCGCCCCGTGGAATGCGCCGGACTCGGCCCTACATGGGCGCCGATCATCTCAGGAGGCACGATGAGCTCGGTGAACCGCTGAATATCGACGCGGTCCCGCGGATCATTGGAATCGGAAGCCCAAATGCGGTCGGCATGCCGCAGAATCCCAGCATCGGTACGGGCACCGCCGGACGAGCAGCTCTCGATTTCCAATCCGGGGAATTCGGCTTTAAGCTCGTCGAACAGCCGGTAACAGGCCAGAGTCTGATTATGCAGTCCATATCGACCATCACGCTGATGCACCGGCTCGGTGACTTCACGGTTGTGATCCCACTTGATGTAATCCACACCAAGATCGCGCACGCAGGCGACCATCTGGTCATGGATATGGGCATACGCGTCTGGATTCGCCAGATCCAACACGTACTGGCTGCGGTAGGATAGGTCGCCGCGGTTCGGCACGGCCGAAGGTCTGGCAAGAATCCAATCGGGATGCACGCGGGCGAGATCGGAATCGAGATTGACCATCTCCGGTTCGAACCACAGTCCAAACTGCATACCCAGGGCATGCACATGATCGGCCAGGGCGTTGAGTCCATTCGGCCACACCTCGGGATCCACCCACCAATCCCCCAGACCGCGCGTGTCGTCGCGGCGCTTATGGAACCAGCCGTCGTCGAGCACGAACCGCTCCACCCCCGCCTGTGCGGCGCGGTCAGCCAAACGCATCAGCGTGGCTTCGTCCTGCTTGAAATACACAGCCTCCCAAGTGTTGAGGGTGAACGGCCTTGGATTCGAAACGGGATCGACCCGCTTCGGCATGGCGCGCAGCCATGTATGGAATCGTGCGGCCATGCCGTCAAGTCCGCAGTCCGAATAGGAGAAACACACCTCCGGCGACTCGTACCGTTCCCCCGTCGACAGGCGAATCTCCGCCGGCCCGACCAGTTCCCCGGCACCGATCAAGGGCTCGTGCTGAGGCAGGTTGTCCACGCGATAGGTCTGGTTACCGCTCCATGCAAGATGGCAGGCCCAGATCTCACCGGTTTCCCAGCGCGGCTCGCCCACGGATGCGATGAACAGCCACGGTGAATCATGCCCTGTCTTGCCACGTCGACAGTCTCGTGTGACGGAGCCGACCGGCATGGAGGCGACGAACGGCTGTTTTTCCAAAGGCCAACGTCCAGTGAACTGGGTGAGCGTGTCGACACGACGCGGGCACGGCATCACGCCATCGAGCCAATTGACGATCAACGGTTCGGCACCGGCGCCATCCGCCCCCGTATTGGTCAGTGCATGTCGGACGACGAGCAGGCCGCCTTGCTCCAGCGACAGCATGATCTCCAACCGAAGTCCGTTCATCTCATCCACAGCTTCGATCGACAGCTTGGTATTGGCCTGTGAGGCATAATCGATGGCGGTCCAGCTGGCGAATGCCGGCAGTCCGCCACGGTGGGCCTCCAATCCCGGCCTACCGCCCCACCCCTCGGCACCTTGCGGCAACAACGACGGGCGCCATGCGGCGTCGGGCTTGTTAGGCGGGGTGTCCTTCAAGGTCATGGCGTCAAGCGCGGCAAGCGCCGCCTCGTCCGCCAACAGCTCGCCGCCGAGGTCACGTCCCCAATACTCCACCTGCGGCATCTGATCGGGAGGCGTCTTGACCACCACACATACGCCGTCACGCCGAAGCACCTTGTGCGGGCCTTGATCGAACATCGTCGTACTCTCCTTCCTGCATGCCTCGCCATATCCGTCCTCGGCCCTTTCCGAGGACGCATCATGGCCGACGCGTCCGGCCTACGTTGCGGGACTTTGACGAGACGTTCAGCAACGGCATACCTTTACCAAGAAACACTATACATTAATCGGTTAAGTGACATGCGTTTTTTGCGTTATAGTGGAGACATATTCATTCCAAAGGAGGCACCATGGCATCAACGGCCTCTCCACCGAACCGGAATCGCGACGCCATCTCCGCACGACAGGCGGAGGCCATCGACACGTTGTCCCAAGACATCGCCTACCACAAACGCTCCCGTCTCCACATACTCCGTTCGCTGCCTTGGAACCGCAAATGGGCGTATTTCCGCGACCAGCTATTGGCACGCACGGTTGCGGCACTGGCCGTAATCGGCATAGCCCTATATCTGGCGATACAGCTGCTCACACCATCGGTGCCGCCAAAGCTGTATGTCGCGGTATTCGGCGACGTCATTTCCACCCAGGATGCGCAGACCCTGCAGCAGCGTGTGGCATCGGCGTTCGACCTGCCCGAGGGACGCGATGGCGGCGTTCGCATCGACGCGAACTTCGATATGGATGACAGTGGTCTGAACAAACTGCAGTCCATGCTCGCCAGCGACGAAATCGACATCATCATCGCCTCCCCCGATGATTTCAGCACCCTCTGCGGATACGGCTATCTCACCGACCTGAACGCATCGTTGGAATCGAAACAAGTCAAAGAATTATCCGATCTGTTCGTCACATACGCGGGATTCGATGACGACGATGACGCCGACCCCGACTACAACGGATCCGGCAAAGGCGCGGAAGCGCCATTCGGATTGAGACTTAAGACCTCCACAATCTGGGATACGCTTGAATCCGCCGATTCCGATGCGATTATCGGCCTCGCACAGGATTCCCGCAATCAAGACACCGCACGTCGTTTCGTGTCCTTTCTCATCCCATAGCCATCACCGGCGTCGGAAGCGGTTGGACGCGTGCGACTTGACAATCATGTTCCGGATACCAGACCAATCAACGCACACCACACACATCGAGGAGCCCCATGCAGATATTCAAGCAAGACAGCCCGTTCAATGAGTTCATGTCACGCATCGGCGACCTGGCGATGATCAACGTCGCTTGGATCATCTGCTGTCTGCCGATCGTCACCATCGGCGCGTCGACCGGCGCGATGTACGAAGTGACGCGACGTCTGCATGAGAACGACGACGCGCATGTGCTGCGCGCGTTCCTTGCCGCGTTCCGTCGTCGGTTCACGGTCTCCCTGGCATTGACGCTGATCGCTCTGGCCTTCGTCGCCCTGGCGTCGTTCGACCTATGGTGGTTGACGAAAGGCGTGCCGGATGCGCCATACGCGCCGGTGGTGTACGGCGCGACGATAGCGGTGGCGACGGTGGCATGGGCCGGATTCGGCTTCGTGTTCCCGGTCATGGCCCGCAGCACGCTGTCCGCGATGGCGCAGATCCGGCAGTCGTTCCGTGTCGCCGTCGCGCACCCGTTGACCACGGTGGCGACGTTGTTCCTCAACGCGTTGCCATGGATCATCGCCGTCGCCGTTCCGGGCGGGCTCGCCTTCACCGTATTTTTCTATGGACTGCTGCTTTCGGCCGTCACCGCCTACATCGTCGTATACCTCATGCTGCGTGCGGGCATGATCACGGCGAGAGCCACCGAGCAATAGACGCCACGACCATACGCAGCGAGGCGATCAGACGTCACATCATTGCCTGATCGCCTCGCTGCACATGATTGTCATCAATGCCTACCAATCCACCCGATAAGACGTTCAGCGAACGCCGCCGGGCACGCAGGCGGCGGCCGTGGAGCCGCGAGGAATCAGCTCATAGGGATCCTCGAGTTCGTTCTCGACCTGTTCGCCGGCGATCTGCCGCAACAGCATCGGCACCAACTGCTTCCCCGAAGCGGGCACGTTGCGTTTCAACGCCGTCAGCCCCGGCGTCACCGCCCGGCAGACGAACGAATCGTCCCATGAGACGATGGACAGCTGCTCGGGCACGGCGATACCTTTGGCGACGGCCGTCTGCAGGCCGGCGATGGCCATGCTGTCGCTATCGTAGACGATGGCCGTGGGAGGTTCGGAGAAAGCCATCAGACGGGCTGTGCAGTCAGCGCCCGCCTCCGGCGAATAATCGCCGTGCAGGCAGTCGTAGTGCATGCCCATCTCCGAAGTCTCCTCGATAAACGCACGATCGCGGCCGAAGGTATGGCCGTAGCGCTCCGGACCGGCCACACGCGCGATATGCGTATGCCCCAGCTCGTGAAGGAAGTCCACGACCAACCGCGCCGCCGCGACATCATCGCTGGTCAACGTGGGAAGACCGCCGGTGACGGACGGATCCGCCAACGCCACCACCGGCACCTCAGGATGCTGCTTATACAATTCGATACGGGGATCGCCGATCTCCACATTGGTGATGACCACGCCGTCCACGCTGCCATCCGCGATCCAGTCACGGTGGATGGACATGGTGTCGCCTCCGACGGGGATGATGCGCAACATCAGCGAATAGTTGTTCCGCTCAAGTTCGGTGCACATGCCGGAGAACAGCGCCATCGAATACGAATCGACGGAAATGGTCTCCGGACTATAGGCCAGCGCCAGGCCGATGGCACGGCTGCTGGCATCGGACAGCGCCTTGGCGGCGCTGTTGGGCTTCCACCCCATGCTGTCGGCGACTTTGAGCACTTTGTCCCGGGTCTTCTCCGAAACCCCGGGCTTGCCGTTCAACGCATAAGAGACAGCGCTGTTGGACACTCCTGCAGCTTTCGCGACGTCGGAAATCGTGACCTTCGATTTCAACAGCGCCATCGCTCCCTCCTTGGTCGTCGAATGAACGGTGAATACGTTCCACCGGCCGTATGCCCAAGCATACCGTGGGTTCGGCCGGTTTCACGACTTCATCCATCCGCCGTCAGCGTGCCGCCGCCTTTAAATCATTGGCGCAGCGCAACACGTTCGCGGCGATGAACGCCTCGGGGACAAGTCCCTTCGCCGCACGAATGTGCCAGGTCACCGTCTCGCCGGGCAGCAACGTGACCATACCGCCATCGATGCGGGCGTCGGCATCGACTTTGTCGACCATGCAGAACACGTCTCGCGCATAGGATCGCGCAGTGACGGTGAGGTCGTAGCCGTCCGCCGTCGTCTCGACCACAGCCTCCAGAGGCGCGGGATCAAGCGACTGGTCGATGACCTCGGCGGGGTTGAACACGGCGCGGGAGATGCTGCCATCCGCGCATTCGGCGACGATCAGCTCGTTCGCGGGGTCGCCGAATCCGGCCACCGCGTCGTCCAGCCACAGGGTCTCATGGGAAACGGCATCCATCGCCACCTCGAAATGCTGCGAGGCCAATACCTCACCACTCAATGTGCGACGTTCGACGGTCCAAACACCCCGCCACGGCTTCCTCGCATCGTTGAGAACCACCAGCGCCAGGCGGTCCGGCTCCACACGATTGCCCTCCCAGCTTCTATCCTCACGCTCCTGTTCGGACAGACGCGGTTGGATGGTGGCCAGACGAGGGGCGAAGAAGTCGCGCGAGGCGTGCCACAGGGGTTTACGATGCCCGTAGTAGTCCACGGCGGCCCAACTCACCACGGGCCAGTCGTCGTTCAGCTGCCAGATCAGCGTTCCCGCGTTCACCGGCTCAAGCGAACGCATATGCTCCACACCGAAACGGATCGCATGGGCCTGCTGCAGCTGGCACGCCCAATGCCAATCCTCGACATCGGACCAGTAATCGGTGGGGATGAGCCAGTCGCGGGTTCCGTCGGCACGATAGCTGACGTCGTCGATATGCCCCGGCGTCAGATGCGAGCGCATGCCGCGCGCCAACTTGATATTGCCTCCGGAAGCCTTCTGATGGACCAGCATCTGCTTGCCGAACGGATCGAGCTTCTCGTCATGCACCACTCTGGTGAGGGTGGAGAAGGCCGGCGGCGCCTGATAGCCGAATTCGTCGGCGAAACGCGGCGTATAGTTCGCGTAGGCGCGATAGTCGACCCGGTTCCACACATCCCAGATGTGCATGGTTCCGTCGACATCCTTATTGGCGTCGACGAATCGGGTGAAGCTCATCGGGGAGCTCGGCAGATAGACGGTGTGACCTGAATCGAGCTGAGACAGCAGTCGGGGGAACAGATCGGAGTAGTAGTAGTCGCCCCAATCCTTCTCACCATATCCGTAGGCGTTGGAGGGCAGATCGTCATCGCGCAAAGCCTGCTTGACGCCTCCCCATTCGCTGTAGGCGACGTAGTTCTCATTCGAACCGTTCCAGACCACCAAGCTCGGATGCGGCGCCAATCTGGTGATATGCTCACGCGCCTCGGCCTCGATCTCGGCCTTGGTGCCGGCATCCTCCGGATAGGCGGCGCAGGCGAGCATGAAGTCCTGCCAGACCATCACACCCAATTCGTCGCACAAATCGTAGAATTCGTCGGATTCGTAAATGCTTCCGCCCCAGGCGCGCACCATATTGGCGTTCGACTCGACGAGATCGCGCATGCGCGGCTCCACCAACGCGTCCCCGCGGGAGAGGAAGGCATCCACCGGAACCCAGTTCCATCCTCTGGCATGCACGGGCACATCATTGACGTAGATCTGGAACGGCCTGCCGACCTCGTCGGCCCGCGTATCCACTCGAACGGTGCGGAATCCGATACGTCCGCTCCATTCGGCCGCACCGTCGCCGGCGTCGACGGCCACGTCGTACAACGGCTGATCGCCATAGCCGACAGGCCACCAGAGTTGGATCTGGGGCAGGGTGACACTGATTTCGGCGGTATCCCGCCCTTGCTCGATTTCACCGACGACGGTGAGATCGGCACCATGTCCCTTCACAGCAACGCGGAACGGCACCGGGCACTGTCCTGCGTGAGCCTGTGATGAGGTCATAACCCGTCCTTGGCCCTCGCGCTCGATCTCCACGGTGACGTCGAGCGCACCGGTGCCGTCCGGAAGCACACGCGCGATCGGCCGAACGGCCTTAAGCCGCACGTCGGACCAGGAATCGATGCCGATGTCCCGCCACATGCCGGCGTTGGCCACGTCGATGCCCCAGTCCCATCCGAACTGGTAGGAGGGCTTGCGCAGCTGGTTGAACGCGTGGTGTTCGGTGTGGGGCCAGTATCCGAGCTCCTGCTCCCGACGGTCGGATTCGCGCACGGATGAGGCGAACGTCACGGTGAGCGTGTTCTCCCCCTCACGCAGCGCCGCCCGGGCATCCCATCGGTAAGAACGATGGTAGTTCTCGGCATGTCCGATGGGCTGGCCGTTGATCGCCAACGAAGCGACCGTATCCAGACCTAAGGCGACAAGATCGTGACGGGTTGCGCCCGCGTCATGCCATGCGAAGGTGGTTTCGAACTGCCAATCCACATCGCCGATCCACTGCTGGCGGGTCTCGTTGTCGCCGTCGAACGGCTCATCGATCAGACCGGCCGCCACTAGGTCAAGGGTGACCTCACCCGGCACGGTTGCGGGGATGCCGGCGGCTATGGCCTCTCGCAGGTTTTCAGGCGCCACCTGCGGATTCAGCGCGCGAACGGTCCAATGCTCACGAATGGGACGGAAAGTGTTGGGGGTGCGGGTCATATCCTATCCTTTTATTCCTTGACGGCACCTGCGGCGATGCCGTTGTAGATCTGCTTCTGGAACACCAGGAACAGGATCAGCATCGGCAGCAGCGTGATGATCACGCCTGCGCAGATCAGGTTGTACTTCGAGCCCATGGGCCCCGTGAACGAGTACAGGGCGATCGCTATGGTTTTCAGATCCGAATCCTGCAGATACAGGTTCGACGCATAGTATTCGTTGTACACGCCGACGCCCTTGAGGATCATGCAGGTGACGATGGCGGGCTTGAGCAGCGGCAGCAGGATCTTCGAATAGACGGTGAAGTACGACGCGCCATCCACGATGGCGGACTCGTCGAGCGAGACCGGAATGTTCTCGAAGAACTGGATGAACACATAGATGGAGATCACATCGGTGCCGCACATCATGAGGATGTATCCCCACATGGTGTTGACCGCGCCGATATTGACCATCATCTTGTACAGCGCCACCTGCATCGCGATACCGGGCAGCAGCGCGGCCACGGTGAACAGACCTCGAATCACGGTGTTGCCGGGGAAGGTGAAGCGGCTCAGCACATACGCCAGCTGGGTGCCGATCAGCGTGGTGATGACGAGCACCACCACCAGCACGATGATCGAGTTGCGGAAGGCCACCGCCATATTCGACGTGGTGAACGCATCGATGTAGTTCTGGAAGTTGAACCAGTTGCTCGGCATGTCCATCACGGACGTGCTCTGGTATTCCTTCTCGGTTTTGGCGGCGGTCACAAAACAGCTGACCAGCGGCAACAGGAAACAGAAGGCGAAAAAGATCAGGCTGAAATATTTCAGAAAGACGAAGAAGCCATTCTTGAACTTGTACCAGGGGGAGGCACCCCGCTGGAACGCGCGCTCCTTGGCCAACGCGACCGCATCAGTCATCGTGCCACCACCTTTGCTTTGGATTCTCGGGATGTATTGGGACCGTTTCGGAAGATCGGCGCGCTTTTCGCCGCGATCTTGCGACGCTGACGCTCGATTTTGCGCGCCCGTTTCTTGGCTTTGGCCACGCCATCGTCGGCGTCTTTGAACACGTAGTTGAAGAACAGCTGCTGCAGCATGGCGCAGATCAGGATGATGATCAGCAGCACGATGGCCATGGCGGAGGCCAGACCGACCTTCTGGTTGACGTGGGCAAGACGGTCCATGCGCACAAAGTAGGTGGCGGTGCCGTTCGCGCCCGTGGTGATCACGTAAGGTCCTTCGAAGGCGGAAAGCGAGCCGGTGATCGACAGGATGATGTTGAGCACGAGAATCGTTTTGATGCCGGGAAGGATAATGTGGCGGAATTGCTGGAATTTGTTCGCGCCGTCGATCTCAGCCGCCTCGTACAGCGATTTATCGATCGACATCATCGCGCCGATGAACAGAATCACGTTCTGGCCCAGATACCGCCAGATGGAGGCGCCCACCAGCGACCAGTTGTTGATGGACTGGTCCTTAAGCCAATACGGCAGCGAATCCAGCTGGAATCCACACCATTGCAGCACGGTGTCGAACACGTAACCGCGGGTGTAGAAGAATTTGAAGATGAAGCCCACCGCGATGCCGTTGATCAGGTAGGGGAAGAAGTAGATCGCCTTGAAGGCGCCACCGCAACGGACCTTGAACGCCAGGATGGTCGACAGGTACAGCGCGATGGCGACCTGGATGAGCGCTCCGGCCATGTAGTACAGGCTCAGTTTGAGCGACGAAAGCGTGTCCGGGCGGGTGAACACGTCGATGTAGTTCTCCAAGCCCACCCATTCGCGCGGGCCGATGTATTTCATTTTGAAGAAGCTGTAGCCCACCATACTGGCGAACGGCAGATAGGTGAATACGATGAGCAGCGTGAGCGGGATCGCGCAGAACGCCACGATGATGCCGGTTTTACGCCAGTCCCTCGGCTGTTTGTTGGTGGGGATCTCGGCCACGGCCGCCGATTCCGCGGTTGTTGAAGTCATGTCTTCCCTCTTTCGGGTATTCCGTCAACGTGAACATGGAAGGGGTGTCGGACGATGCCGGAGCGGTCCGGCACCCCCTAGATGGTTGGAATCGACACAGGGCTCAGTCGGCCACCGTGGTGTATTCGGGCTCGATGCCCTCGTCCTCAAGCGCCTGGTTCCACTTGCCGTTCCACTCCTCGACCATCTCGTCGTAGGTCATATCGCCGTTGGAGGCGTGCTCGACGATAGCCTGGACGCGGGCGTCGCCGCTGGCGTTGATGGCCAGCTCGGAGTCGGAGTTGAGGTCGTTGAACAGATCCTCCTCGCCGTCCACGGCAGGCTCGTCCTCAAGGAAGGTCACGTTGTCGAACTCACTGTACAGCTCGGGCAGCTTGTCGTTCTCCTCAAGCATGCTCACCGGCAGACCGCCCTCGTTGTAGGCGAAGCCGGACTTGTCGGTCATCCACTTGACGAAGATCATCGCGGCCTCCTGGTTCTCCTTGGAGGAGTCCTTGTTGATGCCGTAGGCGTAGTCGGCGGTGGAGGAGGTGTACTGCTGGCCGTCCACGGTGATGGGGAACGGCATGTATCCGATATCGTCGGCGTTGTCGCCGGCGGCCTGCATCTGGGAGACCGCCCAGGAACCGAGCACCATGGTGGCGATCTCGCCGTTGTTCATCTGGGTCTTGGACCCCTCCCAGTCGGTGGTGGAGTAATCGTCTTCGGTCAAGCCGTCGGCCACGGCCTCGTAAAGGATCTTGTAGACGTTGTACATATGCGTGCCGTCGCCCGGATCGGAGAAGGGATCCTGCGTGTGGAGCAGCTTCTGGTTCATATACGTGGCGTCGCCGGTGGCGGTGCCGCCGACGTAGGCGTCCCAGGCGCCCATCGTCCAGCCCGCCGCATAGTTGGTGTACAGCGGCGTGGCGTCGGTGTTGTCCTTGATGGCCTGCAGATCATCGAGGAACTCCTCCGGGGTGGTCGGCAGCTCGGTGATGCCGGCCTGCTCGAACACGGCCTTGTTGTACACGATGCCGACGGCGTTGCCGGTGGACGAGATGCCGTATACCTCATCCTTGTAGTGCTGCGCGTACACGTAGTGGACGAGGTCCTTGAGGTCGTCGACCTTGCCGTACGACAGGAAGTAGTTGCCCAACTCGGAGGCGTCCACGGTCGGGATCATCATGATGTCGCCCCAATCGCCGCCCTGCAGTCGGGTCAGCGCGCTGTTGCCGTAGTCGGTGCCGGCGTCGACCTCAACCGTGATGTTGGGGTACATCTCGTTGAATTCGGCGATGTATTGCTCCCAGGTGGTGCCGTTGTAGCTGTCCTGCAGCATGTCGGTGCGGTGCGAGTACAGCTTGATCGTGGTGGTGATGTCGGTGCCTGTGGTGCCAAGCTCGATGTCTTTGTACTGCAGGTCGGTGGTCTCGCTGGCCGATTCGCCTCCGCAGGCGGCCAAACTGATGGCGCAGGCGCTGGCGACGACGGCAGCGGCGATCTTCTTCAATGCCTTCATATCCGATCCTCTCACTATACGTGGATTGAGATGATGTTGTTGTTGGACGGAATCCGCCCGTCGACCTATGAGACGACTCAACAATGAGTCACGCTCGCAGCCTTCCGCACCAATTCATCGCCACTGAACTCTGTTTCAGTGCGGATGGCCTGAGCTTAACACAACACGCCGCAACATGTCAACCGGTTAAGTTGTCGGCGAGTCCACCCAAAAATACGCAGAGGCGCGACATCCATGGCATAGAGCCTTCACATCCCCTGATCCATCATAAGCCACCCTCACAGAAAACCGCTATATTACAACGTTTTCACACTATTCATCCCCGCTGCGGACGCTACACGAACAGCTGTCTGAAGGCATGGTCCCCAGCGGTTTTCACCGACGGCAGCCTGGTGTGCCGGACAGTATGATTCAGTACTTTTTCATCTCTTTTTCATATAAAAACGTCTTTTAGCATCTTTTTCTTACGGTTTTACTTAATCGGTTATGCTCTTTCGGTATTCTTGAATGTAGCGAAGAACAACAACGGTTATAGACGATTCCTGCGCAGATGGAGGCAACGCACCGTGGCAACAGACAAAACCGAGAATTCCCAGCACGTGCAAGACATCCCCGCCGACACCCCTTGGTCGTTCGAAGAATACCTGGCCGCATACCGCAGGCACGCCGGGCATCCCATCCAAATCCTGCTGAGGCTGATTAAGGGCAACACCGGCGACCTGTTCATCGCCATGCTGGGATTGGTGGCCAAACAGTCACCGGTATGGGTGATTCCGATCGTCACGCGCAACATCATCAATATCGTCACCTATCCGGAACAGCACTCGCTGCATGAGTTCTGGCTCAATCTCGGCATAGGACTTGCTTTCGTCGTGCAGAACATCATCACGAATTGGGTGTTCGCCTATCATCTGGGCAAGGCAAACCGTTCGGTCGAACAGAAACTCCGTGGCAGTCTCGTCGTCAAGCTCCAACAGCTGTCGATACGGTTCCACAACGAGACGCAATCCGGCAGATTGCTGTCCAAAGTGATGCGCGATGTGGAAAACGTCGAAACACTGTTGGACCAACTATTCCGCAGTCTGCCGTTGGTGACGCTCGACATCACCATAGCCGTCACGGTCACGGCTTTCGCCAGTCCTAAAGTGCTGCTGTTCTTCGTATGCTCGGTGCCGGTCGCCGTCATCGCGCTCTATTGCTTCCGCAAGCCCATCCGTGAGACCAACCATGACTTCCGTTCCCAAATGGAGCGGACGCAGGCTGCCGTGGCGGAGATGATCGAGATGATCCCCGTCACCAGGGCGCACGGGCTTCAACAGGTGGAGATCAAACAGATGAGCCGCAAACTCGCCGGCATCCACGACACGGGACTGAGACTGGATGTGGTCAACGGCGTCTTCGGCGCCACCAGTTGGGTGATCTTCCAAGCGTTCCAACTCGGATGTCTCGCTTTCACCGGATATATGGCGTGGCAGGGTCAGATTCAGGTGGGAGACGTGGTTTTGTTCCAGACGTACTTCGCGCAGATCGTCAACGGCATCTCCAGCCTTATCAACCTGTACCCTGTGCTCACCAAAGGCGTGGAATCCATCAGCTCCATCGGAGAGATTCTCCAGGCGGACGATGTGGAGCAGCATTCGATCCTCGCTCCGACAGGCGCAATCCCCAACGATTTCAAGGGCGATGTGGAATTCCGTAACATTGATTTTCGATACAGTCCGGAATATCCATGGGTGTTGAGGGATTTCTCATTGAACGTGCCGGCGGGGCAATCGGTGGCCTTGGTGGGGGATTCCGGCTCCGGCAAGTCCACCCTGCTCAATCTGCTCATCGGCTTCGCCCAACCGGAGAAAGGCCAGGTGCTCGTGGACGGCACCGACCTCAACGCCACCGATCTCAACACGTACCGTCATCATATCGCCGTGGTTCCGCAGAACACCATCCTGTTTTCAGGGACGCTGCGCGACAACATCGCCTATGGTCTCGACGATGTGGATGATGCCGCGGTGGAACAGGTCATCCGTGAAGTGGGGCTCGAGGACGTGGTTTCGGAATTGCCGAACGGCGTGGATACGAAGCTCGGCGAACACGGCGGCACGCTGTCCGGCGGGCAACGGCAGCGCATCGCCATAGCCCGCGCGCTGATCAGAAACCCACGCATCATCATTTTCGATGAGGCGACCAGCGCCTTGGACTCCGTCTCCGAACGCAAAGTGCAGGAGGCGACGGAGAAGATGATGGGTCGGTGCACGACGTTCATCGTCGCGCACCGGCTGTCCACCATCCGCAACGCGGACCGCATCGTCGTCATGGAGCATGGTCGCGTCATCGAGGAAGGCACCTACGACGACCTGATGGCCGCCCACGGCAAGTTCTACAGACTCAAGAAACTCCAGGAGTAGTCCTCGACGCGCAGGCGCGGTCCGTGTCAGCGCAGCGACATCGCGTCGTGGGGCGGGAGCCCGTTCGAGACTCGCGTCACGGACGTCCCGCCGCTGTTGGCTCCCGCGATTGTCACAGGCCCCGTTTCGCGATGACGTCGCGATACCACAGGAAGCTGTCTTTCGGGATGCGCTCCAACGTCTCGTAATCCGTATAGACGAGGCCGAACCGGCGCGCGTATCCCCAGGCCCATTCGAAGTTGTCCATCAACGACCAGGCGCAATAGCCCCTAAGGTCGACGCCTTGATCGATGGCGTCGAGAGCGGCGGCGAGATGGCGGCGGTAGTAGTCGACGCGCTTGACGTCATGCACGGCCTTGTCGCCGTTGCCATCCGTCTCCAGCGTGTCGACGACGGCGATGCCGTTTTCCGTGACGATGAGGGGCAGACGGTAGTCATCCCACACTCGCACCAGAAGATCGGTCAGTCCCTTGGGATCGATGTTCCACCCCATTTCGGTATGGGGACCTTCGGTGGGTAGGAAATCCACATCGGAGGCACCAGGGTTGGTGGACGCTTCGGTGGATTGCGGGAACTGCGGGCGGTCCGACATGGCCAGCAGGTTGGTGGAGTAGTAGTTGATGCCCAGAACGTCGATCGGCTGGTGGATCTGCTCCAGATCCCCATCTTGGACGAAGTTCCAATCGCAGATGCCGTGGGTGATGGCGAACAGCTCATCCGGGTAGTATCCACGCAGCATCGGATCGAGGAACGCGCGGTTGGCGATGAGATCGAGACGATGCACGGCATCCGCATCGCCGCGGTTCATCTGCAGATTCAGAGTGACGGACAGATCGGCCGCCTCACCAACCTCCGCCCGCACGGCCTGACACATCAGACCATGCGCGAGATTGAGGTGGTGCACCGCCGGGAACGCGCCGGGGCCCAACCCGAGACCCGGCGCGTGCTCGGTGCCTCCGTAGCTCAGGTATGAGGAGCACCAGGGCTCGTTAAGTGTGATGTATGTGTGCACCCGATCGCCGAGCCGCCCCGCCACGATGCCGGCATATTCGCCTAGGCGGTATGCGGTTTCACGGTTGAGCCACCCGTTCTTGTCCCCGAGATACTGGGGCAGGTCCCAGTGGTACAACGTCACGATGGGGGCGATGCCCTTGGCGAGCAGCATATCGACGAAACGCTCGTAATAATCAAGACCTTCGGCGTTCGGCGCACCGTTCTCGACCGGCATCACGCGCGGCATCGCCACGGAGAACCGATAGGCATCGACTCCGAGATCCGCGAGCATCGCGATGTCCTCCTGCCAACGGTGGTAGGAATCGCAGGCTATGTCACCGGTGTCCGAGTTGAGCACTTTGCCCGGGGTATGTGAGTACGTGTCCCAGATGGACGGGCATCTCCCTCCTTCATTGACGGCGCCCTCGATCTGGTATGAGGCGGTGGAAGTTCCGAACAGGAACCCTTCAGGAAATGTGGTGGTCATGGATTCCATCCTCGCAATCGTATGTCCATTGTCGATTGTTGTCGGTCGGGCCACGGCATGCCGGACACCCGACGAACAAAGTCAGTGTATCATGGGTATTAACCGGTTAAGTCCTTGTGCCGACGATGGTGTGTCGCACTCAATAGGACCGCGTAACCGTAACCGATACTCTGCAGTGGAAGGACCATGATGTTCGTCTCCCCCAATCACCCGGCCATCCGTACGATGGGACGAATCGACGAGACAGACCCGACGCGCCCCATATGGGTGTATCCCTACACGCAGGCGACGTTCCGTTTCACAGGAACCACGCTTGCCATGCGTGTCGTCAACACCCGCACCTACGGAGACAGCCACATAGGCGCGGTGATCGACGGATTCCAAGTCAAGGCGCGCATTCCCCTCGACGGCACGGAAACAACCATCCCCCTGGCCGAAAACCTGCCCGACATCGAACACGAGGTCACCGTGTTCAAACGTCAGGACGGTCAACACCATATCCAAATACTCGGTTTTGAGTTCGACGATGGCGCTGAGATCCTACCGCCGGCCACTCCATGCCCAGACAGACGCATCGAGGTGTTTGGAGACTCCGTCTCATGCGGCGAGCGCAACGAGGCCACACTCTACGCCGGCCGACCCGATCCCGATGTGGATCTAAGCGCCTACAGCAACGCCTGGTTCTCCTATGCCGCCATCACGGCACGCGACCTTGGCGCGCAGCTGCACGATGTCTCCCAAGGCGGCGTCTCCCTGCTCGACGGCATCGGCTGGTTCAACGGCCCCGACTACATCGGCCAGGAAAGCATGTGGGACCGCATCGAATACAACCCCGCCTTGGGCGAGTCCAAACCTTGGGACTTCTCCCGCTATACCCCGCACGTCGTGATCGTGGCCATCGGGCAGAACGACGCGAATCCCAATGATTTCATGAAAGACGACTACGACGGCGAACAGGCCCGCCATTGGCGCGCGCGTTATACGGATTTCCTGCGCTCGTTGCGCGGCGCGTACCCCCATGCGCGCATCGTATGCATGACCACCGTACTGCAACACGACCCCTCCTGGGACCGGGCCATCGACGAAGCCTGCCGGGCGAGCGGCGACCCGCTCGTCACGCATCTGCTGTTCTCCCGCAACGGATCAGCCACTCCGGGTCATCCCCGCATCAGCGAGCATGAAGAGATGGCCCGTGAGCTCATCGCATATCTCGCCTCGTTTGGTCCCGAAATCTGGGAGGATTGACCCATGTCACACGACGAATCCCATATGGGCGCGACCACCGGTCCAGCCCCCGGCGCGAATCTCACCGGCACCGCGAACATGGCGGAGGCGTCCGATAAGCCGCACGCCCCCATGGAGTTGCGCCCCGCCGCCGTGTTCTCGCACCGCATGGTACTGCAGCGACGCCGCCCCATCCCCGTATTCGGCACCGGAGAGCCCGGACGCACCGTCATGGTCACGCTGGCCTCGAGCGAGAGATCCGGAATGCTCGCCTTATGCGGCGACGGCCGCAGCGATTCCGTCGTCGCCAGCGGCACCGTCGGAGACGATGGGAACTGGCTGGTGGAGCTGCCGCCGCTGGAGGCCGGCGACGGATACGAGCTCACCGTCACGGACCGCTCCGGGATCAGACTCGTCTACCACCATGTGGGTGTGGGCGAGGTATGGCTTGCCGGCGGGCAGAGCAACATGGAGCTCGAGTTGCGCAACGCGGCGGACGGCGAGCGGGCGGTGAATGATTCCGCCGATCCGGGGCTGCGGTTTTTCAACACCCCCAAATGCGGGCATGTCAGCGACGAGCTGACGCGCCTCGAGAATGAATCCGTATGGGTCGTCTGCGCGCCCGACACCAGCGGCGCCATGTCCGCGGTGGCCTACTGGTTCGCGCACCGGTTGCGTGAACGGCTGGAGACGCACGTGCCCATCGGCATCATCGACTGCTATGTGGGCGGCACATCGATCAGTTGTTGGATGAGCGAAACAACCTTGGAGTCCTCTCCGTCCGGACGAGGATATCTCGAACGGTATCATGCGATCGTCGATGGCAAAACCGAACGGCAGATGCACGAGGAAACGGATGCCTGGCAACGTGACTTCGACGCGTGGAACGCCGCCATCGCCGCGGATCAGGCGTCGCAGCCGGATATCGATTGGGAGACGCTCAACGCCCGTCATGGCGAATGCCCGTGGCCTCCGCCGATGACCACGTTCTCTCAATACCATCCCACGGGACCCTTCGAGGCGATGATCTGCCGAGTGGCACCGTATGCGCTCCATGGATTCCTGTGGTACCAAGGCGAGGAGGACGAACGATTCGCCGATGACTACCGCGCGATGCTCGGGATGCTTGTCGGCGAATGGCGCGCACGGTGGGAAGGCGAAACGCTCCCGTTCATCATCGCGCAACTGCCGCAATGGATATCCAAATCGGATTTCGATGCGGGCATCGACCACCGCTACTGGCCCGTGTTGCGCGAGGCACAGCGGGATGTCTCGCTCGCCATCGCCGACGTATACACCGTTCCACTCATGGATTGCGGCGAATTCAACAACATTCATCCCACGGACAAGCGCACACCGGGCGAGCGCCTCGCAAACGCCGCACTCAACCGGATCTATGGATGCGCCGACGTTCCAGCGGACGTCCCCGAACCGGTGTCATGGTCGTATTCATCCAACGAGAATGCAAGCGATGACGACGCCGGCGACGCAAACGTCCACGTAAGCGCAGGATCCGTCATCGTACGGTTCGACCATGCCGAAGAACTACGCTTCTCCGACAAGAACGCCAGCCTCGAGCCTCCGAAGCACTTCGAGTCGAGGGAATCGACCCCGTCGTTCCGTCCGGCGGGCGCATCCGGATTCGAAGTCTCCACGGACGACGGCGTCTGGCATCCGGTCGCGGCACGGATCACGCATTCCGCGGATGATCCGGGCGAATCCTTTGTCACGTTGCCCTTGCCCGACACGCTTCATCCGACCGGCATCCGTTACGGATGGGCCAGCTGGGGCGTCCCGCCGTTGTCCAATCGCTGGGATATCCCGGCATTCCCGTTCTCCCATCTCATTCCCCACGCGTCATCGACTACCATTCGTTGATATCACCCACAGTAAGGAGAAGACCTTGCCTGCATTCTCAACACCTCCAGCCTGCCCATCCCCCGATGGCCATCGCATCGTTCCGGATGACCAAGGCCGTTTCGTCTGGGGCAACGGCGTTATCTCGCTGGCCTTCGAGGCGACGGCCGATCATCCCGTCAGTATGATCGGCATGTCGGGTCAAGGTATGACGCCGACGTCGCCGGATGGCGTCGCACAACGCGACGCCAAACCGATCGTGGAGATCTCGACCCCCATCACCGGATCCAACGACAACCGTCTAGAGCTGGCCGAAACCTTGGCCGGACAGCAGCTGCGGTTCGACCACGCCCGCGCAACAACGCCGCCGCGGCATGACGATATGACCCCATATCGGCTGGAGATCACACAAACGGCGTCCTTTGACGCGCTGCAACCGCACGGGAGGACGTTCGGCGACGAAGCCACGGAACATACCGACAGCTCACCATGCCCGGCGCAATGCCCGTCAGGCATCACCGTAACCTCGGTGTTCGAGGCCTACCCCGGCGTCTCCGCGGCGCGGACCTACACCCGCATCTCAGCCGATGCCCCGTTCATCGTGGAGGCGATATCCTCATGCAATCTCACCTTGCCGATGGACGCCAACGACTGCGATACGGAGCATGCGACCATATTATGGGCAGACTCCGCTTGGGCCGTGGAAAACGACTGGCATGCCGCGCCTTTGCGTGACACCACCCTGCGCGACCGCAGTTTCGCCATCAACCCGGGCATCTCAAGCTCCGTGTTCGCGCGGCGTTCCACTTCCACATGGAGCACCGGAACATCGCAGCCGGACGGCGTTCTCGAACTCGCGAGGCTTGATCGGAAGCCGGTTTGCTCCGTGATGTGGCAGATCGAACACAACGGCGCCTGGACTTGGGAGATCGGCGAGAACTTCCCTGGACTGCGCGTGGCCGCTTTCGGCCCCGAATACCGCGATCACCAGTGGTGGACCACCGTCGACCCGGAACATCCCTTCGAGACGGTGCCGGTGTCGTTCGCCATAGCGGCCGGAGACTGGCAGCAAGCCAACGCCGAGATGACGTTCCAAAGAAGGGCGCTGCGCCGCGCGAAGGCCATCGAACTTGGGCGGTCTAACGAATTCACGCATATGCAGCATACGGTCGTCTATAACGATTACATGAACACCCTGTTCGGCGATCCCCGCCTCGACAAAGAACTGCCGCTTATCGACGGCGCGGCGAAGGTCGGTGCCGACGTGTTCTGCATCGACGCCGGCTGGTACGACAGCACCGACGGCGGCTGGTGGAATATGGTGGGCGAATGGCAGGCATCCGACAACCGCTTCGGCGACATGGGCTTGGCTGGCCTGGCCGAGACGATTCGCGTGCGAGGCATGGGCTTGGGCCTGTGGCTCGAGCCTGAGGTGGTCGGCATCGGCTCACCGCTGGCGAGCAGCCTGCCGGACGAGGCGTTCTTCATGCGCCATGGGGTGCGCGTGAGCGATTCCGGGCGTTATCTGCTCGATTTCCGCTCCCCTGCCGCCCGCGATCATGTGACGCGGACCGTGGACCGGCTGATCGACGAATTCGGCGTGGTCTTCTTCAAATTCGACTACAACACCATACCGGGTGTCGGCACCGAGCTGAATGCCTCATCCGCAGGCGAGGGATTGCTGGACCACTGCCGTGCCTATCTGGATTGGTTGGACGATCTTCGCCGACGCCATCCCGATGTGATGATCGAGAACTGCGCGTCCGGTGCCATGCGCGCCGATTACGCCCAACTGTCCCGTCTCGACATGCAGTCGACATCCGACCAGTGCGATCCTCTGGTGTACGCGGCGATCGCCGCCGGCGCCGGTCTGACGATTCTGCCCGAGCAGCAAGGCAACTGGGGCTACGCCCAGCAGGAGATGGATGACGAGACGGCGATCCTCACGTTGGCCGCCGGCATACTTGGCCGCCTGTATCTTTCCGGATTCCTCGACCGCATGGACGATAATCGTCTCGCATTGGTGAGGGACGCCATCGCGTTGCACCGCACGGTATTGCAGTCGCAGCAATCCCTGGTTCCTTGGTGGCCTGCGGGCTTGCCTGACTTCAACGGCGACTGGCTGGTCGCCGGGCTTCGACCCGCTGCGAATTCGAATGACGACGGCTATCTGACGGTGTGGAGGCGGTCCGGTGACGCCTCGTGTTCCTTCGCACTGCCGGACCACGTCGGATTGGAGCAGGTATTCCCCAATCCCGACGCTCCCGAACATGCGCCGAGCGCGAAACCATGGTCCTTCACCCGCGGCGATGATGGCATGGTCACGCTTACCGCCGGCACCACCGACGTCCCGTCGGCACGCATCTTCCGAATCACCCGATAAGACGGACCGGGCGTGATGGGCGTCCTTAACGCGCGATGCCCATCACGCTCAGGCACCACGCGTTCTCGTAGGAGACCTCCTCCCACTGCTTGTAGCGGCCGGAGATGCCGCCATGCCCAGCTTCCACCTCGATTTTGGCCACGGCGTCGAATCCGCGCTCATGCATGGCGGCCAGCCATTTGAGCGGCTCCACCACCAGCACACGCGTGTCGTTCATCGACGTGGTGATGAAGATCTTCGGGAACGGGCCGCTTTCGGGCAAATTCTCATACGGCGTGTACGACTTCATGTACCGGTACACCTCGGCGTCGTGCAGCGGGTCTCCCCACTCGTCCCATTCGGTCACGGTCAGCGGCAGCGACGGGTCGAGAATCGAGGTCAACGCGTCCACGAACGGCACATCCGCCTCGATGCCGGCGAAACGGTCAGGCGCGAGATTCGCGACCGCTCCCATCAACAGGCCGCCGGCCGATCCGCCGTTCGCCACGGTCCGGCGCGCATCCGCCAGTCTCGCATCCTGCAGGGCGATGGTCGCGTCGACGAAATCCTCGAAGGAGTGCCGTTTGTTCAGCCGCCGCCCCTGCTCGTACCAGGCGCGGCCCATCTCGCCGCCACCGCGGATATGCGGCACGGCGTACAGCACGCCACGGTCGAGCATGCTCAGACGGGACACCGAGAACCCTGGATCCGAGCTGATCTCATACGCGCCATAACTGGTGATGAACATGGGGGCGTCCTGCACGGGCAGATCGCGACGCCACACCAGCGACACGGGCACGCGCTCGCCGTCGCGCGCGGTGATCCACACACGCCGTTCCATATAGTCGCGCGCGTCGAAACCGCCCAACACCCGCGCGCGCTTGAGCAGCACGTCCTCGCCGGTGACCGGATCGATTTCGCGCAGCTCACCGGGGCGTGTGTAGCTGGAGAAGGAGTAGCGCATGCGCGGCGCCTCATACGAGGGGTTGCCGCCCGCGCCGATCGAATACAGGCGACGGGTTTCGCCCGGCATCTCATCGGCCGACGCGCCATCAAAGGCGGAAAGACTGTCCTGCGCGGACGGCCGGCGATGCGGCCCGGCGGTGTCGTCGGCGATCAGCGGCTCGACGTCGATCTGCGCTCCGAACGCCTCCGCGAACATGGAATCGCCATAATCGTCCACATCCCAGTCGTTCTCCAACGCGGGCGGTGTGAGCTCGCGGAAGCGCCACGCACGCCCGGCCAGAAAGTCTTCGGCGGCATCCCGCTTGGTCATCATCGCCACGCGCGGCAGACCGTCGGCACGATAGCTCAAGCTGACGAAATGCTGGTGAATCGCGATCCCCTCGATACCCAATCCGTGCATGCCCTGCAGGATGGGCGGGTTCACGGGATTGAAATACGGCGTGGCGATCGGCCGCGCCGAAGCGCCCGGTTCCACGTCATCGCCACGCTCGCAACCGTATGGGGAGCCGGCCGCCACGCACACGCCCTCACCCAAACGGTAGGGCGGCTCGTGCTCGCGCATATCGATCACGTCGATTTCGAAGTTCGGATTCTTCGCATTGTGGTAGACCACCGCCAGCGGAATGTCCGCGCCGTTCTCGCCGGCCCCTTCGAAGCAGGCGAAGCTCACATCGTATTCCACACCCGACTCGCGCGGGATGAACGCGCGGAATTCACCCTCGGGCGTGTCGACGGGCAGCATCAGCACTTCGGTGGTGGTTTTCGAACCGGTGCCGATCACCACGTTACGCTCGTCGAAGCTGATGCCCACGCCGGCCCAGAATCGTTCGTCGGCCTCGCGGTACGCGCATGTGTCCGATTCGACCGGCGTGCCGACCTTATGCCGCCATATCGCGCACGGACGCCATGCGTCGTCGAGTTCCACCCAGAACACATATCGTCCGTCGGGTGTCAGGCATGCGCCGCCGATGCCGGTGAACACCTCCGGCAGTTCGGTATGCTCGCCGGCCCCTTCGGCCGACAGGTCGCGGATATGAAAATCGTAGCGTTCGTCGCCGGTCACATCCACGCCGTACAGCAGCCAGCGGCCGTCGCGGCTTAAATCCATGCCGCCCAGACGGAAGAAATCATGACCTTGCGCCTCGACGTTGGCGTCGAACACGATCTGCTCGCCGGGCATCGACCCCGGTTCGCCTTTGGGATCCACCTGCGGCGGATCCCAATCGTCAGCGCCGCGAATCGGCAATCGGCATTGGATGCCGTACTGCCGCCCCTCCTGCGTGCGCGTGAAATACCAATAGTCGTTCACACGCGTGGGCACGGACATGTCGGTTTCCTCGACATGCGATTTCAACTCCTCGAACAACGTGCCGCGCAATCCGACCAGATGCGCCATACGCGCCTCGCAGTACCGGTTCTGCGCGTCCACGTATTCGCGCACCTCGGGCGCGTCCTTGTCGCGCATCCACGCGTAGTCGTCGTTGAACACGTCGCCGTGGAACTCCCGCGTCTCGGGCGCGCGCCGCGCCACGGGCGGGCGCATGCGCGTTTCGTCAAAGGAGGTCATCGCCATCACCGTCTCGTCACTCATACGCGCGATTATATGGGTTCCCCCGCATTTTCCGCGCGTCACGCACGGCGAAGACCCGATTGCGTCAACTCGCTGCGTATCCAGTTGGCACTTGATGCCTCCAGTTGGCACCCGGTATCCGACACTTTCCAACAAGATGGGCGAAATCAAGCCGATTCCATTTACGGTAATCATCTCGCGGGTGCCAAATGGAGGCATCAAGTGCCAACTGGTTCAAAAAGGGATCAGGCCATATGCGTTTTGAGATACGGCAACATGGTTTTCAGCAGGTTCGACCCCGTGGTTCCCGTGAACACCGGCACGTCGGTCACCGGCATGGGCTGCGTGGTGGTGATGCCGGTCATCGGCGAGAATCCCAGTGATTCCTTGGGCGAGAGCTGACGGATTGCGATGGCGAGCACGCGCCCCGGATAGCGTTTGGCGATGGTCGCGTATGTGGTGGGGTCCTTCTGCCCATCGTCGCCCACGAGGATGAACTTCATATCGGGGAAGTCGGCCATGAGCTGCTCCGCGAATTCCAGCTTGTGCTGCACGCCCGACGGCACGAAGGTTTTGGGCCGCGGATCCAGATCCCGCAGCAGCAGCGGCCCCGGCGGATAGCCGTGATCTTTGATGAAATGCCGGATGGAGCTCTCCACGTTCCACGGCGAGGTCGACAGGTAGAAGAACGGCGCGTCCGGGAACAGATCGGCGAGTTTGTTGAACAGCACGTTCATGCCCGGAACCGGCGCTTTTTTCTTCGGATTCAAAAACAGCAGATTCCACGCGGCCTTCCAGAACACGGGCGCCTGCGTGACCATAATCGTGTCGTCCACATCGGAGATGATGCCAACCTTCGCGCTGGAGGGGATCGTGTACAGGTTCGCGCCCACCGGCTTGCGGCGGCTGGTGCGGTAGGAGACGCGGTGCACGCCGACCGGCAGCTCGTGCTCGGCCAGCAGGTCGAGGTATCCGGCCGTGTCGGAGACCGCGTATTCCAGGCTGGTCATCTGTTTGGGGTCCGGCTTGTCGTATACTTCGGACGCGCCGACCTGCAAGGTGTTCAGCGGCACTCCGTCGATACTGATGCGCACATGCGTGTGGGGCGCGGCGATGGCCAGCATGCCGCGGATGCCGCGTTTGACCGCCCCCTCCTGCGAGTGTTCGGGCCCGTAGACCGTGCGGCAGATGAGCCGTGAGTATTGGTCGGTGCCATAGCCCACATAGGGTTCGATGCGCGGATACCACCCGAGATGCCGCACCACCGCGGTCGACAGGCGCGACCAGACGCCGAATCCGCCGATGATCGCGCGGCGGGTGACCTGCACCAGCGGGGGTTTGCCTTCGATGCGTTCGTGCCGTGACGCCGTGTCGAAGTTGGTGACCGTGGTGCGCGCGGGAATGGGCACGGTGGCCATCTCATCGGCTTCCGTCTCGAATGATGCTGCTTCCCTGCGTGGACTATTCATGTTCCCCAATATAAGCCATGATCCTGAACCGGCGTGCGGTCTGGCTCAGCGCACCACTTTCGCGTATTGCTCGGCGTTCAGCAGTTCGGGTTCGTCGTCGTCGAGTTCGATTTTGAGGATCCACCCCTCGCCGTACGGGTCGCCGTTGATCACGGAGGGATCGTCGGCCACGTCGCGGTTGACATAGCGGATGGTGCCGGAGACGGGGCTGACCAGAGGCTGCACGGCTTTGGAGGATTCGAGTTCGACGATTTCGTCGCCGGCGTCCACATGCTCGCCCGCCTCGGGCAGGTCCACGAATACGAGTTCGCCGAACTGTTCGGCGGCGTATTCGGTGATGCCCACGACGGCGAGCTCGCCGTCCGTAAGATTCACCCACACATGGTCGTCGGAGTATTCCAGATGGCTGGGGATGTCGAGGTTCAGCGGTTGTTCTTCGTTGTGTTCACTCATGCTCTCCAGCCTATCAGCCCGTCATGTCGAGAGATCCCTCGCCTCATCCCTTTTCGTCATGCCGAGCGGAGCCGTAGGCGCAGTCGAGGCATCTCACAGCTCCCGTCCGAGCCACTCCTCGATCATGTAGCGGGCGATGGTGGCTTTGCCCGGCGCGACCATCCGCCCCGAAATCAGCTCGGCGGTGTATTCGTCGCGCGTCACCCACCGTGCGGTCGTCGTTTCGGTGCCGTCCGGCCGCGCATCGGTGTTGATCGCATGCGCTTTGAACGCCACCATCAGCGAGGCCGGATACGGCCACGGCTGCGATCCCAAGTACCGCACCTCGCCCAGCCTGATGCCCACCTCCTCCAAGGTTTCGCGCCGGCAAGCGTGTTCCAGGTTCTCTCCGGCCTCCACGAATCCCGCGGACACCGAATACAGTCGCGCGTCCTTCCACGCGGCGTTGTGCTGCAGCAGCAGCCGGTCCTGCCCATCGACCACCGCGGTGATCACCGCCGGTTCGACGCGTGGGAACAGCACGCGGTTGCCGTCCGCCTGGTTCGTGCAACGCTGCGCCCATCCGCTCATCGCCGTTTCGACCGGGGCTCCGCAGGTGGGGCAATGCCGCTGCCTGCTGTGCCAGATGCTCAGGGTGATGGCGCTGGTCGCCTGCCCCGCCTCACGCGCGGTGGCGTGCGGAGCGAAGCCTCGCAGATCGACCCAATCGAATCTGGTGACGGCCTGCTGCAGCAGCGTCGGCTTGGGAGTGTTCTCTTCCGGCGCACCGCCCACCGAGTCGTCGAAGGCGTCGTCCGCGCCGAGTCCGGCCGAATCCGGCACCGCCCGCAAGGCCGCGTCGGCGGATGCGGGAGATGTTCCGCCCACGCCCGCGCGAACACCCATCGTCCCTGCGGGGCCAGGCGTTCCGATCGCGCCCAGATGCCCGTCGACGGTTCCGGAGTCCTCGACTCCGGCCACAGACGGGGCAGCTGTGACTGTACCAACACCCGCCTCAGGCACGCGGGTGATGTCGATAGCCAGCACATGCTCGTCCCGCACACCGCCGTAGGCACCGAGGAACATGGCCACGGCTTGCGGATAGCGGTCCAGTTCCGCAAGCACGTACGCGCCGGGCAGGGTGGCCAGACGCATGCTGACGGTTTCGCGGTCCACGAGTTCGCCTTGGCCGCGCGGCACGGCGATCCGCCCGTTACGGGTCAGAATCACCTTGGTCGCGGTGTCGGCGAGCAGCGAGGCGACGAGACCGGGTTCGCCGCGGCGCTCGGTCTGATAGTCGATGTCGCCCTGCGCGAGCGGCAGAAACGGCAACGCCTGAGTGAGTGCCAATGGAGAAAACATAGGGTATCGCCTTTCTAACGTTCACCGTCCCTGCACGCGCTTGACGAGGTCCACGAGGGCGCGGGCCACCGTGTCTGGATGTTCCACGGCGCTGAAATGGCCGCAATCCTCAATCTGCGTGAACACGGCGTTGCCACCGATGCGTTCGGCGAGCGGACGCATCACGCTCGGATTACTGGTTGGGTCGAGAGTTCCGGACACCACAGCCACCGGCACGTCGATCGACGCCGGCACATCGGTCAGATCCGCGCGCCCGTAGGTCATGCGCTGCCGCCATGCGGCTCCGGCCGGCGTCTGGCTCTGGATCCACGCGGTCATTTTCTCCACAAACGCCGGCGAGCGCTTCACGCTGGAATCCCCCGGTTGCGGCTGCGCGAAATGCATCACCGGTTCCAGAGAATCGCTCCGTTCGCACGCGTCGGCCGTGGCGAGGCGCCCTTCGCCGCCGACGCCGTCGGATGCGGCCATGGTGTCGCATAACGCGAGTCCGGCCACCGCTTCGGGGTGGATTCGGTAGAGGTTCGTGGCCATGTATCCGCCCATCGACAGCCCAGCCCATATGGCTTGCTCGTATCCGCCTTCGCGCATCAGCCGCACGTAGGCCTCGCCCGCGCGGTTCAAGGCCTGCGGATAGGATCCGTTGGGCTCCTGCGGGCCAGATTCCTCCGCCGTGGGAACGCCGGATTCGCCCGAACCGGGCATGTCGGGTGCCCAGATCGGGAACGCGGGTATGCCTTCGGCGTCGGCGATGCGCGCGATTTCGGCCGCGCATTCGTCCCACATGCGGTGGTCCACCGGGTACGCGTTGATCAGGATGAGCGGCAGCCCCTCGCCGCCGCGGTAGATATGGTTCGCGATGCGCATATTCCTCCTATGCCCTATCTCTTATGCCCCTACGCCGTCAGATTCCAGCCCAGGCCAACGCCCGGCGCACGATTCGGTCATGGCCGTTAACCATCTGCGCGAGGAAGGTCTCCATCGTGCCGCCGCGCGGATCGACCCATTCCACGTCGAGCGTCTCGTCCTGCGGCTTGCAGTCGCCGGCGATCGGCACCACATAACATAGGGCGATCGCATGCTGGCGCGGATCGTAGTATTCGCTCAGTCCCGGTGTGGGGAAGAATTCCGCCACGGTGAACGGCTGGAGGTTCGCCGGCAGCATCGGCAGGGCGATGTCGCCCAGATCCTTGGCCACGTTGCGCGCGATCGCCTCGCGTAGGCTTTCGTGGAACAGCACGCGTCCGGTGATCAGCGTGCGTTCGATGTTTCCGTCATCCGACACGCATAGCAGCGATCCGACCTGGCTGATGCGACCGAGGTCATCGGTGCGCACCGGCACGATCTCCACATAAGTGATGGGCAGTTGCATCCGGGCTCGTTCGATGTCGTCGCGGCCGAGCCATCCGGGCGGATTGCCGCGGCCCGCGCCGCCCGATCCGCGGATGAAATCCTCGGGCGTGATCGAATCGAATTCGCCGCGACGGCGGCCGGCGTCGAAGTCGCCCTCGCTGGGCACCTCATCATTCAGGACTGGCATGGTTCCCATTATCGCGCGCGTTCGCGCATTCGCCTATTCTCCCGGCGTAAAGACGACGTAAATGTTGAGTGGTGATGGGAAGCTGAAGTCGTGTAATCCAAGGTAAGGAGCAGATTATGGCCACCCATGCCATCAGCACCGCTGAGTTCGAGAAGACCATCACCGACAATGAGATCGTGTTCGTGGATTTCTGGGCCACCTGGTGCGGCCCGTGCCGCTCGTTCGGCCCGGTGTTCGAGGAGGCGAGCGAAAAGAATCCGGATGTGTTCTTCGCGAAGGTCGATATCGACGCCAACCAGGAGCTCGCGCAGGCCGCCGGTGTGCAGGCCGTGCCCACGCTGATGGTCGCCAAGCAGGGGCAGATCATCTTCCAGCAGGCCGGCGCGCTGCCCGCCGAGGCGCTTGACGATCTGATCGGCCAGGCCAAGGCGCTCGATATGACGCAGGCCGCCGACGCTGCCGACAACGCCGACGCCGAGTAAAACGGTCTGAGATCCTTCGACTCCGGCTGCGCCTCCGCTCAGGATGACCCCTCTTCGTCATGCTGAGCGGAGCGTAGCGAAGTCGAAGCATCCCCATGCAAACTCCTTCCTCGTCATGCTGAGCGGAGCGTAGCGAAGTCGAAGCATCTCCCACACGAAGCGCAACGGAGTCGAAGAGCCTCTCACACGTGGCAACGCCAAGGCATTCCATCCCGTCTACCCTTTTCGGGCAGGCGGGATTTCACATTATGCACACACTGACTTACACTGGAAGAAGTGTGTGCGCACACGTATTATCCGCCGACCAAGGAGCGTAATGGCCAGCCATCGCAAGAACGTCCCCACCCTGAAGTCCCTGAGCAAGCGCCAGTGGATGAAGATCGCGGCATCTTTCGCCGCAGTGGGAATGCTTGCCACCGCCGGTGTGGTGACGAACACCTTCTACCGCAACGAGCTCGCCGCTTCGCAGTCCGTCACCGAATTCTCCGCCACCGACACGTCCGGCGTCACCGTCTCCCGTGGCACGTCGCGCGATTCCCTCAAGGGCGCCGACAGGAACACCACGTTCGTGACCGTGAAGATCAACGGCGAAACCCGTATCGTGCTTGGCGAGAAGGATTCCTTCACCGACGTCAAATCCGTGCTCGACGCGGGTAACATCACGCTTGAATCGGGCGACACCGTCTCCCCCGCCCTGACCGACGAGGTCGACGAGTCCACCGTCATCACCATCGAACGCGCGGGTGCCGAGCTGGAGACCTCCCAGACCGCCATCGCGTTCAACACCGTCTATAAGGAGACCGACGACCTCGCCGAAGGCGAGGAGGAGGTGGAATCCGAAGGCGAGGAGGGCGTGATGGAGACCACCAGTCTGGTCACACGCGCCGGAGACACGGTCGTCTCCTCCAACGTGTTCGCCTCCTATGTGAAGAAAGCGCCGGTCGACCGTGTGATTCTGGTCGGCACCGGCAGCACGGCGTCCAGCTCCGGCAGTTCGTCCGACGCGAACCTCGGCACCACAGTGCCGGCCAGCGAGATGCAACAGTGGGCGCATGACTATCTGATCTCCAACGGATACAGCGAAAGCGACTTCTCCGCCGCCGTGTACATCATCAACCACGAGTCCGGCTGGAATCCGACCGCCACCAACGCCAGCTCCGGCGCATACGGTCTGGCCCAGGCGCTGCCGGGCAGCAAGATGGCCTCGGCCGGCGCCGATTGGCAGACCAACTATCAGACGCAGTTCAAGTGGTTCGTCAGCTACTGCAATGGCCGCTACGGCTCGCTCGCCGGCGCGTACGAGTTCTGGGTCGCCAACCACTGGTACTGATCGCGAAACGCCTTCGTAAAGCCCCGCCGCGTGCGGGGCTTTACCATATCCCCCCGTCATTTGCCCTCGAAATTGCGTCAACGGTGCTAGATTCTTCTATAGAACGGCCGCATGGATTCGATGGCGGCGCGTCGGTACCGCGATATGGAAGAGGAGCGATTTCACGATGACCTTCAACCGATATATCTCATTGCGCATGGTCGTCGAAATAGTGGGAGCGGTGTGCTGCGCCCTACTGCTGCTGTTCCAGAACAATCTTGTTGGGGTGATCGCCACGGCCGTCGTCGCCGTGCTGTGGATCGTCGGCGAGGTGCTGGTGTTCCTGGTGCTCGACCGGCAGGATCCGCGCCGCGACGAGCTTTCCGACAAGCATCAGAGCGACGCCATGCAGTTCGCGTTGACCACGATGATCGCCGTGCTGATTCTGCTGGGGTTCGTCTATACCATGCTGGCGCTGCTGCAGCCTGGGATGCACCAGATTCGGCCGATGACGCTGCCGACGCTCGCCATGGCCGCGTTGGCGCTCTCCGACGCACGCTACCTGTGGCTGGAACATCAGGGGGCCAAGGGGGATGACGATGAGGACTAGCCTGAAACTGCACCGTCTTGAGAAGGATATGAAGCAGTCCGATCTGGCGGATCTGGTCAATGTGCGCCGCGAGACCATCGGGCGCTTGGAGCAGGGCCTGTATTGCCCGTCGCTGCGGTTGGCCATGGATATCGCGAAGGTGTTCGATACCACCGTGGAAGACCTGTTCAGCTTCGACGACGAGGACGACGCCGCGTCGACGTCGGGCAAGGCCGCCTGACCAGCGAAAGCCATACCCGACACGGTGAAACGACACGCCGAAACGCGATTCGATGCTCGATTTTTCGTAACATACGTCACATTTCACCGGCATCGTTGATATTCCGCGGGTTTCCCCACCTGCACATCGTTCGGGGGTGTGCGAATCCCCTCACATCACGTGATGGACTTGTCACACAGCGGCGATTTTACGCCGTTTTCCGTAAGTTTCCCTCGTCTGAAGGGGGTGTATAGTAAAGCACTGTACACGGAGCAAGGGGATGACTCTGAACTCCACAACCCAAGTCTCAGGGGACTTCGAGTCCCGCATCTGAGAGGTAAAGGACAACTACTATGAAGAAGAAGATCGTGGCCCTCTTCGCCACCATCGCCGCCGTTCTCGGCTTCGGCTTCGCCACCGGCACCGCCATGGCCGTTGAGAACTACTCCACGACCGGCACCATCTCCGGCAACACTGTGACCGCTTCCGCTCCGGCCGGCACCTTCGCTGCGAACGAATCCGTCGACGTCACCTACGACACCACCTACGTCTCCGACGTTGTGGCGATCGCCGTCAAGACGGTCAACGCCAAGGCCGATGGCTCCCTGACCCTGAAGTACATCCTGACCGACGCCGGCCTGGAGAAGGCCGATAACGGTGGCTTCACCATCTCCGCCGTTGGCAAGACCTCCGGTAGCTCCTTCAGCGCCACCGTCAAGACCGGTGACAACACCCCGGCGACCGGCGCTCCGTCCAACGGTGCCAGCAACAATGCCACCGGCACCAAGACCACCGCCAACACCGGCGCCTCCGTGGCTCCGTACGGTGTGGCCATCGTCCTGATGGCTGCCGCTGGCGTGGCTCTGTTCGCCGTGCGCAAGAAGGCCACCCGCTGAATTCACCTTCAGTAGGTAATTCTTCAAAGGTCCTCGAGAGGCAACTCTCGAGGACCTTTCCGTATTGTCGTCACTAAGCGCAGCGAACGCAGAAAGCCCCATCCGTAAGATTCCCTTTACCGGCCGTCATCCTGAACGCAACAAACGCAGTCGCCCCATCCGCGCTCCCTTATCGGTCGTCATCCTGAGCGCAGCAAACGCACGAAGCCCATCCGCGTTCCTTTTATCGGGTCGTCATCCTGAGCGGAGTGAGCGCGGCGAACGCAGTTGAAGGATCTCACTCCACAAACCGCATTTCGCCTGGGGCCAGATGCGTCACGAATGCATAAGTTCTGAAGGTGCCACCTCCCCGCCGCACGAGATCCTTCGACTCCGCTGCGATCCGCTCAGGATGACGACAAATAAAAGTTGTCTCCCGGCTGAGGGGCGCCTAGAACGACGACAAAATAAGACGACAAGAATGGACGGCAAAAAGTAAGAAAGGGCGGGTGCCGCGTGTAAGCCAGCACCCGCCCTTTGCCGTCCGTTCAGGAGAATTACTCCAACGTCGGAGTCTGCCGCAAGGTGATCTCCTTACCCTCCGCCTCACTTGACGACGACACGTGAATCGTGAATTCACAGCTCTCGCCAGGCTGCAACGTCACCGTTTTCGAACCGTAGGTCAATCCCTCGTGCACACTCAACGTATCGAATTCGCTGTCGTCCACTCCGCTGCCGTCGAACTCCCAGCTCACCAGACGGCCTCCAGCCGGCGCATACACATACGTCGTGGTCTCGATCTCCCCGGATCGCGGTTCGCCATTCCAATATCCGCGTACCAGCTCAGGCAATGATGTGGCGGCATCAGTGGGGGCCGTATTCGTCAACTTCACATGCAACGCATACTGGCGTTCCCCGTTCGGATAGGTTTTCTCATATTCCAATGAGACCTCTCGTTCGAGATACCAATCCATTTTGCCCTGGGTCAGATCGTTGAAATACAGGCCGGCCACCGGTTCGGTGGGATCGTTCTCCAATTCGCCCGCGATGGTGGTGCCAGCGAGAACCTCCTGTTCGTCCTCATGGGCCGACCACAGCATGATGTGTCCGTCGGTGACGGCGCCGCTGAGCGCCTTGATCAGTTCGGTGTTATTGCCTGACGTATGCGTGACATGCTCGAACACCTCTTGGGCGGCCAGCGCGAAGAACGCGTCCTGCGTCGTCTGTGTGTCGAAGCGAACATAACTGTCGCGCAGCAGGGTCTGCACCGTGTTCTGTCCGTCCAGAACCGTGCCATCCGACATGGTCATGCCGCCGGTGACCGCCAGCATACGCTGCAAAGCCACCGGATCCACGCTGATCACACCGTCGACGTCCTGGTTCTTCAACAGCTTCCACATCACCGTGCCGATATACGCGGAGCGCGGGAAATCAGGAGTGAAATTGATATCCTGCTGGTATTCAGCAAGATACTCGCCGAACAACACCTTCTCTTCACCAGTCAGCTCCACCACAGGTGTTTCGGACACCTTGCTTGCCGAATCGAATTCCGAAACCGAAATCGCGCCATTGCTCACGGTGATCACACCCCATGAGCCAGGAATGCCGCCTGTGGTACGCAATTCGGCGTTGTTCTGCGATATCAGCAGATAGTTGCGTGTCTGCCCGTCCTCAAGCCCCAGCATCTTCGGCAGCAGCTGCGCCGCGCGCGAGACGGTGTCGAGCAGCGACGAAACCGTGTTGAATTGGGTTTTCGCACTATCCACCGCGTTGGCCAACTGTTCGATCCGCATGCCGTCCACGGCCTGCAGCTCGTCGTTGGCCTGGCTGATCACCTCACTGGCCGTTGTCAGATCCGTCGCCCGGCTGGCCAGATCGCCGATCTGTACCTGTCCGTTCTGCACACTGATGGAGTCCAGAGAGAATCCATCCAACGCAGAAGACAACGACGGCAGCGCGTCGGTGGACACCGTCTCCAACGCGCCCACCACGGATCGCACCGCGCCGATATCCGACCCCACATACGGCATCCAAGAGGCGAGCGCCCAGATCGGACTGTTGGTCTGCTGGTAGGCCGCGTCGATATGGTCCGCCAGGTCGTTCAGCCCGCTGACGGCTTGGTCCATATCGCCGCCGCTCACACTGGTTTGGATCTGCGAGACGGCCGCCACCGCCTGTTCGACCTCGTTTTTCGCTTTCAATCCGGAGATGCCGAACCATGCGCCCAAGGCGATCAGCACGCCCAGCACCACCGCCACGGCGATCAGAATGCGACGGTTGCGCTTGCGCCTACGTTCACGCAGCCGGCGTTGGGAGGCGCGACGGGACCGGTGCTGCCCTCCCGGGTTCCCGTCGCCCGATGATCGTGCCGATGGCGAGGACTCCGATGCGGACGGCGGCGTCGGCGGTTCCATCCTCGCCATAGGGGCGTCCGTCAGCCCGTCGAACAGATTGTCGCCATCATTGTTGAATGTCATGGATTCGTCTCCTTCCACGCCTGAAGTTCCGCTCTCCCAGGGCGGTGGCGTGCTCGTGTCCTTATCCCGGTCGATATCCCCACTCCACAATACCGTGCCCCACCCCCGAAGCCGCAAGGTTTCCTACCCCCTTGCAAAACACCCAAAAACGTTCTCGAAACCCCCTGTTGTATAGTGCTGTCTGAAGCACAACGGCCGTCGGTCGATGCCGATTCGAGTAAAGGGGCTTTTCATGCATATCATGTTCGTCTGCACGGGCAATATCTGCCGATCCCCCATGGGCGAACTGTTGACCCGCCGCTACTTGGAACGCACCACGGTGCAGGTGTCCAGCGCGGGCACGCAGGGGCTTGAATCGCATGCCATCGACCCGTCCAGCAAATATCTGATGAACGCGGTGGGCATCGACACCACTAGTTTCCGCTCCCGCCGGCTGACCCGGCAGATGGCCGAATCCGCGGATCTGATCCTGTGCTTCGAGAAGCGCCAGCGCGCCGATATCGTCACTTTGGCCCCGAACGCCAACCGTTACACCTTCCTGCTCACGGATTTCGCAAATATGTGCGAATACTGCGCCAAAGACAATCTCGTCAAGGGCACGACCATCCAGGACCGTCTGCGCTCCGTGATCTCCGCCTCCACGCTGATCCGCCCGATGCTGCCCGTTTCCCAGAACATCGCCGATCCGCACCGCCAGTCCTTCGACAAGTTCCAGCTCGCCGCCGAGCAGACCAACGCCGCGTTGCGCACGATATTCGCCAGTATGCGCAAGCATTATGTGGATGAGCAGGCGCTGCAGGTCGATCAGAATCTGCAATTCCCCGATTTCATCGACGTGCTTCAGGGCGCGCCCGACGAATGATGCCGTGAGCGCGGATCGGGGCCGTGCCGCCGACGGCAGGAATCCGATGCTCCCGGTTTCAAGTGTTGCGCGCTCATGCGCTATTGCGTTATTGCCCTGACTCGGCGCTTGTCCCGTTTTCGCCGCCAGTGGCGGACTCCGAGCCTCCAGCGCCAGGTTGGGTATTGGCTGTCCCGCCGCTTTGGCCACCACCGTCGCTACCAGTGCTACCAGTGCTGTCGGTATTGCCGGTTCCGCCAGTATTACCGGTGCCGCCAGTATTACCGGTGCCGCCAGTATTACCGGTGCCACCGGTATTGCCGGTGCTACCGCTATTGCCAGCGTTACCGCTATTGCCGGCGCTACCGGTGCTGCCGGTACCGCCCGTGCCACCGCCGGCGTTCGGCGTCGACGTGTTGTTCCCCGCGGATTGCGACGTGCCGGCGTTCGATTGTTGCGGTGTATTGGTCGTCGTGTTCCGCTGGTTCTGATAATAGTTCTGCGCCGCAGCCTCGAGGTCGCTCGCCGATGTGTCGACGTTCTGCACGGCCGTGTTCAACGCCGTGACGGCGTTGTTTAAAGCGTCCAATGTGGGATTGGATTGTTCCAGCAGCGTGTTGGCGGTCTCGATGGCCTGCAGCAGCGTCTCGCGCGTGGATTCGTCGGCGACCGCGCCGGCCGTCTCGTCGTATCGGGTCTGCGCGTCCGTGGTCAGGGTTTGCAGACTCGCTTTGGCATCGTTGACGTCTTTGGTGTTCTTGCTGGCGTTGACGTTGGCGACCGCTGTTTTCAACGTGGTGTTCCGGTTGTTGATTTGGTTGACCAGCGTCTGATTGTTGGAGGCCGCGCTGTGCAGTTCGTCGGCCGTATCCGCATCGCAGGGAACGGGGTCGTCGCCGGATTGCGCTTCGCTTATGGCGGCCTGCAACGCCGTGATCGTATTCGAGTCCGCCACTTGGCCGGCGGTGATCGTCTGCGCGTCGACTGCCGTTTCGAGGGTGCCGTCCAGTCTGCTTATGGCGCGTTCCACATCGCTCACGCTCTCGTCGCATGTGTTTTGGGCGCTGGCCAGAGCACGCTGGTCGCTTTGCATGGTCCAAACCACCCATGCCGCAACCGCCGACCCCACGACGATCACGCCGGCGGCCACGGCGGCGATGATCACACGCCGTTTGCGCCGGGCTTTGCGCGCGGCGCGTTCGGCATCCTGGGCCGCGGCGGCTTCGGCGTCCGGCTCGTCGTCCACCGAGGAGTCGAAGCGGACTCCGCTGAAGATGTCGTCGTCCGCTTGCGCTCCGGCGGTCATTCCCGTGCCCGCATCGGCGGTTCGCTCCGTTGGCGCCGCCGATTGTTCCTTGGGCGCGGGCACCTGCGAGAAATCGATCACAGGAATATCCCAGTCGGTGGTGACGATGTCGCCGCTCGACCGGGGTTGTTCGTCCGGCACTCTGTTCATACGTTCACGCCATTCGAATCTGTTTGCTGGAGGATTTGAGGATTACTGGTTGTCGGTCTTGTGGCGGCGTGTTTTGTCTTTGCCGCGCGCGTGGCCGCCATCCTCTTCGTAGTAATAAATAGTAGTAGCTGCCTTCGCGCTTCTTCTTCGGGTCGGCGAAGTTGAACACGAAGCCGAGCACCGGTACACCGGCCGATTCGAGCGAATCGTAGGCTTCGGCCAGATCCTTCTTCTCACACACGCCCTTGCCTGCCACCAGAATCACGCCGTTGGCCCAACGGCCGAACACGGAGGCGTCGTTCGAAACGCTCAGCGGGGCGGTGTCGATGATCACATAGTCATACTGCGTGACCGCCTGTGAGACCAGCTTGGCCATGGTTTCGGAGTTGAGCAGGATGCTGGGGTTGGCTGGGCGCTTGCCGGCGGCGAGCACATGGAGATTCGGCTTCCAGTAGCTCTGCACCACATCTTTGGGCATCATCTGGCCGGAGAGCACGTGGGCGAGGCCCACATGGCCTTCGATGTCGAGATGGTGGGCCACCGAGGGGTGCCGCAGGTCGGCGTCGATGAGCAGCACCTTGGCGCCGTCCTCCGCCAATGCGGCGGCCACGTTGATGGTGGTGGTGGTTTTGCCCTCGGCCGGAGACGACGAGGTGAACACCAGCACCTGACCTTGTTCGTTCGCGCGGTCGGCACGCAGGAACGACAGGTTGGTGTGGATGCGACGGAATTCCTCGGCGAGTGGACCGCCCGGCTGTGCGACCACCATCGGACGGCTGCCTTCCAGCAGCTCGTCCTGCGGCACGGTGCCGAGCGACGAAGCGCCCACAATGCTACGCACGTCGGAGGATTCCTCCACCTTCGTGTTGAGCATCTCACGCACGACCGCGCAGCACACGCCCAGAATCAGGCCGGCCAGCGCGCCGACGGCCAGATACAGCGCCACGCGCGGCGAGCTGGCCGACTGCGGCACCTGCGCCCGCTGCACCACGGACAGCATGACGGGATTCACATCCTCGTCCAGCGTGCCCAGCGAGGTGGAGACCTGGTCACTCAGACTGTCCGCCACGGCGTTCGCCAGCTGCTGGGAAAGCTCGGGATCCACGGTTTCGGCCGTGATGTCGACCATCAGCGTGCCCGAGGGGTTGCTCACCGTGATCAGTTCGGCGACCTCGCTGACCGTCATGTTGAGGCTGAGATCGTCGATGACCGTATCCAGCACGGTTTCGGTTTTCGCCAGTTCCGGATAGGTTTCGATCTGCGAATTGATATACGAGCTCGCCGTGTTGAACTGCGACAAGTTGCCGCTCGCCGTATCGCTGACCGCCCCCTGGCCGGACATGGCCAGCAGCTCGGCCGTGGCGGAGTACTTCTTCGGCGTGGTGAACGTGTATGCGGCGACTGCGGCCAACACCACCACGAACACCACCACGACCATGATGACGTGCTTGCGAATCATCATCAGCAAATCGGCAAGCGTCACACCCTGTTCCTCAGACGCTTCCATTTCTTCTTGAGTCATAACCCCTACTGTTCGCCTATGTGACAGAATACGGCTGTTAGCCTATCAGATCGGGGGTACGGCTTACCTCGTCCGTTCCCTTCTTCCGCATCTCTTCACGAAACACCGACCATACCCTCCTCAACCTCACCCCACCACACCCCCACTCGCCGTCATATCGCTCCATCGCCATACGACCGCTCACAGTCATGCTGCAACCACGGCACAGGTCTTTCCAAACACCGATCCGAACAATGCATAATGCCGGCTTGCCATGACAGTGAGAGCGCCATGGCAAGCCGGCATTATGAATTGTTTATCGGTTCTTCAGATCGTTGGCGCAGCGCAGCACGCGAGCGTCGCCATACATGGGCGGATCGTCCACTTGCCCGCCTGTGATATGGAACGTCGCGGTTTCGCCCGGCAGAAGGCTGACCAGTCCATCGTCGACCGTTCCACCCACTTTATCGGCCATGCAGAAGAGGTCACGGACATACGATCGAGCCGTGACGTCAAGGCGATAGCCACCGATTTCCTCGCTCACTTGAGTATCGAACGGCCGCGTCTCCAACGTCTGTTCCACGATCTCAACCGGGTCGTAGATGACGCGCGACCAATTCGCATCCTCGGTCGAAGCGACCACGAGCTCATTGCTTGGGTCCGAGAACTCGACGACTTCCCTCGGCAATGGAACACGCGTCACGCAGAACGCATCCACCGATGTCTCCAAAGCGACCGATGCCAGTTCCCGTCCACTGAGGTCGACGCGTCGACAATTCCAGACGAATCGATACGATTCAGAACTGTCGTTGACCAGGATCAACGACAAACCATCCGGTTCAAGCGCCACGCCGTCCCACGAATACCGTTCCCGGCATTCGTCGCTGACCGTCGGCCGAATCATCGCCAGACGTGGGGCGAAGAATCTGCGGGACGCATACCATAACGGCTTGCGATGGCCCTCATAGTCGACCGCGGCCCAAGAGATAACCGGCCAATCGTCGTTGAGCTGCCATATGAGCACGCCTTGATTCACCGGTTCCAGCGCACGCATATGTTCGGCTCCGAACCGCACCGCCTGGGCCTGCTGCAGTTGGCACGCCCAATGCCAGTCCTCAACGTTCTCCCACCTGTCGCTGTCGAGCAGCCACTGGTTGTCGGCGTTCCTATCGGGATTGACATCCTCGAACCGGCCGGGCGTGATATGCGATCTCATGCCTTTCGCCAGTTTCTCGTTACCGTGGTCGATGGCTTTCTGATGGTTGAGCATCTGCGGCGCGAACGGATCCATCGGCAGGTCGTGGACGACTTTGGTCAGAGTGCTCCATGCGGGTGGCGCTTGGTATCCGAATTCGTCGCAGAATCGCGGCACACGTTCCGCATATCGACGATAGTCGGCCTTATTCCACACATCCCACAGGTGGCAGGTGCCATCCTCCGGTTTGTTGGGGTCGGTATATGGGGAGAAACTGATGGGGGAACTGGGAATATACGCGGCGGTCGTCCGAAGCTCCTTGAGCAGTTCCGGCAACTGGTGAGCGTAATAGTGGTCGCCCCACGGTTTGTCATGGCGTCCGGCGTCGTCAGCGGGAAGATCGTCATCACGCAGTCCGATGCCGAGCCATCCGGTCGCCTCCATGTAGTTTTCATTGGAGCCGTTCCAAATGACCAGACTGGGATGCGTGTTCAGCCGCGCGATCTGCTCACGGGCTTCGACGTCGACCTCCGCTTGGGTTTCCAGATCCTCCGGATAGGCGGCGCAGGCGAAGGGGAAGTCCTGCCAGATCATGACGCCGTGGCGGTCCGCGAAATCGTAAAGCTCCTCGCTCTCATAGAGGCCGCCGCCCCATATGCGCAGCATGTTGCTGTTGGATTCGACAAGATCAACCATACGTGCGGTGATGAGTTCAGGCGTGGCACGGCTGATAAGCGCATCCGCGGGAACCCAGTTATATCCCCGCGCATGCACGGGACATCCGTTGACATGAATCGAAAACGGCCGACCATATCGGTCCGCGTCCACATCGATCGCGACGGTTCGGAAGCCCACACTCCCCTGCCATTGCGAACATGAACGCGACTCTTCCGGCAACCGGATTTCAAGCGTGTAGAGATGCGGTTCCCCGTATCCCACCGGCCACCACAACGCCGCTTGCTCGACCGTCAAACGCATCTCGATCGTATTGCGGTTCGCGGGAATCGTCCGCTCGCATGAGGCGACCAGATTATCCCCGTCGTACAGCTCCGCGATCACCGGCGCTTCGGAACGGTCGCCGGCACGCGTGGTGTCCACGACGCAATCCAAAACACCCGTACCGTCTTCCCTGACGTCGGCTTGGGTGACGACCTGCTCCAGTCGGCAGCCGGACCAGGATTCCAAGCCTATAGGCTGCACGATGCCCACGTTGACGGCGTTGACGCCCCAATCCCAGCCGAATGAGGAAGCTGGCTTGCGAATCTGGTTGAACGCCGGCAACGACGCATGCGGGTACACGCCGTAATCACGTTCGCGCATTTCGGTGTATGTCGTGGGTGCCGCGAACTCGACCGTCAGCGTATTCTCCCCGTCACGCAAGTAGCGTCCGACATCCCACCGGTAGGTGCGATGGAAGTTCCGCGCCATACCGACCTGATGGCCGTTGAGTCGAACGGAGGCGATGGTGTCCAACCCGAACGCGACCAAATCGTGCCGTTCGAGCCCGTCGTCGTTCCAATCGAACGTGCAGCGGTATTCCCAATCGCATCGGCCGATCCACTGCAGCACCTGTTCGTTGCAGCCGTCGAACGGGTCGTCGATAAGACCGGCCTCCATCAGATCGACCGTCACCTCGCCGGGGACCCGAGCCGGGATCCCCCGGCCGAGCGTGTCGCGCAGCTCGGCCGGAATCTCCTGTGTGGTGAGCGCCCGTACCGTCCATCCGTCCGATAAACCACGGAAGACGTTGTCTCGCATATATCCCATGTCGTCTCGCTGTCTCAGTCGAGCGCGGCGACGAACGCGTCGCCCCACTGCCGTTCCGGATCATGGATCGCGACCGCGAGCGTCGTATCCGATTGTCCGTAATAGGCGAACCATTTGCCATGGAATTTCACCAGGCCTTCCACGAACGTCACGTTCGGGATCAGACCGTGGTGGTCTTCGAAGCTTTGCGGCTTCAGCCACGGGGTCTGCATGCGGGCGATGACCTGGTCCGGGTGGTCGGGATCGATGGCGAACTGTCCGCAACGGTAATCGACGTCCCAACCACCCTCCGGCTTCGGGGTGCGGGTGGCGCCATTCATCACGAACAACAGTAGGCCGTTGTCCGTGAGCACCGGGGGCGCGCCGATTTCGACGAGGTCCGCGTCGAACGTGCCCGCGGTGGGCTTGTACATGGGTTCCTCATCGGTGGTGCCGGGAGTCCAGTGGATCAGATCGTCGCTGGTCGCCCAATAGATGCAGCCCTCACCGAAGTACATCCACCACTTTCCCTGCATTTTGTGGGGAACGATCACGCCCGCCTTCGACCAATTGTGTCCGTGCGCGTCGGGCGTGGGCTTGAACGTGTCGAAGTCCTTGAACAGCGGGCCGTGTTTGGTCCAATGCTCGAGATCCGTGCTGGTCGCCAGGCACAGCTGCGCTTCGCGCCGGTCCCAACCGGTGTAGGTCAGGTAATAGGTGCCATCGATGACGGAGATGCGCGGATCCTCGCATCCGTACCGCTCGTATTCATGCTCCGGGGAGATGATGGGATCGCTTTGCCGCTCGAAATGGACGCCGTCCTTGCTGCGGGCGATACCCAGATGCGAAACGATATCGTCCGCATGGGCCCGGTAGATGAGCACGACTTCGTCGTCGACCACCAGCGCGGCGGGATTATACAGGTTGGACGACTCCCATGAACCGCCCAATGGGGTCAGGATCGGATTGTTCTCGTAGGGGACGAACGGTCCGAGGGGGAAGGCTGCTCCGGTGAAGAAGCTGGTTGCGTGGTGAGCGGTCATTACAGATTATCCTTTCGTTGCCGCACCGATGTTGGTGGTCTGGAAATACTTTTGGAACACGCAGAACAGCACGATCACGGGGAACGCCAGCACCGTGGCGCCGGCGAGGATCGCTCCGTTCGGATTGGCCATGGATGTCGAGACGCTGGCGATGAAGTTCGCCAGAGATACGGCCAACGGCTGCATGCTCGTGTCTTTGGTGATAAGGAACGGCCATAGGAACTCGTTCCAGGGGCCGATGAACGTGACGAGGATCGCGGTCACCAACGCGGGACGAACCAGCGGAATGGCGATGGTCCAAAGGATTCTGATCTCGCCGGCCCCGTCGATTCTCGCGGCTTCGAAAATGGATCGAGGCAGCGCTTTGAAGAACTGCGCGAAGATGAACACCGCCGTCGTGTTGATCAGGAACGGCAGGATCATGCCTATGTAGGTGTCGCCCAATCCGTAGGAGCGGGTGATCTGCACATACAGGGGAATCATCAACAGCTGGAACGGAATCATCTGCACCAGCAGCATCAGTACCCACACGCCTCCTCTGCCACGGAAATCGAGGCAGGACACCGCATATCCGGCGAGCAGACCGAACACCACCGTGCCCAGCAGAACACCACCGACGAAAATCAGTGAATTGCACAGCGATTGCAGCAGATCGATGCGGCTGTTCGTCTCCACGAAGTTCTCAATGGTCCAACCGGAGGTCGGCAGGAGCTTGTCAGGGGTGTTGGTCGGATTGTCCTGGAACGCGCCGACGACCATGAAGTAGAACGGGAACGCGAACATCAAAGCCGCCAGTATGATGACGACGTAGCGCAGTACGACGCGCACGGGATGTGGATGTCGCATGTCACTTCTCCTTATTCAACTGGTTGGCGATCATCGACATCAGACCGACGAGGATGACAAGGAGCATGCCGATGGCCGACGCCAGATCAGGATTCTGCTGCTGGATGCCGAGCTGGTAGATCAGCAGCACCGGAGTGGTGCTGGATCCATCGGGGCCTCCGCCGTTGGTGAGTAGGTAGGGTTCCGTGAAAAGGTTGGAGCCGGTGATGATGGCGAGCACCAACACCAATGTGGTGGTGGAACGAACGCTGGGGACCGTCACATGCCAGAACCGTTGCAAGCCGTTGCATCCATCCATTTCGGCCGCCTCATGCAGTTCCTTGGGCACGTTCTGCAACGCCGCGAGATACAGCAGAATATAGAATCCGAGCTGTTTCCATGTGACGTACAGCGCGATCAGCGGCATCGCGAGCCGTGTGTTGGACAACCACGACGGGTCGGGCGCCCATGAGCCGAGGATCGAGTTGATCAGACCGTTCTGGGAGAACAGCAGCAGCCATACGCCGACCAGGGACACGCTTGCGGTGATGTAGGGAAGGTAGAACGCGATGCGGAACATGGCCGCCCAGCGGACGCCGGCGTTGAGCACATTGGCCAGAATCATCGAAAGGACCACGGTCAATGGAACGTTGATCACCAGGAACACCAGAATGTTGCGGAACGCCTGCAACACGTCCGGATCGCTCAGCACGGTGATGAAGTTCTCAAATCCGACAAACGGCTTATCCACGTTCACGCCGGGAGCGGTGAAGAAGTAATCATGGAACGCCATATAGATGGCATATCCCAGAGGATAGGCGAAGATCACCAGGACGAAGATCACATACGGCAGGGCGAACAATCCGCCAATCGGCTGTTCGCCGAGCCACCGCCGCCATCCGCCGGTACGGGGATGGCGGCTCGTGTGGGTGGCCCCGCTCATGGTCAGCCTTCCTTGACCAGATCGTTCACCGCGCTTGCCGCGTCGGCGACGAACTGCTCGGAGGACGCGCCGCCGAAGATGATGTCGGAGGACCACAGTTTGCGGAACTCCTGCCACACTTCGGTGGAGTTCGTCAGGCTCGGCACATCGCTCATACGCTGAGCCTGTTCGATGAACGGCTCATAGTCGGGATTCTGCGCGGCATACTCGTCGAACACGCCTTCATCGTCCTCGCGCATGGGAATCTGTCCCGTCGTTTCAATGAACTTCTTGTCGGCCTCCTTGCTGGTGGTGTACTGCATGAAATCCCACGCCGTGGCCTGGGCCGAGCATGTGGTGAACATGGACACGTTCTTCGAATCGGCGAACGTCGTCACGTCCTCACCGCCATCCTTGGTGGGCACAGGCATGACGCCGACGTTCACGTTGTCCTTGTAGGAGGCGATGGCCCAAGGTCCGGCGAGCTGCATGGCGGTGTTGCCCTGCACCATAGGATCGTCCGTATACTTCTCCTTCGGAGCGAGGTTCTCGTCATACAGGGTTTTGAACAGTTCGCTGACCTCCTGCCCGGCCTCGTTGTCGAAGGTCGCCTCGCCGTCCTCGACAAGCGGGGTGCCGCCGGTCGCGGCGAGATACAGCGGATAGAAATCGTTCCACGGCTGGTAGAAGTCGTTGGTCGGCACCGGCCAGATGGCACTTTGCGAGGCGCCGCTTTGCACGATCTTCCTCGCTCCCTCAAGGAATCCCTCGTAGGTGTCCATGCCGGGGTTCTCCGGGTCGATGCCCGCCTTCTCGAAGATGTCCTTGTTGTACAGGATCATCACCGGATTCGCCTTCCACGGCATCTGGTAATAGCTGCCGTCGGTCTGGTAGAGTTCCGCGCTGTCGCCCGTGCGCGATTCGATGTATTCGTCCGCGCCTTCGAATTCTGACAGGTTCACCAATCCGCCCTGACGCACCCAGCCAGGCACGGCGGCCGCGGAAATGTTGTAGATGAGGCACGGGCTGGTGCCTGCGGTGATCGCCGCCGTGATGGCTTCTTCGGACGAGGACGACGCCGGAATCTCCTGGGCGGTCACCTGCTCGTCAGGATGCTCGGCGTTCCATGATTCGACCATTTCCTCGCCCCACGCGACTTCCTGCGCGTTATTGGACAACCAGATCGTGATGGGACCTCGCGCGGATGCCGCGTCATCGGAAGAGTTGGCGCTGCTTCCGCATCCGGAAAGCATCATCGCCGCCGCGGTGACCAAAGCCGCAGGCGCCACCAGTTTTTTGAATAGTTTGTTCATTGTTTTCCTCCTTGAAATGCAATGTTTGGAAAAAGGCAAAGCGGTACCCACACCACGGCCCTCATGGCCTGGCGAAGGATATGTTTTGGAATGATAGGGGGTCGAGAAGGCCTCTAGGCCAAATGTGACCCTTCCGTGCTTGCGCGCCATCGAATGGTCTCAGGCAAAGACTGCACTGCCTTCGGCATGTCACCATCGATGTCGGCGAGTAAACGTTGAGCGGCCAATTGGCCTCGATTGTATGCATTGGTGGACACGCTGGTCATAGGAGGATTCAAATGTACCGAAATCGGATCGTCCTCGTAACCAACGATGGCAAGATCTTCGGGAATGGCCAGTCCCTGCGATCCCGCGTACGACAGTCCTCCGATCGCCATCACGTCATTCGCGTAGATGATCGCGGTCGGGGGTTCAGAAAGAGCCAGCAATTCACGCGTCAGCTCCACACCTTGTTTGGCTGTGAAATCCCCCTCATAAAGCAGTTCACGGCTTCCGACCCGCTCAACGTACCCTTGGGCGCGTTGCTGCGAGTGGACATATTCGAGAGGACCGGACACATGCGCGATACGTGTGTGTCCGAGTTCATGCAGATGATCGACGACCTCCTGCATAGGGCCCCGGTCGTCCACCCACACCGTCGAGAAATCCTCGAATTGATAGTCGTCGCCCGATTCCATAAGAACCGCCTTCATATGCAGTTCTCGCAAAAGGCCGACGCGCCAGTCGTCACATCGCATATCCAGTACAACGAACCCGTCGACCCGCCCTTGAGACATCGAACGGTACGCGCGCTCTTCCGCTTCACGATCGGTGACCGTCTGCAGAACAAGCGCGATCTCCCTTTTCGAGAGTTCCAGCTCGAGACCGGAGAGGAACACCGGAAAGAACGCATCCGCATACAGCACCTCCGGATCCCTCGCCAGCACAATGCCGACGGCGTTGGTTTTCTTCTCCACCAGCGCACGGGCGGCCTGGTTGGGGATCCATCCGAGCTTTGCGGCCGCGTCAGTGACTTTCTTAGCCGTTGCCGCCGATATGGTGCGATGCCCGTTGAAAACATGCGAGACGGTTCCTTTGGTCACGCCCGCTTCTCTGGCCACGTCCGCTATCGTCGGTTTGCTGCTCATGATTCCTTGTTACCTCCTTCCTTGGATTTTCAAACTCGAGAGGCACTCGAGCCTTGGTGGTATCAACCATATGGCCTTTCACGCAAACAGTCAAACCGATTTGATTATCGGCGTGTCAAATCGGTTTGATTGGTTTGCGTAACAGTGAAGCCGTTCCACAAAAACTCTCGCCTGACCATATTTCGCTGCCATTTGCATCACGCCGCACACGCCATCGAGCCGCGACACATCGTTGCGCCACGCCGTATCCGTCGCCCCATACCTCGCCCGTCGCAGCGCCATCACACCATCGCGCCACACCTCGCCCGCCGCAGCACCATCACATCTGCATCGTCGCGCCACGCCGCATCCGTCGCTCCACACCTCATCCGCCGCAGCACCATCGCACCACACTGCATCGTCGCCCCACACCACACCTCGCCCACCGCAGCGCCACCACACCATTGCCCGCATCGCACCGCCCTCCCCGGCACCATCACGCCGTCGCGCCACACCGCATCGTCGCGCCACGCCGCGTCCACCACGGCACCACGGCACCACGGCACCATCACACCGTCGCACCACACCGCATCGTCATGCCACGCCGCGTCCACCACGGCACCATCACACCGCCGCGCCACACTGCATCGTCGCCCCACACCACACCGTTGTTCACCCCCTACACCATTCAACATGGGCGAACCATTAGCCATCGCAGCTCATCCGCATCAAGCACCCCATCGCGACCGAATCGTCAATACGCTGCGCACCAGCCTCGACCAAGTCCCCAATTCAAACAATTAGTGATTTCGGCAACACCCACAGCCGCCCGGGCATCAATCCGCGTTAACGGTAGTGGATTTGGGGACTTGCGGATATCGATCTGCGTTAGCGGTAGTGGGGTTTTGGAGTTGCCCCGCGTATGCGCGTTGAAATACAAGGCCGGATACTTGGCGTATGGCCCAAAGCCCACTACCGCTAACGCAGATGGATGTTTGCAGACGCTCAAATCCACTACCGCTAACGCAGATATCCGCGTCCAGAAAGAAGCGCCACTGAAACCAGACTCCGCAGAACAGCGAAAGACACTATTCGGGAATGGCCAGGTGCAGGTTCGAGCCTCGTCGCAGCGAGGAGACACCTTCTTGCAGAACGCTCCAAGTAGTTTGGTAGTCGCCGGGCACCGCCACTTCCGGGCTTCGCATAAAAGCCTTGAATTGGGGCAGGTCGTTGGAGAACCGCCTGCGGAACGATTGGGCGAGTTTCGACTTCTCGGAGTTGGAGAGGCTGTCGGATCTGTTATGCAGGGCATGCTCCATATTTCTGGAGAAGTAGTAGATCCGGTACGGCACCTCATGCTTTTGATACGTCAGGCACGAGATATCCGATAGTTTGCGCAATGATTCCCTTTTTCTGCGGTTGCGCAGGCGTATGCTTTCCGTTTTGCTGGTGAGTATGCGATCCTCACGATATTCGATCGCGTCCGCCTCGCCCGCAAGCACGAGGTCGTCCGGAATGAAGGCGCCATCCGTATCGCAGATCTGCACGATCTGCGCGATGTCTTTCCACTGGTAGCCGCGGTCACGCTTCAACTCGCCTAGAATCAGCTCGCGCACCCGGTCACGAGGTTCTTTGGAGGTTTGCGAGACGGTCATATCGCCATGCACAACGTCGAATTTCACGAGACTGTCGCTGAACAGTCGTTGGAACACGCTTCCGAGCGCGGTTTCCTCCGTGGGCCCTTCCACGATGAGCAGAACAACCTTTTTGGTCACCGGAGTCGCGTTCGCCATGGGGATCACTCGCCTTCGGGGAAGCCGGAGTCGTAGAACGCGCCGTCGATGTCGAATATGTTGGTCGGCTCGTACACGGTTTCCGCTTGCCCGCCGAGGTTGATCGCACGCAGGTATTGGCTGCGCAGGTTGCTTTTCTCCCGGCTGCCGCGGAATTTGATATAGCGCCGTTCAGGATTGGTGGTGGTGAACACCAGCGATCCTTTGTTCAAGGTCTCCAGAGGGCGCAGGTTATGCGCGGTGAAGATCAGCTGCCCTCGGCCGTGATTCTGCAGCACCTGCAGAATCTCCCCCAGGAGGAATTCGAATACGCCGGAATCCAATTCGTCGATGGCGACGCAGGCGCCGGGCTTAGAGTACACGTCAATGAGCAGGGTGAGAATCGAGACCAGTTTTTTGATGCCTTCGGATTCACACCGCAGCGGCACGGTCGTTCCGCCGCGGGTGCAGGTGATTTCCACTCGTTCGGCAGGTGTTCCGTCATTGCCCAGCATGCCGCCAAGCTGGACGATGCCCAATGAGAGTCCCGGCACCAGTGCGGAAAGCACCGGGGTCATTTTCTCGACCGTGTTGCGCAGATCGCGAAGCTGCTTCGCGTTGAGGGTGGCCGGTTCGGACAGGTTCACGGTAAACGACGCGTCCGCCAGTCCGCCCCGCTCCCCCTCGTGAGTCGCGATGCTCAGATAGTTCAGCATAGAGACCGCGTATTGCGAAACGCCGACCACCGCCAGGTCAGCCAAGGCGAACCGCTTCATGCTCGTGACGAGCCGGGTCAGAGATGCGACCGCCGAAGCGGTGCCTGACATATTCGCGGAGACGTTCGCGGCCGCTTTTTTCAGCTCGGCGCTGGCGCTGAGCTTATTCATCAGGGATATGAAGTCTTCCGAGAACATCAGCGTGGTGTTCTTCTCGATCGCCAGGCGCTGCGCCACGGCCAATCCGGTTTTCGCGTTGCCATCCAACGATAGAGCGTCTTTCCAGAACCGCTTCGGCTTCAGTTCATACCCCCATGAGGCACCGGTATGCAGAGAATACGACAGCATGATGCGCATGGGATCGTTTTGGCAGAGGTCTTTGCATGCGAGTTCCTCACCAAACAGCGTCGCCCCTTTGTCGCTTTCACGGATTGTCGCCCTATAGATGAATTGCGTCTCAGCGGCTTGCGTTTCGTCATTGAAGAGAACGCCTTCGACGACGATTTCCGCCTCGCCGCTTTCCTTTGACACGCAGTCGACGGCGGCTTTCTGAATGCTTTTTCCGCTCCACAGGCGTTTCACTATGCCGAGCGCTTGAATCACGGAGGTCTTGCCAGAACCATTCTGTCCGTAGATGCCCACAATATCGGCATCCGGAGCGGGCTCGCCTTTTTTCCACGCTGACAACGCGATTTCGCCATGCCCAACGTTCTTGAAACCATTCAGCGTGATCGACTGAAGACGAATCATGGCGCTCCTTTCGCCGTATTCACCCCATTCTATACGCAATCAAGGTAAACCACCTTAAAATTCGTAAAAACCCAACGCTTTTTACGACAGTTTACCCCCAACAATAAAAACGCAGCCACGGGATTCCACTGCCAAACTTTGGAATCTTTGTCATTTCAGCATGTTCTAGACATGGAATTTTTGTCATTTTCGCCTATTTCAAACATGGAATTTTTGTCATTCGGGAGCAAGGCCGCTCTACATCACTCTCGCCAGTGGTTTCACGCCCGCACGGCAAACCGCGAATACGTTGCCCGAACGTTAGTGCTCGCGCAGTGTATTCGCCGGTGTATTGTTTAGGGGGCAGGGTTATGCGCTCGCGCACCTGCCGCAACCGCCACGAAAGCGATGCCCACGGGGGAAGAGGAACGCTCGGGCCGCAACGCACGTCTCCCCTACCTATCCGGAGCCAAGGAGTTTTGTGATCACGCAACCTTCCGCCACCGCCACTACTGCTGACAGCACTGTCACCGCCGCCTCCGACGGTGCCATCATGCCGCGCCATGACCTCGACCGTCAGCATTCCAACGCCACCGCCACTACCGCCGCCTCGCGAAGCGACATCCTGTTCTTCGCCGCATTGGCGCTTCTGCCCGTCGACGGCACGGTCGTCGGCTTCTACCAGCCGTTTTGGACTCCGATCAGCCCGTGGCTGTTCGTGGCGTATTGCTTGTGTAATTGGCGGTATCTGCGCGAAACGTTCCGCCATTATGCCGCATTTCTGATGTTGCCGGTGGCATTGGCCGCGCTTTCCATCCCGGGTTGGCTGGCGTTCGGATTCCACCGTATGGCCGTGGTGATGAGTCTGACCGGCGTGTTGGGCGCGGTGGCCACGCTGGCGGCGGTTCATATCGCCGTCGATTGCAAGGGTCTGCCGTGGCGGCGCATGGTGCGCGTGGTGCTCGCCGCGTATTGGTTCGCGTTTGCCGTGGGTGTGTTGCAATGGGTGGCTTTGCGTCTGCAAGTCGACACGGTGGTGGATTATTTCACGCAGTTGATGGCCCGCGACTATCTGCCGGCGGATTCGCCCTGGGGTGGCAATCGACCGCAGTTCCTGTTTGCTGAACCGAGTTATATCGGCATGCACTTGTTCGGCATTTTGCTGCCGTTGTTCTGGCTGGCCCGCCCGCGTGATGCGGTGTTGGCGAAGCGTCTGCGCGATCTGATTGTGGTGTTCGCCGCGGGCAGCATGCTGATGGGTGCGGGCACGCGCATCGTTCTGGACACGGTGGTCGCCATGGTGGTGGTGATTGTGGCGCAGGTTCGCTGGCGTGACGCTTCGCACAGGCGGCATGGTTTGCTCGCGCTGGCCGGAACGGCCGTGTTCGCAGTGGTTGGAGTGTTCGCCAATTCGCGTTTGAGTTCAATTCTCGATCATGGCGCGGAGGGCGACGGCTCGTTTTTCGCGCGCATCTGTCAGAGTCTGGGACCGTTGTGCGGTCTGCCGGAGCATCCGTGGACGCTGATTTGCGGATATGGCGCGGGCAATATCATCGAGGCCACGCATGCCGGTGCCGGCCGCGCGGTGGGATTGCTGAACGCGTGGGGTATGAATTCCACCGGTCCTGCGAATTGGTATGCCACGAAAACCGCGGACACGATGTTCACCATGAGCGGTTACACGAGTTTCCTCACCGAGTTCGGTCTGGTTGGCCTGTGCGGACTTGTGGCGCTGGTGCTTTGGCATATCGCGCGGCATCATGCGTGGAGCAAACAGACGGTGTGCTGGCTGTTGCTGGTCGCGTATCTGTATGTTCAGTTCGAGGGATATGCCTTCGCCGCCATTCCGCTGCTAGTGTGGGGTGTCACACATGATGAGAGGCTGCGGTAGCACCTGCTCGTTTCGCTTCTTGAGGGTTTCCTGGATATCATGGAGTGAAGTGGTTCGACAACGACGTCGCCTCCACGAACCATCGCAGCGTCCCCTGAAAGCAAAGAAACATTATGAACATTCGTCAGCATTTTCCCCACGCATTAATCGCGGCCATAGCCGCAGTCCCATGCTGTATATTCACCGTTCCCGCATTGGCGAACGATTCCCCCACCGACACGTTTGCCGTGTCAGTGAACGAATCCTCGATATCCGTCACCGCCACGATTCCCGACGAGTTTATGGAAAGCGGTTTCCCGTATCTCTGGGCCACGGTCAACGACGAGATATGGGGCCCTTACGGCGACGGCGTCAATTCTGCGGTGTCGTTCAGCATGCCGATTACGCCCGAGTGCGGAATCACCTACCATATCGCCGTACACGCCGGCGATGATCTATCCATGGTGGCCGAGCTCGGCACCACAACCGCGGCACTCCCCGATTCCACATGCACACCCGGAGGCGATGCCGAGCAACCCGCTCCCCCACCACCGACTGAACCAGCCGAACCGACCAAGCCAACTGAACCAGCCGAACCCGTTGACCCCATCGAACCATCTGAGCCTTCAAACCCTGTAGAGCCGTCAAATCCAACAGTCCCCACAGATCCAATCGAGCCCGCCGAACCGACCGCTCCAGCAGTTCCGACGGAGCCGACCACTCCCACAAATCCAACTCCATCAAATCCCGCGACGCCCACGAATCCTCAGGATTCCCCAACCTCCGCAGACCCCACTTCCACACAAAACACCACCACTCCCAAAGACTTATCAACACCAATGCCCACCACCGGTGTCAACATCACCGGCATCGTATACCTCCTAATCACCATTCTGGCCATAAGCCTCGTTGTCTGCGGTCTCCTTCTGTCGCTCCGCAAAACCCGTAACGCATAGTTATAGTCACAATAAATTGTTGGCAAGTGTCGGTAGTGTCCAAAAGGATGCGCACTTGTAGCTCACCTCTCCTCATCAAGACCGAATCGAAAGCGCGCAGGAATCCAGACGTTATCCTTCTTGGAGGCTTAACAATTCTAATTCCCCGCCTAATCTCCAAGAAGGCATTTATGACCATGTGGGATTAGTACGATATAAGGGCCGTGAACATCGTCTCAGAGATGACGTTCACGGCCCTTATATCTGCGACAGGATGCGGCAGTTTCACTAGATCTGAGATGAGTGATACAGATTAGACGGTTCTTTCATTAGGAGTGCATATAATGTCGGTTTGCCGGAGTCCGATATTAGCTGGTATTTCTCTTTCCAAGACAACTTATATAGAGAAGTGGAATCAGATGGAAGGAAATCAGCTGCGGGCTTGTTCAGCATCGACTGCATATACAGCGTATCTCCGTTGTTGTCAGGGATGCCTTCAATGGCATTGTGTGCATCAGTTATGGTTGTATACGCGAGGTTGATGACTCGGTCAACAAGGAGATAATCAATCATTATGTCCACTCTATGATGATATTCATCAAACATATCGATAATCCATTTGAACAAGGGTTCGCCTGCACATCCGCCCCAGCAATATGCCGTCCAGAAAAGAGACCATTGAGAATCCCATACTCCTCCGCGGAATGTTTGACTTCCTTGACGTATGGAAAAGAGTCGTTTTCCCTCTAACATCGAGTCGATACTGTTGGACATGAATAAAGTGGCGTCAAGCCAAATGCCGCCATGCAAATACAATAATTCAAAACGTAAAAAATCAGAAAAATGTGTTAATGTAATTTCGCCGGTTTCTACATATCGTAAAAAAGTTTTAGACCTTGGAGCGAAATCGGCAAAATTCTTTTCTGACAATAAGTGGACAGGACGATTTCCTGCATGGTCCAGAACGGATTGATAGCATTTTTTCACAATCTCAGGAGCTTCTTCCAGTCCCTGCCACCACATAATCCATATAGGAGCGTCCGAAGAAATCGTGGAATCTTCCATTGAATTCGATTTATCGTATTGCACATACGGTGCAATACGCGTCGCTAAAAAAGCCTCAACTTTCCTTGAGTACCATTTTCCGCACGCTGGTATTTTTTTAGATAAAACTCGCAAGAAAGTAATGGTGAGGCCAAAGTGATGTAAATAATTAACATATTTCTTCATGAAGTATTATCAACTTTCTTTTGTCGCAGGTTGATTAGAGGAATCGCCTAATCAAGTATTTCAGAGTGGGTTTGGCTCCTGTTTTGGTGATATGTTTCAGTGAGGGGGTGCCTCCGATGAGTCGGTCGAGTCGGCCTTGTCGGCCGGGGCTTTCGAGGTGTGGCTCGTTCTCGTGTCCGTTCAGGTAGGCGCGTAGTTGCGCCTGCAGTCCGGTTCGGGTGTCGGTCAGTTGTTCTTGTGTCAGGCCGGTGGTGGTGAGGATTTTGTTGTTGTCGATGACGCGGTCGTACATCCTGTCGTAGCGGATCTGGTATTTCGCTCCGTGCGCTTGTTCGAATTCGTCCATCGGGCAGTCTTTCACTACCAATGGCACAATTTGCGCGTAGATGTCGGCCACCGTGCGCCATGTCTGATGTTCGGAGGTCGAGACGGTGAACGCCTCGCCCATCGCCTGGTCGTTGCCGATGAGGAGGGCTATCATGCGGGCGACGTCGCCGCCCCAGGTCATCGTGCCTTGTTTCTGCAGGATCTCGTCGGGCAGGGGCACCGGTATGTGGCGTCGCGCGCGCCATAGCCAGGCGTCGGATTCGTGGACGGCGAGTTGGAATCGCCCGCCGCCGTCGTAGGTGACGGCGGGGCGGACGATGGTCCAGTTGGTCGTGCCGCTTTGGAACAGCATGTCCTCGCAGCGGGCCTTGGCCAGCGCGTATTCGTCGGTCGCCAGGTAGTCCGGGTCGTCGACCACGTCGAGAAGGCGTGGGGATTCCTCGCGGATCACCGGGGAGTCGGCGTACACGCGGTAGGAGGACACGAACACGTATTGTCCGGTGGCGTTGAGGAACGAGGCGGCCCGGTTCCGGAACTCGGGCGTGGACCAGATCATGAAGTCGATGATCGCGTCCCAGCGCGTCGAGAGCAGACCGTCGAGAAAGGATCCGTCCTTCGCGTTGCCGGTCCGGTACTCAAGGCGCGGGTCGTTCGAGGCCCGTTGCCTGCGGCTGGTCACGGTCACCTGATGTCCCATCCGTGTGAGGAGCTCGCTGACGTGCGCGCCCATCGCTCCGGTGCCGCCCAGGATCAGTATGCGCATGGAGATTCTCCTTCCCGTTCTTCTTTCCTCCGTCGTCTATCGTCCGAGGATTTTCTTGATGGTGTTGACGCCCTTGTCGCCGAGCACGCCGCGGACGGCTTCCTTGACCGCTCCCGCGGCGTTGGTCTCCAACGTAGACATGATACGTAGGGCGTCGCTCTCGTTCTGACTGTCGGTGAACACCTCGAAGAGCATGGGTTCGTCCGTCTGCTCCGCGGTGGTGAACCGGTCGATGTTGTCGTGGTATTCCTTTTTGCTGCTCGCGCTCAAGTATTCGAATCCGAGGTCCTGCGCGTAGTGTTTGAGCAGTTCGTGGGAGCGGTTGCCGTAATGGCCCCGCGCGGCCATGTACGCGTCGGCCTCCTGGCCGAATCTGGCGGCCTTGTGGTTGTAGTTTTTGAACTCGGTGCCGACGCCGTTGTTGATGACCATGATGCGCACGTTCCTGCCGATGTGGTGGTTGCCGAGCGAGTTCAGGTCGTAGAAGCACGCGAGGTCGCCGATCACACCGAAGAACAGTTTGTCCGGAGCGGCGAGGGAGGCCCCGATGAGGGAGGACATGCAGCCGTCGATGCCGAATCCGCCGGTGTTCGAATAGCAACGGATGGATTGATCGACGGGGAAGAAGTTCCAGCTGCGCAGCGAGTTCAGGATCGCCAGATGCAACACGGATCCGGCCGGCAGCTTCGACGCGGTTTGTTGCGCGCACCAGATGTTGGAGAACGGCAGGGTGGGGATCTTCGACCTGAGCTTCGCATCCTCGGACCGCCACTCGTCGAGCAGACGGTTCGCGGGGGTTGCCGGGCCGTCGGTTTGCGATGCGTAGGCTTCGAAGAACTCGGTTTCCCTCATGTCGAAGATGTATCGCAGTTTGTTGAACGCGTCGCGTGGTTCGCCGTCCGGGCTGACCCGCCAGACCTCCCTGGCGTTCGGACTCGCGTACGCTCCGGAGATCTCTCCGAGGTGGATCATGACGTCCACCATCCGGCAGCCGGGCATGTAATTGGTCTGATTGAGCAGCAAAACGGATTCGACCCAGTATTCGCCGGTGTAGTTCGAGGTGCGGTCGCCGATCACCACGGCCCCGTATTCGCGGCAGAAATCGTCGACCGCCTTGGCGAGCCGCTCGCTCCAAACCGTGTGGGCCCCCACGTACACGGCTATGCGCTTGCCTTTCAATGACGGAAGGTCGTCGCCCCGTTCGACGCGGTCGACGTAGTGGACCGCGGGCAGTTGGGCGACGTCGAAGTTGTCGCTGTAGGTGGTCACGAGGTTGACGTGCACGGGCCCGCCGCCGTTGCGGGTGAGCTCAAGCAAGGCGCGGTTCAGGTTGGCCTCGCACAGCCAGCGGTCGTCGTTGCTGTGCACGGACGGGCATTGCACGCTGGCCCTGCAGACGTCGTTCGGCTCGTTGGTGCGGTCGAGCATCTGCGGGGACATATTGCCCGCGCGGCCGAGGTGCTGGGAGCTGGTCACGGCCAGCACGGGCAGCTTGCGATAGTACGCTTCGGTCAGTCCCGGCATGTAGTTGCGCGACGCGGTCGCGCCGGTGCAGGTCAACGCGACGGGCTCGCCCGTTTCCGCGGCCATGCCGCATGCCATGTAGGCCGCGGAGCGTTCGTCCACGGAAGAGAAGACCGTGAAATACGGATCGCGCTGCAGGCAGGCGACGAACGTGATGTTCGTTGCTCCTGGGCTCGCCACGACCCTTCGCACTCCGTGGTGCTTCATGAGCGCCACGAGGATCTGCACGTTCACTTCATCTGTGTATCCGGCGGATGTCGTCATCATCGTTTCCTTTCCTTGTCATTCGATTGGTGTGGGGATTCTGGTAGTGTCGGAGCGGGGAAGGAATTCCCATTCTTTAATGAATATGTGCTGGAAGCTGTTGGCGATATCTGAACATATGCAGTTGTGTAATTAATAGATGTCGCACGCATGATTGGGTAGTTGTTGCTCAGGAGGACGACTTATCTCTAATACGAAAGTTTTAATACCGTAAATAAGAAAATCGACGGGCTGAAAATTTCTTAATGCATAATTGCATTTAGTGCGCATACATTTTAAGCGAGCCATTTTTATCCATGCGCTTTTGTCTTTGTCGTCCATTTGTGGGATGGAGGTGATCGTCTGTTCCAGCGCCGTGAAGAGTCCTTCTTGCCTGGAAATGAGATCATCGTAAGTTCGAGGCATGTGTGAATGGCTGTTCTCACGTACAACGTATTTGTATAGTGGCTTTTGAATATATCCGCATTTTGATATAAAGCTGATAGGAAGCAAGAGCTGCCAATTCTGCCCTTCACGATATTCGTATATGTGCATGGTGGGAATGGCTTTGTGTAATATATCAGTCCTGGCGATATAGGCTGCGGGGGTGAAGACGCAGTTCCTTTCATATATTAAATCCGAAAAGAAAGGATCGTCGGATGTGGACGGCTCAACACGTTGTTGGGTGGAGCAGGTGGTTGTGGGATCTTTGTCGTTAACAATCAAGCCTTGGCAGACTGCGAAGCCGCAATCCGGGTGTCTCTCCAGAAAGTTGATTTTCTCAGCTACCGCATCCGGCATGAGAATATCGTCCGCATCCATCCACATGACATAAGGTGTGGTGAGCTTTTGCAGTCCCAGATTGATAGCGGCAGCTTGACCTTTATTGGGCTGGGAAAGATAGAGAATTTGGTATCCCCTTTTTTTGAATAATGGTTGATACGAGTCCAATATCTCTTTAGTTCCGTCTGTGGATCCGTCATTGACGAAAATAAGTTTGATATCGGGATAGGTCTGAGCCAAAAGCGAATCAAGAAACCTTGAAATATATTCTTCTCCGTTGTAGCAAGGGACTATGAGAGATATTGCTTTGGTCATTTCTGTCTCCTTAATCTTTTGATGATGTTTGATGTCATCTGTATGCAATATCGCATCTCTTCAGTTTTTCTATATCTCATGTACAACAGCGCAATGGGCAGAAGCGTGGTAATCGGAAGCATCGTTCCGAACTGAATGTATGCGTTACCAAATGGGATGTTGTGTGAAACGATTGAAAGGATGGCTGCGCAAAGGACCACCTCCACTAGATGACATCCATACTCGGCCAAATATGGCATACAGCTCCGGTGGAACATGTATTTGTATACGATGTAGGGTCTTGATATGCTTGCCACCAGACCGCTGACAACTATGCCTAAATACACTCCGGGCAAGCCCAAGAAATATGCCGCTATAACCCCTATGGTTATGTTCAGTATCGCTTGGCATACGGGGACCCACTTGTCCGGTTCAAATATTCCAGCGGCATCTTTCACGTTGGTGAGGCCTACACGCATGCCTGTAAAATAATAGTTGAGACACAGCAAAGCGATTGTGGCATCATCGATCAGCATGTTGGGCCCTAACCATATGATTATGAATGGTTTCATTAGGACGAATAGACAAATAGAGCTCCAGCCGAAGAAGCAAAAACAGAGGAAATCATATCTCTTTGTGATTTCCATTTGTTTTTCTCTTGATTCCGTCGCTATTAGATTGCCAAAGCCTGCAGTAGCGCTGTTGAAAAACGATGCAATGAATGTGTTCACGAGATTGATTATCATCGTGAAATTTGAGACTAATCCTACAACTTTTGTGCTTATAAATATGGAAGTGATAATATTTGATGTTTGATAGACAGATACTCCTCCAATTTTATGAAATATTAATGCTTTGATCTTGGTGAAAATGATTGAACGTTCTTCTTTTGATAGTTTCGAACTATTTTTTTTGCGAAGATATGGATATTGTCGATTTGTGAACCAGTTCAAATATAGCTTTCCCACCAACTGTAGAACAGCATTGATGATTAGATAGCCGATAAAATTTCGATAAATCAATAAATAGATGATTTGTATGATTGTGATTGATAGTTTTATTACGAGATTAATGTTCGTGACTAGATAGTTTCTCTGATCAGCATTTAGTATCGTGGTTTTATAACTAATGAGATAGGAAGTTATGGAATCAAAGAGAAAGATACAGTAAATCAGTTCGATATTTTCAATTTCGTCAACTCCATTCACTACGTATCCAAGAAATGGTATCAGTGAAACACCGAGGACGGCAACGATCAACGCGATGATTCTATAAGCAATACGGTAGAAGTTGATTAATGCTTGAATCTTTCTTATGTCACTCTCTGCCAACGGCTTGTACAAGCTGAAACTAATCGCTGCGCCGACTCCCAGCTCTGTGAGTGACAACATCCCAAGAATATTGGTGAACAGTCCATTGATGCCAAGATATGACGCGCCAAGCGTATAGATAAAAACTGTTCTGGATATAAAACTAATCAACGAGTTCGACAAATTGCCGATTGTTGCCCAGAAAAAATTTTTCAAGGCATATTGCGTACGGTTTTTTTGTTTCATGAATGATTGTCTTCCAGAAAAGCTCATAATAGTTTGAATTAATTAGCAAAACATATTCAAATCTGACAGGTTTTGCGACACAGCATCGGAATATGCCAAGATATGGCCGATAGATTGTAAAGACACATGCGTCAGACCGGAGAAGGTTTCTTCATGGATTAGGCCTTTCTACTGAGACAACGGCTAGCCCGATATTGTCAGTCGCCATCATTCAATTTCCATAGCTTTATCGAGCCAGGCTTGCGACTCAGCACGGTGACGTTCGAGCAGCCGGTCGACCTTGTCGTAGTCGATCACGGGGGCGAGACCGTCGTCCATCACGACAGCGTTGAGATCGAATAGACGAAACAAGGTCTCCATGCGCGAGTTCATACTACCCTTCATGCCATCTCGATTGAATACAGTAAATTGCTTATGGAACAGAATCGAGAAACAGCAAGCGTGATAGGAATCAGTGAACACATACTCCGACTTGGAGAAGAGCTCAACAAAATCCTGCGGGCCTGACACATATGTCTCCGGATCACGCAAATCAAGCATGCGGCGCACCCTGCAGTTATGAGCAGTCGCGTATTCCTGAATAGTGCGCTCCTGCGCCGCACTTGGTTTCCCTATAAAGTAGGTGAGCACGTATCGGTCATCACCTGAGACAAAGTTTTCTGTAATCTTAAGCCACTCTTTTGAGGTAATCATGAGTGTAGGATCTAGCACAACAGCCGCATTCAAGTCTGCAACTTCTTTAATCAATTCTCGAGCGCGATCCTCGCGAACTGAAATCGCTTTTAAGCGAGGGAGATATTCCCGAAATACAGGACCCACGCTACCGTCAATCCTAGATACACCTATACTGGCGGCATAACTGATGGTAGGCACATCAGAAGAAGCAAAAGATCCTAGACGAAGGGATAAGTCTTCTTTGGAAAGCCATTCATAATTCCATACCTGATCAGAGCCTATAACTACCGTCTTCAGTTGATTATTGCCTCGAACCTTTAGACCTTTATAAGCAGTCAAAGAAAAGATGTTGTTAGAAGCATATCTGGTTGTAAACTGCTTTGCCTTGCTGATGCGTTTCCAATAGAGTTTATGATTTTGTGAAATACTCGCCTTAATCATCCTGAGGACTGTAGAAAAAGGACGAATATAGTATTTAAAGATACTATATCGGTATATATCTAAATGAATCGTTGTGCATGTATCCTTCCCACCCAGTAACTGCACAAGAGCATAGTTCTGTAGTCTGTTACCATAGTTGTCGATATCGTTGATAGTTAGTATTGCAATTTTCTCGTGCACGATGATTACCGTAAGCCTTTCAGTAAGATATATTGAAATGTGCACAACATCTCAATTTGAAAATCTAATTAGACGATCTGATTTCTTTTGCGATTTTCATAATTACGTTGTTGTCAATTCTTTCATCAAATTTTCTCGCAAAAAGCATAGCAGAATTGCGTAATGTCTCTAAGTCACAAGCTCTGAAGACATAAGGATTTCCTCTCTCCCAATCGATAATACGCATAATTGATGCATAGTCATCGTCTGGTTCTGGACGAAAAATATTTTTTCGGAGCGGAGAATTCAGAAGCATAGTCTGTAAGAACATTTCATCTGCACAATATGAATTGGTAAACATTTTTTGATAGTATGACCAATTTGTGATTACATAGTCTACAAAATTTCGAGTAATACTGAACCACTGCGCGCCTTTACCAAGTGTTTTTGTGCATGACTGAAGCCTATCGACGTGTATACTCTTTTGAATATTACTTAGAGCGAAATCGACATAACTGCAGTGCCTTCCGAGTTGATTTTGGAAAGGGTGCCAGATCGCGATTCTATCACGTGTACTAGTGCTTATAGAATCACCTATCTCCGTAAAATGAACAAATTCTTTTCCGTTATGCTCTTCAAAGAAACGATCAATATAATCTATCTTATGCAATGGTAAATCCATGCCAGACAATAGATGATAATAATCACAATTGCTCTTGCGAGATTCTTTTAGTAAAAGCATCTCGCAAAAAATCTGTCTATCTCCACCCCACGAGATGTTCATGCGAGGAAGAAACCTCAAAGACGCATGTTCGGTCAATCCTTCAAACATTTGTTGATTAAAACTTTTCGATCCATTATCCACATGTAAGAAAATAGAACAACGTTCGTCATCAAGAAGAGATATAAGCGTCTTTAGTTGATTCCAGTTGTTGTGAGCCATAATCAAAAAAGCATGTTTCATATCTCATCCTTTTTTATGTAAAGCATTTAGGCTGCTATACAAGTGGCTATGAGTGTAGATATTTTGTTTGCCTGCAGATTTTTCAAAGAAGTTATCTCGCTCTTTCGACATATAAACAATCATTCCAATAACAATGAATGTTAAGCCCCATTTGTAATTACTGTTTAAAGAATGAGAGGTTAAAAAATTAGCAAATTCAAATAGGATAATAAATGTGATATAGATGTTATCTGCTGTTAAGTTCCAAAAACTGTTTATAAAAAGAAATAAGATTATCGGACCCATTTCAAGAGCAATTTGTATTAAGTCCATCTCTAAACTGAAACCGAGTACGATATCGGTTGAGCCATATCCAAATGCTCTATAATCAGAATTGATTAGCGTATCCAAAAAAACATTGCGTCCCATGGTGAAATGCTGTTGAGTGTCATGAAAAATATTAAAAAAGATTTCTTCCGTTTGAGGAAGTAACAGCCAGTAGTATATATAGGTGACAAGTAAGAAAAATAGTTTCAATACTTGACGATTCCAAGTTGGAAGCTTTTTATCCAGATTCAGAAAAAAGGGTAAAATGAAAAAAAGAATTGCGAAAATGATTGCCAATCGTTTAAAAGTAGCTATAACATAGAGGACACTTAATATTGTCAGAAGACGGTTCTTTCTGTAATAACAATAGAAAAAACATAAAGTAATCGACATTCCAGCAAAGTAACTAGACTCAAATGGCGATGAAGAATTTGCATAATCAGCGTTGACAATCATATCGATTGAAACATGTTTGAAGCCAAGTTCGCATAGATAGCCAATCACTGAAGAAATGAATATTATTACCATGCAATTTTGAAGCTCTTTAAAAGAAAGCGTATTCAACACCCCATAAGCCATTATGGCTGGTAATAAAATCTTGAGAAGATTATCAACAGTGAGGGAGGTAAACTGTCCTGTCTGAAGAATTTGAAGGCATGAAACAAACGTGATTCCTATTATGAGCAGAATAATCTGCTTCGTCTCTTTCCAGAAATAATTGTGATGTCGATAAAAGAACATATGTATTATCGAGAATCCAATAGTGGTCAACATGGTGAAATATTTCATTCTCACCAATAAATTGTCCGAACTAACTCCTTGCGCTATCAGAAGACCATCTGTCATGCTTAGCAGTATGTATGTGGCACAGAAGAAGAAACAAGTTAACTGTCGTGTTATGTCAAACTCGACTAGAAAGCCTCGTTTCGCGACTTTTTTGGGAAAAAACTTATTTGTTGTTGAATTCATCTTTATTACAGCATTTCATTAGGCGAGTGCTACGAGAAAAAAAGATACCTAAATCATATAAACCTATGTCAATAAGAAACAGTTTCAAAGCATATTTTTGAGGCAATTGTTGAAAAAGATTATATTTCGTGGCTTGGCGTAATTGCTTAGATAGCCTTCGGGCAGTTTTTTTAGTATTGGGATCTGTTTTTTTATCTGGCAACACACAATAGGCATCGATAAGTAATTTGGTTCGATAAATTGAATAAGTTGGAATCTTTGGTAGAGATTCGTATAAAACATCAAGTTGCTGGACAACATATTCATCATCAAGAGAAAACTGGAGTTTTCTCATTGAGGAAACCCCATCCTCCTCCCGATATCGATATATCTGCCGGTTGAGATATGCGACAGAATCAATTGATGCAAGCAATTCATTGACAAATAATGCATCTTCTCCGAATATGAGGTTTGGCCTGAATCGCAGACCTTTCTCCTTCAAGATTGATGTCTTAAGAAGAAATGCCCATACGTAATTGCCGATAGCCCCTCGATGAACATGTTCCATGGCGCGTTCGGAACCAGAGAAATCATCTATAGGAAACGATGCAAGGACTTCTTTTGTTCTAGGTAGCGGACCATAACTGTTAAATGGCTGAAAATCGAAGTGAAGAACATCAGCTGGTTTTTTTTGCAATGCTTGAATTTCTAATTCTAAAGCATCGCCGATGAGTTCGTCATCTGCATCAACGAACTGTAGATATTTACCAGAGGCATGATCTATACCGATATTTCTAGCAATTGAGACACCTGCATTTTCTTGATGAATAACATGTATGCGATGATCAATTGAAGCCATTTCATAAGATAAGGCCAACGTATTATCGCTCGAGCCGTCATCAACAATGATAATTTCGATATTATCGTAAGTTTGTGCAGTAAGACTCGTGATGCATGAACGTAAATATTTCGCTGCATTAAAAGCAGGAATAATCAAAGATACAAGAGGCTTTGTCATAACGTCGCCTTTGGACAGGTTTCTTCGACAAGATATGGGCAAGAATCAAAGGACGAACACATGAGAGGACTGAGTGCCATATGCGGTGTATGCGCTGTTAAGGGATAGTTCATTAGAAGCCCTTTTCGTCATGGGAATGATCAGCAAGCAACTCGTCATAGATGGACAGCAGACGTTTAATATGCGAATCCAAAGAAAAAAAATCATAGGCCTTCGTATGAGCATTGTTGCTGAATTGTTGCCAAAGTTCTTTGTCCGTGCATAGCTTAAGCAACCTTTGTTTCAAAGCTTCTACATCACCTGGTCGGACAAGGAAACCATTTACGCCATCGTCCACAGCTTCGGGAATCGCCGCGATGTTAGTGGAGATATTGGGAATCCCATAGCCCATACTTTCAAGGATTGTCATGGGCAAACCCTCATTGTATGAAGGCAATACGTTCACTAGTGTATTGGCAAACACTTGTTCACGATTGTCCGGAGTGACCCATCCTCCATATGAGGCACGTCCTTCCAAGCCGAATTCAGAGATTTTCTCAATCGGACGATAATCCTGGTCGTCTCCGTATAAACGAAGATTCATAGTTGGAATCTCATCTTTGATGGCGGCGAATGCTTGTAACAAGTCGTCCACACCTTTTCGTTTGATTAGTGCACCATAGAACAGTATGTCCGTTGCGGATGCACATGCCATATTCGATGACTCGACATGTACGGCATTGCGAAGGACCTTTATCTTCTGCGTTTGTCCTTGCATAACCTCGCTGATGAAGGGTCTCCATTTTGTGCCGAGAATTAGCATACGATCGGCGGAACAGAAGATATAGCGGATCAGTTTTCGTACTAAAGGCCACTGGTTTTTGTACCATGTCTCGATTTCCGCACCGTGCATGTGAATAATAGTTTTTGAACCAAGAGTGTTGGCAAGAAGTACAACGAACCCTTCACGGAACACACTGCCTCGCTCTGACATATGCACGTGTACGATATCGATATCGTGCTTGCGGATGGTGAAGGCAATGCGCGCGAAACCGAGCAGCATCTTCTTGATTTTCCCCCATGCGCCAGCTCTCGTTGCAGTGGCAATATATTCCAGATGAGTCGAGTCACAAAAGTCTGACGCCTTTTGATAATTCTGCACAACAGTCAGCATGCCACCGACAGTATTCTCATCGACCCCTACCATAAGAACCCGCATGACTATCGTTCCTTCTGATTAGAGGATGTTAAGAATTTTTCAATTACATCAATAGCTTTGCCCTGTTGAGAAACATATCGTTCGAAGGAATGTGTTTCAGCTACGTAGAGCAACGACGGCAGACTATTGACATCTATGCACTTCAGTATGTAATTCTTTGCGGCAAAGGCATCAGCGATTTCAATTTGATGATTGTCGACATGCTCTCGGAATTGTTCTAAACGAGGAACGACGACAACTGGTTTGTTGGCTTTAAGTCCTTTGACGATAGTCCCAACACCGCCATGCGTGACAAGAACATCACAGTCGTCGATATACGTATCGAACTTTTCTGGAGAAAAAAATTTGTGGGATTCTATTAATCGAGGGAGATAACTGCTATATCCTGTCTGCATAACAACCTCGTCCTGTATTTTTCCATCACGGACAAAGTCATCAATGGACTGAATGAGACGGTTGAACTGGAATTTTTGAGTTCCAACAGAAACGAAAATCACCCATACTCCCTAGAAAATCGGTCCAACGTATACAGATTTGGGATATATAGGAAGAAGTTCACGCCATTGCACTAGGAAAAGATCAGCAAATGGGTACACAAGTTTCCCTGTCAGTGATTTATCTTTCACGCGCGCAAAAGATTCAATGTAAATAATTTTGCATCCGCATAGCTTTCCAATGAGACAGAATGGAAACGCAACCAAGGCACCTGTCGAAATGATAACATCTGGACACTCTTGCGTGAGCATTTTATATGCAGTTGCAACTAGTTGAAAGAAATGTTTAATGAACCCTTTCTCATGCCGATTAATCTGTGGAACGGTGTAAATTCTACGAGTTTGGCTATCTATTGCTTGTTCACATGTCTCAGTGACAAAGAAGGCATCATTTTTCTTTGCAATCCCACTTAAACAGCATAATTCTTCCCAATGTCCCCCAGATGAGGAAACAAAACATATCTTCATCTGGCGCTCCATCCGTTTACGTATAAGAAACGAGAAATAGGCAGAGGAGAAAAAAATCCGACATAACGGCCGTTATCGGTCAATATCAAGCTGTCCACAACTCACCCTTCCTTGGCCATGCAATCCCAGTCTTTCCAATAAACTACAGGTAACTATAGTCATTAGGGGGGTACGTTGTCGACATACCCTCGTCGATGATTCAAAAGTCTTCACATGCCGCACGGCAACCGCAGCCAATTTAACGAATTGGCGTTATTCCTGGTGTTTCATCACATCCCAGGTGATTCCCCTCGTCCGATAACGGCCGCTATGTATTCGTAATACCGTTCGGCATGTCTTCTATGGAACGCTGATGAAGATTGCGTTTATTGGTCACAAGCGCATCCCTTCCCGCGAAGGCGGCATCGAAGTCGTGGCGGAGGAGTTGTCTACTCGCATGGCCGCGCGAGGCGAACAAGTAGTCGTATACAACCGTAGGGGGCACAATGTTGCCGGCGCCCAATACGACAATTCAGCCAATCGGGATGACACGCCTTATGTATATAAAGGAGTGAAGGTCATACCTGTCACCACCATTGATGTCAGGGGGCTGGCCGCGCTGACCTCATCGTTCTTTGCCACCCTGAAAGCGATCAAAGCCCGCCCTGACGTGATTCACTATCACGCCGAAGGTCCTTGCGTGCCGTTGCGATTGGCTCATTGGGCGGGCATCCGCACCGTGGCCACAATTCATGGTCTTGACTGGCAACGCGCCAAGTGGGGCAGGTTCGCATCCGCGTACCTGAAGTTGGGAGAGCGGATCGCCGCGAAGTACGCGAACGAGATCATCGTGCTGAGCCGCAACGTGCAGCGGTATTTCAAGGATACGTATGGTCGTGATGTGCGGTTCATTCCTAACGGAATCGAGCGTCATCAGCCGGTGCCGGCTAAGGAGATCTCCGAACGCTATGACTTGGGCAAAGACGACTACGTGCTGTTCCTAGGCCGCATCGTTCCGGAAAAAGGCGTGCACTATCTGATCGAGGCCTTCAAACGACTCGACACCGACAAGAAGCTGGTCATCGCCGGAGGGTCTTCGGACTCTGCTGACTACTACGAGCAGATCAAAGCCGCCGTTGCAGAAGACCCGCGTATTATTCTCACCGGCTTCGTCGAAGGTCGAACCTTGGAAGAGCTGTACAGCAATGCGTACCTCTATGTATTGCCCAGCGATCTCGAAGGCATGCCGATGAGTCTGCTGGAGGCCATGAGCTACGGCAACGCATGCCTCACCTCGGACATCCCCGAATGCGCCGAAGTAGTGGGTGACCATGCGGTTACGTTCCATCACAGCGATGTCGATGACTTGCGAGACCGGTTGGGTGTCCTGCTTGCGGATTCTACCCGCATAAACGAGCTCAAGAACGAAGCCTCAGACTACATCACCGACAAATATGAATGGGATAAGGTCACTGGTCAAACCCTTGATCTCTACGAAGGGAAAACGAATGCGCCTTTCCTGCAGGTTTGCGAGAGCGGATGGAGAGCATATGAATATGTGTGAGCTGGTTTCTGCTGATTTTCACCGTTATTCAACAGATGTTTCTTTTGTGGCTCATGCAAAGACACGTTATGCCGAGCAAGGTTTTCGTTATATGGAGTTATTCAGGAAGGCGAAAGCATCTCGAGGAGTGTTGTATTACTGGCGTCGTTGGCGTCTATTCCAGTTTTCAAAGAAAACAGGAATACAGATAGGATTTGATGCCACTATTGGCGCTGGTTTATATCTTGGACATCGTGGCGTTGTGCTCGTCAATGGCAAGGCTAGGCTCGGCAGCAATGTCAACATTAACCCGGGTGCTGTCATAGGTCAGGAGAATAGAGGGAAACGTGTTGGAGCCCCTCAGATAGGTAATCGCGTATGGATTGGTTCCAACGCGGTGATTGTCGGTAACGTGCGCGTCGGCAACGACGTTCTTATATCGCCTAACGCCTATGTCAATTTTGATGTCCCAGACCATAGTGTGGTTATTGGCAATCCAGCGCGAATCATCCACCGGGACAACGCAACCGATATGTATTGCCACAATCTCGTTCCTAATCTGGAACCAGATGAGGATTTTTCGGTAACGGTAGATTTTCTCTCTAACGGGATGAGTGTCTGATGAAAATCCTGTTGGTCAACAAATACTTTTACCGTAAAGGTGGAGCCGAGACCTATTTCTTCGATTTGGCCGAAGGATTGCGGGCGCTTGGTCATGAAGTCGCGTTCTTCTCCATGCAGCATCCGAACAATGAGGATAGCTATTGGAGCAAGTACTTTGTTTCTGAAAAAGATTACGTGGGCAAGATTTCTGCGTTCCGACAGGCTAAGGAAGCCGCGACACTTATTTATTCCTTTGAGGCCAAACGGAAGTTTGAAGCACTGTTGGAAGAATTCAAACCGGACGTGATTCATCTGAACAACGTACACCGTCAGCTGACTTTGTCGATTCTGGATGCCCCATATCTGAAACGACACCACGTGCCTGTGGTCTACACCGCGCACGATTACATCCTGCTCTGCCCCGCCTACACGATGGTGAACGGGCATGGCAAAGTGTGCGACCTGTGCCTGAATCGTCGGTTCAAGCACGCATTGGATAATACCTGCGTCAAAGGCTCCAAGGCGAAAAGCGCTCTGGCCATGATGGAGGCCGAATTCCTTAAATGGCATAAGAGTTACGACAAGATCGATTTGATCATCGCTCCCTCCGAGTTCATGAAACGCAAACTCGAGGAAGGCGGGTATGCCGGTCGCGTTGTTGCCATGCAGAACTTCCTGACCACCAGTCAGATGGAAATGGCTCAGAAGGTGGTCAATACTCACAAATTTGAGGACGAGGCTGCCGGACAACACCCCTACTTCCTGTTCTTCGGTCGTTTAAGCAAGGAAAAAGGCATCCTTACGCTCGTGCAGGCCTTCCTCAAAGCCGCAGGATTGCGCTCCGCGTCTTCGTCACCCCGAGCGGAGCAAAGCGAAGTCGAAGGATCTCATCCCGTGCTCCCTTCCAACTGGAATCTGCACATCGTCGGCGACGGCCCTGAACGCCAAGCCGTCGAACGGATGATCAACTCCGCTGGAGCCGAAGCCCAATCTCGTATCAAACTCCTGGGTTACAAAACCGGCAAGGACCTCCAACGAGAGGTCGGCAACGCCCGATTCTCCGTACTTTGTTCCGAATGGCGCGAGAATATGCCTTATTCCGGCCTTGAATCGTTGGCAGCTCAAACACCAGTAATCGGCGCAAACATCGGGGGCCTCACCGAACTCATTAAAGAAGGAGAAAACGGTTTGGGTTTCCTGCCTCAAAATATAGTAAGCCTTGCAAATGCTCTTCTCTCGGCTGTGAATATCAAGAAAGACAATTATGCCCAGATGCAACAACGAAGTGCAGCGTATATAAATCGGCGGTGCAAGCAAGACGGGTACGTCAGTTCGTTAGAAAAAAGGTACCAAAGCGTTTTAGTGAGAGAAAGCGAATGAAGGAATGACGAAGAATCACAATAGGGTTAGTCGTCTAGCCCATCGGTTATGCGAAGAACTTTATGCAACACAAGAAGTTGCCACAGAAACCTCTTGGTATGAAGCACTAGAAACCCTCCGTGCCAAGATGGATATTCAAATTATGGCGCACAATGGTGTGGTAGAGACCTCTTCCAAGCGCAAGCGCTTGATTCGCAAACATGAGATAATGCTTGATTATCTCGAAAAGAAATATGGGGTTTTTTATCGTAATTATGACTATGATGCTTCGTTATCATTACGTAATCCAAATTTGGAGGGAAGAGTCTGGTCGTGCTGGTGGCAAGGCATTGAGAACGCTCCTGACATTGTGAAATGTTGTGTGGAATCAATTCAGCGCAATGCTGGCAAGCATAAAGTAACAGTTATAACTGAAAAAAATCTGAGCCAGTATGTGCAGTTCCCAAACTGGGTAAATGAAAAAAAACGCAAGGGGATTATGTCTCTGACGCACTATTCTGATTTATTACGAATGAGTCTGCTTGCACAGTATGGAGGACTTTGGTTAGACGCAACATTTCTATGCACAGAAAAAATTGAAGATGCATTGTTCTCGATGCCGCTTTTTACAATCAAACGCCCGGACTATTTGCATTGCTCTGTAGCGCAAGGGTATTATGCCAACTACTCACTGGGTTGCAATATAGATAATCGATGGATTTTTCGCACACTTCGAGATTTTTATTTACATTACTGGTCTCAAAATGATTACTTGGTTGACTATTTGCTAACGGATTATCTCATTGCGCTCATGCAAAAACATAATAAGCGTATTGCTGATGCTTTTGCTGAGGTAGAACCAAATAACCCTCGATGCGATGATTTATGCAAATTGCTCGGAGAGCCATACGAAGGAAAGAAATGGACTGAACTTTCCGAAAATACAGGATTGTTCAAGTTGACATGGAAGCAATCATTTCCTATAGAAAAAAAGGGAAAGCAAACATATTATGGAAAGATTCTACAAGAATACTATCCGTAATAGAGCGTACCAATCGACTGTCTATCGATAGAGGAGTCAAGATTGAAACTTGAGAACAAGACTATACATTACTGCTGGTTCGGAGGTAAAGAACTCAGCAAAACAGCCCTTAAGAGTATTGCTAGCTGGGAAAAATATGCACCTGAATATAAAATTCAGCGATGGGACGAAAGTAATTTCAATTACGAAGATTGTGTATTTTCAAAGAAAGCATATCAGTCGCAAAAATGGGCGTTTGTATCTGATTATGCACGTTTTGCCATACTGCATCAGTACGGAGGAATATATCTAGATGTGGGATCAGAGTTGATACAGCCTTTGGCTGCTGTGGAGAATGATGTGCCATTCAGCTCTTTTGAATTTTTCTCAAATACAGTGAATTCTGGATTGGTACTCGCGGCTAACCCATATGACGCATTGATAAAAGAAACAATGGATGTGTATCAAAAACTGGATTTTGTAGACAGCTCTAATTTTCTTGCAGTGCATACTGTAAACACGATTTTTACTTTTGTGTTGTCAAAGCATGGACTTGTCCCTAAAAACAAAAAACAGAAAATTGGAGATTGGATTATCTTTGACTCACAAGTTTTTAATCCTTTCTTTGGTTTTTTCGGATATCATCTTAAAAAAGATACAATTGCTATTCACCATTACTCATCTTCATGGTGTACTGCTGTGGAAAAAAAGAAATCAAATATTTTTAAAAAAATAACTCCTTTTTTGGGATGGAAAATTGCAAATATTGTTTCGTCAATGATTGCTGAATTACAAGTCAATGGCATGACAAAAGGTTTTCAGCATATTAAAGAAAAAGTAAAAGGAATTTTAAGAAGGGAACGGGGAAATGCCTCAGAAAACTTCTGGATATGATTCTCTCGCTTTTGTCATCCTAAACTACTGCTCCGAGAAAGATACGAAAAAATGTGTTTCACAGCTCCTATCTTTTGGCAAAGATTATCATATTATCGTTGTTGACAATATGTCTCCTGACGACTCCTATATCAATTTGTTGAATCATTTTTCAGAAAGTGAACAAGTTGATGTGATTCAGTCAAGTTCGAATGACGGTTATGCAACTGGAAACAATTTTGGGATTCATTTTGCGAAAGGAAAATATGGAATAAGAACTATAGGAATCATGAATCCAGACGTATTCATTCCAAATGTCGGAGTGATTGATGACTTGGTTGCATTGCTTTGGTCTGACGAGGAATGTATCTACGTTGGGGGACGACCCATTAATTCTGCCGACCCCAAAACTTCTATGCCAGCTTTTTGGAACATACCAGATTCAATCGGAGTGGTAAGAAATACAAGTTTATTAACAAAATGGACTGATGCGCAGCACCAGTCTCATTGTTTACGTATTTCTGATGATGTCTATAAGGTCGAATGTGTGACTGGATGTTTTTTTCTGGCAAAATATAAGCTTCTGAGTGAAATCAACTTTTTTGATGAAGGCACCTTTCTTTACAACGAAGAAAATATTCTTGCTCTGCGTGCGCAAAAAGCGGGTTATTATGGGCTGGTTAACAATGAGGTGAGTTACTATCATAATCATTCCAGCGTGGAAGAGAAGCAATCATTAAGTAGCAAACTAAATGCGACGAAACCTTTTTTTCTCTCTCGGAAATATTTGATTAATACATATTATTCAAAGCTTCTCCTTCCTTTTCTCTATATAAGTGAAGGAATTAATAAGGCTGTTCTTTTTTTCTCTTTTTTAAAAAACCGGTAGAACCAATTTTAATAAAGCACTAGTTAATATGTCTAAAATATTTTTATCAGAGAAAAGCAATCCATCGGTAAACGCATTAGTTTTTTTATTGGCGCTATCCTTTTCGGACAGTTTATTTGGATTGGTGAATGACGACACTTTTAATATAGCCAGTATTGTAAATGCGAGTTTTATTGGGCAGGTTGGTCTGTTATTTTTTTCGACATATCTTTATTTCCGAAACTGCAAAGTAAAAATATATGTCAATTATTTAAACATATTGATTCTTTTACTGATTGCTATGTGTTTTTTTGCAGCATTTAGATCTTTTCAATTAACAGGGCAGCCCTTCCTGCGTGGCATATTACCTCAGAGAGGATTTGTGATTTGTTTGATTTGCGCATTGTTGCTCAAACGTCCCATCGCAAATCAAATGATCGATGTGAAAAAAATTATTGATGGGATTATCATTATCGGCACAATCGTTTCTTTTTTATATTTTCTTCAAGCTTTTTCAGGTGTACAACTTTTTCAAGTAATGTCAAATGAGCGTTACGGATCAGTGAGGTTGTATATTAAAAACTGCTTTTGTGATTTAGCTGGTATTTTTGCCTTTTGGAAACTATGCAACACAGGTATTCTTCGGTATTTGCTTCCATCTACATTAACAATTGCTCTCTGCATTCTTGTTTCTAAAAGCAGATTGGAACTTATTTCGCTGATTGCTGTATATATCTTTATCTTTTGTATTGCAAAATGTAGAGCTGACTATAAGTTTCTTTTGTTGATTCTTTTTATTCTGGTTGCTTGTTTGTTTCTTTCTACCAATTATGGACAAACTCTTTTAGCGAATTTTAATCCAATTACTGCCGAAGATACAAGTTCAATTCGAGATGAAGGGAAAGCGCTCTATGCTAATCAACTTAACAGCTCCACTGTAAGTTGGTTGTTTGGGTGTGGATACCCAAGTTCAATCTATTATCCTGCGTATGTGAGATCTGGCATGGATCGTGGATTTTTGCTGGTTGATAATGGTATTTCAGCGTTCACATATGTATATGGCCATGTTGGATTGATGCTTATCATATGTGTTTTCTTGTTTATGTTGCGTCAATGTATTAGACGATCAAATGAGACAAATAGAGTATATTGTCTTGCTTTTCTTATATTTAATCTTGTTTTATCTTCAAATATAACTTGGTGGTGGACTTCAAGTTCTTGGCAAGTTGTGATGGCTTTTTTCGTTGCTTTTTCTGCTGCTGATCCCATCAACAAAGGAGTGCAGCATGTTTAACTATTGCATTGTCATCGTCACTTTTAATCGTCTTTCTTTGCTCAGGGAATGTTTGGAACATTCAATTGAGCAGATAACCAGACCTAGCTCGATTGTTGTAATTGACAACTGTAGCACTGACGGTACACGAGAGTTTCTCGATGAATTTTCGAAAACTGTTTGCGACATCCATATCCATCATATGAAGGAAAATATTGGTGGCGCGGGAGGCTTCAAACGTGGACTCCAAGCCGCTATCGAAGAAACTGATGCTGATTGGTTCATGCTGATTGATGATGATGCAATTCTTGATTATGATTGCATGTCTCAGCTTGTGCCGAGTTTTGATAAACAAATACATGCATATGCTTGCGTAGTTCGTACAGATGATGAAATCATTACTATGCATCGACGTCGTAACGATTCTCCGGTATCAATTTCAGAATATTCCCTCCCATCTTTCAACTGCGATTTGGCATCATTCTGTGGACTTATGATAAGTCGTTTGCTCGTGAGCAAAATTGGCTATCCACAAGAAGATTATTTTATCTGGTTTGATGATACAGAGTATTCCATGAGATTTAAGCAGATCACACCCATAGTGGTGCGAACTGACGCAGTGTTAAATCACAAAATTAACCGCCGGTCTGACAAGGAAGAGATAAATGTAATCTCATGGAAAAACTACTATGGCACTCGTAATTGTATTCATGCATATAAAAAACACAAGCAATGGAGTAAATTCCGCAAAGCAATTTATTTCACTGTCAAAGAGATTTTTTGTCAAATAGCAAAAGGAAATGTATCAGCCGTAAAGTTATATTGTTCGGCACTATTTGATGCTGTAGTGAATCGTATGGGGAAAAACTCACATTATTTGCCTGGAGTAAAATATTAAAATGGTTGAGGAAAATGTACCAAAGATTCAAAGTATTAAACTTAATTTGCTGATGAATGCAATATTGAGAACGTCTGCATTTATTTTTCCGCTAATAACATTCCCATATATATCTCGTGTTTTGGGAGCATCCGGTAATGGCGCTGTCACTTTTGCTGAATCAATTGTCAATTATTTTTTAATTTTTGCGCAGTTAGGTATTCCCACCTATGGAATAAAAAAATGTGCTGAATGTCGTCACGATACGAAGAAGCTCAATCGTACAGTACAAGAACGTACAGTACAAGAATTATTGATTATCAATATTTCTACAGTGATTGTGTCGTATATCGCGCTCATTGTTATGGTGTTAATAGTTCCACGCTTAATTGAGTATCGTGTACTTATTCTTATTTCCTCTATATCAATTTTACTTAACGCATGCGGTATGGACTGGTTGTTTCAGGCTCTTGAGCAATACTCATATATCACATTCAGGAACCTTGGATTTAAATTCTTATCCATTATCTTAATGTTTATTTTTATTCATTCTCCAGAAAATTATGTGATTCTAGGAGCAATAAACGTAGTAGGTAATTATGGATCAAATATTCTGAATCTGTTATATGCTCGGCGTTTTTTGTCGTTTAAGCCGATGGGGGAGTATAATTTTCGACAACACGTCAAGCCAATACTTGTTTTCTTCCTCTTGTCGGTGTCAATCACCATCTACACAAGTCTTGACTCTGTGATGCTGGGCTTTATGTCGACCACTGCCGCAGTTGGATTCTTTGCGGCGGGAACAAAAATGAAAGTCATTCTTACTAGTGCTGTTTCTGCCATTGGGAATGTCATGCTGCCCCGTATGTCAGACTATGTCGCCAATGGTAGGATTAACGATTTCCATCGAATGGTGAGGAAGTCGCTCAACCTTGTGCTGTTGATTACTACGCCGTTGACAATCTATTTTTTTGTAATGTCTGATGCTACTATCGATTTTCTTGCAGGAAAGGGATATGCGCCAGCCATTGTGCCTATGAGGATACTATCGTTCACTGTAATCATTATCGGTATTACCAATGTGCTCGGCCTTCAGGTGCTAGTACCTACTAATCGCGAGAAATATGTCGCTATATCAACTATCATTGGTGCAGGTGCAGACTTTTTCGTTAATTTAATATTTATCCCTAGGTTGGGTGCTTCAGGCGCCGCGTGGGCAACCTTAATTGCTGAATTCTCGGTACTTATAGTCCAGGTTGTTGTTCTACGGCATGAAATCAACATACTCATACAAGATATCAAGCCATTTCGAATCGTGTTCTCCGGAGTCATTGCTTTTGTTGTTTTGCTGGTATTGCATACAGGGTTTGAGGGCTTGTCTTCTTTCCTTCAATTATTGATCACTGCCCCTGTGTTCTTTTTTAGCTACTGTGTTTCTTTGTTCATTTTCAAGGAGCCATTCACGCAGATATATTTGCAACAATTGATTACTCAAATTAATAAATCTCGCCGTTTGAACAATCTTTCAAATAAAAACATGAAACGATGAAAAAGTTTTAATATGACCACCTCAGATTCTTACAAACAACTTCTCGTATTTGCAAGCGGCAACGCTCAGGATCCGCTCACCTGGTCTAATGTACCTTACATGTTTATTAATGCGTTTAAGCGAAATTACCCTAATATTGAAATTTCAATCTGCGATATTCAAATAGAACATCCTAACTCAGCCATTTGGCTGTTTGGCAAAATTTATAACAAAATCATTACTCCGTTTTTGGGTTCACTATGCACATTCAATAGAACTTCTATTTATCAGCATTATATCAATGCTATATTGCGTAAATCTGTCATCCTGTTGAAATCGGAGCCCGCAATTCTGTTGTCATTCGATTTCAGTAATCTTCCGCCCAAACGCCCTGATGATATCAGCTGTCTGCTATGTGATTGGACGATTAAATACGAGATTGAAGAGCATCAAAAACGTCAACCAACATATTTTGAAAAGAGAAAAATCCGGCGACAGGAGCACATAATCGCCAAAGCGGATCATGTGACTTCAATTTTCCCTTACGCAGCTCGATTTATCGAACAAGAATGCCCTAACGTGCAGGTGTATTATTCTGGAAAATCAGTCAACATTGACAAAAACATTCCTGCTAACGTAAATCGCGAACACAGTAACAGATTCCTGTTTGTGGGGAATCAGACGTATTTACCTGGATTGTGTATCATTATAAAAGCAATCAAACAATATAACGTCAAGCATGCTGATAGTCCTGTATGTCTGGATGTCATAGGTATGACAGAGGAAGTTTGTGCTGACCATGATTCTCATGTTGTGTTCCATGGATATCTCAATAAGAGCAACTCTGAGCAAGCTGAACGTTATTACTCAATGATAAGAAATGCAAGAGCGCTGATTGCCGTTTCTGATAGATGGGTCGGGGCATCTTCGATTATGGAAGCTATGAGTTTGGGAACACCAATGATCATAACACCAAACAGAGAGTTGGAAACAATGTTTGGGAAAGAATTGCGATCTGGATGGTGGTGTTCATATTCGTCGCAAAGCGTTCTTAACGCTATTGAGGAATCCATGGTATTGCCAAGCCGCAAGCTAAGGGAAATGTGCGAAAACGCTATTGCGGAACTTGACCAATGCGACTGGGATTCCCTAGTCAGGCGATGGGCTCGCAATGTCGGCATCGATCGTGAATAAAAGCCACAATCAGATTCCACTCGCTATTCTCTTGGAGCATTGGACGGCTGGTTATCATACCTATCTGAAATGGAGGCAAAAGTGAAAATGCTTGCGCGGAAAACAATCAAATTTGCATGGAACGCATTGCCTGGAAAGAAAGTGTTTTATCGATGGATTCTCAATCGCGCTGTATATTGTAAAAAAGAGGAGATCCCGAATTGCCGAGAAATCGTTGAAGCAGCTTCACCTCGACCGCGACCAACTTCTCTCGCCTTAGATTCCTTCAAATATCCGGCATCATTGGACGTATCGATAATCGTACCTTGCTATAACGTCTCGGAGTATGTGGAAGACTGTCTAGAATCCTTGAAGCAAAGCGATTGTTCATATGAGATCATAGCTGTGGATGACGGTTCAACTGATGACACTTTACTCAAACTGGAAGCTTGCGCTAGGCGTGACAGCCATATCAAAATAATTCATAAAGAAAATGGTGGATTAGCCTCCGCTCGTAACACCGGTATTCCGCATGCCTGTGGACGATTCATATTATTTGTTGATTCCGATGATTTAATCAAAAACGATGACTATCTGAAGCACCTGCTGCATACACAGAAAAAAACAGAAGCAAAAATCGTTACGGGAGTTTGGGAACCAGTCGACGAAAAAGCCAACATCAAGGGGGGCTCTCGCTCTTTAGTTCAAGAAGGGTTTGCGTGGGGGCGTCTATATGACCGTTCAGTCTGGGAACACCTGCGTTTCCCAGAAGGGTATCTATTCGAAGACAGTGTCATCGGGTACTGCTGTATACCGTTTTTTCAACGAAATCAAATTGAGGATACAGGTGCCGTCTATTTATACCGCACTCGCGATGGTTCAATCATGCGCTCTCTAGGTAATAATCCTAAAGGGGTCGATACCTATTGGGTAATTGTGGAAATGCTTCGACTTCGTGATGAACTCGGCTTAGCTGCAGACATGCAGCTTTACAGGATGCTAATTCGTCAGTTTGGCACCATGGCCTACGAGCGCATCTATTGTTTGTCCGATGAGCAGAAACGAGCGTTCTTTTGTCTATGTTGTGATTTGCTTGCTGAAGAGCCTTTCAAAACAATGAAGCTTGAATCACCAACACTCATAGAACATTATGTGGAGTTGGCGTTGAAAACCCATAAATACGACTTGTGGGAACAAACTGCGAAACTTCCGCCACTAAATTTCGAACTTTGAAGTTTTATAGTCAGGGGCTTTGAATGGCCATGAGTGTACTGATTATTTGATTTGTTGAGGTCCGTGGTTATTGCGGTTGGGGGCCGTTGTGGGTTTTGTGGGTTATTTTGTTTCGAGGCCGGGGTTATTGCGGTCGGAGACATGGTTGGTTAGGCTCCTTTCACCATGCGAGGGACGTGTGGTGAAAGGAGGTACCTTCAATGGTACGGAAAATCAAGGCGAAGACGATCCTGCGCCTGAGCGAGCGGGGTCTGTCGGGCCGCGCGATCGCGAGATCCCAGGGGGTCGCGCGCCGAAGCGTCGCCGAGACGCTCGATGCCGCGACGTCGGCCGGTGTCGGCTGGGCTGACGTCGCGGGCAAGACCGATGACGAGGTGTACGCCCTGTTGTTCCCGGGGCGTGGTGATCGTGAGAGCGTGTACGAACGGCCGGACTGGGCGAGGGTGCATCGTGAGCTGGCGCGTGTGGGCGTGACGTTGAGGATCCTGCACGGCGAGTACATGGACGGATGCCGGCAGGCCGGGAAGCCCTACATGGGGTACGACAGGTTCTGCAAGCTGTACGCGGCGTATGTGGCGGGACTCGGCGCGGCCTCGCGCGTGGAGCATAAGGCCGGCCGGACGATCGAGGTCGACTGGGCGGGCAAGACCATGCGGATCGTCGATCCGGTCACCGGGGATTCGTCGAGGGTGTACCTGTTCGTGGCCGTGTTGCCGTTCAGTCGGTACGCGTTCGTGGAGCCCGCCCTGGATATGGGGCAGAACTCGTGGCTGCGCTGTCATGTGGCGATGTTCGAGTGGTTCGGCGGTTCCACGCCGCGCCTGGTGTGCGACAACCTCAAGACCGGCGTGGTCAAGCATCCGCGTGAGGGCGAGGTCGTGTTGAACGACGCGTACCGGGGACTGGCCGAGCACTATTCGGCGGCCGTGCTGCCCGGACGGGTGAGGAGGCCGAAGGACAAGCCCTCGGTGGAGAACACCGTGTGGCATGCCACGATGGCGTTGGCCGGAGCGATGCGCGACCGTGAATTCGGCTCGCTCGACGAGCTGCGCGCGGCGATACGCGCATGGCTCATGGAATACAATTCCCGCCCGTTCCAGAAGCGCGACGGATCCAGGCTTTCCGTGTTCGAAAGCGAGGAGGGGCCACTGCTCATCGCGCTGCCCCCGTTGCCGTACGAGGTGGCGGACTGGGTCTACGGCAGGAGGGTCCAGGCCAACGGCCACGTCGCGTGGGCGCGCAACTGGTATTCCGTCCCGCACGCGTACGTCGGCTCCGCCGTGGATTTGCGGATCGGGGCGAGCACGCTCGAGGTCTGGCGCAAAAACACCAGGCTCTGCACGCACAGGCTCCTGCCCGCCACCGTCGCCAACAGGTATTCGACGAACGAGGCCGACCTTCCCGATAAAGCCACATGGAAGCCGTGGGACAGGAAACGCTGCGAGCAATGGGCCCGGCGAATAGGCCCCGGCTGCGCCGCCGTGATCGGCAGGCTGTTCGCCGCGGAACGACTCGACGAGCAGGGCGTGGATCCCGCGCTGGCGGTGCTGAGGCTTTCGAAACGCTATTCCGCGCAACGCCTGGAGAACGCGTGCGCGTTGGCGTTGCGGTCGGCCGCCTCGCCACGCTATTCGCATATCCGGCCGATCCTCGAATCCTGGCAGGACCGGACCGACGAAATCCCCGACGACGATGGCGGCGGCATCGGCGATGGTCCCGGCGCCGGTGGCTGGGTGCGCGGCGGCTACTACGCGAGCATGGGAAGGTGACGGGCAGATGATCATCGACACCGAGACCAAGCGCAAGCTGCGCGAGATGAGCGCCCAGGACCTGCTCGACGCGTTCGAACGCCTGGACGAGCGAACCATCGTGCCCCTGAGCCATGCGGAGACGGTCAGACTCGCGGTCGACAACGCCCACTCCGTCCACGTGGACGCCAAGATCCAACGCCTGGTCAAACGCGCCGGGCTGCGCTACCCCCAGGCCGACCTGCGGAGCATCGACCTCGTGGAGAAACGCGGGCTCGACAGGAGCGTGCTCGCCGGCCTCGACACCGGAAACCATCTGGAGCAACGGCTCAACACCGTGTTCCAGGGAGCCACCGGCTCGGGCAAATCGCACCTGTTGTGCGCGCTGGCGAAATCCGCCTGCCGGGCGCGGTACCGCGCCATCTACATCCGCTTGCCCGACCTGGCCGAGCAGGTGACGGTGGCCGCCGGCAAGCCGGGCGGCGTGCCCAAGCTCGTGCGCAAATACGCCACCTACAACCTGCTCGCGATAGACGAATGACTCGTCGACAAACCCGACGAACCATTCAAACGCTTCCTCCTCGAACTCATGGAACTGCGCTACGACACCGCCAGCACCGCGTTCGCCACCCAATTGGCGACCAAGGAATGGCACCGCCAACTCGGAGGAGACACCATCGCCGACGCCATCCTCGACCGCATCGTGCACAACACGATATGGATCGACACCGGCGAATACAACATGAGACAACGACACGGGCAAACCATGCTCGACAACTAACCGAACAGGCCGGTGGCGCCCAACCAGTCCGCCACCGGCCCCACCCCGCCATAACCCCGGCCTCCAAACACAATAACCAGCGGCCTCAAACACTACAAATACTCATCTACGTGTGTCGTCCACAGCCCTAAGCCTTGTCACAGGCGGTGGCTTCAAGAAATGATAACGCCCGGTTTTTCCTGCACACTTTCTGATTCGGGCTTGGAAAGGGGAACATGTTCCTGTAACGGAGCAATGACGTTTGATGAGGGCCGCGGATGTTTTCGGCGGCAAAACTAGGCATGAACTCGCATTGTGATATGGGGAGACGTGTGGGCATTGTCGACCGTAAGCGAAGTTATCTAGTTGACTATCGCGCATCTTTGAACAGAAAGCATCCATCTAATTGGACTGCCTCTTTCCAGTTGTCGGGAATCTCATCGGTTTGAGATCCACTGTCGGATACGTGTCAATTAGAGCGACGAGGGTCTGCGGCAGCACATTCCATCTCTCCGGCCGCATTCTTTCACACATGCGTTTGAGCACGACCGCCGTGGGGAATACCTTCGGCCCGTCGTATGTGGAGTCCGCTCGAAGCATGCTCGAGCGAGTGGTCATCGTCCGATTGTGGATCCTGTTGTGGTGCCTGCATAAATTGCGGATTGACCGTCGAATCTCTTTTTCGGTTTTTCACCTTCGCAGTAGAGACTCGACCTTCGCTATCCTTCTAAGCTTTCCGGCTTCTTTTGGCGCGGCGTTGCGATGAACGGTGCGAGCTTTTCTCTTCTCCGTAGTATGCGGCGTAATTGTGGTCGCCGTAATAGCCGTTGTATCCGCCGCCGTCGGCGAGGTTGAACACGAAGCCGAGCAGCGGCACGTTCACGTTGCGCAATTGCTCGGCTGCGGCGCGCAGTCCGCGTTTGAGGGTGATTCCACGGCCGGTGACCAGCAGCACGCCGTTGCCGTGCGCGCCGAATACGGTGGCGTCGTTGGCCACGCCCATCGGCGAGGTGTCGATGATCACATAGTCGTATTGTTCCATGGCCTGTTCGATGACCATACGCATGGTTTTGCCGTTGAGCAGCACGCTGGCGTTCTGCAGGCGGGGACCTGCGGGGATGATGGAGAGGTTCGACTTCCAATAGGTCTGCGTCACATCTTCGAGGCTCGCTTGTTTGGAGAGCACGTGCGCCAATCCCACACCGCCTTCCAGGTCGAGGTGTTTCGCGACCGATGGGTGGCGCAGGTCGGCGTCGATAAGCAGCACGTTGTCGCCATTTTCGGCCAATACGGCGGCCAGATTGCAGGAGATGGTGGTCTTGCCTTCATGCGGCGAAACCGATGAGACCACGATGAGATGGCTTCGCTGGTCTTCCGACGCGGTGACGAACGAGAGACCGGTGCGCAGGCGTCGGAATTCCTCGGCCAAAGCCGATCCGGAGTCAGCGACCACAATCGGTGCCGCTTGGGCGAGCGCTTCGTCGCGCGGCACGACGCCCATGATCATGGCGTCGTCGACGACCGAGTGAAGATCCTCCACATCCCGGATATGGCGCGACAGCATGTCGCGCACTATGGCCGCGCATACACCGAGTATTAGGCCTGCCATCAGCCCGACTGAGAGGTAAAGGGCCACGCGCGGCGAGCTGGGTTCGGCGGGCGTGGTGGCGGTTTGCACTACGGAAAGTTTGACCGGAGACACGGTGCCTTCCGTGTCGTACAGCGAAGTGGCGACCACTTCGGAGAGCGCGTTGGCCACGGCATTGGCAGCATTGGCGGCCAGCTGCGGGTCACCACTGACGGCGGAGACGTTGAGCAGGTAGGTGTTGGACGGATTGGTCACGGTGATCATGGACGTCAGCCCTGCAGCGGTAAGATCATCGTCGCCGAGTTCATCCAAAGCGGGTTCGAGCACCGCTTCGGTGGTGGCCAACGTGGGATAGCTTTCGATCTGCCCACTGATGTAGGAGCCTGCGGTGTTCACTGTGGTGATGCTGTCGTCGCCGGTGTCGGCCGAATATGTGGCGAACATCTGCGCTTCGGCGGTGTATTGCTTGGGGGCGAGGAACGTGTACGCGCACACGCCCACCACCACGATAACGAACACGACGATGGCCGTGGCGATATGCTTGCGCAGCATGCGCGCGAGATCCAGCAGCGTCAGCCCCTCTTCGGTCTGATCGTCCATCTTCAGAGGCTGGTTCATGACGTTCCCCGTCATCATCTGCTGCGCAATCGTCATCGAGGGGCTGCCACCCCCTTCAGTATTCGTCTGCGATACATGCCATGCAGCCATGATTCCCTCTCGTAACAGCTTTCCCAACATTGCACTAAGAGGAATTTTACGGGGGGATTGTGACGAGAACTCGCCGTAAAATCCCCCTAATTAACCCCTACTAGGGGGGTGTGAATCTCGCAAAGCGGGTCTCACAAAGTCCTCTCTCTAAAATCGCTCATTCTTCTCGTTCGATATCGCACTAAGCGCACTTTTGAGCCCCTGACGCGGTACCCATAAAACTCTCCCGATAACGGCCGTTATGTCGGAAGTGTCGTTGTGGGTTTCTTGCGCGGGGTCGTTCGGTGAAGGTGTGTCTGGTGGGGTCCAGCGGCGGGCATCTGGCGCATCTTTACATGCTTCAACCGTTCTGGCGTGACAAGGATCGTTTCTGGGTCACCTTCGACAAGGAGGACGCGCGCAGCCTGCTGCGGGACGAGCGGGTCTATCCGTGCCATTATCCGACGAACCGCAATCTGAGGAACCTGGTCCGCAATATCGGGGTCGCCTGGCGGGTGCTTCGTAAAGAAAAGCCGGATCTCATCGTTTCGTCCGGCGCGGCGGTCGCCGTCCCGTTCTTCTGGCTGGGCAAGCTCTTCGGCGCGAAGACCGTCTACATCGAGGTGTTCGACCGCATCGACAAACCCACGATGACCGGGCGGATGGTCACTCCTGTCACGGATCGTTTCGTGGTGCAGTGGGATGAGATGCGGCGCGTGTATCCCAAGGCGGTTTGTCTGGGAAGCATCTTCTAAAGGCGGGGCGAGCAGATGATATTCGTAACCGTTGGCACTCATGAGCAGCCCTTCGACCGTCTGGTCCGGGCCGTGGACGAGTTGAAGGGCGATGGCGTCATCGCGTCGGACGAGCAGGTGTTCATCCAGACCGGATTCAGCACCTACACGCCCCGGCATTGCGAGTGGGCGAAGCTGCTGCCGTATCAGGAGATGCAGCAGCGCGTTCGTGATGCGAGGATCGTCATCACCCACGGGGGTCCGTCCAGTTTCCTCGCGCCGTTGCGAATCGGCAAAATCCCGATCGTCGCGCCCCGTCGGGTGGAATACGGCGAGCACGTCAACGACCACCAGGTCGATTTCACACATGACGTCGCCCAACGATTCGACAACATCATCATCGCTAATGACAAGAACGAACTCGCCGACGCCATCCAAAATTACGGCCATCTGGTGGCTGACATGTCAACCGAGGGGCTCTCCCACAACGACGAATTCTGCCAGCATTTCGAGTCCCTGGTCACCGACCTGCTCCCCGCAAAGGAGGCCTAGCCTGTGGCGAATGTAGGAATCATGTCGATGCAGAGGATCGCGAATTACGGTTCGTTCCTGCAGGCGTACGCGTTGCGGACGATGCTGGAGGAACTCGGTCACGACGTGCAGTTCGTGGATTACCACGTCTGCCCGCCAGTGATTCGAGACGCTTCGGAAAGCGACGGACGTCTAGCACGTACAGCGAAGAAGGGATTGGCTGCTTTAGGCGGCAAGGCGCCGCTGTCTCAGAGGCTTGCGTTCATTCGGCACAAGAAGAACTTCGCGCAACGCTACATGCCGCTGTTGGGAGTGACCGAACGACCGAATTACAATCCGCAACTCGACTGTCTGGTCATCGGCAGCGACGAGGTGTTCAACTGCATCCAGAAGAACACGAACGTCGGATTCTCGCCAGAACTATTCGGCGCAGACAGCCAAGCGAAGCGTGTCATCACTTACGCCGCGTCCTTCGGCAACACCACATTGGAGAAGCTGGACCAGTACGGTAAAACGGAAGAGATCGCCAACTATCTGCGCGCAATCGATGCCGTGTCCGTACGGGACGCCAATTCCGGAGCAATCGTCAATGCGTTGACCGGCTCGACGCCTGAATATCATCTCGACCCGGTACTGGCCTACGATTACATGGGCAAGTGCGACCGCATCCCGAATCTGCGCACCGACGAGAAGTATCTGATTCTCTATGCCTACTCCAACCGCATCACCGAGGCGGAAGGACGATGGATCGCGGAATACGCGAAACAACGCGGTCTGAAAGTCTACGCGATCGGCGGGGCGCAGCCTTGCGCCGACCGTTTCATCGACTGCTCGCCATTCGAAGTGCTGGCGTATTTCAAGAACGCCGAAGCCGTCATCACCGACACGTTCCATGGCACGATCTTCTCCGTCATCACGCATCGCCCATTCGCGACCTTGGTACGCAAAAGCGTGGGAACCGGCTACGGAAACGAAGAAAAGCTGACCGATTTGCTAAGGCGTCTCAACCTGTCCTCACGCGCAACCTACGACATCGCCAATGTCAAGCAGCTGCTGGAACAGCACATCGACTTCGACGCAACAGATGCCATCATCGCCGAGCAACGCCAACATACTTTCAGATACCTCTCAAAAGAAATTGCTTTACACACGGTTTAGAAAGAACTCGAAATGATTAGATTCTTTAAACGAGTCTTACGTATGCTTCAAGCGGCTCATATGCCCTCATGGCTAAGAGTCATTCTTCTTAACAAAAGTGGATATGACATTGATAGCACAGCATTAATACGTTCTGGAATCCGTTTTTATGTGTCTGACCTGCAGATGGAAACTGGTAGTTTCTTGGGGAATAATTGCGCCTTATATTCAAGTGTACGTTTTCCCTGCAAAGTTATCATAGGGCAAAACAGCAAGATAGCTCCCGAAGTAGTGTTTTGTGGAAGCACCCACGAAATAGGCACACCGAACTGCCGTGCAGGAAAAGTCTTTAATAAGGATATCGTAATCGGTGACGGATGTTGGGTCGGAACAAGAAGTATTTTACTCCCTGGAGTCACTATAGGTAGCGGATCAATCATCGCCGCAGGCGCTGTTGTCGCTTCTAACATACCCGAAAATGAGCTATGGGGGGGGGTGCCCGCTAAAAAGATACGCTCCTTGTGAACGTTGGGAAAAACATGAAGTACGATAAAGTTTCAATAATCATTCCAGTGTTCAATGTTGTCAATTATATTGAACACTGTGTAACTTCGGCCTGTGCCCAAACATACGGCAATATCGAAATCATTCTTGTGGATGACGGTTCTTCAGATGGTTCCGGACAGAAATGCGATGAGCTAGCAGAACAAGATGCAAGAGTACGGGTGATTCATAAAGGAAACCATGGAGTAAGTGCAGCACGTAATACCGGCATTGAAGCAGCTCTCGGTCAATGGATTTGCTTCATTGATGGCGACGATTACGTGGCTTCTGATTATGTTGAATACCTTCTTGGCTTGGCTCAAACTTTCAACGCACCGACTGCAGTGACACTTGATGTGATAACCCCATGGAAAAAAGGAAATCAGGCAACGGGCAAAAACTTATTGTATACACCAGAACAGGCAACTATAGCGATGCTCTGCTATCGCTTTCCCATAGGTGTCTATTCCAAGATTTTCCGCAAAGATTTTCTCGATGCGAACAAAATACGTTTCTTTGAGGATTTAATTATCGGCGAAGGTTTTAATTTCAACTGTCTGGTTATGCAAAAAGCCGAAAAAATCGCAGTCGGAAGCCATACTGTCTATTACTACAGAAAAGACAATCCTAATAGCGTTACAACAAAGTTTGATGCTCAAAAATGGGAGAACGGGCTTCATGCAATCAATGTAATTCGAGAGAATTTGTCTCTAGAAAACAAAAAGATAATGAGAGCATTTTTATATACCTATTGGAGAACACATACGGATGCATATGATTTGATTATATTATCGCATTCCGAATGCAAATATCGAGATATGTATGAAAAGACATTATCTGTTACCAGAAAATACGCACTCCACTCTCTGAGCGTACCAGTATCGACACAAAATAAAATACGTGCCATCATCATGTTCATTTATCCAAAGATAATCCCTTACCTCATGTTAAGACGTCGCCGAAAGCACAATGCAGAAGTGTCAACGCAAGGAAATGATGGAGCTAGGTGATTCTCAATGATAAGAATTGCTGCAGGAGTTGTGCTTTTCAATCCACAAGAAATAGCACGGGTACAGATGGGATTACGTCATATTGCAGAGCAAGTCGAAACGTTGTACATCTATGACAATTCCACTGTCCCTACCCCACTTGATATGCCAAGTGACGTGGTGGTGATATCAAATCATCGTAATCTTGGTATAGCCCACGCATTGAATGCCATTATGCACCGTGCCGATCAAGATGGATTTGATTGGGTCGTCACACTCGATCAAGATTCTGTAGTGCCCAAAGGTCTGGTCGAGGCTTTTTCTGATGAAATCAACTCCTCTCAAGAGAACATAGGGATTATATGTCCTCAGGTCATTGATAAACGGCGGATATACAATAGCCAACCCGTTCAATCACCAGACAGAGAATACGTTTCTAAGGCCATCACTTCAGCAAGCTGCACTTCAATCAAAGCCTGGAAGATGATTGGACAATTTGACGAATGGATGTTCATCGATCTTGTCGATAACGAATTCTGTAAACGTATGACTACTTCAGGATTCAAAATCCTTCGGTTGAATCGTTGGGTGCTTGATCAGGAATTTGGAACAATCACTCCGAAACCAATATCACAGCAGCGTTTTTGGCTGGAACTATCCAAAATCACTCATATAAAGAATCTCGCAAAGTTCTCATACAGCAAGCAGGTAAACTCACTCCGCGTTTACTACGTGCACCGCAACATCATCTACGCGAATCGCAAACTACGACACTATGGGCAGGTCGGATACAACAGTTTTAACTGCAGAGGTTATCTGGGCTTCATCATTAATTATTCATTACCGAGCATATTGAGAGCGCAACATAAAAGACGTGTTCTACACTCCATCGTCAAAGGAACTCTTGACGGGTTGAAGGCTCCAGTTGAGGTGTGGTCCGCTCCGGAACTGGAGCTTCGTGGGGTGGCGGAATGACTCGAATTCTCATTATCAACACTGCCGGTATGGGTGTCGGTGGTATCACCACGCATATGTTGAGTTATTTGCGGGAAGTCATCAGCGATTTCCCTCAAACCAGTGTCGACATCGTTGTAACCGGGGTTCGCGACGAGAATATGTTGCAGCAATTTCGAGATATCGGTTGCAATCTGATTGAATTCCCGGACCGTAAAGCAGCGACTACATCATACCTGTTCAAGCTTCGGCTGCTGATGCGCCGCAATGCCTATGACGTGCTTCATGTTCATGGCAACAGCGCCACGATGGCATTGGAGCTCTTATGCGGTGCAATGTGTCGGATTTCCACGCGCATTGCCCATTGTCATAATTCGCTCAGTGGACACATGCGGTTGCATAAGGTCCTGGGCCCGGTGTTCCGAGCGTCATACACTAAAGCTTTCGCCTGCTCTCAGCAGGCCGGGGAATGGCTGTTTGGTCAAGATGGTTTCACTGTGCTGCCGAATGCTTTGAATCTCAGCCTGTACCGATTTGATCAGGCAACCCGAGTGGAATGCCGCAGTCAGTTGGGCATTCAAGATCACACTATGTTGATGGGACATATCGGCAACTTCAACAATCAGAAGAATCAGACGTTCGTGTTGGATGTGTTTCAGACCTATCGCAATCAGCATAATCGTGATGCCGCGCTTGTCTTCATTGGCATTGGAGAGAAACGCGCTGCCGTCCAGGCCAAGGCGGAGCGCCTCGGGCTAAGCGGTTGCGTTTTCTTCCTTGGAATACGCAACGATATACCGCGTTGGCTGCAAGCTATGGACTGCTTCGTGTTTCCTTCGTCATGGGAAGGTTTCGGCACTGTCATTATTGAGGCTCAGGCTACTGGTTTGCCTGCGTTGATTTCTTCGAAAGCTCCTGAGGCTGTGAAGTGCTCCGAGAATTGCCAATTCGAAGATCCGGCGCATTCCGCATTGGAATGGGCGGACAAGGTGGACAAGCTTTTGAAGATGCAAACAAAGAGACGTATTCAAACACATGCTTTCAGCGAATACGACATCTCGAAAACCAAACGAATCCTTGAAGAAGCTTACCGGTTGACCGAAAACGGCAACAACAGGCAGGAGTTATAAGACGATGACAATATTCGGCATGATATGGCTTGCGATTGTCATCTTTGCTTTCTGCTTGAAAGACATACGTCCCCTGATAGTTATGACGATACTGGGATCGGTTTTTCAGTGCAATAACGTCATTACATTCGCTGGAACCGGTATCGGCCCGCAGATCATCACCTCAGCTCTGTTCGTGATACGAGTTCTCATCCTGCGGCTTGGCAGGTGGTATCCAAGACGTGCAATGAGAACTGTCCGTATCGGCACCATAGTGGTACTGCTTGCTGTTTTTCTTTCCCTGTACGCCAACGAAGCTTCCGTAGCAGCCCAACCGTTATCCTACAAACTGCGTATCGTGCAGCTTTGCGTCTATATAGCATGCGCGTGGGCCATGAGCTCAGTGTCCAGTCTTGTGGACAACCAATTTGTTTTCAAGATGATTCTCTATATCACAGTATTCCTTCTTGCGGTCGGAGTATTGCAGTTAGCAATCACGTCAGGGCTTCTCCCCCATCTGACTCTAGTTAATGAGTTGTTTTATAATGACCACGGCGAGGTGACCTATTACTATCGGACAGGCTACTTCAGAATTCTGTCAACATATCAGGAGCCCTCGTATTACGCCTGTTTCATCGTCGGCGCATTCTATTTCCTCCTCTGTATTCAAAAGTCTTTCCGATATAAAAAACTGTTAATTTCAGTTATTTTGATAGAAATTCTTCTGACTTTCTCATCGACAGCTTATGGAGCTTTAGCAATCGGTGGAGTTCTATTCGTAATCGCGGCTCCTGGAATAAAGCGCAAAGCTTATCTAATCGCTATTGGTCTCGTAACTGCGCTTCTCATGTTCAGTTTCTTCACTGAGTCCCTTAATGAAGTGATCTTCAATAAAAGCAGTTCTGGATCTGCTGCTGCGAGAAATGGGTGGAATGCGGCTGCGCTACGCATGTTTGAATCATCTCCTTTTTTTGGAGTTGGATATAAAAAATCACGTGCCAGCTCTTTTTATTTGACAGTATTGTCAGAGCAAGGAATCATTGGTATGACAGCTATTGTTTTACTAATAACTGCAGTATGTCTTCCATTATTAATGCGAAGAAGTATAGCAAAAATAGGAATAATTAATTTCGCTCTTCGAATTGCCGTATTGTGCGCTTTCGCATGCATGTTCATCGCAGTGCCGGATTTGGATATTGCGCCTCTATGGATGTGGATGAACTGTTTGCTGCTTTCTTCATACCCCTCCGAGCAAGCTCTAAGACAACGAGATTACAGCCCTACCCTTACTGCAGGAGCCAGGAATATTGGCAAGTATTAAGAAAAATTTTCTTTATGCATCAGCATATAAGCTTCTAGAGCTGCTGCTGCCTCTCATAACATCGCCGTTGCTGTCTCGACGGCTAGGTGCGGAAGGCCTAGGCGCATATTCGTACAGCTATGCCATTGTCTCCCTGTTCGTTATGGTCGCCGAGCTGGGTTTGTATCGGTATGGGATGCGTGAGATCGCCAAGGCGAAAACCAGTCAAGATTTGTTAAATCAGACATTCTCGGACATCTTCGCTACACATGTGGTGAACGCCGCCATTGTGATAACGGCATATTATATGATTGCGCCTTTACTATGGGGAAACCATCCGTGGATTTTCATGATACAAGGGCTATCGATTGTGGGCAACATGATTGATAACGCTTTTCTCTTCGTCGGCATGGAGAATATGCGGCCACTAGTAGCCCGCGACACAACGGTAAAAATCGTTACTTTCATATTGATCGTGATACTTGTCCAACAGCCGTCGGACTTGTTGTTATATATCGTCATCATGTGTTTTTCCAGCCTAACTGCGCGATCTATTGCTTTATGGTATGGACGACACTATGTTTCCTTTGTCAAGCCATCGGTTTCTAACTGTCTGAGGCATTATCGAGGCATGTTTAAATTGATGGTACCCGTGGTGGCGGAAGGCGTTTACAACAATATCGGCAAACTCATGGTCGGCTCGTTGTTCAGCAAATCTGATGTCGGATATATGGAATTATCGTCCAAAGCGACAACGCCTAAGACCATCATTGCCTCACTTGGGACCGTGATGTGCCCCAATATCGCCAGAATGCATGCAGAAGGCAAGCACCAGCAAGTGCGGAGCAAATTTATCGAATCATTCACAGCGTGTATGGCTATGTCCTACGCCGTCGCGTTCGGCATCTCTGCCGTCGCGCCGGAATTCGCGCCATGGTTCTGGGGGCAAGACTTCGCTTTCTGTGCGCCATTGATGACCGGCTTCGCCATCAGTATTCCATTCTGGACCGTGGGCGAAGTAATCCGCAACCAGTACCTACTGCCCACTGGAAAGGATAACCAGTACATGGCGGCTTTCCTAATCGGCGTCGGTTCTCTATCGATATTCTGCATTCTCTTAGTGCCAAGATTCGGAGCCTTGGGCGCGGTCACCTCCACCATCTGCGCCGAGGCCGTGATGAGCATCGCTCAGACGCTTTTTATTCGTGGTGAAGTACCAGTCATCAGCCCGCTGTTGGGAACATTGCCATACCTATGTTGCGGCGCGTTTATGTTGTTGGATGTCAGATTATTTGCTTCCGTATTTTCAATCGATGCCGGATTTCAAGTACTGGCGGAAATTTGTATAGGAATTTTGACGTTCGTTTCTACCGCAGCAATTTATGAAGCCGTCACCAAACGGTATCTACTATTACGGGTGGTTGCCGGCACGCTAAAAACAATGAGGAGTCGATAATGAACAGCGTTTATACAGCCTGGTGGCAAGGCTTTGACAAAGCTCCAAAAATAATAAGAATGTGCCATTCAAGTCTGCTGCACGCAGCAGATGCGTGTTCGGCACAGGTTATTTCCATAACTGACAAAAACTTGGACGACTATATCGATTGGCCCGGGAAGATTGTCGATAAATACCGCAAAGGCATTATCCCCGCAGCGCATTATTCTGACCTTCTGAGGTTTTCGCTACTTCGTAACCATGGTGGCATATGGAGTGACGCATCCATGTACTTCAACAAACCTTTGCAACAAGATTGGTTTGAGAAAGAGCTATTCACTTTCGCGAGAGAAGCACCAGATTCAAAACGTATAACCAATCGGTGGCTTATGTCATTCATCGGAGGGCAGCGCAACTTCCCGCTCTTTGGATTACTGACTGATTTTTGGATTGATTACTGGATGCATGAGGATGATCTGATTGCATATCTGATCACCGATAACATCATGTATCTAGGATACAACACCAACAAATCCATTCACGAGGCATTTAATAAATGTCCCAGGATGACGCTCCCTGTAGATTATTTCGAACGAAGACTGGGAACAATTTTTAGCTCAGACACTCGAGAAAAGCTCGAGAAAAATGACGGATGTTTTAAATTGACTTATAAGCAGGATTTTCCAGAAGCCATCCATGGAAATCTTACACTATATGGCCATCTTTTAAAGGAGCAAGGAATTGAATAGGTTCATATACTATTGTCGCAAATTTTTTTCTGCACTAAAGAATAACTTTAAAATTTCTCGAGTAAAGAAATGGGGAATTAGAATACCTATATTCAATACATTGGTTTTTTTGTCGCATCGCCGCCCGACAGCATTTTCTTTATTCTGCGAATACCAACACGACAAACTGGTCAATAAATATCTTCTTAGAAAGTATTCAACTGTAATCAAATCATACGAACTAAGGTAATAATGACGATTTCCATTGTTGCGCCTGTCTATAATGTCGCTCCTTATCTTGATCAGTTCATATCGAGTATAACCAACCAGACATATTCTGATTTTGAATTACTTCTAGTTACAGATAAACCCACTGACGCATCCGTAGAGATTTGCCAGCACTATGCCCGAGAAGATCAAAGAATTCGCGTCTTAGAACAATCCACCAACATGGGTGTGGCCAAAGCGCGCAACCGTGGGCTACAAGAAGCCCAAGGCGATTATCTTATGCTGGCGGACAGCGACGACTACTTAGCGCCTTGCGCATTGCAAGACAGCCTGAATCTCCTCACGGATTCACAAACTGATATTGCATATTGCGGGTATTGGACCGATCGCGATGGGGATATCCGGCAAAAACGTTTTCGCTTCTTCAAAGGGCGATACTCGCATAACCAAGCGGTGACAGAACACCTGAATCTCCACACGTTGTACGGGTATCCATGGGGCAAATTATTTCGCAGGGAAGTGCTCGAAGACGTTTGGAACCCAGAAGACATGTCATATGGAGAAGACGGCGTATTCAGCTATCGCGCTTTATACAACGCGGAACGAGGCGTGGCCTTCACCGACAAACCGATCTACTATTACCGCATTCGGCGAGATTCATTGACCCAACATGGGCAAGGCTTTAGGGAAAGAGATCTCGAAATACTCAAGCAGGTTCAATATGTACGCGAATGGACCAAAGACGAAAGCTTTGCGCATCCTCTTAACGTATTCGAATTCATTTCATATACAGGTATGATGCAGAAGTATCTGGCCGCCGACGCAACCGTACGCAACGAATTCACCGAAGAATTCATGACCATGAAAACCGCCTGCGACAGCACATGGAAGAGTTGCCTGTTGCATGCCAAGAACCCCGCCTTCAGACTTCGCGCGCTTCGTTATGGCTTGCGCAGGCTGGAATCGTTGCGTTAATCAGAGGCTGTGGGTGTTTTCTTGGAGACTGACAAAGAACTCAGTCTCCAAGAAAACACCCACTCCCCTATCGCTCGTCCTTAAACAGTTGAGAGATCAAGCGGCCGATGATGCAACGCTCCTGCCGTCGTGATCATCACCAGTGCAGAGGAAGCGTTCCAAGCGCTTCTGGAAAGAGAGCCAACGGGTTCTCATCTTCCTACACCACCAGCGCGTCGAGCCCAACACAAAGCCACTCAAATTGACAGTAAAACATGGAGGTGAGTAAGCTAGGCGCTTGTAGCTCCCCGCCGTCCTCCGGGACTGGCGGGGTTTATTGTACTGCAAGGAAGCATCATGGAACAGAAGAAAGTGGCAGATAGCGCCCGAATGGTTTACGTACAACGATCTGAAGCGAACATGTTCATGCCGAGGTAGTGGCATGCGGACCATCTGCGTGAGGTAACGTAGGTTGTGCCCGATAAGGGGCTATGGGTTTTTCAATACGTACACGGGCCTCTGCGAGCGCAGGTCCATGCTGCCTTGGCGGAGACGCCAATCATGCTGATTCAAGTTCCGAATCACTGGAGACAAATCGTAAAGGAATCTGCAGCGGCGGAATTTCATGCTTCCGTAACCTCTCAAGCAAATCATGCCTGATGTATGGCCATATCACCACAGCCGCTTCCGACGCATTGATTTCAGCTGCATCATTCCGGTCAAATGCAACAGCATATCTATGTTCTGATGTGAAAAAAGGAACCAAATCGTCATTCGACGAATCCGTCTGAGACGACGTCTGCACTTCCGAGGTCATCACGAATTCAAAAGGCCACGGCTTGTCGGCAACGGCATCAAGCTCAAAAGCAATAGAGATACGCGGAGATAACGTTTTATCAGATAGTTCTACCGCAATATCTCTATCACTGGTTTCTCGCATAAGGACGATTCGTTGCACTTGCATCATTGACCAGCCGTTTCTTGCGCAGGATGACAAGAATCAATGGAGAAATCACCGTCATCAAGTTTCTCGCCATCCGCATCCCCAACGCCTGTGACAACAGCCATAGAGACACCGCTGTTATCCCCATCACCAGATGAGAGAATTCCCACTATGGATCCCGGCGCTTTCGTCTCCCAGCGCACAGTCCCCCAGGCCGGCCCCATGGACCAGGTGTCTGACTCAATTACAGCGGTGCCCGGAATGACGAATTCTTTGCGAGAGTACTGACGAAGCCCCTCCGGCTTGTTCTCAGCAGGTTCAATCTTGTATTCAAGACGCGCCCCGACTTCCAAAGCATAATCGGTAAGCAGTGAAACAAGTTTGGTTTTCCCGTTCTCAATCTGTGAAACATATGCCTGCGAAACGTTCATTTCCTCCGCAAGCTGCGCTTGCGTCATGCCACGACGTTTCCTCATGGCGACGAGTTCTTCCAAAAGATCATTGCCTGCTTTATACAAGTCATAGGCAAGCTCTCGATAGTCATATAGGCTGCTGTCGACCACGTCAATCACCCACCTTTAGAAACAGTCTAGACAATATATAACTAATAGTTATATAAATCAAGTCTGGCGAGCCCATCCGTCAAGACTCCGTCGCTGATGTATAGCAATCGCACGATCAATATGCTCATTCTGAGCGGCATTAATCGCCGCATCATCGCCGCTTCGCACGTCTTTCAAATGCATATGAAGCCCGAACACACAGTCGGATAATTCTTCTGGCTCCGACTCGTATTGGCGAATCTGCTCTTTCTTCACCCCATTCAACTGCCGCACATCACGATGCCAACGAAGTTCAAAAAGCGGACACCCCTGTTGCCGTGCGCGAGCGACCGCCACGACTTCCGTACCAGGACGCGCTTTACCCGCCGACACTCGTTCAATCGCCTCTTCCACATAGGCCTCAGTCTGATACTTGCATTTTTCAAAACGTGTTGACGAAAGATTCCCCCAGCGAAGCTCCTCGTTCGCGGCTTTCTCAGCGAACCAACGTGCGATCGCGCGCGGAAGCGTCTCGCCTTCCTCGCGAGAAATGTCTTCACCAAACCAGTCATAATGAACAGGCACACCTCTAGCGCACCTGCACTGTACCTCTTGCATAAGCCCTCCCCGTCGAAGCCTTTTGCCATATCGTATACCTTGAACCAACCGTTAGCCACTGGACGTTGCCGTTGTTCGAGAATCCCAGGATAAGGACTGGCAGCACAGGAAGAATCTCCAAGAAGAACGTCCACCTCCTATCTCCCATCTTCAAATGGTTGAGGATCAGACTGCCGCCGGCGTAGCGATCTTCGCAGCCAGAGATATGAAAAGATAGAAAAACATAAACAAAGATATGAAAAGATAAACAAAGATATGAAAAGATATGAACTAGGCAAAGAGTATAGGCATCAACAGCAACAAGCGCATGTCCTTCGCAGCGAAAGATGCACCTAGAGCACTGAGTCAACCCGAACCATGGAACAAGTGTTAGAATAATCGAACATATGCGATTATGTTTGAAATACCGAACACATACAGATTGTTTGCAATATGGCTCAGCCTATCAACAAACTCACCAGCGACCGTCATAGGTCTGTTGAGTTGCTGGGACCGCACGGAGGATGTATTCACCCATACCAGGAATGGTATATGCGACTTTCCCATGTTCCGGCTGATATATCAGCCCAAGTTGTATCAACGATTCACGCACCATGGATACCTCTTTGGGTTTCTTGCCCATCGCTTCGGCCACCCGCGCCGAATCACACGGATCATCCTCACTGATTCTCGCCATCGCAGCCAGATATCTCCTACCAGACTCCTTAGCTCGTTGCCATCTCGATGTATAGAGCCCTTCATCAAGTTCCGCCCTGGCGATTGGCTCGCCCTCAAGCACAGCTTGCAAACCTGTGGGATTAGAAACGGACGCATCCCATGCGGCCCTTCCATACGCCTGAATGAAATACGGGTAGCCATGTGAAATCTCGACGAGTCTGCTGATTGCCTCGTCATCGAACGGGCGACCCATCCTCTGCGCGGGTTTTTGGAAGCCATCCGCCGTGTCCTCATCCGACAGCTGCCCGATACGCTTGTAGGAGAACAGCCGTTCCGCGTATGAGCGAGACTTCGTCAATGTTCCCGGCAAGTTGGGAAGGCCAGCACCGATGATGTAGAAAGGAAGCCCGTCCTGCCCCATTTTATGCTGTAACGCAACGAGGGCACCAAGGGGCTTGCTAGCCATCTCCTGCAGTTCGTCGATAAATAGGAACAGTCCCGAGTTCTCCTTGGCCAGTTCTTCCGAGAGTCTCCTGACGATGGCCTCCAACCGGAAGGGATTCGTACGAATCCTCTCTTCATCCGAGAGCCTCACGTTGGCACCGATACCGAGGAAGCTGAACTCTACCGAATCAATCCTCGACATCACCTCCGACAGCTTCTCGCGCAGCGCCATCGATCTCACGTTGACCGCGGCAAGAGCGATTTCGTTAAAAAGCTCGTCGTAATCGGTTTCCGCGTTCCCAGTCGCTTCCATTCGAGCTGTGACCATTCCCTGTCTCGCGGCGAGATCCTGCAGAGAAAGCAACAGCACCGTTTTCCCCATGCCCCGAAGTCCACTGAAAATAACCCCTTGGTTCATCAACTTCAGTTTCGTGCGGGCGATTATTCGACCGATGCTTTCAATGTCGGCATCACGCCCCACCAGTTCGGGAGGGCGCATACCAGCTCCAGGCATGAAAGGATTCAGAGCATCGAGAGCAACCACTACCCCACCTCCATCACATCAAGGCTTTCTAAACTAATCTATCATAATCTAAATAAATCTAATGTAATCTAAAGCAATCTAAAAACCTGGGGGCATACATTTGAAGATCACCTGCAGCTCCCTACCTCTCATCTTCAAACGGTTGGGGAATCAGGCGGCCACTGACGTAGCGCTCCTTGATGTCGCGATCGTCACCGGTGTAGATGAAACGTTCCAAACGCTCCTGGGGCGAGAGGTCCAACGGGCTCTCATCCTCGCGCACCACCAACGCGTCGAACTCATACCCCGGCTCAAACGATCCGACCTTGCCGAAGAACGAGCCCGGCACCTTGGTGGCCATATGGAACGCTTCAGACAAACGCAACGGTCTGTCCCGCTCACAACCGGCCTCGAACGTCTTCGCTTTGGACGCTTCGACCGACATGACGATATGCCGATTCATATCCGGCTCATGACTGCCGGCCACATCGCTCGCCACACACACCTTCAACCCCGCGTCCAGGTTGCGGCGCACCGGCATGATCCCGCTGGACAAGTCAAGATTGGACTGCGCGCAATGCGTAAGCCACACCTCACGCTCCCGAAGCACGTCACGCTCACGATCGGTCAACCACACGCAATGCGCCATAATCGTGCGGTTCCGCGGCATCAGACCATACCGTTCGTACACCTCGGCATATGACGGCACATCCGGATGGAGCTCACGCACCCACGCGATCTCGTCGCGGCTCTCATCCAAATGGGACTGCACCGGCAGACGATACCGCTCCACAAGCTCCCCCAGCCCTTCCATCAGCGCCTCCGTAGTGGAGGGGACGAAACGCGGCGTGACGATGAAGCCCACGTCCGGCGTGGTCTCGCGTGACTTTCTGATCAACTCCTCAGTGCCGGCGAGACTCGCCTGCGTGCTTTCGACAAGGTAGTCGGGCGCGTTACGGTCCATGTTCACCTTACCGACCACGGGTTTCAATCCGGACTGCTGGCACAGTTCCATAAGGCGCAGCGTGGATTCGTTATGGAGCGTGGCGAAAGCGCTGAATCGCAACGTGCCCGCACTCCACATCGCGGTGATGAACCTGCGATACCAATGGTCGGCCATAGCCAGGTCCGCATACTTGGACTCGGCGGGGAACGTGTATTTCTCCAGCCAGTCAAGCAGCTCATAGTCAAAGCCAAGACCGGCAAGCGGGTATTGGGGTGCGTGGACGTGCAGGTCGTTGAAACCGGGAATGATCAGGCAGCCGCTGCGGTCCACGATTGTGAGATCGGCATCGGCATACGCTTTCGGCAGGGAGCTGACGACATCGATGACCGTGCCCTCGTCATCGACCACCACGTATCCGTCTTCGAACACTTCGAAGCGATCCGGAGTGGGCGTGTGCAGAACATCGCCTTTGTAAGCGAACATCACAGGGCCTCCTTAGCGACGACGCCGGCCACGGGCATAGATGCGACGCCCGATGACGCCGGCGAAAACGTCTTCGCACCAACAGAAGCAACCATATCCGATTCCTCGGTCTCTTCCTGCTGCTTGGGCTTGGGAAGCAACAGATTCAGCACAACCGCGGTCAGCGCGCCCACGGCGGTGCCGGAGGACAGGAAATACTGCACCCAGTCGGGGAACATCTGCAAAACATCAGACGAAATACCCATGGATCCGACGGATAACGCCCGGTTTCCCGCGCACTTTCTGGCTTGGGCCTTCGGGAGGGAACATGGCTCGTCTCGGATACGATTTCAGTCGCCAAACAATGAAAACCGCGATTTGTCACTTAACCTCATAATCGCAGGTAGCGCGAGAGCCGGCCCCTAAGATACTCAGGGCGTCCGGCTCTCACTTCCATTCCCCAGCGGGGTTGGCTTGCTTCTAATATAGTAACCTTCACCGATTATCGTCCGGCTCATGACTGTCGACCACATCACTCGCCACACACCTTCAATCCCGCATCCAAATTGCGGCGCACCGACATGATGCCGCTGGACAAGTCAAGATTGACAGTCTGTAGCGAATTACTAGTGAGAGTGAGAGTAAATAGATCGCCCAATTGCAGCTCCCCATCGGACTCTGGGACCGAGGGGCTTATCATACCTTTCCGTGTATTCGAATCCAGCCTTGTCCCAACTGCTCCTAGGCGGCTGGATTCAACGGAACATACGTTCCGTGTGACCGATGATGATACGACTCGGGTTTTCATATTCTGTGTCAGATAACCGGACAGATACAGCATCAACCAGACGACTTTGAGATCGGGTTTCAGACAGGAGAATAACCACTACTTTATCCAGATATTAATAGTTCGAATTAGCTGAAATATACCTGCGGATTTAATCAGAGTTATTGTTATGGGCTATCATGTTGTAGACGCCGATAATATGGAGGTATTTACATGAAAGCATTGCAGGGATTTAAGGCCGTGGAACTCGTTGTTCCCACCGGCAAATCGACGATGACCGTCACGGATTCCGTGATCCGTTTCAACAAGGCCACTGCCGTCGAGCTCGGATACCCCACGTACGTTCGCGTGCTGGTCAACGAGAAGGAACAGCAGATCGCCGTCCAGGCATGCACCGCCAAAGACGCCAACGCCATCAAATTCAGCAAGGGCGACGGCAAGCAGGCCGGCTCCGTGAGCATCAAAACGCCTGCCGTGCTCGAAGCGGTCACGAAGTTCTTCACGCTGAGCAACCCCAGCGACGACGAGATCGACCAGCGCGTGATCAACGGCGTGAACATGCCCGACAGCAAGGCCATCGTCTTCAACGTCGCCGACGCCGAAACCAGCGTCACCAAGCGCCGCGGACGCCGCAAAGTCAGCGAATAATCATCCCCAACGGTGGTGGGCCACGCGCTTCGCATGGCCCACCACCATTTGCCACTACTCAAGCGGCAATCGGATGGTGGCCCGATCCACCAATCAGACCATCATTCCCCTCTCACATCATCGAGTCGATGGGCGAACCCCAGAACAATAAAAGATATGAGAGGAAAGAAATACGACTTCGTAGGGAAATAAAAACCACTTTCCGTATTTCATCTTTCCTCTATAGATTTATATTTCCTCTTCCACGGCGTTATCAGGTATTAAGAAGTATCACGTCACTAAAACGCCAAACGAAACTCGTTATATCCTCCGCGCCTTGGGCACCACTCCTTTCCCACAAAGCCCATCCTCATTCTTCGCGGGAATACGGGCGGAAGCGTGCTCTATAGACTTGCCAAGGCAGACTCAAATAAAGCCCCCTTTCTGTCATAAACATCCATAACCCCCTTTCATATCTGCGCATACTGGCAGAAGCCCAATTACTGCACGAAAATCGCTCCCCTCGACTATTCTCGCATTCGACACACCTCTTTCGCGATAAAGGGGGTATACTCTGTATCTTGAATATAGGGAATCAGACGAAACGAAGGAATGCTTAACAACCGATGACGCAGTCAGAGTACGGGGCGGGTCGTGGTGCGGCGTCACACAGTCAGACCGGGAGAACAGCCGATGCGCGCGAATCAGCGCCGGCCACGTTCTTCGATGGCTCATATTTTTCGGTCGACGCCGAAGGCATTCCGCAACCGACCGGCGAAAGCAAAGAACCCCGTATCAAGGATCATTCCGTACCGCAGTGGCGATATGCCTACAACGCCACGCTTGTGGTGCTCGATGCGATCATGCCGCTGATCGCATCGGCCATGATGTTCCTGTTCAATCGGGCGAACTACAACTATCTTCTGCACAACCACGACTACCCGGTCAGCAATCTGGTGGTGTTCCTGGTGCTGACATGCGTCTCATGGCTCGTGAGCCTCGCCGCGATGCACTGCTACGAGCGGCATCTTATGGGCGAGGGCTACACGCTCTACAGTAAGATCATCAGCGCGGGATTCGTCTACTTCATCATCCTGTGCACGGCGGCGTACCTGTTCAAAATCGATTTCCCACGGTCGATGAACGTGCTCGTGCCCGTACTGACCACACTGTTCACCCTGGTGGAACGCTGGTGCATGCGGATGGCGTTGCATCGCAACCGCAGAAAAGGCGAATACAACTATCCCACCATCCTCGTCGGCTCACCCGAAGGGATCCACGCGGCAATCACACGCCTACGCAAAAGCACCGGCATCGGATACAAGCCCATCGCAGTATGCCCAGTCGCCCTGGACAGCGTAGATGACGGAGGCCCCACGGCGGCGCAGCATCTCGTATCGGTGCCTTTCACACCACGGGACGAGGCGGAGGCGCGACTACGCGTGCTCGCCATGAACTCGCATCTGCCGCAGACGGCGAAACGACTCGGAGCTTCGACTGTGCTCATCGCCGACGTGCTGACACGCGAATCGGAAACCATGCGCACGCTCTCGCTTGCGGTGGAATCCATGGGTATCGAACTGGCGTTCACCACATCGGTCGCGGACCTCGGCGGATCCCTGCTGCATCTGCGCAACGACCCGACCATGCCGGTCCTCACCGCCCGGCTGCCGCAGTATTCGCAGACCACCCGCGTCATCAAACGCATATTCGACATCGTGATGTCGTCCATCGCGCTGATCGTCAGCTCGCCGGTCATGCTGTGGGTGGCGTTCAAGGTGAAGCAGGAAGACGGTGGTCCCGTGTTCTATTCGCAGCAGCGCGTCGGCATCTACGGCAAACCGTTCACCATGTACAAGTTCCGCTCCATGCGCACCGACGCGGACGAGATCAAGGCGCGGCTCGCCAAGGAGAACGGCATGGAGAACCGGTTCATCTTCAAACTCAAAGAGGATCCGCGCGTCACCAAGATCGGCAAGTTCATTCGCAAAACCTCGCTGGACGAATTTCCGCAGTTCTTCAACGTACTCAAAGGCGACATGAGTCTGGTCGGGCCGCGCCCGCCGCTGCCTGAGGAAGTCGCCCGCTATGGGACGCTCTATTCCACCCGACTGCTCGTCAAGCCGGGCATCACCGGACCATGGCAGGTCTCCGGACGAAGCGACCTCACGAAGGAGCAATCCGAATTCGCGGACGTCTCCTATATCCAGACGTGGTCCATCACCGGAGACATCGCCCTGCTGTGCAAAACGGTGATGGCGGTGCTCAGAGGCACCGGATCATACTGATCGCGGGCGGAGCGGCTATTGGCGTTTCGACGCTCTCTCGTTTGTTCATTTCGGTTTTCGGCCGGGGACAGTCCCGGCCTTTTTCTTTTCGCGACTCGTGCTTGCCTCTGATTCTTTGAGGGGCATTTCGGTGCGGAGATGCGGAGGCACAGGCATTGGGGAAAAATCGCAGGCTCCTCATTAGACCTCCGTGCGTATAATACTTATGAGTATTATACGCACGGAGGTCTAAATATGTTTGTGGGACGCGAACACGAGTTAAGGGCATTGAGACGTCAATGGGAACGTGACAACTTCCAAATGATGGTGATCCTCGGGCGCCGGCGTGTGGGGAAAACGGCCTTGTTGGACGAATTCTCGAAGAACAAACGGACCCTGTACTTCACCGCAAGCCAGCAAACCTCGACCAACAATCTACGGGACTTCTCTCGCGTCATCAACGCATTCTTCAATCAGCCCTCTGCCACTCCGCAGTTTTCGACATGGGGCGACGCGTTCGATTACGTCATCGCAAAAGCCAAAGCACAGCCAAGAGAACGGATTCTCCTCGTTTTCGACGAATTCCCCTATGCGGCTCTGAGCGAGCAATCACTGCCTTCCACCCTGCAGATTGCCATCGACCATGGTTTCAACGACACCAACGTCATGATGGTGTTATGCGGCAGCAACGAAGGCTTCATGGAAAGCGAGGTGTTGGGCTACAAAAGTCCTCTGTATGGCAGGCGAACCGGGCAGATCCGCCTCAAACCATTCAACGCCTTTGAAGCCGCACATATGCTGGAGTTCGCCTCCACCGAAGATAAAGTGCGATACTACGCCACGTTTGGCGGCACTCCGTATTATCTCAAGCAGATCCGCCCCGATTTGAGCTTCGAACAGAACGTCACCGAACTCATGTTCGATACCAGCGGACTGCTGTATGAAGAACCCCTGATGCTCCTTAGACAGGAGCTACGAGACCCAACGGTATACAACTCAGTGATGAACGCCATCGGAGCAGGAGCCACCAGGCAAAACGTCATCGCGGACCAAGCGGGTGTCTCCCCCGCCAGCGCGGTCAGCAAATATCTCAAAGTCTTGGAGGATCTTGGACTCATCGAACGACAGGTGCCTTTCGGAGAGGATCCTTCGCGATCCCGTAAGGGGCTGTGGCGGATCCGCGACCCCTTCTTCGCATTCTGGCACCGATTTGTCGGGCCTCATATGGCAAGCATAGAAAACGGCACCGGCGAGACGGCGGCCAGAACGGCGGTGTTCGGGCCGGCTCTCGACACGTACGTCGGACAGCAGTTTGAAACGATATGTCAACAGTGGATCACGCGTGCGAACGGCGAAGGAGACTTGCCTTTCCTCGCATCCGAATTCGGCAAATGGTGGGGCGGAGACCCGCGCACGCGCGAACAGGCCGATATCGACGTCATCGCTGCCAATCGCAGTGAAGGGAGGCTCCTGCTCGGCGAATGTAAATGGAAGAACAGCCTGAACGTCGCGGATACTATCGCCACACTACGGTCGCGCTCCCACCTGATTGCCGGTTTCAATGAGCGCAGCTATGCGTTGTTCCTCAAAACCGAGGAGCTCGCCGAGACCGCGCGGCAAAGGAATGAAGCCGATCTACTCGTCATCTCAGCCGAAATCATGTTCGGCGGCGACGCGGGCACAGCATCGAACGCATAAGCATGACGTGCGGGCGCGGCGGCTAGCGGTAAAGGTCTTGGGACGAAAGGAATTCGACTTTGCCCGCGTATTTGCTTCGCGTCGCTTCGGAGACTTCAACCTTGCTGAAGAACATGAAATATGTGGTGTCGTAGCCGGAGATAAGTCGCCCTCGACTCTGTAAATAGCATACTTATAAGTATCCTACTCGTAAGTATGTTATTTGCATGCTTACGGGTCTCTTGTATGCAAGCAATCGGTGCAAAGGAGCGATAGGCCACTCAAACGCTGCGGGAGCTTTATCCCGCGCGCTGTAGTCAGGGAAAATCGCACGGTGTCCTAATACGGCATGGGCTGCAACTTGAGCATTCCGGTCGCGCGGCCATATAAAGGCGACTTCGTCCATGCAGCCTATGAATGACATATATCAAATCACGTTTCATCAAATTACGATTTGATAGGTTTTCAAGCGAAAGTAGAGCCGTTGACGTTTGATTGGTTCTCAGCGTGGAAGGGTCGGCGTATGCTGACGATTCATCCACGCTGAGGGGCATGTAAGCGTGGATGAATTGTTACATACTGTCGACTCATCCATGGTGAATGTGGTGAGCGTGGATGAATGGCTAGTAACTGTCAATCCGTCCACGTTAACGAGGCCGTCACCGTGGATGAATGGTCACTAACTGACAACCCATCCACACTGACGAGCGTTACCGTGGACGAACAGTCAGCAACCATCAATCCATCCACACTGACACAGACGCTACCGTGGACGAACGGTCAGTAACTGACAATCCATCCACGCTGGGGGAATATGAGCGTGGATGACATGACAGTAGCTATCGAAGCATCCACTCCAACATAACCAGACCAGGCGCAATCAGACCGAAACCGGATGGGAACGGACCGGGCCCAAACGCAATCAGACAGGATTGGACGGAAACCGACGGGACGGAAACGGACCAGGCGCAATCAGACCGGAATCAAACGGAACCGGACAGAACGAACCGTAACCAGACGGAACCATCAAAACGGAACCGGACGCAATCAGACAGGATCGGACGGGAACGGATGGAAACCGGACGGGACCGGAACCAAACGGATGGGCACAGGTGGGCGTAAAGTGTTCGCGTCGCCGCAAGCCTAGACAGGGCGCGCCGACGGCAGGAAGAAGATGCAGAACGAATGGCCGGAGCCGTAAGCACAACACGCCGTAACGCAGTGCTGACCCAAGAGGACTCGTATAAGAACGGACACCTCACAAGGGCCGCCTTCATCTCCATCGCCATATTGACCTTCATCACCTTTGTCGGCAATTTCACGCAATTGCAGTTGAGCGCCGCCCTGCCAACCATCGTCTCCGAATTCGGCATCTCCGTGACCACCGGGCAATGGCTCACCTCCATCTTCCAGCTCGTGATGGGCGTGATGGTGCCGCTGACCGCGTTCCTCACCCGGCGGTTCTCCACACGCCAGATCGTCATCGCGTCCATGGCGGTGTTCACCATCGGATCGCTGCTGGCGTGGCTCGGATCGTCCTTCGTGCTGGTGCTGCTCGGGCGACTGCTCGAGGCGGTCGGCACCGGCGTGATGTGGCCGGTTCTGCAGATCACCGTCTTCTCCATCTATCCGCTGTCGCGGCGCGGCATGGCCATGGGCACGGTCGGCATGGCCATGAGCGTGGCACCCGCCATCGGACCGACCATCGGCGGATGGCAGACCGACATGAACGGTTGGCGCTCCATCTTCCTGACGCTCACCGTTATCGGCGCCATTTCCTTGATTGTGGCCGCGCTCTGGCTGCGCAACTTCGGCGCGAACGATAAGGATGCCAAAGCGGACTTCTTCTCCGTGGGCCTGTCGATTTTCGGATTCGGCGGGCTGATGTTCGGATTCACGAACATCGAATCCTATGCGTTCACGCATCCGATGGTGTGGGTGCCCATGATCATCGGGTTGGGCGGCATCGTATGGTTCGTGATGCGACAGGTGCGTGGGGCACGGCGTTTCAAGGAGGCGGCACAGTTCGTGGCGCGAGCCAAAATGGGCGTCGCCGCCGGCGAGGGCACGGCGCCCAGCGCCGAAGCCATCGCGCGGGCCAAAGCCACTCAGCCGCCCCTGTTGGATCTGGGCGTGCTCAAGAACCGATCGTTCACCATCGGCACGCTATGCGCGTCGCTGTCGTTTTTCGCGTTCAGTTCGATTATGGTGATCATGCCGCTGTACATTCAAGACGACCGAGGATATTCGGCTACCATGAGCGGCCTTATCATGCTGCCCGGCGCACTCGGACAGGCCATCTCACAGTTTCTCGGCGGCAAAACGCTCGACCGTCTCGGCGCGCGACCAGTGGCGCTGATCGGGTCGATCACCTTGCTGTTCGGAACCGCCATGATGAGCACCATCAGCGCGGATTCGTGAATCTGGTGGGTGTCGATCTGGCAGTTCGTGCGGCAGATCGGCATGGGCTTCGTGCTGATGCCCATCACCACATGGTCGTTGAACTGCCTGGAGCCTTCGGAGGTGTCGGCAGGGTCGGCCGTGACCAATACGGCGAGGCAGATCGCGGGTGCCGTGGGCGCGCCCGTGCTGGTGATTCTTATGGAGACGTTCACCGACATGCGTCATGCGGCGCTGGGTGGCGGAGCGGAAACCTATGCGGCCGCGAACATCTTCGGAGTGCAATGGGCGCTGCGCATCAGCGCTTTTCTGGTGTTGTGCATGGTGGCGCTTGTGCTGTTCGGCGTCAAGGGCGACGGTGCCGGTTCGACGCGCGACGTGACCCAGCGCGCCTTGGCCCGCGCCCGCGCCCAACACGAAGCGCACCGCGGCAAATAACCCACTTCCCCGCTCTCCTCGCCCTCCGACAGGACGGGGTTCGGGTTTGGTGTGTCCGAATTGGGAGAGAAGGCGTTTTCCCCACACCAAACTCGAGAATCAAACGTTTTACCCACGCACCTCTTCGAAGCCGGACACACCAAACTCGATATCACTGCGTGCGCAACGCCAAAAGGGCAAAGCTGACGAGCAGGGGGAGCGAACCTCACAGACAAGATCCGAACTCCATGGGCAGGATTCAGAAAACGACGTCTGCAAGATTTGGGAAAATACGGGTTATGAGAGTTTGAGGAATAGCGGTTGCGGGCACAACCGAAATTTACGAAACGCGTGGGTGGGCGACTCTGACGAGTTATTCTCCGCATGGAGAACGCACGGATAGAAATAACAAGACAGAGCCAAACGAACCCCCTCCGGACATCGAATCGCTGGCGAGCAAAGCGCTGGCTCCAATAGGAGACAGCGCTTCAGGATTCGGGAACGGGCTGGCCGGGGCAGGAGTGGAGCACGGCGAGCATGGCGTCCTTCTCCTTGGAGGTGACGGTGAGCTGGTATTTGGCTTTGACGCCGATCTGGCGGGCCACGTACGAGCAGCGGTAATCGCCGTTCGTCGGCAGCCAGTAGGCGGCCGACGCGGAGCCCTTATCCTGGTTGGCGGCGCCGTCCACCGGCAGCAGGTTGTATGGATCGTTGCCGAAACGATACCGTTCGGCGGTGGTCCAATCGCGTGCGCCGGACTGCCACGCGTTCGCCAAGGCCACCACATGGTCGATCTGCACCAGCGCGCTTGTGTCGACGCCGCGCACAAACTGGATCATTTCGCCGGTGTAAGGGTCGTCAAGCGTGCCGGACTGCACCTGGCAACCGCCCGGATACGTGTAGACCACGTCGGTCAGATCGCGCGCCAGCACATCCTCACGCACGTCGCAGCCGTTGCCGTCGTCGTCGGTTTCACGGAAGCCGAACAGATCGCGGTCGTAGCCGGACGAGTCGGGATCGTCATCCACGGTGAGCGTGGCGAGCGTGTCAGCGGCATCGCCGGTGGCCGTATATCCGCCGGTGATTTTGGACACGGTAGGGCTGAACATCGGCAGTCCCAGACCGATGCTGACGCCTGCCATCGCGGCAATCACCAGCAGGATCAGCACGCGTTCCAAAGGATTCGACGCGTTGAAACGACGCTTCCTGAAATGCGTTCTACGCGCCATCATGCCTCCACATCCACTGCATGGCACACCCGAACCCAGGACTGTCCGACAGCATCATCTGACGCACGCCTCCTCATGACGCGTCCGTCGCATGGGCGTACCCACCACATGACGCCCCACCGTGTGGCGCATTCGTCGTCACGCATAGGTGAAGGTGAGCGGGTCGTGGCCGGCGCGGGTGGGTCCGTCGAGCGCGTCGATCGCGGCGTGCTCGTCGGCGGTGAGCGCGAAGGAGAACAAGTCGAGGTTCTCACGCTGTCGTTCGGCGTGCACGGATTTGGGGATGATGATCGTGCCGTTCTCCACATGCCAGCGCAGAATCACCTGTGCCGGGGAGACGCCGTGCGCTTCGGCGATGCGTTCGATCGCGCCGTCGCCGGCCGCCAGATCCGCGCCGCGGGCCATCGGGGAATACGCCTCCACCGCGATGCCGTGCTCCTTGCAGAAGGCGACCACGCTGCGCTGCTGCCAGGTGGGATGCAGTTCAATCTGGTTCACGGTGGGCCATTCGCCGGTCTCATCATGCAGGCGTTCAAGATGTTCGGGCAGGAAGTTGCATACGCCAAGCGTGCGCACGCGGCCTTCCTCACGCAGGCGCGCGAAAGCCTTCCATGTTTCGCCGCTGCGCCAGTCGAAGGGGGTGGGCCAATGCAGCATGTACATATCCACGTAGTCGAGCCGCAGCAGGCTCAGGGAGTCGTCGAAGGCTTTGAGGGCCGAATCGTAGCCCTGCTGCGAGTCGCGCAGCTTGGTGGTGACCCACAGGCTCCGTCGGGCTTCGCCGGCGTTGTAGCCGGTGGAGGCGAGCGCGCGGCCCACGCCGGCCTCGTTGTTGTATCCGGCGGCGCCGTCGATATGCCGGTAGCCGGCTTCCAAAGCGCTCTCGATGACGGGCACCACGCCTTCGTCGTCGATGCGCAACACGCCAAGGCCGATCTGTGGGATCCGATTGCCGTCGGAGAGCTCGATGGACGGGATGGCGGGGGCGGTCGCTGCGGTCTGGTCGTCGGTCATGGTTCCTCCTTCGATGCTGTGTTCAGAGTACGTCCCGCACGCGATATGCGCACGCCTTCGACCCGCCCACGCGCGGCCGCCTGTCTGCGCAGTATCGCCGGCATACCCACCTGGTCTCGCACCCGCCCGCGCACGGCCGCCTGCCACGGCCCCGTCCGGACTCACGCAGTCCGGACCTCGGCCCCGCCCGTGCGCGGCTGCCCGCCCTCTCTCCCCTGCCCCGCGCGGCCGATATCCGTTTCGCTTGCCGAATATTCGGCAACATACGATAAGACGCCGCGTGACGAACCCGTCCGAAACGGCTAGGATGGTCATGTTCCCCGTTGAGCGTTTGAGAGGAAGAGCGATGGCGGGACTGTTTCAGGCGGTTTCGAAACACAGCAACCCGTTGGGCAATCGCGTGCAGCCGCGTGGCACCGGTCGGTATACGTTTGGCCTGGCGCTCAGCGCCGGTCTGGCCGGTCTGCTCTACGGATACGACACTGTGTCGATCTCCGGCGCGATTGATTTTCTGCAGCACCGTTATCACCTGTCCACCATGCTGCAGGGACTGGTGATCTCGTCGATTATGATCGGCGGCGTGTTCGGCGCGGCGATGGCGGGTTTCCTGTCCGATAGGTTCGGCCGACGCCGCATCCTGCTGGCCGGCGCGGCCTTCTTCTTCGTGGCGGCGTTGTGGAGCGCGTTCACGTTCTCGCCGTTCGATCTCATCATCGCGCGCATCGTCGGCGGCGTGGGCATCGGTTTGGCGACCGCGTTGGCGGTGACCTACATCACGGAGTCGGCCCCCACCAGCATTCGCGGAACACTGGCGTTCTCGTTCCAGCTGTTGGCCATCTGCGGCATCTTCCTGACGAATGTGATCAACTATTTCATCGCCGAGAACGGCTCCCTGTTTTGGAATGTGGAGTGGGGCTGGCGTTGGATGCTGGGCCTCGGCGCGGTGCCGGCGGCCGTGTTCTTCATCGCGATGCTGGTCGTGCCGGAATCCCCGCGCTTCCTAATCCAGCAGGGCCGTGAGGATGAGGGTTTCCAAGTGCTGGAGCATATTCTCGGCACCACGCGCGCCCGCGAGCAGGTGGAGGTCATCCACGAGTCGGTGGTGCGTGAGCGCGAGCTCAACGCCTCCTTCCTCGACCTGTTCCGCCCCGGCCTGCGCAAGGCGTTGGGAATCGGCATTTTTCTGGCGATCGGCAACCAGCTCGTCGGCATGAACGCGATCTCCTACTATGGTCCGACGATGTTCAAACATCTGGGCTTCGGCGACAACACCGAGTTTTTGGCGGCCTCCTGCGTGGGCGGTGTGGAGCTGGTGTTCACCGTGATCGGCATGTATCTGATCGACGCGGTGGGACGCAAACGCCTGATGGCGATCGGTTCGGCTCTGATGGCCGTATTCGCGCTGCTGATCAGCTACGCGTATCTGATCGGCGACCAGACGCTCACGCTGGTGGCCGTGATGCTGTTCACCGCGTCGTTCGCGTTCTCGATGGGGCCGATTCCGTGGATCATGATTCCCGAATTGTTCCCCACATTCCTGCGCGGGCGCGCCACCGGCATCTGCACGGCGTTCCTGCTGGCCACGAATTGGGCCATCGGCCAGTTCACGCCGCTGATGTTCGAACGTTGGGGAGGCAGGGGCACGTTCTTCCTGTTCGCCATCTGCAACCTGATCTGCCTGATCGGCGTGATCACATTGGTTCCGGAGACGATGGACCGCATGTTGGAGGATATCGAATACGATTGGCAGCCGCGCACGCCCATGGCTTCGGCCCGCATGGCGTTGGCGTCCGCCGGCGCGCAGATCCGTTGGGCGGAGATCACGCTGGCGCGTGTGGAGAACGAACGCATGCAGGCGATGGGTGTGATCGAGCAGGCCGAACGCGAGCGCGTCCGCGCGCATAAGCAGCTGTTCGAATTGGAAAATCAGGCGGCCGAATGGGCCAATGCGAGGGAGACGGCACGCCTGGCCGAAGAGGAGCGCTGGCATGCCGAGCGTGTGGCGCATACGGTGAATGCGGCGATCGTCGAACCGAAACTGCATCACGGGACCGAGCGGTCTAACGACGATTCCTCCACCATGGAGGTGGACGAGAACGTGGTGGACGCCGCCACGATTTCGATCGACGTGGAACGCTTGGCCGAAGCCGAAGCCGCCTTGGAGATCCTCCGCAAGGCCAAGGAGTCGTCCACCTCGCAGGAGAGCGACGAACCGGAGCAGAGCGCCGAGGACCGCGCCCGCGAGGACCGGGCCATCGACACCGTGCTCGACTTCCTCGACACACTCATCGTCAATAAGAAGCAGTAGGGGTTCGCGCCATCCTGTGAAGATGCTTCGACTCCGCTACGCTCCGCTCAGCATGACGAATAACCATTTTCTGCCGTCATCCTGAGTGGAGGGCACAGGCCTTTCTCCTCGTCATCCTGAGCGGAGGGCGCAGCCCGGAGTCGAAGGATCTCCGTCACTATTCGCAAGAGATGCTTCGACTCCGCTGCGCTCCGCTCAGCATGACGAGCGTTTGACAATCTATTCGAGATCAGGCACGACGCCGCACGACGAACGCGACCACGGCACCGACGGCGCACAACACCGCCACGGCCGCAAGCGCGACCACGCCCGCACCAGTGACGGCGACGGACGGACCATCCGAACTACCGTCCTGCGAAGACTCGCCGTCGGAACCCGCACCCGAACCCGACCCATCACCCTCACCGGGACCGGGAGTCGGATCCGGTTCAGGTTCAGGGTTCGCAGACGGATCCGGGTCAGGATCAGGAGCCGGATCGGGGTCCGGGTCTGGGCTCGGCTCAGGTTCAGGCTCAGGGTCCGGAGTCGGCTCAGGTTCAGGATCCGGAGACGGATCTGGCTCAGGCTCAGGATCCGGGTCAGGATCAGGAGTCGGGCTCGGCTCGGGGTCGGAATCCGTCGTGGCCTCTTTCACGACGACCGTGTAGCTTTCCGTGATGCTGGCGTCGGCTTTGAGTGTCACCGTAACCGTAGCCGCATCCGAGGGCTTGGAGAAGTCGTACGACAGCGTGTAGTCGTCGGCCGTCAGCTCCACCGTGCCCGCTCCCGCGGCGTACACGCCGGTGACGTCAAGATCGTCGGCCGCGATCTCATCACCCACCTGATATTCGGTTTTATGCGGGTCGACCGTGATATTGGCCAGCCGCTCGCCGGACAGGCCCGCGATGGCATCGTCGATCAGCTTCGCTACATCCGCGATGTCCTGTTCGGTGTAGGTGCTGCCGGCAAGCAGCACCTTGGCCGCCATCACCGCCTGGTCGAGCAACGACAGGGACTCGCTGGTGTAGGCGTCGCGATCCACGTCTTGGGCGCGTTTGACGGCCTCGTCCAATGCGGTCGAGTCGGGTTTGGTGTGGCTTTCGGTTTTCTTGACCAGAGAAACCTCATCGATCGAACCCCAATCGCCGGCCCCGAACGATCCACCGATGGAGATCTCCACGCTGCCCTCCTCTCCCACGGTGACGGTCGCCGAAGCGGAATGCCAATCGTTCCATGCGGTCAGGCCCAATGTCGCCGAGACGGCGGCCTCGTCGGCGTCGCCTTTGCCGGAGAGCGTCAACGGATTGCTCTCGGCGTCGCCTCCTTTGTACGCGCCCTCGCTTTTGGCAGTCAGCGTGTATTCGCCGGGTTCCAAACCGGAGATGGTGCGTGAGGCGGAGAATTCGAAGGCCGAACCGTACCAGAAGCACAACGCCCGCTCTCCGTCGGAGGGGTTCTGCTTTTTGATGGATGCGGCGCCGGAGATGCCGGAGATGGTCCACGCGCCATCGTTCGACGAATCCTCGAAACTGCCGTCCGTCACACGGTTCATGGTTGCGGTGTCAACCACGGTGATGGTGGCGGTGGCCTCATGGCCGGCGGTTGTGGTGCCGGTGATGACATACGTCCCGGCGCCCCGAATCCAGTCGAGCGCATCGGACTGCCAGGTGACGGATTCGGTTTCATCCACCCCATCCGTATACTCGGCGGTCACCTCGGCGGGAAGCATCGCCTTGATGGCTTCGATGGAGTCCGTGTCCGCGGCGGAGATCTCCACCGGCGTGATCGCGGAGAACACGTGCTCGGTGGCCGCTCCCGTATGCAGGTAGGAGAAGATGTTCAACGAAGGCAACGCCTTGCCGTCGAAATCGAACAGCGCCTGGTTGTCGACGCCCGTGCCTCCCCAATACTTGCCGGCGTCGGCCGGATCGTATTCGCCTGCGGCTTCGGTTGCCCAGCCTGCGCCATAGGTGTTCCACAGCTCAACAAGCTCAGCGTTGCCTTTGCCTCCGGTACCGACCGGCAGCCAAGAGGGTTCCCAGTAGAACACGCCCAGACCGTCGTTTTCGCCGTCGCCGTCGTTGTCGCCAACGTTGTTGACGGCTTCCGCGACGTCATGAACGGCATCGGCCTGACCTTGCGGGCTGATGTCGTATTTCTTCAGCTCCGTGCCCGAAACCTTCTTGGGAACCGTGTTGCTGTCGTCATCGCCGTCCTCCAACGTGTATGCCCACGACGTTTCCGCGACCATCACGTCCTTCTTATAGGTGGAGGCCACCTGCTTGAGCACGTTGGTCAGATTCTCGGTCGTGCCATGCCAGAACGGATAGTACGAGCTGGCGAACACGTCGTAGTCCACTTGGTTGTCGTTGAGCCACTTGGCGAAGTTAGCATAGCTGCCCACACGATCCGGATTGGTGAAATGCAACACCACCTTGGCATCCGGAAGCGTTTCACGAACGGCGCGGGAGCCCGCGTTGAACACCTTCGACATACCGGTCCATCCCGTGACGCCCGCGATTTTCGCCGTGGTCTCGTTGCCGATCTGCACCATGCCGACGTCCACACCGGCTTCCTTGAACTTGTTCAGGCTTTCCACCGTATACTCGTACACGGCGTCGGCGGTCTTATCGGCGTCGCCTTCGAAGGATTTCCATGCCTTCGGCGCCTGCTGTTTGCTGGGATCCGCCCAGAAGTCGGAGTAGTGGAAATCGACCAGCACTTTCAGCCCGGCTTCGGTGGCGCGCTTGCCCATGGTGATGGCGCGGTCCACGTCCACGTTGCCGCCGCCGTAGCCCTGCCCGTCCGCGGTGTAGGGATCGTTCCACACACGCAGGCGCACGTAGTTCATGCCGCCGGCTTTCATCAGCGCGAACAGGTCTCCGGCGTTGCCGTCGGAGTCTTTGAACACGACTCCGCTTTCCTCCAGAGACAGCATCGACGAGATGTCGCCGCCGCCGATGAAGTCGTCGGAGAGGCCTTCGATTCTCCGTACGTTGATATCCGCGCGCACCGGTTCCGGATCAACAGGATCGACAGGATCGACGGGATCCGGGCTGACCGGAGGCTGTCCGTTCTGCCGCACGGCGATCACATAGGAGCGTTTGGCCAGACGGTTCTCCGAAGTGACGTCCACACGCAATGTTCCCGTGGTCGCGTCATAGCCGACTTCGGCGGACTGTTGCGGCTGGGAGGTGCGGACCACCACATCGGCGCCCGCGTCGAAACTCACATCCTGCGCAAGCTCGACGGTCGCACCGCCCTCTTCCGCGGCGGCGTTCATATCCACGGCCACGCCGGCCACGGTGATCGACTGAAGCGTCGTACTGGATTCCGAACCGACGTATGCCGCCATAATGCGCGTGTATTCGCTTTGGGTGATCGGCAGAATCGAGCCATGCCGCTTCTTCAACGAGCCGAAATCAATATTCGCACCCTTCGACCAGGCGGCACCGGTTGCGTCGGATAGATCGGTGGTCACGTACGGCACATAACCCTGCTTGTTGGCGAAACGGTCGGCCATCACGCCATAGGTCGGCACGCTCTCGCCGTCGTCGCCGGCCGCCCAATCACTCTCGTTGTATAGGAACAGCTCGCCGCCTTCCAAGCCAATGGTGGTATTGAGCATCGTCTGCGCGCCGGAACCGGCAGTGTTCTGATAGTTGTTCAACCAACCGACGAATTCCCATCCGCCTTTCGCATTGAGGTTCTCGGTCGGGCTGTTGCCTTTGGCCACGGCATACAGGTCCTTGCTGCGTTCCATGAAAATGGTGCCGGAACCCGTGGCCCGATACCACCAGTCACCCACTTTGAGCACGGAGGAATCCAGCATGGGATTGGTGTAGTCGATCCACTTCACCGGCTTGGACGCCGTTTTGAAATCCTTTGTGGTCACGTAATACACGTTCTGGGATCGCGAGGTGATATTGCCTTCGGCGTCTTTGACCACGCCGAATTCGTCGCCGGGATCGTCGCCGACCGCGAAGAACACCACATACTGTTGGTTCTCCTCATCCCATACGGCTTCCGGTGCCCACGCGTCGCCGCCTGCCTCCGTCTCTCCGGTGACGATATTGGTGATGTCGCTGGCCACATCCAGCGTCCACGGCTCGCTCCAGTGCACCAGATCGTCGGATTGCCAGACGATGAGCTGGGTGCTGGCGTCGTCCACGGTCCCGTCCCAATTGCCGCCTCGTTCGTAGATGCTCAGATCGGTGGCCAATAGGGTGAACGTGCCGTCGTGTCCGCGCAGAATGTAGGGGTCTCGCACGCCTTGTTCGCCGAGGTCGCTCATCAGCGCGGGATAGCCGTCCTTTTTGGTGTCGGTCCATGAGACGCCGTCCTCGCTGACCGCGAAGTACATCTGTTCGTCGGTGGATTTCAACTCGTCGCCGGTGAAATGCGCGAACAGATACGCACTGGTGGGTTCCTCCTCGCCCTGCGCCTTGACGGTGACGATGAACTCCTTGTTCGAGGAGACCTCGCCGCTGGCGATGGTGGCGGTCAGCGTCACCGTCACATCGGCATCCTGACGCGACACCACGGCCTTCGTCGCTCCCCCATCCGTCGCCAAGGACAGCGCTTCGGAGGGCTCGACGTTCCATGCGATGGAGGATCCGTTGACGCCCGTCGAGGGAAGTTCCATATCCTCGTACAGTGCGTCAGCCACCGTCAACGCCTCTTTGTCGGCGGCAACCTTCTCCTCATCGCTCAGCTGCGATTCGGCGAACACCTCCAAGGCATCCGCCTGCGCGATCGCGCGCACCTCGTCCGCGCTGAGCGCCCTGTCGTAGATTCGCATATTGCTGACGTCACCGGTGAATAGCTTGTCGTTTTTGTACGCGGATTTGGCGATGTAGTTGCTGGTGTGCGCCTTCAGGTCGGCGATGCCCACCGTGGATTCGACCGCGGTTCCCACCTGCTCACCGTCGACGTAGGCCGTCAGCGTCGACACGCCCTCGCTCTCGCCCGGTTCGATGGTGACGGTCACCTGCTTCCAGACGTCGGCGGTAAGTCCCAGACCCTCCACGCGCTGCTCGTTATTCCAGTTGGTGGAGGAGATCACGGCTCTGTCGCCGTTGGCACTGACGAAGAACTGCCCCGTGGCGGCGTCGCCGTCGCCTCCCAGATTCCACAGGAAGTTGTTTCGCGTTTTGGCCGTCGCGTCAGGTTTCGCCATGATGCTCACCGTCGCCGCGGTTTTCCCTTCCAACAAGCCATCCGGCAGTTTGACGTAATTGCCGCCGTCGAAGGATAGGACGCCGCGCCCCCAGGTTTGGGAGCCCTCCACCGTTCCGTCGTGGCCATGGCCACTGATGTCTTTCAGCGACTGTCCTTCGCCATCGGCGAAGTCGTATGCGGCGATAAGCCCGTCCGTCGCGACCGCCGGTTCGCCCACGTCCTCCGCCATGGCCGGGGCAACACCCAAGCCCAGCGTCGTGACGGCAGCCGTCAGCGCCGCGAGTAGTCGTCGAGACTGAATCATTATGCTCTCCGAATCATCTGTGATTTGCGATTCTCTGGATTTGGATTCGAGGCGAGCAGATCACCCGCTCATCCACTCACAGCACCATCATTGTGCTGCGAAATCCAGTAATTACAGTTGGTACACCTGTATACCAACATCGTAAGCGTATCACGGAAATCATTTTGGTGCAACTGTGTACCACAGTTACGTCAAACAGAGCGGATGCACCAACCGACAATGAGCCAAACGCTATCGGGTGGTGCTGCGTTCGATGACGCGCGAGGGGGTGGTGAGACGCTCGGCGGACAACTCCTCGCCGCCGATGCGCGCGAGGATGCGCTCCACCGCGGTGGGCGCGGTCCAGTCGAGCCGCGAATCCATCGTGGTCAGCGGAATCTGCAGGTACGCGGCCTCTTCGATGTTGTCGAAACCGATCACCTGCACCTGTTCGGGAATCTCCACGCCATTGGCCTTCAATGCGGAAATCACACCGATCGCCAACTGATCGTTGAACGCGACGACGCCGTCGAAGGGCACTCCCGAGTCGATCAGCCGTTGCGTCACCTTCGCGCCCGAACCGATGGTCCAGTCCTGTCCGGTGTTGCCCACCAAACGCGGATCCAGTGGGTGCCCCTCGCGCAGGCACTCCTCCACCACGCCGCGCAGACGCAGTTGCGCGTTGCCTTCGATGGCCCGCAGCGCCTCGGCCTCGTCGTATTCCTCTCGCGCGCCCACCACGGCCAGCGAGCGCACGCCGCGCGAGAATAGATAACGGGTCGCCTCGCTTGCGGCCTGCACGTCGTCGGGCGTCACATGGTCGGCCCGTCCCCATGTGGTGCGCGCGCCGACCACCACGAGGGGAAAGTTCACATCCAGGTCTTCGGGGTCGAGTTTTTCGACCTCGCTCATGGAGAGGATCATGCCGTCGGAGACGGTGTTGTTGAAGGATTCCAGCAGCGCGCGGGCGCCTTTCGCCGACCCTTCGGCGTAGGTGGTGACGTAGACGGAATAGTCGCGTTTGCGGGCCTCGTCGATCACCCGGTTGGCCAGTTCGGCCAAATACGGCGGGGTGAGGCTGGGCACGGCGAGGGTGATGAAGCCGGTGTGGTCGCGGCTGAGGTTGCGGGCGGCGACATTGACCTGGTATCCCAGTTCGTCGATCACCTGCTGCACGCGAAGGCGGGTTTTCTCCGCCATACGCCCGGACCCGTTGATCACATTGGACGCGGTTTTCAATGAGACGTCGGCCTCGCGCGCCACGTCTCGAAGCGTCACACGCCTGCCGTTGCCTCCCTGCGCCACCATACCTCACCTCCGTCCGCTTGATGCACTCCTTGTTAGTCTAGCCGCTGACGCGTGATCAGCACGCCATTGCGCTGAAGCACACGGCCATGCGCGACGCCGGGGACCGGCGCGCAGCGGTATTCGACCAGCGGAACGCCCGTGAATTCCGGCACGTTCACCGGCTTCTTCGATCCACGGTTGAAGTAGAAATCGAAGACCACCCTGTTTCCGCTCTCGTCGACGCCGACACGCCTGGTGTGCATCAGACGGCTGTCCGCTCGGGTCGAGGCATCGCCGAACTCGGTTTCGACGAACCGGGCGATATCCTCACGCCGCAGATCGCAGCCGACGTAATATCCCACGCCGGCACCGTACGCATGACGGGTAATCGCCGGCCTACCGCCCAACTCCCAGTCTTCGGCACCCTCGCCCTCATAGGTGGCGAGCACCGCGACATCGTCGGCCTCCCCATCAGTGACCGTGGCGACGCTCTGCCACAGGCGACTGCACGCGCCGTTGGACAATCCCACCGCGGAAGCCTCGCCTTGCGCCTCATCGCCCACGATATTGAACTCCTCCGCGCGCACGCCGAGCACGTCGCGCAGCAGGCCGCCGCCCGCGCCCGGATATCCACCCAATCCGACGCGGAAGGAGTCGTCGACCAGACCGGTGGCGTATCCGACCACCACCGTGCCGCCGGCGGCCGCGAAATCGGCGATACGACGCGCGTCCGCGTCCGAAAGCACCAGCACGGTGGGCAGCACGACGATGTCGTATCCACTCCAATCGTCGCGCAGGGGCGTCACGTCGGCGCGAAGGCCCGCATCGAGGAACGCGCGATACCAGTCGCGCACGTCATGCCAGTGATTGAGCTTCATCGTCGGCAGGGTCTCGCTGCGCGTGGCCCATTCGGAATCGGCGTGGAAGAGGATGGCCGCGCGCGAACGCTCCACCTCGCTCCCCTGGATCCCCGCGTCGGACAGCGCCTGCAAACTCTCCCCCAGCTCGCACACCTCGCCAAACAGCGCGCTGTCGGCGCCCGCATGCGGCACCATCGCGGAGTGGAAGGCCTCCGCGCCGGAACGCGACTGCCGCCATTGGAAGAAATTGATCGCATCCGCGCCGAACGCCACATGGGCCAACGCGTCACGCACCAGCTCGCCGTGGCGTTTGCGGGCGTTCAACGGCTTCCATTGCACACCGGAGGTGGAATGTTCCATCACATACCACGGCTTGCCCTGCGACAGCCCGCCCATCAGCGCGTCGGAACAGGCGAGTTCGTCGAGATGGGACTCACCTTCGTGGAAATAATGATCGTTGGAGACGAAATCCACCTCGTCGCTCCACAGCGCGTAATCCATGGCGCACTGGTCGGTGGACACCATGAAATTCGTGGTGAACGGCTTGCTCGGGCAGATCGCCTCGATGGCGTCGCGTTCGGCCTTGTAGAAATCGAGCAGCATATCGTTGCCGAAGCGCTCGAAATCGAGCTGTTGGGCGGGGTTGACCATGGAGTCGCCGCCCATGTGGCGCGGTATCAGCACCTCGTCGAAGGAGTTCACATGCTGCGACCAGAAGGCGGTGCCCCACGCGTCGTTCAGCGCCTCGACAGTGCCGTAACGGCGCTCGCACCAGTCGCGGAAGGCGGTCTGCGCGTTGTCGGAGTAGTCGTGACGGTTGTTCCATCCGTACTCGTTGCCTATATGCCAGGCGGTGACGGTGGGATTGTTCCCGTAACGCTCGGCGAGCCGGCGGCACATGGCCAGCGCGTACTCTTTGAACACCGGACTGGTGGGGCTCCACGACTGGCGCGAACCGGGGTTGACCACATGGCCGAACCTGTCGCGCGGCAGCACCTCGGGATGCCGTTCATACAGCCACATCGGCGCGCTGGCCGTGGCGGAGGCGAGGTCGACGGCGATGCCGGCCTCGCCGAGTTTGGCGATGATGCGGTCGAGCCAGTCGAAATCCCACTCGTCCTCGCGCGGCTGGATGCGGCTCCAGCTGAAGATGGCAAGCGCCACGGTGTTCACGTGGGCGCGGCGCATCAGTTCGATGTCCTCATCCCACACGGATTCCGGCCATTGGTCGGGATTGTAGTCCCCGCCGTAGGCGATGCCGCCGCCGTTCGGCGTGAGCAGCCGCGGCCAACGAAATTCTCGACGCATACGTCCCGTCCTTTGTCTCTCGCTCCTCGAGTGGACCCTATTCCTTGACCACTATTCCTTGACCGCGCCGGCGGCGAGGCCGGACTGCCAGTACTTCTGCAGCATGAGGAACGCGATGACCAGAGGAATGATGGTGATCAGCGATCCGGTGATCACGAGGTTCTGGATCGCCTGACCGCCGGCGGTGCTCGCCTGGTCCTTCCACTGGTTCAAACCGATGGTGAGCGGATACCAGTCGGAATCCTTAAGCATGATCAACGGCAGGAAGTAGTTGTTCCAGGTGGCAACGATGGCGAACAGGGCGGTGGTGACGATGCCGGGCGCGAGCAGGGGCAGGCTGATCTGCCAGAAGGTGCGCCATTCGCCGGCGCCGTCCACGCGGGCGGCCTCAAGCAGTTCGTCCGGCACGGCCTGGTCGGAGAAGATCCACATGAGGTACAGGCCGAAGGTGGAGACGAGGCTGGGGATGATCATCGAAGCGGGGGTGTTGGTGAGCCCGAGCTTGGCGAACAGGAGGAACTGCGGGACCGCCAGTGCGATGCCGGGCACGCTGATCGCGCCGATGATGATCACGAAGCAGGCCTTGCGGCCCGGGAAGCGGAATTTGGCCAGCGCATAGCCGCCCATGATGGCCAGCAGAGTCGCGCCGCCCGCGCCCAACACCACATAGAGGATCGTGTTCAAAAACCAGCGGGCGAAGATGCCGTCCTGGTAGGTGAACACCGTGGCGATGTTGTCCCACAGGGCGAAGGTTTTGCCGAATCCGAGGCCGAAGGTGGAGGTGAAGTCCGCCTGCGTCTTGGTGGCGTTGATCATGAGGTAGACGAAGGGGAAGAGGCAGTACACGGCGAAGATCGCGCACACCGCGGTCAGCGCGACGGAGCGGGTAGGATTCGCCGGATTGGAGAATCCGTTCTTCGCGAAACGCTTGCGCTCGGCCTTCTCGTCTTGGGCGATGCGCTTTTGACGCGCCTTCTCGGCCTTTTTCGCGGCCTTTTCCTGTGCTTTGAGGTCGGTCATTTCATCTGCTCCTTCATGCTCTTGAGCTGCACGATGTAGGCGATGGCCATGGTGATCACCGCCATGGTGATGGCCAGCGCGGCGGCGTAATTCGACTGGTTGCCGCTGAAGCTCAGGTTGTAGGCGTACATGTTCGGCGTGTAGTACGTGGTGATCGCGTTGCCCGGAACCATGTTCTGCAGAACGCTCGGCTCGTTGAACAGCTGGAACGAGCCGATGATCGAGAAGATCACCGTGATTGCCAGCGAACCCTTGAGCTCGGGCAGTTTAATCTTGCGCACGATCTGCCATTCGCTCGCGCCGTCGATGCTGGCGGCCTCATAGAGGCTGTGCGGAATGGTGGAGAGCGACGAATAGAAGATCAGCATGTTGTAACCGGTGAATTCCCATGTGTTGATGTTCACGATGGCGGCGAGCAGCACATCGGGGCTGAGCACGTCGATATTGGTGCCGAGCAGGTCGTTGAGCGAGCCGACCAGACCGTACTTCGCGCCGTACACGAAACCCCAGACCATCGTCGAGACCACGGCCGGCACCGCGTACGGCAGGAAGGTCGAGATGCGGAAGAACTTCGTGCCGTGCAGTTTCATCGAGTCGAGGGCGAGCGCCATCGCGGCGGCCAGGAACAGCATGATCGGCACCTGCACCACCGTGAACAGGGCCACGCGGCCCACCGAACTCCAGAACTGCGTGTCCACGAACAGTCGCGCGTAGTTCTCGAGGCCGACGAACTTGGTGCCGCCGACCATCTGCCGCTTGAAGAAGCTGATGTAGATGGCGTAGACGATCGGGATGATGAACACGAATACGAACACCACGGCGAACGGTCCCATGAACTTCCAGCCGCGCCAGTCGCGCTTGTGCTTGTTGACGGGGATTTCCGGCGCCGTCGCCGCCGAGGTCTGTGCGGTCATGACTTGTCTCTTTCGGATGAGGTGTGGGGGTGGAGCTGCGAGGCATGACGAAGGCGGGTCCCACGCGGGGTGGAAACCCGCCTTCCGCTGCTACGCGTTATGAGAAATCGGTTGATTTCGATGGGCTGTCGACGTATCAGCCCTTGAGGGTGATGGTGTAGCCCTGCTGTTCGCCGTTGTCCGCGAGAGCTTTGGCATAGTTGGCGAAGGCCTCTTCGAGGGTGATCTCCTTGTTGTAGGCCCTGGAGATCTGATCGCCGAAGGTGGACTGTGCGTACGGGTTGTACGGCAGATACTGGAATTCGGTGACGTCGGCCTGGGCCGCTTCGGCGAGGATCTCGTTCACATTCTGCCCGCCGAAGTAGTCGTTGGTCTCCTTATTGGAGTCCGCATCGGTGAATTCGTCGGAGTTCAGGATGGACTTCAGGCAAGACAGCGTACCGGTCTGGGAGTTGAGCACGGCACCGTTGCCATGGGTGATGTACTCGACCCACCTATAGGCGGCTTCCTGCTTGTCGGACTGCGTGGTGATGGCCCATGCGGAGCCACCGTCCTCGGCGCCGATCGACTGGCCTTCCTCCCACTGCGGCATGGTGGTCACGCGCCAGTTGCCGGCCTGGTCGGGAGCGCCGTTGATCAGGTTGATGGGCATCCAGCCACCGATGGTGAGCGAGGCGAGAGTGCCGTCGTTGAGCTCGCGGTTCCAGTCGTCGGACCAGTTCTGGGTCTTCGTGTCGATAAGGTCCTCATCGATGAGTTTCTGCTGGAACTCGATGTAACGCTGCATTCCCTCGTCTTCGGTCATATCGATGGTGATGTTCTCTCCATCGACCTTCCAAGGCTGCGCGCCGGCCTGCCACGCCTGCGCGGTGAAGGGCTGGTATTCCATGGAGCTGCCCGCGTTGTTGGTGATGTAGGAGCCGATGGCGCGGATCTTCTTGGCGGCCTCGTAATAGTCGTCCCACGTCTTGATGTCTTCGGCGTTCACGCCGGCTTCGTCGAACACGGCCTTGTTGTAGAAGAACATTTCAGGACCGCAGTCAATCGGCAGAGCATAGGGCTTGCCGTCGTACTGCACCTTGTTCCACGGGCCGGCGGTGAAGTCGTCCGCGTACTCGTCGGCGCCGAACTGGCTCAGATCCACCAGGTCGCCGGTCACCGCGAACTGGGTGACGGTGGGATCCTCAAGCATCACGGCGTCGGGGGCGCCGTTGCCGGCCTGCACGGCGTTGCTCAAAGCGGTCTGGGTGTCGGCCGCGGTGCCGGTGTTGTTGAATTTGACGGTGATATCGGGGTTCTCCTCCTCGAAGGCCTCAATCACTTCGTTGATGACGTTGCCGGAATCCCAGCCCCAGATGACGATTTCCGTGGTGGCGTCTCCACTCGAGGAACCGCCATCCCCTGCACCGTTGCTGGAACCGCAGGCGGCCATACTCACAAGGGTCGCCGCGGCGGCCGTTGCGGCGATGATCTTCTTACCGTTGCGCATGTTGCTCTCCTTCACTCGCGCCGCCCGACCGGCCTTGCGGTGGCTTCCGCTGCCACCGCGCCCAGCAGGCGACGCTGTTTGGTTATTGGGGCCTTCCCCGTTGGTACATCTGTGTACCAATGCCTCTATGATACACCTGTGTACCAATCTGTCAAACATCCCCGACACGCCTGGTATTCCCAGGAAAACAGCCTCCAGCACCCGTGAATCACAGCCCACAGGAACCAATCATGACCTCGTAAAAGTCCTTGCGGTCCTGCCGGCACTCGACACTTCCAGTCCACGAGAACCTATCTGCTTCGCGGTCCGCAAGAACCTATCTGCGTTACGGGTAGTGGATTTGGCGGTCTGCGGAGGTCGATCTGCGTTACCGGTAGTGCCATATCGGCCATATCGCTTCTAGCAGGCCCGGTATTCCGCGGATCATATACGGCCTCAGCGCATATGGGCACTACCCGTAACGCAGATCGACCTCCGCAAAGCCTCTTGAACACTACCGGTAACGCAGATATACCAGTATCGGACGTATGAGATGCTTCGACTCCGCTGCGCTCCGCTCAGCATGACAAATAACCATTATCAACGTCATCCTAGAGCGAAGGGCTTCAGCCCGAGGCGCAAGGAGCTCCGTCGCCATTCACGAGAGATGCTTCGGCTCCGCTGTGCTCCGCTCAGCATGACAAAAGAGGGAAACGTTCTGCCCGAGATGACGAGTAAACGGATTACATCGACAGCACGATGTTGGCGAAGTGCGGGATCACATCGGTAGTACGATATTGGCGAAACGCGGGATTACATTGTCAGTACGATGTCCGCGATGCGCATGGCAGATTCCCGGTGTGAGACCAGTACGACGGCCTTGCCGGACGGGTTGTCCATGCCGGTCTCAACACTCTCATCGTTTGTGCCGTGCGCATGTTCAGCACCGCACGCACCTTCAGCGCCGTGCGCGTTTTCAGTGCCATCCTTGTCAATCCTGCGCTCACGGGCATTGGGACGCGCCAGATCGTTGATCGACTGGAGGATCACGGCTTCGTTCAACGCGTCCAGGCGACTGGTCGGCTCGTCGAACAACACCAGATCGGCGTCACGCAAGAATATGCGCGCCAGGCCAATGCGTTGGCGCTCTCCCTCGGACAGGCGGTCACCCAACTCCCCCACCTGCATGTCAAGGCCATCAGGCAATGATTCAATCAAATCCAACACCGAGGCTTTACGCAGCGCCTCGTGCAGCATGCCATCAACGTCATCGGCCCTGCTATCCTCATCAACCCCATCAGGCAGGGCGATAAGCAGGTTCTCGCGGATGGTACCGTCGAAGAGGTGGGTTTCCTGACTCATCATGGTTTGCACGCGGCGGCGATGATGCGCGTCGACCCGCGGCAACGCCATGCCGGACAGAGTCACCCGACCGCCTTGCGGATCCCAATAGCGCATCAGCAGCTTCAATGTGGTGGACTTGCCCCGGCCGGACGGGCCCTGCACGCCCAGCACGCCATGGCGCGGCACGTCCATGCCGAAGTCGTCGAGCACCTTCTCCCCCGGCTTGGAATCGTAAGCGAAATCGACATGCTCCATCGCCATTCCCGTATAGGCAGGCGATTCGAAGCCTGTTTCCGTCACGGCCGGCGCTTCGTCCATCAGCGCGAACAGTCGGCGTGCGGAGGCGAAGGTCTGCGTAAGATTCGCGGGCAGCGCACTCAGCGCCAAAGTCGGCCCGAATGAGCTGGACAAGAGCACGACCGCCGTCACCAATACGGGGATGCTCGCCGGCTCGACAGTGGCCTCGGCGATCGCCACAGCCGCCGCGGCCGCTGTCAGCACCAGCACCAGCACGCCGCCGACGCCGGCGAATCCGGCGTTGACGCGGCTCAGATGCGCATGTTCGGCCCACAGCGCCTTGGTGCGTTCCACGATGCCGGCAACGCGGTCCTCGCCGCGGCCGAAGCGGATGATCTCGTCGAGGCCGCGCATATCATCGAGTACCGCGTCGTCCAGCGAAGAGGATTGGCGGCGGATGGTGGGGCCGAGGTTCTGCACGCCGGTGGTGAAGAAACGCGGCACGATCACACCGATAATCAGATGCGAAACGACAAGCAGTAGCGCGAGCCACGGGCTGAGCGTGAGTAGGACGAGCGCGTACACCACGCTGGTCGCCACGGCGATCGCGACCGGCGAGATCGTGTGCGCGAAGAAGATCTCCAGTAGTTCCACGTCGGTGGTGACCAACGCGATCAGGTCGCCCTTGCCTTTGCCGGCGAGCTTCGCGGGGGCGAGGCGGCGCAGCGCGGCGAACGCTTTGGACCTGAACAGGGCGAGCAGACGGAAGGCCACGTTGTGGTTGAGATACTGTTCGACGTAGCGCATCAAACCGCGCAGCAGCGCGCACACCACCATGCAGATGACGGCCGGCGCGACGCCCATCCCCCAGACGGGATTGCCGGCGAGCGCGAACGCGGCGACGATGCCGAACACCGGCAGGAAGGTGGCCGCGAGATGGCCGACGGTTCCGGAAACGACCGCGGCCGTCATCAGATGCGCGAGCGGCGTGGCTTCCTTGAGCAGACGCGAGACGAGACGGAAGGTGCTTTCCGTCGGCGCGTTCGGCCCATCGGGTTGTTGACCACTGTGGGAGGTCGCGTCGGCGGCGACCGTGCCGATGGTTGCGGATCGGCTTGCGGACGATGCCGACGCCGACGATGATACCGGCGTCGATTCCGGCACCGCGGCCGGTGACGTTGGTGCGGGGTCAGCCGTTGCATCCGCGGGCTCATGCCCCCGGTCCATGAGGCTCCGGTCGGCGTGATGGGCGGGATTGGAGACGGATTCGATGGCTTGCTGCGTGTGGTACAGCGTGGCGTAGGTGCCGTCGGCGGCAATGAGTTCGGCGTGCGTGCCGGATTCGACGGCCGCGGCATGCGAGAACACGACGACCTGGTCGGCATCGACGGCGTTGGCCATGCGATGCGTAATCATAATGACCGTTGCGCCACGGTCGGCGAGTTCACGGATTGAGGCGAGGATTAGCGCCTCACTTTCCACATCCACGCTGCTGGTCGCCTCGTCGAAGATCATGATGGCGCTGTTGTGCAGCAAGGCGCGGGCGATGGCGATGCGCTGGCGCTGGCCGCCGGAAAGATTCGCGGAGTCGGCAGCGATGGGCATGTCCAATCCAACCGGCTGGACGCGTACGAAGTCAGCCACGCGGGCGCGCTCCAAAGCCTCCCACAGCTGGTCATCGGTGGCGGCGGGATCGGCCATCAGCAGGTTCTCACGCAGGGTTCCGGCGAAGAGGTGGCTGCGTGCGCCGACCAGAGTGATCGCGCGGGTGAGCGAGGCCGCGTTCAGGTCGGCAAGTTCCATGCCGGCGATGCGGATCGAACCGTCGTATCCGGTGATTTGGCCGGCGAGTAGGGCCGCCGCGGTCGATTTGCCGGAGCCGGAGACGCCGACGATGGCGGTGAGTTGGCCGGGGCGAGCGGTGAAGGAGACGTCGGCGAGCGCCGTGGTGGATTGCCCTTCATCCGACATATAGGCGAACGAAGTCGCGGAGAACTCAACGTCCACGCTCGTATCCGCAGGCAGATCGCCATCGCCATGCTGGGGTTCGGGCGCGTCCAGCAGCGCGAAAATGCGCTTGGTGGAGGTCATGCCGTTCATCGCCACATGGAAGTAGGAGCCGAGTTGGCGCAGGGGAATGAAGAAGTCGGCGGACAGCAGCACGATCAGCAGCACGCCCGCAAGGGAGAGCGACGTCCCTACGGTGAACGGCAGCAGCGAGGAGAGCGCGCTCTGTGTCTGCCCGGTGGCGGCGGATCCATCCGAACCGGCGTACTGCCAGAGGGCCACGCCGATGCCGGCCGCGGTGCCGCCGTAGGCGACCGCGTCCATGGCGGCCAGCGAGCGCAACTGGATCTGCAGCACGCGCATGGTCATCACGCGGAAGGATTCGGCCTTCTCATCCATGCGTTCGGCGGCCTGCGCGTCGGCGTCGAAGGTTTTGAGGGTTTCCAGGCCTTGCAGGTTGTCGAGGAAGGCGGCGCCCATATCGGTGTAGCGGCCCCAATACTTTTTGAACGCTCGGGAGGCGCTCATGGCGACCAATCCGACGACGATCACGATCAGGGGCGCGCAGACCAGCAATGTCACGGCGGTGGGCATGTTCAGCGGCGCGATCACGGCGAACAAAGTGATCGGCGCGAGAATCGCATAGAACAACTGCGGTAGGAAGAGTTCGAAGAACGATTGGATCTGTTCGACGCCTTCGCCGGCGGACTGCACCACGTCGGCGGTTTTCACGCGCGAGGAGTAGGAGGGGCCGAGGGCGAGCATTTTGCGGTACAGCCGCTCGCGCAGGCCGAGTTTGACGCGTTCGGCGGCTTCGGTGCCACAACGGGCCGCAAGACGGGTGGTGATGTAGCGCACCAACGCGCAGGCGATGAGGACGCCCGCGTACAGCATCATGTCGCCGGGCAGCACGCCCACGGCCGCGATGCCGAAAAGATTGGTCGGGCAATCGGCGCCGGCGGCGGCATCACAGGCGAAGGAATGCGGATCGGCGGCAAGGACCATGGCGGACAGCATCATGACCAACGTGCCCACGAACACGATATTGGCCAGCAGGCCGATCCACATGCACAGCACTTTACCGGCGATCAGCCGTCCGATGCCGGGCGCCACCTGAAACAGTCGTTTGTCGAACATGCGAACCTCTCAGCGAACCGTCGGCGCGGTTGTTCGCGCCTAGCCACCTGTCACCTTAGCGGCCCGCGCATACCCGTGGCAAGGGATTCGCCCGACTTTTCGCATGCGGCGTCGTCGCCTTGCGAATTCCGTGGGCAGTCCGCGGCGTATCACGCATAATCATGCGTTCGAAATCGGCTTGGTATCAGGGTTCACGCAAACGAGCGCCATCACGGGCTCCATCAGCGCATATGGCCGACAACCTACGGAGCTTCAACGCTCTGCTCAAAGCCTTGCCGTTACCGCAATCGGAGCGGAAGCACGGACGCCCCACCACCCGAATCGACCTTCGAGCTCGCGCGCTCTTTCTACAGGCTGAGGAAGAGCTCGTGGATGCGGGTGTCGTCGGTGAGTTCGGGATGGAAGGCGGTGGCGAGGATATTGCCTTGTTTGAGGCCCACCACGTTGCCGTTCACCTCGGTCATGACCTGGGCGCGCGGGCCGACCGAGACGACGTAGGGGCCGCGGATGAACACGAGCGGGAAGTCCCGCACCTCGCCGAAGTCGGCGGTGGCGGCGAAGGAGCCGAGCTGGCGGCCATAGGCGTTGCGACGCACGGTGGCGTCGAGCGCGGCGAAATATACGTTGTCGTCGTTCTCCAGACGGTCGGCGAGCAGGATCATGCCGGCGCAGGTGCCGAAGACTGGCTTGCCGGCGGCGATATGCGCGGCCACTTTCTCGAACAGGCCGGTCGAACGCAGCAGCTTGCCCTGCGTGGTGCTTTCGCCGCCGGGCAGGATCACCCGGTCGATGGACCCGTCGAGGTCGTCGGCGGCGCGCAGCAGCTTCCACGGCGCGCCAAGCCGGTCGAGCATGGCGGCGTGTTCGGCGAACGCGCCCTGCACGGCGAGGATGCCGGTCACACCGTGGGTGGCGTTTTCAGCGCCCTCGGACGCCTCTTTACTGATGTATTCGACTGCTACGACCATAAGTGCTTCTCAATCCATTCTTTAGAGGGTCTACTCCCGCCTTTGGTGCGAGATGCTTCGACTCCGCTGCGCTCCGCTCAGCATGACGGAAAAGGCCGGCCATCTGGGGAGCAACCGTCCCTTCCTGTCATCCCGAGCGGAGGGCGCAGCCTGGAGTCGAGGGATCTCATCTCATGTCGTCGCGGAACGGAAATCTTACGATTCGTACGGAGTGGGTTTTGTTATAAGGATGGCTCCGGCGGCACGGAAGCCCACTGGGCTTCCTCTTCGGCCGCCTCGTGGCGAATGAGCTGCCAAGCGGCTCATTCGCCACGCGCCGCCATGATGGTTTCGATTTCGTCTTCGTTGATGCCGACCATCGCCTCGCCGAGGTTTTCGCTCAGGCGCGCGAGCAGGTCGGCGTCCTGCCAGTTGGCGGTGGCCTGCACGATGGCGGCCGCGCGCTTGGCCGGGTCGCCGGACTTGAAGATGCCGGATCCGACGAACACGCCTTCGGCACCGAGCTCCATCATCAGGGCCGCGTCGGCCGGAGTGGCGACGCCGCCGGCGGCGAAGTTGACGACCGGCAGACGGCCGTTGTCGTGCACGTAGCGGGCGAGTTCCACCGGCACGCCCAGCTGCTTGGCGGCCTCGAACAGCTCGTCGCCGCGAAGCCCCACGAGTTCGCGGATCTGCTTGTTCATCGTGCGCATGTGGCGCACGGCCTGGATCACATCGCCGGTGCCGGGCTCGCCCTTGGTACGGATCATGGACGCGCCTTCGGCCACACGACGCAGCGCCTCGCCGAGGTTCTTCGCGCCGCACACGAACGGCACATCGAATTGGGTTTTGTCGATGTGGTAGACGTCGTCGGCCGGGGAGAGCACTTCGGACTCGTCGATGTAGTCGATTTCGATGGCCTGCAGAATGCGCGCCTCGGCGACGTGCCCGATGCGCACCTTCGCCATCACCGGAATGGACACGGCATCCTGGATGCCTTTGATCATGGCCGGGTCGCTCATACGGCTCACGCCGCCGGCGGCGCGGATGTCGGCCGGGATGCGTTCCAGTGCCATCACCGCGCACGCGCCGGCGTCCTCGGCGATGCGCGCCTGTTCGGGCGTGGTCACGTCCATGATCACGCCGCCCTTGAGCATCTGGGCGAGGTTCTTGTTGAGTTCGTTGCGGTTCTCGGCCATGTTCTCTTCCCTTCCATGACGTGCGGTAAGTGCCGCGGGCGCACAGTGTCGCGCCTCGGCATCGCATACGACGCCGGCGTCGTGCCCTCCACGCGCCGGTCATCCTCCCACATGCTAAAGCGCGTCCGCATCATGACACGCGGCGCGCCTATATTCCGGCAATAAGCAAAACCTATAGCGTCTTATCGAAGGCCGCGCTCCCACCGACAAGTCCCGCTCCCAAACCTCGGTCTCAGGCAGGCAGCTCATCCTCAGACAAATCCATCCACACGCCCCACCACCCGCTGTCACAATCCCACCCGGCCGCGCCGCTCCCGCATTCCGCACATCGTCAGGCCAAGCCAAGCGCAGGCTTCGCCGGCACCCAGCACCCGGTCATCCACATTTGTATCGGCGGACAAAAGGAGCGGGACCTTTTTGATGGAGGCCACAAAGCCGCGGTCGGCTACGGCCGCGTAACCTGAGCGATAGTGTGGCCACGAACCCCTTAAGGCCACGTTCGCAGAACGGATATGTGCACGAATGCTGACCGAATACACCACCCCCGGCACCATCGAGGTGCGTGACGACGAAACGCTGTACTCCCTGCTCACCGAACGCATCGCCCGCACCGGCGAAGACACGGTGATCGCCTCGAAGAAGCTGGGACCGGGCCGCTGGCAGGACGTGACCACCGGCGAATTCTCCCGCCTGGTGCGCGCCGCGGCGAAGGGCTTCATCGCCTTCGGCATCGAAAAAGGCGATGCGGTGACCCTGTTCTCGTCCACCCGCTTCGAGTGGGGCGTGCTCGACTTCGCGCTGGCCGCCGTGGGCGCGGTGAACGTGCCGATCTACGACACCGATTCCGCCGCGCAGGCCGAACGCATTCTCAACGATTCCACGGTCCGTCTCGCGATCGCCGACGACCGCGAGCGCTTCGACCGTCTCGACTCCGTGCGCGACCGTTGCCCCGCGCTGCGCCAGATCCTCATGATGGACGGCAACGCGCTCGGCGCGCTGGAAGGCATGGGCGTGGCCGTCTCCGACGAGGAGCTCGAGGAGCGCATCGCCTCGGTGCGTGCCGACGACCTCGCCACCATCGTCTACACCTCCGGCTCCACAGGCACGCCGAAGGGCGCCGAGCTCACCCACCGCAACTTCCTGTCCATCGTGCGCGCCGGCTATGAGTGCCTGCCTGAGATGATCTGCGAGGGGCTCCCGCGTCTGCTGCTGTTCCTGCCGCTCGCCCACTGCTTCGCCCGTTATATCCAGTATTGTTCGATCGGCTCCGACACGGGTGTGGTCGGCTATCTGCCCGACACCCGCTCGCTGCTGCCCGACCTGCGTTCCTTCCGCCCGACCTATCTGCTCGGCGTGCCGCGCGTGTTCGAGAAGGTGTACAACGCCGCCACGCACAAGGCCGGCATGGGTATGAAAGGCCGTCTGTTCGCCAAGGCCGTGGCGGCCGCGCGCGTGTGGAGCCGCAAGGAGCAGAACGGCGAGGCGCACACCGCCCGCGAGATCGCCGAACGCGCGACCTACGAGACGCTGGTCTATCGCACGGTGCGCGGCGCGTTGGGTCCGAACATCAAGTTCGTGGCGTGCGGTGGCGCGCCGCTCGACCCGGATCTGGCGCATTTCTACGCCGGCATCGGACTGCCGATGATCCAGGGCTACGGCATGACCGAAACCGCCGCCCCGTTCACCGTGACCCGCGCGTCCGACAACAAAATCGGCACCGTGGGCCAGCCCGCGCCCGGCTCGTCGGTGCGCATCAGCGAGGACGGCGAAGTGCAGGTCAAGGGCGCGAACGTGTTCGTCGGATACCATAACCTGCCCGAGAAGACGGCCGAGACCTTCACCGAGGACGGCTGGCTGAAAACCGGCGATCTGGGGTCGCTGGACGACGAGGGCCGCCTCGCCATCACGGGCCGTAAGAAGGACATCATCATCACGGCCGGCGGCAAGAACGTCTCCCCCATCCCGCTGGAGGAGGAGATCGTCAAATGCCCGATCGTGGAGCATTGCGTGGTGGTGGGCGACGCGCGTCCGTTCATCGGCGCGCTGGTCACGCTCGATCCGGAGAGCCTGCCGATGTGGCTGGCCGCGCATGGCCTGTCCGTGGATACGCCGGTGGACCGTCTGGCGACGAACGCGGCGGTGCACGAGGAGATCCAAACCTATGTGGACCGCGCCAACGCGACCGTTTCGCGCGCCGAATCCGTGCGCAAGTTCGTGGTGCTGGGCACGCAGTTCACCAATGAGAACAAGTGCCTGACGCCTTCGCTGAAGGTGGTGCGCCCCGCAGTGAACCGCGTCTTCGCCGAAACGATCGCCACCCAGATCTACGGCGACAAGCGCTGACGCGCGCTCGGGCTGCGACGGAACGGAGCCGCGTAACGCAAAATGGGCCGGCCGATCGCCATCATCTCGATGCGATCGACCGGCCCGCCTTATCGTCCGTCGCCTACGCCACGTCGGACTCCGGTTTGGGGATCAGGAAGGAGCTGAGCAGCGCGAGGAGCAGAATCACGGCGCCGCCGATCATACTGGCCGTATATCCGGCGGTCGCGCCCGAGGATTCAGTGAACGCATCCATAATGCCGTACAGAATCGTATAGCTGATGCCCGCGCCCAGATTGAACGCCCCGGCGTTGAAGCCCGGCAGGTAGCCCGGATTGTCTTTGGGCGAGAGCACTATGCCCAGACCGTTGAGCATGATGTTGGCGGTGCCGGCATAGCCCACGCCCATGGCCAGCGACATGCCCAGCAGGCCGACCGCGCTGGGCGACTGCGCGACGAACACGCCGAACACCGCGGCCGCCACGCTCACGATGAGACCGCAGCGCAGCACCTTGCGATACCCGAATTTGGTGGCGAGCACTCCGGAGATCGGACCGAACACCAAGCCGATGATGGCGTATGGAGTGAGCGTCACGAACGAGGACACACTTGCCGAGATGTCCGCGCCCGCCTCGGAGTCCTGCGCGATGGCGGGCACCACGCCGTTCATAATCGCGAACACGCCAGTGAGGGTCAGCAGGGCGGTGAGCAGCAGCCCCCATGTGCGGCGCTGTTTGATGTAATGGATCGGCGACATCGGATGACTGCTGCGCTTCTCGATGTTCCAGAACACGACGAACGCCACGGCCGCGACCGCCAACAGCACGCCGATCAGCAGCCAGTTCGCCTCGGTGATGCGCTGCATCGAATTCACGGCGGTGAGGGCGGTGCCCACCGCGAGCACCAGGAACAGCACGCCCGGCCAATCCATACGCTCGTTCGACTCCTCAGCTTTGCTCTCATCGGCGACGATGGCGACCAGAATCGTGGACAACAGTCCGATGCCCGCCATAACCCAGAAGATCGGACGGTATCCCCACGTGCCGGCGATCCATCCGCCCGCGATGGCGTCGACGCCGGCGATGCCGCCGTTGACGGATGTGATGATGGCCATAAGCTTGGTGTATTGCTTTTCGTCAGGGACCCTCACATGCAGCATGATCATGCACAGGGTCACAATCGGTCCGGCCGTGCCTTGGAGCAGTCGGCCGAGCAGCAGAACCGGCACGTTGGGCGCCAGCGCGGCGACGCTGCATCCGCAGACCGTGGCCAGCAGCATGCCCAGCAGCACCTTCTTACGTCCGACAAGATCGGCCAGGCGGGGAAGGAACAACGAGAACAGCGCCGACGAGGTGAAGAACACCGTCTGGGAAAGGCCTATCTGAGTGGCGCTGGTGTTCAGTTCCTCCTGCATCGTCACCAACGCGGGCGACAGCATGGAGGCGTTGAGTTGGAACGCGAACGTGGCGGTCAGGAACGCGACCATAAGGAAGGCGACGGATTTGCCGCCTCCGTTCCGCCGCACGGACGACGAGGATCGGACGGTATCGTTCATCGCGGTTCTCCGATCGTGTATGTCGACTTCGACATGGATAAACTCCTTCGTTTTCTTCAGCGGATAACGCGATGTCACAGGCCCCGCTTCGCGGCCTTCATACCGTGACAGAAAACAAGATAAATCGTTTTGGCATTAATGTCAAAACATAGTTTTTTGAAAAAACAGCCCACCGATGGGCACCGGAGCCCTGTTTTTAAGCCAACATGCGCCCATCCGCGGAGACCCCGCGCCGGCGACACGCCGATTCAGTCCGAAAAATGCAGCGCATGAATCTTTGACATCAATGATGAAACGTTTTATCTTGAGTTCAGCCAAAGTCTCCCCACTCCACGACCCGGCCACCGACAACCATGGCCGCGACGACCCCGGCCAGCCACACCCATTCCGAAGGATCCCACCCATGCCTCACACAGCACACCCCACGCCGCGACGCGATCGCGGATTCCATCCCGACCCCACCCTTATCGGGCTGATGGCATCGCTGTTCCTCGCCATCTTCTCGTACCAATTCAACGCGTCCATGGTCTCCCCCGCCCTGCCGACGATGAGCGCCGAACTCGACATCACCGCCGCGCAGGCGGCGGACACGCAAACCGTCTTCTTCACATCCTCCGCCATCTTCTCGCTGTTCCTCCCCCGATTGGGAGACATCGCCGGACGCAAACGCACCACCATCGGCATGCTGGCCGTCGCGACCATAGGCAGCGCCATCGCCGCCGCCGCGCCGAATCTCATCCTGCTCACGCTGGGACGCGTGCTGCAGGGCGTGACCGGCCCGATCATCTCCCTATGCCTGCTGATGCTTCGCGAGCGCGTCACGGACGACCGCACCTACGCCGTTCTTCTGGCGGCGGTGACATGCACCAACGGAGGCATCGCCGGCCTCGACGCCATCGCGGGCGGATGGCTCGCCTCCGAATTCGGATACCGCGCCGTGTTCTGGACTTTGGCGGGCACCGGAATCTGCGGCATCGTGGCCATTGCGATCACCGCGGACGAAAGCCGAACTCCCACCGCGGCGACCATGGACTGGCCAGGAGTGGCCTGCCTCGCCCTGGCGGTCGGCACGCTGCTCTGCGCCATCTCAGCCCTACGTTCAGGCAGCATGCCCACATCGACCTCGATCGCGCTGATACTCGTGGCCGCATGCGCATTCGCCGCCTTCTGGCGGATCGAACGCCGCGCGACATCGCCGCTCGCTCCGACCGGCTATCTGACCCAGCGAAGCACCTGGGGCTTTCTCCTCACCGTTTTCATCGCCCTCATCGGCGTATTCGCCCTGATGAACGGACTGATACCGGCGATCGCGCAGGACGCGCAGGGCGGCCTCGCGCTCAGCGCAGGCGATTCCACCATCGTGACGCTGGTGCCATACGCGCTGGCGGGCATGCCCATGGCGATCCTCTCCGGCGTACTCGCCGCCCGCAACGGATATCTTGCGGTGTTCCGCGCCGGACTTGCGCTCACATCACTGGCCGCGTGCTTCGGCGTGTTCGCCGCCCTGCACCCAAGCCGACCTTCGATCGCGGCGCTATCCGCGATGCTTGGCCTGGGGTATGTGGGTATCGTCAACATCATGATCAACGCGCTGGCGGTCGAACTCTCCCCGAGCGACAGCCCCGGCACCCTGCCTGGACTGACGGCGGGCACCTTCAACCTCGCCTCCGGCATCAGCTATCTGCTGCTGTACGGCGCGCAAGAGGGCGTCGCGGACAGGATGGGAGCCCAATGCGGATACGCCGCGGCCTTGGCGGTCAGCGCCGCGACCATGGCGCTCGCTTGGGGCTGCTCCTTGCTCATCCCACGGCGCGTCCCCTGAGCGGACGAGCCATGGGACGCGAGGCGTAGCTCCCCCGCGCGGAGCATGGCCGTCTACCGGCAGGGTGCCGTGCTGTCCCGCACCACCAGCTGCGGCGTGTACATGGTGACCACGCGCTCGCGGTCGGGATGACGCACCCGCTCCATCAGCATGCGGGCCGCATCCATGCCCATCTGTTCGTTGGGCTGGTGCATGGTCGTCAGCCCCGGAGTCATCAGTCCGGCGAACAGCACGTCGTCATAGCCGATGACGGATCGGTCGGCGGGGATGGAATACCCCATCTCCGCGGCGACCTTGCACACGGCAAGAGCAGTCAGATCATTGCAAGAGACCACCGCCGTGAACGCTTCCCAATCCATCATGCGGGCCAGCTGCAGGGCGGTTTCGTAGGTGTAGTCCCCCTCGTACACCAAGGATTCGTCATACTCCACCCCTTTGGCGGACAGCGCCTCCCGATACCCCTCATAACGGCTGCGCGCGCCCTCCAAATGCATGGGGCCCGTGATGCAGGCGATACGGCGATGGCCGAGCCTGAGCAGGTAATCCGTCGCCGTCCGGCCGCCGACATGGTGGTCTCCCGCCACGGCATCGCTTTGGTCCGTGCCGGAAAGATCCATCAGCACATGGGGGACGCCCCGGGAGACAAGCGTCCGCAGACTCGCCGAGGTCTTCCGTTCGTCACCAGCGGCATTGGCCAGGATGACGCCTTCCACGTTTTTGGAGTACATCAGCTCGATGTACTCCGCCTCGCGCGACGGATCGTTGTCGGAGTCGTTGAGCAGCAGACTCCAGCCCGCATCGTGGCAGGCGCGCTCCACCCCTTTGGCGAACGAGGAATAGAAGCCGTTGCTGATGTCCGGAACGATCAGCCCGAGGGTGTGGTTGGCCCCTTGCCGCAGATCGCGGGCCGCCTGATTGCGCACGTAATGCATCTCCTCGGCGGCGCGGAGCACCTTCCGGCGGGTCTCCTCGGAAACCCTAAACGGTTTGTCATTCAGTATCAGCGATACCGTCGGCACCGATGTGCCGGTCGCCTCCGCGATGTCCTTCAACGTCACTCGCATGTTCGCCCCTTTCCTCACCTCATTCTATGCGTTGGCACACGGCGTGTCGCGCAGTTGACATTTTTTCGGATAGATGTTTAATATGTCTTTGCCAAAACGATTTATCAACAAGGAGGTTCCGTAATGGCAAAGCACAGGATCATCATCGACTGCGACCCCGGACACGACGACGCCGTCGCGATTCTGATGGCGGCCGGCCATCCCGACATCGAGCTGCTCGGCATCACCACCGTGCGCGGCAACCAGTCGCTGGAGAAGACCACCCGCAACGCGCTCAACGTCTGCCAGTATCTCGGCATCGATGTGCCGGTGTACAAAGGCATGAGCGTTCCCATGGTCATCGAGCCGAGGCCCGTCGAGGAACGCGTGCACGGCGATTCGGGACTTGACGGCCCGGTGTTCGACGAACTGACCAAAACCATCGAGGACAAGCACGCCATCAACTACCTCATCGACACCCTGATGGCCTCCGACGGCGACATCACGCTGGTTCCGACGGGTCCGCTGACCAACGTCGCGATGGCGATGCGCATCGAACCCCGCATCATCCCCAAGATCAACCAGATCGTGCTGATGGGCGGCTGCTACCAGCTCGGCAATGTCACGCCTTCCGCGGAGTTCAACATCTGGGCCGACGGCGAGGCCGCGCACATCGTGTTCTCCAGCGGTGTGAAGGTGACCATGATGGGACTTGACATCACCCGCAAGGTGCTGTGCTATCCGTCCGTGATCGAGCGGATGAGCAAGCACGACAACCGCGCCGGTAAACTGTTCTGCGATCTGATGACGTTCTTCAACAAGGGGCAGAAGAAGACGTTCGGCTGGGAGGGCGGCCCGCTGCATGATCCGACCACGGTCGCCTATCTGATCGACCCCTCCATCGTGACCGTCAAGAACATGCACACCGACATCGAAATCAACAGCGAGCAGAGCTACGGCCGCACCAACTGCGACTACTTCCTGCTCACCGACGACGTCAAGAACACCGATGTCGCCATCGACATCGACGTGGAGAAGTTCTGGGATCTCGTCGAGGAGTGCATCAAGTACTACGACTGAAATCAAACCAATCTCGAATAACCGCATGCGCTGGTGGCCTGGTTCGCATATCTGACGAACCAGGCCACCAGCGCATGCTGACGATTCGTCCACACTGAGGGTCAAGGCACCATCATGGCACCATGGATGAACGGCCAGTAACTGTCAATTCATCCACGTTGAGGGTTATGTGAGTGTGGATGGATGGTTATCTACTGTCGCTTCATCCACGCTGAGGGTGTCAGGCGTGAATGAGTCGGCCGTTACCGTCAATTTATCCACGATGACAGATACGCCACAGTGGATGAATAGTCAGTAACTGCCAATCCGTCCACACTGACCACACCCCCAGCGTGGACAGTCCTGTGGAGCTCCATGGGGACAGTCCACTGGACTGTCCCCATTTCGCCGATCACGCACTTATATGCGATTGCTTCGCAATCGCGCAAGTGCGTCAGTGCGAAGCGCTGAGATAACGCGTGCGGCACCGGTGCGGCAGAAGGCGAAGGCGTACGAGGGTACGTCGAGTCTTCTGCCGTGCCGGTGACGCTCCGTTATCTCAGTGCTGGTTGTTGAGACGGTGGTACATTTCGCTAATCTGCAGCTCGCGTTCGAACGCGGCCGGGGTGGTGTCCGCGTCGATGGTGGCGAGTTCGACGCCGGCCATGCGGGCGAAGTCCTCCCAGGCCTCACGACCGATGGAGGTGGTCATGCAGGTGTGGTGGGAGCCGCCGGCGCGCAGCCAGCATTCGGCGGAGACGTTGAGGCTGGGCTGCGGCTTCCAGAGGGCGCGGGCGCAGGGCAGGGCCTTGAGGGAACCTTCGGGTTCGACGATGTCGACGACGTTCATGAGCAGGCGGAAGCGCTCGCGCACGTCGGACATGGAGACGACGACCGCGTCCTTCTTGGGCGCGCCGGTGAAGACGAGGCGCACGGGGTCGGCCTTGCCGCCGATGCCGAGCGGGTGGATCTCCAGCTTGGGTTTGGCGATGGTGCCGATGGACGGGGAGACCTCGAGCATGTGGGCGCCCATGTTGAGCTCATGGCCGGGCACGAAGTTGTAGGAGTAGTCCTCCATGAGAGAGGCGCCGCCGTCGAGGCCGTAGCCCATGACCGCGCCAATGCGCACGAGGACGGCGGTCTTCCAGTCGCCTTCGGCGGAGAAGCCGAAACCATACTCCGAAGGGAAGCGCTGCGGGCCGACGCCGGGCAGCTGCGGTAGGGCGCCGAGGTCTTCGAAGTTGTCGACGCCGGCGGTGCAGCCGTTGGCCTGCATCATGTTGACCATCGCGGCCTCTTCCTTGGCGGCGATGAACAGGGAGTCGTACTTGGCGTCGAGCAGCTCGGGTGCCACGTCGTACTTGGCCTTGTAGTCTTCGATGATGGCCTTGACCTGGTCGTCCTTGACGGCCTCGTAGGCGGCGACGAGCTCGTTGACGGCCCAGGTGTTGATGGACGCGCCGAACACGCGCTCGGCCTCGGTTTTGTCGCCTTCGGTGACGGCCACGTTGCGCATGTTGTCGCCCCAGCGCATGACCTTCATGTTCTGGGAGGCGTCCCAGCCGGCGCAGGCGCGGGCCCAGGTGGCGATCTTTTCGGCGACTTCGGGGTCGGTGTAGTGGCCGACGACGATCTTGCGGTTGATGCCGAGGCGGGAGACGATGTAGCCGAACTCGCGGTCGCCGTGGGCGGCCTGGTTGAGGTTCATGAAGTCCATGTCGATGGTTTCCCACGGGATCTCCATGTGGTGCTGGGTGTTGAGCTGCAGCATCGGCTTGGTGAGCACTTCGAGGCCGCGGATCCACATCTTGGCCGGGGAGAAGGTGTGGCACCAGGTGATGACGCCGATGACGTTCGGGTTGGCGGAGGCTTCGACCATGAACTGCTTGACGCCGTCGGAGGACTTGAGGGTGGGCTTCAAGACCAGCTTGACCGGGATCTTGCCGGTGGCGTTGAGCGCGTCGACGATTTCGGTGGACTGCTCGGCCACCTGGCGCAGCGCCTCCTCGCCATAGAGGTCCTGCGAGCCGACGCCGAACCAGATTTCCTTGCCCTCAAAGGGATTTTCCATTGCCATGGGTTGTTCCTTACTTCGTTGTGATTGGGTTGTTGCGTTATCGAATTATTCGTCATGCCGAGCGCAGTCGAGGCATCTGCCGCCAGTTCATGGCCGGGATCCTTCGACTCCGGCCAGGCCTCCGCTCAGGATGACGATATGTCGCCATCAGACTGGTGCTGTAAGCATTGGCGCAATGCGTGTGTCATCAAGGCGCACCGAGGGAAGGCGTACAAAGGTACGTCGACCGAGGAGCAACGCAGATGACACTCCATTGCGTCAGTGCTGGCCGTAGACGTTTTGGTAGCGGTCGTTCAGCTTATCGATGTCTTCCTGCGCGATCGGGATGATCTCGCCGAGCTGCTTGGCGGCCCACATGGTGTGCGCGACCTCTTCGGTCATGGCGGCGGCTTTGACGGCGCCCTCCGCGTCCTTGCCGATGGTGAAGGGGCCGTGGTTCTGCATGAGGACGGCCGGGGACTTGGGGTACTTCTTGAGCGTTTCGACGACGCCTTCGCCGATGGCTTCGGAGCCGATGAGGCGGAAGGGGCCGACGGGGACTTCGCCGCCGAACTCGTCGCCCATCATGGTCAGGCCGCACGGCACGTTCTGGCCGGTGGCGGCCCAGGCGGTGGCGTAGGTGGAGTGGGTGTGCACCACGCCGTACACGTCGGGCATGTGGCGGTAGATGTAGGCGTGGGAGGCGGTGTCGGAGGACGGGGCTTCGGAGCCGTCGACGACGTTGCCGTCGAGGTCGCACACGACCATGGAGCTCGGGGTGAGGTATTCGTAGCGCAGGCCGGAGGGCTTGATCACGAACAGGTCGGCGGTTTTCAGACGCTGGGACACGTTGCCCGCGGTCCACACGACGAGGTTCCACTTGATGAGCTGGTCGTGCAGGGTGGCGACGATCTCGCGCACCTGCTTGACTTCGGCGCGCACTTCGGGACCGTAATCAGCCAAAGTTGCCATTGTTGTTCCTTCCTTGTTGGGATTGGACTGGTGTGCTGAGCGGAATGTCTGGGAGGCTTGGAGATCCTTCGACTCCGCTGCGCTCCGCTCAGGATGACGATGTTCAGTTATAGGCTTCGTTCCGTCATGCTGAGCGGAGGCGGAGCCGGAGTCGAAGCATCTCGACTGGGAGTGGAGGGCGCTCCAGCGCTGGGAGGCGGTGATGTGTGTGTGTCATCAAGGCGCACCGAGGGAAGGCATACGAAGGTATGTCGACCGAGGAGCAACGCGGATGACACTCCATCACCGCTCTTCCAGCGGGATGGCGGCGATGGCGGCGTGTTCAATCGGCAGCCCCTTGGTGAAGCGGTCGAAGAAGTCTTCGAATCCGACCACGTCCTGGGTGTCCGGGGCCTCGGTGATGGAGGCCGCGTCGGCGAAGACGCGCTCGTCGAGGTAGGCGTCGAGGGCGGTGTCGGCGTGCCACAGGTAGTCGGCGAGCACGGCCATGCCCCATGCGCCGCCTTCGGCGGCGGTGGCCATCACCTTGATGGGGGTGTTGAACGCGGCGGCGAGGATCTTCTGCGCGACCTTGGGGTGGCGAAGATGCCGCCGTGGCCCACGAGGGAGTCGACCTGCACGTGTTCGTCCTTGGTCATCACGTCCATGCCGATTTTGACCGGGGAGAACGCGGAGAACAGCTGGGCGCGCATGAAGTTACCGAGGTTCATGTTGGCTTCCGGACCGCGGGCGAAGACGAGGCGGCCTTCGGGCAGTCCGGCGAGGAATTCGCCGGCGCGGAACGGATAGTTGATGAGGCCGCCGGCGTTGCGGTCCACGTCGTCGGCGATGGCCGCGCGGAACAGCGTGCCGTACAGGGTGCCGACGTCGACGGGGGTGCCGAGCGCTTCGGCGAACTGGCCGAAGAGTCCGACCCAGGCGTTGAGGTCGGAGGTGAAGTTGTTGGCGTGGCTCATGCCCGCGAGGTCGCCGGCCGGGGTGGTGACGAGATCGACTTCGGGGTGCAGGCGTTCCAGCTTGCGCTCCAGCACGACCATCGCGAAGATCGAGGTGCCGGCGGAGACGTTGCCGGTGCGCACGCGCACGGAGTTGGTGGCGACCATGCCGGTGCCGGCGTCGCCTTCCGGCGGGGCGAACACGACGCCCGGCTGCAGGGTTCCGGTCGGATCGAGCAAGGCCGCGCCTTCGGCGGTTAGTTCACCGGCGGGGGTGCCGGCGACCAGCGGTTCGGGCAGCAAATCCTCAAGCGACCACGGCTGGGCTGCGACCTCGGGCAGCGCGTTGAACTGCTTGACGAATTCGGTCTCCCACGTGCGGGTGGCGGGGTCGATGGGGAACATGCCGGAGGCATCGCCCACGCCAAGCACCTTCTTGCCGGTGAGCTTCCAGTGCACATAGCCGGCGAGCGTGGTGAAGAAGGCGACCTTGCCGACATGCTCCTCGTTGTTGAGCACGGCCTGATAAAGATGCGCGATGCTCCAGCGTTCGGGGATGTTGTATTGGAACAGTTCGGAAAGCTTCTCGTGCGCCTCGTGGGTGTTGGTGTTCTGCCAGGTGCGGAAGGGCACGAGCAGTTCGCCGGCTTCGTCGAAGGCGAGGTAGCCGTGCATCATGGCGGAGAAGCCGATATGGCCCACGTGGGTGAGTTTTTCGCCGTAGGCGCGTTCGACGTCGTTGGCCATGGCGGAGTAGGCGGTTTGCAGGCCGGTCCAGATCTCGTCGATGGAATAGCTCCACAGGCCGTCTTCCAGATGGCTGGCCCATCCGAAGTCGCCGGAGGCGATGGTGGCGTAGGTGTCGTCGATAAGCACCGCCTTGATGCGGGTGGATCCGAATTCGATGCCGAGCGAGGTTTTGCCCGCGCGGATCTTCTCGGCGATGGTGGCGACCTGCTCAGCGGCATTCTCTGTTGCTGCCATGTGTGGACTCCTTTGGTTGATCGCGCGGCCATCCGCGGTGATCGCTGGTTCTTTTGGCGCCCGCAGCTTCCCGTCCTCGGATGTGCTGTTAGCGCTCACAATCTTGCCGATACACATTGTACCGGTTCCTGTGAGCGTTCACAACCTCGTCGTGTCCTCACATTACCGGCGCGGAGCGGGGCCCAGCGAACGGCGGTTGACCACTTCGGCGGGAATAAGCCCCACGCCATGCTGGCTGGTCAGGAACGTCGAGTCCGCGCCCTCCCCCAGCAACCGCAGCACCTCGCGCATGGCGGCCACGCCCAGCCCTTCGAAATCGGGGCGCACGGTGGTCAACGGCGGATACATATTGTCCATGGCGGCCATGTCGTCGAATCCGACCAGACTCACATCCTGCGGAATGCGCAGCCCATGCTCGTGCAGGGCGCGGGCGACGCCGACGGCCTGGCTGTCGTTCGCGGTCACCACCACCGTGGGCAGGGCGACGCCGTCGCGACCGTATTCGTCGATCATATGGTTCATCTGCGCGTACGCCTCGGAGGAATCCCACGTATGGCAACGCACCACCCGCATGTCGATGGAGCTGGCCGCGGAAAGCTTGCGCCACGCGTCCAAACGGGTGTGGGCGTCGCGCCATTCGTTGGGCCCGGCGAAATACACGGCGCTTTTATGCCCGTATTCGACCAGCAGCCGCACCACGTCGGCCATCGCGCCCCATTGGTCGATGCCGACCAGTGCGGTGCGGCGGCGGTCGGGCGCGGAGATCAGGCCCAGTCCCTCACGCACCGTCATCTGCCCGTGCGTGGAGGTGACGATCACGCGCGGCTGGCTCACCTTGACCCGGCAGGCGGCAGCGAACATCACGTCGGTCGGCGTCAGGAAGATGAACGCGTCCACGTTCTGCTCGTTGAATGTGTCGGTGAGGTTGTTGAAGTCGGCCTGCGTGCACAGGGCCTCATGCACCATCATCACCGACATGAACAGGCCGTGGTCGCGCGCCATCGACTCGATGGAGGTGATGGCGGAGATCGGGCCGAAGAATTTGAGACCGCCGGCGATCAGGCCGATGGTGCGCGAGCGGCGCGAGGCCAGTGCTCGGGCCGAATTCGAGGGGCGATAGCCGAGTTGTTTGATGGCCTCCTGCACGCGGGCGCGCGTCGCGTCGGAGACGTCGGGCGAGTCGTTGATCACGCGGGAGACGGTCTGATGGCTCACGCCGGCGAGTTTGGCCACCTCGAACATCGAAGGCCGTTTGCCTGTTGTGCGGTTTGCTGCCATATCCCGATCCTCCCCGCTGGGCGACACTGCACGAACACGTTTGCGAACGGCGTTGCGCGAATCTCGCAGGCGACGCCCGTACTCGTCGCTCATGGCAATGCGAGCCCGTCGCGTCCCGCACCCAAAAACGTGAACGCTCACAATTGTACATCCCAACCGTGCGCTCCGTATACCCCGCGTTACATAACGCAGCCAGACGACCTCACGGCAGGCGATTTTCGAGTTTGGTGTGTCGACTCGCCGAGCCTCGCCCAGGTAAAACGATTGATTTTCAAGTTTGGTGTGCGAAATCGGCTCAATCGGGCGAACCGGCCACACCAAACTCGCGCTCCCTCAGTGAAGACGCGTCCGGCCCGAGGTGGGATTACCGCAGTTTCCAGCTGACGCGATGCAAGGGAGTGACGCCATGCTCGGCGATGGCGGCGCGGTGCGCGGCGGAACCATATCCCTTGTTATGAGCCCATTCGTAGGGTGCGTAGCGCGGATTGCCCTGCGCGATCGAGGTCATCAGACGGTCGCGCGTCACTTTGGCGATCACTGCCGCCGCGGCGACCGTGGCGCAATGCTGGTCGCCTTTGACTTTGGTGGTCACCTGCGCGGGAATCGGCACGGATGGTGCGTCGAAGGTGTTAAGCGCTTTGGTGATGTAGTCGCTGGGACCGTCGAGGATCGCGCCCACGCGCACATTGGATCTGTCGAACAAATCCACGACGCCGAACTCGTCGCGACCGCCGCGTCCGTTTCGCGCAGCCGAAACGTCCGGGGCGTTCGAGCCGGTTTCCATGACGCCCACGGCCGCCGCGCCATCCACGAAACCGGCTGGCTCGCTGGCCCCCACACCTGCGCCGTCGCCGAGCCCCAAGTCACGTTCGACCTGGTTGAGGGCGCGCAAGGCGGCCACGCCCAGCGCATAGGTGATGCCCCACTCGTCGATTTCCGTGTTGCTGGCCTGCCCGACCGCGTAGGCGGCAGGCCATGCGCAGAGTTCGTCGAACATGGCTTCACGGCGATGCTCGGTGAGCATTTTGGAATCGGCCACGCCGGAGGGAATCTCCAATGTGGGCAGGTCCCGCGCCCAGATCGCGGCGCAGCCGACCATCACCGGGCCGGCGAGCGCGCCGCGCCCGACCTCGTCGAATCCTACGATCAGGTCGAAACCACGGGACGCGAGCTGGCGTTCCAGGTCGAGCGTGGGCGTCACGGAGACGCTCATTGCGACGCTCCGGCGGCATCGGACGTATCACCGTCGGGCACGTCGGCGAATACCTCATGATGCGCGTCCAGCAGACCGATGCGGTTCAACGGCCAGTAGCGCACCACTCCCACGCCGACCACATCGCTGATGGGCACCAGCCCGTTCGAACCATCGTCCTGATGGAAGCGGGAATCCGCGGAATTGGAACGGTTGTCGCCCATGACGAACACATGCCCTTCGGTGACGGTCACACTGAACGCGAAGCTGGAGGGGTCCACGCCGGGGCGGATGTAGCTCGTCTCGTTGATGGCCACGCCGTTGATAGTGACGGGCTCGCCTGGCCCCTCGCAGGCGACCACATCGCCGGGTAGGCCGATCAGACGTTTGATGAGATAGTCGCCGACGATGTCGCTGCTCTGCTCACTGCTCAGCCAGTTGGCCGGATCGTGGAACACAATCACGTCGCCGCGCTGGAGACTGAAGACGCCGGGGCTGAGTTTGCTGGTGAGCACGCGGTCGCCGGGTTCGATGGTGTCCATCATGGAGCGGCTGGGAATCGTATACAGTCCGACGAGGAAGATGCGCAACAGCAGCACGATGATGATGGGGACCCCGCACCAGACCAGCATGTCACGGAAAGTGAAGCTGTCTTCGCGGGCCGCCGCGTGCCGGCCGTTCGTCGCCGGCGGGGGCACCGGCGTCGGGTCCACGCCGTGGTCGGCGACTTGGAAGGTGCGGGCGTCGCGCGCTTCGTCGCCTGTGGGATTCTCCGGCTGCATGTCCCTCCTCATGGGCTCGCTGTGGTTTCCGTGGGCCATCATACCCGTCGAAAATGAAAACAGCCCGGAAGCCGAAGCCTCCGGGCTGAATTTCACAAACTCACTTAGCGGAGTTGTCGCGACGCTCGACGATACGAGCGGCCTTGCCACGCAGGGCGCGCAGGTAGTAGAGCTTGGCGCGGCGCACACGGCCCATACGCACGAGCTTGATGGAGTCGATCGCCGGGGAGTGCAGCGGGAAGCGGCGCTCCACACCGGTGCCGAAGCTGATCTTGCGCACCACGAAGGTCTCGCGCACGCCAGAGCCCTGACGGGCGATCACCACGCCGGTGAAGGTCTGGATACGGGAATTGTTGCCTTCCTTGATCTTCACGTTCACGTCGACGGTGTCGCCGGGACGGAAGGCCGGGATCTCTTCGGCCGGCTTGACGTGCTTGGCGTCGAATGCCTCAATAGCGTTAACCATTGTTGTTCCTCGTTCGCCGCCGCATATCGGCGATAGGTCGGGGCGTCGCCCGGCGCGAAGCCGTGCGATACGCCTGCATCATCCCCCACGGGTCCGCCCGAGGGGAGGTGCCGATCCGCCGGGAGTCGGGCCTTCGCAGGCCGCCCGGCTGGACCTCGTGTGGGGCGGGTTTATGCGGCAACCCGTCTCACAGCACAATCAGCGAACCAGTGTACGCGCCCTCCTCGACCGAAGCACGACCTTGACGGCTCGGCGGCGCATGGAAGATCTTACGAATTCGACGCCATCAGCTTGGCGACGGCGGCGCGGATGGCGGGTTCGGCCTCGTCGGGCGTGCGGATGGACTGCACGGATGCCTCGATCGGACACATGCCGGTGTGGGTGCGGTTGAGGATTATCGGCACCAGCGCGTCATAGCTCGCCTCGATGCCGTGGGATTGCAGCACGGACAGGCCCGCCTCGCTCATCGTCCGCCCATGGACGGCGGCCACGCCGAGCTTGACATACAGCAGAGCCGCGGCCTTGCCGACCACACGATCAGCGGCGGAGAATCCATGGATGTCCTGCCCGTTGGCCAGCCATTGCAGCAGCGGCCTGACTCCCCGGCCCATGCCGGTGACAATCTCCCCGCCGAGGCAGGCCGCGCATCCCAGCGTGGGGTCGCTGGCGAGCGCGGCCTTCGCGCGTTCGATATCGGCGAACATCGCGCCTCTTACCGGCCCGCGGCCGTGCGGCGGTCCACCAGCCATACGATCAGCGGCAGCATCGCCCACTGCAGGACGAGTCCCGGCAGTCCGGCGATGACGCTTGTCCAGATGGAGGCGACGGCCACGGTGGTGTTGCTCAGCGCGAACACGGCGACGAGAATCGCCACGGCGCGCACCGCACGGCCGGCGACCTGCGCGATCAGCACTTTGACGACGGTCGGCAGGTTCACACCGCGCAGGAACCCAGCGAACAGACCGTAGGCCGCCAGTTCGAGAATCATGAACGGCACCATGGCCGGGCCGGGCATGCCGGAGAGCGCGAAGCTGACCAGCGGACCGAGCGCGCCGGCGGCAACGCCCGCGTAGGGGCCGGCGAGCAGTCCGACCAGCAGCACCGGCAGATGCATGGGCAGCAGGGTTTCGCCCAGGGCGGTGCCGAGTCCGAGCGAGGCGCCGGCCACGTGGAAGACCTGCGGCAGGGCGACCGCGCCGACGACGGCAAGCAGCGTCGCCCACACCTGCGTGGTGACGGAAGGCAACGGACGTGCGGTGGAACGGGTGATTGTCGTGGATGTCATATCAATTCCTTTGGTCTGGTTGTTGCGTCATGTCAAGCGGATCGTCCTCGTCATACCGAGCGTCCCTTACTCGTCATGCCGAGCGGAGTCGAGGCATCCCATGGGATCCTTCGACTCCGGCTACGCCTCCGCTCAGGATGACGAGAGGAGAACGCGATTCCAATCGGCACGATCGTTAGTCGAGGTCGATGAGGCGGTAGTCGCGGCTGCCGAAGCCGAGTTCGACCGCGTGTTCGATGATGTGGATGCCGTGGCGGCTTTCCATGCGTTCGATCAGGGGCCCGGTGTTGTCGTCGGAGAGGTAGATCTGGTCGACGCACGCCTGATCGACGGCGACCGGGTCGAGCGAGGCGAGGATACCGATATCACCCATCTGAGGCGCGTGCGGATTGCCGTCGCAGTCGCAGTCCACGGACAGGTGGTTCATCACGTTGATGAACAGCATATTGCCTTTGAGCGCGTTGAACACGGCGGACGATGCCTCGGCCATCGCCTCGAGGAACGAGTCCTGGTCACCGCTGAAATGGTCGGGCAGGATCTCGTCCTGGCCGGAGTGGATGCGCTTCTTGCCGTTCGCCGAGGCGATGCCGATGGAGATGTTCTTGAGCGCGCCGCCAAATCCGCCCATCACATGGCCTTTGAAGTGCGAGAGCACGGCGTAGTAGTCGTAGTTCGTGAAATGCGAGCCGACGATGTCGCCGGTGATGCGGCGGCCTCCTTCGACCGGCAGGGTGATCTCGCCCTCCTCGTCCTGGATGTCGACGGGCGCGATGTCCAGGAAGCCATGGTCTTTGATGGTTTGCCAATGGGCGTCGAAGGTGTCGCGCGTGCCCGCGTAGGCGGTGTTGCATTCGACGATGGTGCCGTCGAGCTTGTGCACGAGATCCTTGATGAGGTTGGGGTCGAGATAATGCGTGTTGCCGCCCTCGCCGGTGCTGAGCTTGACCGCCACTTTGCCTCGGGGCCGCGCGCCCAACGCCTCGTAGGCCTTCATCAGTCCGGCGGGACTGATGTCGCGGGTCATATAGACCGTCGGCGCCATCGGATAGTCGGTGATATGGGGCTGATACGTGCCTGTCATTCATGCCTCCTTGCGAACCTTCACGTGTGATTCCCTCATCCAGAATACCGCCAGCGATATAACAAACCTTGATTCCAATCGCCCCCTCTCCTAAAAGAGGCTCTTACACACCAGAATGCGAAGAGCCAAATTAACAGCATGCCCCACCTCGGAAAGCAGCCGATTCAAGACCTTAATAAAACGCATCACACGCTGGCTTTCCTTGAGAATTCAGGGATGATTCTTGAATTCAGAGAAAGACGCCAAATTCAGAGGAAGACCACTTCTCAAAGGTAGTGGACCACGGACATTCTCGGAGACCGGACGCAAGAAGCATGAATGGTCAGTCTTGAGGAACATAGGAAGGCGGCGGAGTTGTATTTCGCCACGCTGGACCGCACCTTCAAACGCCGCATGGGCGACGTCCTCGCGTTCTTCGACCGGCTCTACGGTTCCAACAGTCCCACCGAGGCCATCAACGGCAGGCTCGAGACGCTGCGCGGCATCGCCCTGGGGTTTCGCAACCTCGACAACTGCATCACCCGCAGCCTGCTGCACACCGGCGGCTTCAGACAAACCATCCTCAACCACCTATGACCAACACAACCCATACACACCAAAATGCGAAGAACCGCGTTAGCGGTAGTGGATTTGATGGGCTGCGGATGTCGATCTGCGTTAGCGGTAGTGCCGTATCGGCGTCATAGCCGCCGTCGTCGTTGATATTCCGCCACGTATACTCGGCGGTAGGACATAAGGCCACTACCGCTAACGCAGATCGAGTTTCGCAAAGGCCCAAATCCACTACCGCTAACGCAGTTGGACGCAATCCGACCGCCCTCGGCCAGCCTCGGCCCCGCAATGTCGCATCCTGCTTCTCGGGAACCGCGGCCGGCTGGCCCAGCTGCATCCCGGGCAAAGCCGCGACCCTCCGTCCGCATCCTCGAGCTCACAGCTCGTATCAGCCACATGCCGGCACGCCCGCCACCATCCAGATGCCGTTGAGACAGCAGAACCAGCCCCAGTCTGTCAAGGCCGAGCAGGACACGGCCATCGAACGCGCTAGACTCGGAGACAAGCCGCGCGGTTTCCTTCACTTTTTCGATCACACAACGAATGAAACCGCACGGCCCATACACACCAAAATGCGAAGAACGGAAAAACACCCTCCCATCACCATCGACAAACCCATATACGCCGAGGGGGCGTCGATTCCACGCGGAACCGACGCCCCCTAAGTGCAGTCAGACGGACAGCCTGAATCAGAACTCCCTACGAACAGTCCAGTGAACTGTTCGTAGCAGTGCATAGCGATAGCGTCATGCACGTCGCTAAGCACAGCGTTCTGACTCTAGTCAGAACTCCCTGTTCGCGCGGTAGAACTTGATCAGGGACTGGGTGGAGGCGTCCTGCTCGGCGAGCGCCTCATCGTCCTGGCTGATGGCCGGGGTGATCTCCTTGGCGAGCTGCTTGCCCAGCTCGACGCCCCACTGGTCGTAGGAGTCCAGGCCCCACACGGTGCCCTCGACGAAGGTGATGTGCTCGTAGAGCGCGATCAGCTCGCCGACGGCGAACGGGGTCAGCGCCACGCCGAAGATCGAGGTGGTCGGGCGGTTGCCGGTGAACACACGGGCCGGAACGATCTCTTCGGCGGTGCCCTCGGCGCGCACCTCGTCGGCGGTCTTGCCGAACGCGAGCGCCTTGGTCTGCGCGAAGTAGTTGCCGAGGAACAGCTCGTGCACGTCCTGGTCGCCGTCCTTGGTCGGGTTCGGGGTGTTCACGAACGCGATGAAGTCGGCCGGGATGAGCTGGGTGCCCTGGTGGATCAGCTGGTAGAAGGCGTGCTGGCCGTTGGTGCCGGGCTCACCCCAGAAGATCTCGCCGGTCTCGCAGGTGACGGGGGTGCCGTCCCAGCGCACGGACTTGCCGTTGGACTCCATGGTCAGCTGCTGCAGGTAGGCGGGGAAGCGGTGCAGGTACTGGTCGTAGGGCAGCACGGCGTGCGAGGCGACCTTGAAGAAGTTGCGGTACCACACGTTGAGCATGCCGAGCAGCACGACTACGTTCCTCTCGAACGGGGTCTTCTCGAAGTACTCGTCGATCTCGTGGAAGCCGTGCAGGAACTCCTCGAAGCGGGCCGGACCGAACACCACGGCGAGGGAGGTGCCCACGGCGGAATCGACGGAATAACGGCCGCCGACCCAGTTCCAGAAGCCGAAGGCGTTGTTCGGGTCGATGCCGAACTCGGCGACCTTCTCCAGGTTGGTGGAGACGGCGACGAAGTGCTTCTTGACGGCATCGGCGTTCTGCTCGTCGGAGCCGTCGATGGCGCCGGCGGCCTTGAGCTCCTCAAGCAGCCAAGTGCGGGCCTCGCGGGCGTTGGTCAGGGTCTCCAGGGTGGTGAAGGTCTTGGAGACGACGATGAACAGGGTGGTCTCCGGGTCGAGGCCCTTGGTCTTCTCGGCCAGGTCGTTGGGGTCGATGTTGGAGATGTAGCGGGCGGAGATGCCGGCGTCCGCGTAGGGCTTGAGCGCCTCGTACACCATGACGGGGCCCAGGTCGGAGCCGCCGATGCCGATGTTGACCACGGTTTCGATCTTCTTGCCGGTCACGCCGACCCATTCGCCGGAGCGGACCTGCTCGGCGAAGGCGTAGATGCGGTCGAGCACCTCGCGCACGTCGGCGACGGTGTCCTGGCCGTCGACGATGAACTTGCCGGCGTCGGTGGCGGGGCGGCGCAGCGCGGTGTGCAGCACGGCGCGGTCCTCGGTGTTGTTGATGTGCACGCCGGTGTACATCTGCTGGGTGCGCTCGTCGAGCTTGACGGCCTTGGCGAGGTCGGCGAACAGCTTCAGGGTTTCGGGCTTGATCAGGTTCTTGGACAGATCGAAGTGCAGGTCGCCGGCGTCGAAGGACAGCGCGTCGACGCGGTTCTCATCATCGGCGAACCACTGCTTGAGGCTGATGCCCTCGTTCTGCAGCTCGTCGTAATGCTTCTGCAGGGCGGCCCATTCGGGGGTCTTGGTGGCGTCAACAGGAGGATTGATGGCCATGAATTCCATTCCTTTCATCATTGCTGAAGGCGATGCGGTCGCGCGCCGAAAAGCATACGCCGCAACACTTCGCTTCATCTCACAAGATACTCACAAAAGAGGACAGAACAACACAAACCACATTCCGCTCGGGCAACACGCGCAACGAAGAAATCCGTCTTGCTTTTTCGACGGGTTCCTCTATACTTTTCTTTTTGTGCGCGAGTAGCGAATGCTTCTCGGGCCGCACGCCACTTTAGCTCAGTCGGTAGAGCGGCTCACTCGTAATGAGCAGGTCGACAGTTCGATTCTGTCAAGTGGCTCCCCTACCCCGGTTTCGGCCGGGGTTTTTCGTATGCCCCGGACGCCCGCGCACCCCGCAGGTCCGTTCTGGGCAGACGGCTTGCTACAGTTGTGGCGTTCGCGCGAGTGGCGTAATTGGTAGCCGCGCAGGATTTAGGTTCCTGTGTCTTTGACGTGTGGGTTCGAGTCCCATCTCGCGCACTTCGGTGGGGCCGTTGTCCGTCGCAATGCAAACTTAGGCATATTCCGAACACGCCGTTCGACGAACACTATACTTTCTTCATGCCGGTGGCGCGCGATGGCGTGGAATCGGCCGAGCCGCCGCGCACGGACCGTGGGAGAGGCCGCGTGCGACGCGCGTTCCCGACACGAGCCAAGCGAACGAAGAGTGGAGGAACCCATGTCCGCCATCATCCAGCCTGCCAGTCTGCTGTTGATCATCCTCGCGGGATACCTGTTCAAACGTTTCGGACTGTTCGGTCCGCGCGACTACCGCGTGCTGCAGACCGCGGAGTTCAACATCGTGCTGCCCGGCGCCATCGTCTACTCCTTCGCCACCAATCCGCACGATATCAGCCTGCTGTGGATCGCCGTGTTCTCGTTCTTCTGCGCGCTGATTCCGCTGCTGTTCATTTTCGCGGCCACGCGCAGGCGCAAGGTCTCCGATCGCGCGTTCCTGATGCTCAACGGCGCGGGATTCAACCTCGGATGTTTCTGCTTCCCTGTGGTGCAGGCGTTCTGGGGCGCGGGCGCGGTGGTGCCCGCCGCCATGTTCGACATCGGCAACTGCGTGATGGTGGCCGCCGGCACGAATGTGATGACCCAGCAGTTGCTGCATATCCGCCCCGGTAAAACGCTCGCCGAGCAGCATGCGGGCGATGCGCCCACCCTGCCGTATGAAAGGCCGAAGGACCGCGACGCGCGCCGGCTGGCCCGCCACGCGATGGCACGCAATATCGCCCACAGTTTCTTCGGATCGGTGCCGTTCGACACCTATCTGCTGATGATCGCGCTGATGCTCGCCAATGTGCAGATTCCTGAATGGATCGCGATCGTCTGCCAACCGTTGTCCAACGCGAACGCCTTCGTGGCGATGTTCATGGTCGGCATGCTGATGGATCTGCCCAACTCGCGGCATGACGTGCGCGAACTGCTGGAGGTGGTCGCCTGGCGTCTGCCGTTCGGACTGCTGTTCGCCGCGGCCGCATGGTTCATCCTGCCGTTCGACGCGACCACACGCGCCGTCGCGGTCATCTGCTGCCTGGCGCCGATCGCGCTCTTCTCCACGCTGTTCACCGACAAGGTGCTCGGCAATGCTCGTCTGGCGGGATTCTCGCTGTCGGTCACGGCGATCATCTCGCTGGTTATGATGACCGTCGTGCACATGTTCCTGCCTGTGTAGACGGCGTTCTTGCCAGTCCAGACGGCCCGTACACAGCCGTCGACTACCCGACCAAAAGACGGAGCAACGAGTTTGGTGTGTCGGATTCGCCGAATACGGCCGATTTCACACACCAAACTCACGAATCAAACGTTTTAGCAGAGCACGGCTCAGCAGCCCGACACACCAAACTCGCAGCAGAGGCGGAATGAGGCGTTTCCGGGAGCGGAAACACGCGTGAATTCACGCCAGCGCCCATGAATTCACGGCTAGCGACGCAGCAGTTTGGACGCGAATTCCTTGACGCCGAACCGCAGTTTGTCCACCGGCAAAGTGAATTCGCCCGGCATCTCCTCCACAAAACCATTGAACCTGGTTTTGAAATCATAGACGCCATATCCGGGATCGTCAGTATCGAAGTTACCCGTGATGCCATAGAAGTTATACCGTCCGATACCCCGTTCGACGCCTTCCACCATGATCGAATGATGCAGCAGCGCCGACCCGTAGAATTTGGCGTATTTATCGTTGTTACCGGCTGAAAGGCCGACAAGCTCACGCGCATGGCGCAGATACACGATGCATCCGACCGGAACCACTTCCCCGTCCTCGGCGATCAGACGCTCAGCTTCTTCGATACGCCGACGCGCGCCATCGACCTCCTTGCGCTTGGCCTCCAGACGGTTGCGCACCTTGTCGCTCAACGACGCCTCGTCACCTTTGGCGCAAATGGAATCCACCACTTCCTGTTCCTGGGACAGCTTGCGCCGGCATTCGCATATATAGTCGTTGAGATGCAGCTCGGCCACCAGGAACTGGACCTGGTCGCCGAAAGCATCGTACAGGTTCTCGTAGTAATCCACCGAGCGCCCTTCGAAATGCTGCTTCTGCGAACTCATCGCGCAAAGTTCGACGAACAGACTCATTTCGTCGCGCTGCAAAGCCCGGACCACCACGTGGCTGTCCCTCGCGATGCGGATGTTCTTGCGGCGATACTTCGTATACGACTCCAATAAGGCTTTCTCGTCCGCCAGACCGTTCAGGTCCTTGACATACACCCAACGATTGCAGATGCTGTCATAGCCGACGGTGAACCCGCCATGCCGCCAGCCCAGCCGACGCAAAGACTCGAACGAGACGTCATCCGCATCACCTTCGCACGAACCATCCGAGGAATGCCTCTGATATACGAAATCCGGCCAACAGCTCACCGACAACGCGCCATGGCCGCGCGCCGAACGACGAATCGCCTCAGTCAGCGCCGCGGTCAACTCAAAGTCATGAAAATCGCACATGGGTCCGCACCAGATGGACCCCTCAAGCCCCATACGACCACGCAAGTACGAGATGAAACAGCCGGCGACCACTTCACCGTCACGACGCACGCCCACGATGTCGTAGGAATCCGCCCGTCGCGACGACAAGTCGATCATATATGAGGTCTGCTGAAAGTTGCCCAACGGATGGGTCTCTGACAACGCGTCCAGCTCCTGACGGCTGATCGTGCCGATACTTAGTTCCTGCGCCATATCACTCACCATTCTCGAAATCGCAAACCATCATCCATCACGTTACCGTCTGAGCAGGCGACGCAACATACGTCCGAAACCGTATCTCAACCGTCGTATAGGAAGCGTGAACTCGCCAGGCATCTCCCAAACATATCCATTGAATCCCTGCTTGAATTCCAACACACCGCGCCCCTCATCGTCGGGGTCATCGAACACACCCGAAATGCCATAGAAGTTATAGCGCGCGATACCCAGTTCCAAACAACGGCTCATGGCCCAATGCTGAATCAGCGCCGAAGCGTAGAAAGGCTTGTAACGCTCCACGCTGCCGGAATACAGATACACCATCTCCTGGGGATGCTCCACGATCAAAGACGCGGCCGCGGGTAGAACATCGCCTTGTCCGACGAGTTCGACGGCTTCGTCCAAACGCTTTTGCGCGGCGGTCAGATTGCGTGTCTCCTCGCCCAGCTGACGGGAGATCTTCGTGGTCGGACGCTGATCGTACTTCGCCTGCAGCGCCGCAACCTTGGCCTGCAGGGCGTCACGTTTGGCGGTCATATCAGCCAGATACTCGTCGACATGGATCTCAGCGACCATGAAATGGGCTTTATCCCCGAACGCCTGTTTGAAATCCCGGAAATAGCGCTCGTCGCGGGTGGAGAAATTACGGCGCTCAGCCGTTTGCTGCTCAATCCGCGCGAACACATGCAATTCATCCATATCAAGCTCGCGCACACGAACACCCATCGAGCGGGAACGCTTCACGCTCCATTGCATGCGCTTGTCATAGCTTTCGAGCAACGCCCCCTCATCGCTGAATCCAGCCAGATCCTTGGCGTACATCCACCGGCACACGATGCCATAACCTTGGGTGAACCCGCCATGGGTCCACCCCTGCGAGCGGAATTTGCGTATCAGCCCATCGTCCGCAGCGCCACAGGGGGTGCCATCGGAAAGACGGCGGCGATAGACCGTGTTCGGCCAGCAACTCACACAAACCGCGCCGTGCTTGCGCGCGGAATCACGAATCGCGTCCGTCATGGCGGCGAGCACGCCGTCATCGGTGATGTCCCCTATCGGGCCAAACCAAATGGAACCTTCGGCACCCAAACGGCCTCGCGTATATGCGATGACGCATGCGGCGACCAGACGGCCATCGCGGCGAACGCCGACAAGATCATGGCCCGCACCCCTTCTATCCAGCAAACGAACCTGTCCTGAACTCTGCTGAAATCCCCCTTGAGGATGACCGGCGGACAATTCGTCCAATTCCTCCAACGTAATGGTTCCCGATGAATAGTTGGAACTCATGGATCTCACCATACCCTTTCAGCGGCCCAGCAGTTTGTGCGCGATCTTCTTCAGCGCATACGTCAGCGGCTTCACCGGCAGCACGAACTCGCCGGGCATCTCCTCCACGAAGCCGTTGAACCGTTGCTTGAACTCCAGCACGCCGAATCCCGGATTGTCTTCGGGAGTGAACAGACCGTTGATGCCGTACAGATTGTATCGGGGAATGCCGCGCTCCACGCATGTGAGCATCATCTCATGGTGCACCAATGCGGGAGCGTAGAACTTGTCGAAACGCTCGTCCGCGCCGCTGGTGGTGCACACGACTTCCCGCGGGTGATACAGGAACATCGAGGCGTCAAGCGGCACGATCGCGCCGTACTGCTCCAGCATGCGCTTCGCCTCATCGACACGTTTGGCCGCGGGTTCCATGTCCTTTTCGATTTTGCCGAGTTGGGCGGTCAGCTGCTTGGTTCGCTTCTCCGTCTTGGAACGGGTCAGTTCCGATTCCACGCGCTTTTGGTCGGCGGCCAGCTTGTCGAATTTGTCCTGCCAGGTTTTGAGGTATTCGTCGAAATGAATCTCCGCCACGCGATATTCGATATCATCCCCGTAGGCGTCGTACATCTCTTGGAAAAAACTCAACGGGCGATTCTGGAACCCCTGCTTTTCGCAGCTCAATTCGCAGAGTTGGTGGAAAAGCGCCAGTTCGTCGCGGTCCAGCCGGCGCGTGCGCACCCCGGACTCGCGCGCGATGCGCACGTTGCGACGACGATATTTCGCATACGTGCCCAACAGCTCGCTCTCATCGTGGATCTCGCTCAGATCCTTCACCCAGCGCCAACGCGGAACCGCGGTGTATCCGGTGGAGAAGCCACCGACATGCTCGAATCCCAGCGCTTTCAGATTCTCCACCATGGAGTCGTCGGGAGCGCCCTGAGGTTCCCCCTCCTGGGTGCGCCGGCAGTACACCGCTTCGGGAGTGATATCCAGCTGCGACGCCCCTCCTTCTTTGGCGCGGGAACGCAATCCCTCCACGAAGAAACCAAGCAACTGCGCATCGTCGAAATCACACAGCGGACCGTCGTGCATCAACGCGAACGTGGATCTGCCGGCTTTCACGATCTGCATAAGACCGGCGGCCTTCAGCTCGCCGTCTTCTCGCACACCCAGATATTCGACCGTTTTGCCCTGCGCCTCACGCATTCTCCCCATGGCCGAGGTCTGCTGAAAATTGCCCTGGGAATGGTGTTTGGCAAAGACGTCGAACTCATCCGCCGAAAGCACTACGAAACTGAATGAGCGCATAGTGATTAGGATTCCTTATCTATTCGGGATATCACGCTGATACTAGCATCACGTTCACACGAGCCAAACGACGCCCATGCGAACCGTCACGACTTCGCCATCAGACGGGCCCGGCTAACGCAGCAGGCGTTCGACGGCCGGCGCGAGGGCCCGCAAGGCCTTGCCGCGATGGGAGATGGCGTTCTTCTCGGCCGGGGTCATCTCGGCGGAGGTCAGTGCCGACCCGCCGGCGTGCTCCGGCTGGTCGTCCGGCACGAACAGCGGATCGTAGCCGAAGCCATGCTCGCCGCGGGGAGCGCGGATGATCACGCCCGGCATCTCACCGGTTTCCACGACCTCCTCGGCGATTCGGTACGGCGCGCCGTCGGGGTCGGCCACGTCGGCGAACGCGGATTCGCCCGCGGTCCCGTCGGACACGGCGGGAACCTGCGGCACCACCAGAGCGGCGGCGCAACGGAAACGCGCGGTGCGCCTGGCGTCCGGAATATCCTCGATCTGCGCGAGCAGCAGCGCGTTGTTCGCCGCGTCGTCACCATGCGCGCCGGCCCAGCGGGCGGAGAGGATGCCAGGGGCGCCACCCATCACATCCACGATCAGCCCGGAATCGTCGGCGATGGCGGGCAGTCCGGTGCGGCGGGCCACGTCGCGGGCCTTGAGCAGCGCGTTCTCCTGGAAAGTCACGCCGTCCTCCACCGGGTCGGGCAGGTCGAGGCTGCCGGCGGAGAGCAACTCCACCCGGGCCGCGTCCGCGCCCAACCGTTCCTCGAGAATACGGCGGATCTCGGCCAGCTTGCCTTCGTTATGCGTGGCGACGACCAGTTTCATACGTGATGCTCCTTGATTAAGACGTGCTATTGCGTCGTGATGTTGCGGCAACCGTCGGGCCGCGTGGTTTCAGTCCAGTGACAGGGCGGCGCGCTGGGCGGCCTGCAGTTCCTTGTTGCCCTTGGCCGCCAGGTCGAGCAACGCGTCCAGCTCCTTGCGCGTGAAGGGACGATGCTCGGCGGTGCCCTGCAATTCGACAAACTCGCCCGAACCGGTCATGGCCACGTTCATGTCGGTCATGGCCTGGCTGTCTTCGAGATACGGCAGGTCCAGCATCGGCGTGCCGTTGACCACGCCCACGGACACGGCGGAGATGCTGTCGCGCACCACCCGGTCCGCGGAACGGATGCAATGGTGCTTTTCGGCCCAACGCAGCGCGTCCACCATCGCCACATACGCGCCGGTCACGGAGGCCGTGCGCGTGCCGCCGTCGGCCTGCAGCACATCGCAGTCGAGCTGCACCTGATTCTCGCCCAGCGCCTTCATATCGACCACCCCGCGCAGGCAGCGGCCGATCAGACGGCTGATCTCATGCGTGCGGCCGCCGACCTTGCCGCGGATGGACTCGCGGTCGGTACGTTCGGCGGTGGCGCGCGGCAGCATCGAGTATTCGGCGGTGACCCACCCCAGTCCGGAATCCTTGCGCCAGCGCGGCACGCCGGTGGTGAACGTGGCCGTGCACATCACGCGTGTGCCGCCGCATTCGATCAGCACCGAACCCTCCGGAGCGTCGGTGAAGTGGCGGGTGATGCGCACCGGCCGCAGCTCGTCGACCTGGCGGCCGTCCGAGCGGATGACCTGCTGCTTGCCCAACATATCTTTGATTTCAACCATGATGCAACCTTTCCTTGAGCCGAGCGTAGCACCCGGCTTGGTGATTCCCGCTTGTCATCCATCCTCCGACGCGGGCCAGACGCGGCGGGAGTGATCCGCGCGGGCAAATCGCGCCGGCGCGGCGGAACGCGACTAGACTTGAAGAGTCGAACCGAAGTATGAGTCTATGAAAGAACAGGCCATGATGGATTACTCTGCGGCGCTGATGACCGATATGTACGAGTACACGATGCTGGACGCCACTTTGAAGGACGGCACGGCGAACCGCAAATGCGTGTTCGAGGTGTTCACCCGCCGTCTGCCCGAAGGCCGCCGCTACGGCGTGGTCGCCGGCACCGGCCGCATCCTCGACGCGCTGGAGGACTTCCATCTTGACGACGAGGATCTGAGATTCCTCTCCGACCGTGGCATCGTCAGCAAGGAGACCATCGCGTGGCTGGAGAACTTCCGCTTCACCGGCTCGATCAAAGGCTATCGCGAAGGCGAGATGTTCTTCCCGAACTCGCCGATTCTGCAGTTCGAGGGCACCTTCGGCGAATGCACGCTGCTGGAGACGCTGGTGCTGTCGGTGCTGAACTATGATTCCGCCGTCGCCTCCGCCGCCTCGCGTATGACCAGCGCGGCGAAGAACCGCCCCTGCATGGATATGGGCGGCCGCCGCACCAACGAATGGGCGGCCGTGGCCGCCTCGCGAGCCGCCGTGGTGGGAGGATTCCAAGGCACCGCGAATCTGCTCGCCGCCAAAATGTATGGACTGAAGGCCATCGGCACGGCCGCGCACTGCTTCACGCTGGTGCATGACAGCGAACGGGACGCGTTCGAGTCGCAGATCGCGGCGTTGGGCAAGAACACCACGCTGCTGGTCGACACCTACAACATCGAGGAGGCCGTGAAAACCGCGGTCGAGGTGGCGGGCCCCGAACTCGGCGGCGTGCGCATCGATTCGGGTGATCTGGCGGCGTTGGCGCAGCGCGTGCGCAACCAGCTCGACGCGCTGGGAGCCACGAACACGAAGATCACCGTCACCAACGATTTGGACGAATACGCGCTGGCCGCGTTGCAGACCGCGCCGGTCGACTCCTACGGCGTGGGCACGATGCTGGTGACCGGATCGGGCGCGCCGACCTGCGCCATGGTGTATAAGCTCACCGAGCGCGAAGGCGTGGACGGTGTGATGCAGCCGGTGATGAAGAAGTCCAAGGACAAGGCCACCGTTCCGGGACGCAAGCTCGCCTACCGCTCGTACGAGTACAATCTGGCCGATTGCGAACACGTCATCTCCGGAAGCGAGGAGAAACTCGCTGCGTACACGCCCGACCCCGAATGGAAGGATCTGCTCGTCGACTTCGTGGATCACGGCGAGATCGACCCGCAGTGGCGCGGACACGACGCGATCATGAACGCGCACGACCACCACGCGAAGGCGCTGGCCGAACTGCCGATCACCGCCCAGTCGCTGATGCGCGGCGAGCCGGTGATTCCTACCGAGACTACGGTTCTATAACCTATTCGTCATCCCGAGCGGAGTCGAGGGATCTCTCATGCCTGACGACATCAGAGATCCCTCGACTCCGCTGCGCTCCGCTCGGGATGACGTGAGGTAACACGCTCCGCTCGGGATGACGGGTGACAACCACCGAGAAGACGGATGACGCGAACGAAGGAAATTAGCGCATCATCTCGTCGTAGATGCGCTTGCAGTCGGGACACACCGGATACTGGGAGGGGTCGCGCTTGGGCACCCATACCTTGCCGCACAGGGCGACCACGGGGCGGCCGGTCAGACGCGATTCGTTGATGCGGTCCTTGGACACGTAATGCGCGAAACGATCGGCCTCGCCGCCATCGTCGCGCTTCGTCTCCTCCTGCGTTTCGGGGCGTTCCAGCACCGCCGTTCCCGTGCTCTGATCCGGATTGGACAGCGGCGACACCGGGTCTTCAAGATCGAACATGCTCGTCATGGCGTTCCTCCACATCATTTCGTCGGCCGCGTGGGACCTCGGCGATTCCGCCGGCCGTCGCGGCCTGTCGTCCACCATCATAGACATGACGCGGTACTCTTGGACTCATGACTATCGCAGTGTGCCCAGGCTCGTACGATCCTCTGACGTCCGGCCATTTGGATGTGATTGAACGCAGCGCGCGCTTCTTCGACGAAGTGCATGTTGTGGTGGCGGTGAACGCCGCCAAAACGCCGATCTTCCCGGCGGCGACCCGCGTCGACGTGATCCGCCGCGCGCTGGCGGACGCCGGCTGCACGAACGTCACCGTCTCCTCCACCGACGGGCTGATCATCGACTACTGCGCCAAGGTCGGCGCCACGGTGATCGTCAAAGGCCTACGCCAGAACGGCGACTATGAGGCCGAGTTGGGCATGGCTTTGGTGAACCGCAAGCTCGCCAATGTGGAGACCCTGTTTCTGCCGGCGGATCCGGTGCTCGAGCATATCTCCAGCTCCGTCGTCAAGGACGTGGCGCGCCACGGCGGCGACGTGACCGGCATGGTGCCGGACTGCGTGGTTCCTATGCTCGCCCAAGCCCTCGCCCAAGAACGCCAGACAAAGGAGTGACCATGACGAACGATACCTCCAATCCCTCAGACGGCCGCCCGACCGGATACGTGGATCTGACTGGCGCGCGCGACACCGACCTGTTCCCGCCGCTGGCGCAGGACGATACGGAGGCGTCCGACCCGCCGACGCCGTCCGCCCTGTTCTCCGCGGGCGCGATGCCGGACATGCGCGAGGGACTTTCCGCCGACGATGCCGAAGGTCAAAGCCACGCCGAATTCACCACCGTCTACGACATCATCGATGATCTGGACAGAACCCTGGACGAGGCCAAAGGCGGTCTGTTCACGCCCAATCAGGTGAAGGTGGACCGCGACGTGTTCACCGACCGGCTGACCGAGCTCAAGAAGATGCTGCCTGTGCAGCTCGAACGCGCCTCCGCGCTGATGCGGGAGGCGGAGCGCCGGCTCGAATCGGCGCAAACCCAGGCCAACGCCATCATCGCCTCGGCGCAAAGCCGCGCCTCCGACATGGTCAGGGAGGCCAACGAGCAGGCGCAGTTCCTCGCCGGGCAGGAGAACGTCACCGAAATCGCACGGCAGAAGGCGCGCGCGATCCTCGACCAGGCACAGGCCAAATCCGACCACCTGACCCAAGGGGCGGACCAGTACTGCTCCACGATGATGGAGGGATTGCAGCAGCAGCTGAACAAGCTCAGCCAGGACGTGCAGGCGGGCATCAACGTGCTGAACGAACGCCAGCGCGCCGCCGCAAGCCGTTTGCCGTCGCTGGACGAGGACGACCAACCGCAGGCGTAAAGACCCGCCATCCAGTCGGCGTCGTCCGAAACGCCGCTATGATGGCGTCTCTTGGACGTTTCCGGCGCGCCCGCGCGGAAACGACGTACAAGACGTACATGACACCACCGGAAGGAAAGCAGAAGTATGGCACGAGTTGAGGATTCCCCATGGGCGATTTCCGTGGCGCAGGTCGCCACGCGGGCAGGCCAGTCGAAGCCGGTGGATGCGGATTTCCCCGCGCCCGAGGGCATCGGCGACGCCATCGTCGGAGTCGCGCCCGGCGCGCCGATCCATGTGAGCGGATCGTTCGATTCGATTGTGGACGGCCTGATTTTCTCCGGTCGTCTCAGCGCTCCGGTCAGCACGGAATGCACGCGTTGCCTCACCCCCATCGAACGCGATTGGCCGGTGGACGTGACCGTGTTCTTCCCTTACGCGAAGGCCGAGTCCAAGCGTGACGCGCGGTCGGGCAAGAAAGCCAGGCGTGAGACGGAGGTGGACATCGTCGCGGGCGAGGACGAGTCTGAGGACACCTATCCGCTGCTGATGGACGGCGCGTTCGCCGACATCGAGGCGATGCTGCGCGACTCGCTGGTCGAGGCGCTGCCTCTGCAGCCGCTGTGCCGCGAGGATTGCCGCGGCCTGTGCTCGCAGTGCGGGGAGAATCTCAACGAGCATCCCGATCACCGCCACGACGTGACCGACATCCGTCTCGCGGGACTGGCGGCGCTCAAAGCCCAGCTGGAAGCCGAAGCCGACGAGTGACGGCGGTCCGCGCGTGCCGAACGCGAATCAACTCGGCAGGACCGGCATGAGCGCGTCCAAGCAAGCCCCGCGCATGTCGAAATGGACTTTGTACGAGCATTGCGCTAACATACTGAACGCTTAAGCTCAATCGTTCGAACGAAACAGAGGATACTGAAATGGCACTGCCTAAGTACAAGACCTCGCGCGCCAATACGCACTCGCGTCGCGCGAACTGGAAGGCCACCGCTACCGCTACCGTGAGCTGCCCGAACTGCGGCGCTCCGGCCCTGCCGCACATGGCCTGCCCGAGCTGCGGCTCCTTCCGCGGCCGCGTCTACCGCGAAGCCATCCAGCCGGCCCACACCAAGTGATTTCGGCTGCATAACGGCATAGAAGGCCCTGCCATCGACGGGTGGCGGGGCCTTCTGCATAATCCCTCCCCGCCGGCGGCGTCGTGGATTTCGCACTTTGACGGACCTTGTGCGAAATCCGCGACGTTTGTCGGCCATGCAACGTCGTGGATTTCGCACACCATCCGTCGAAGTGCGAAATCCACGACGTCCCCCACCCTGGCGAAGAGACGAGAAGCACATGAAGAACCAAAACACGCACACATCCGCACACGACGTGTCCGGTGCGCACGACGCGACCGCGCCCCGCACCCGCGTCTCACGCGCCTCGCAGTCGGACCAGATGGCCGGCGCGGAATTGTTGGAGGCGCTGGGCACCACCATCAGTCCGGACCTGCTGGTGCAGGCGCTCACCCACAGCTCCTTCTCGCACGAGCATCCCGGCGTGCCCGACTACGAGCGTCTGGAATTCCTCGGCGACGCGGTGCTCGAACTCGTCGCCACCGAAACGCTGTTCGCCCGGCACCCAGACAAGTCCGAAGGCGAGCTGGCGAAGATGCGCGCGCGGGCCGTGTCGGAGGACGCGCTCAGCGCCATCGCCAAGAAAAAGCTACATGTGGGGCCGTATATTCTGCTCGGCCATGGCGAGTCCGATCAGGGCGGTGCCGAGAAGAACTCGATTCTGTGCGACATCGTGGAGTCGCTGATCGGCGCGACCTTCCTGGAACACGGCATCGACGAGGCGCGGGCCGTGGTGCATCGTCTGATCGACGAGACGCTGGACGAGGTGGCCACCGAGGGTCCGGCGCTCGATTGGAAGACCTCGCTCACCGTCAAGGCGCATAAGCTCGGCAAAGGCGAGCCCGTCTACCATATGGAGGTCTCCGGCCCCGAATACGCGCAGGTGTTCACCGCCCGCGTGAGTTTGGGCGAGGACGGGACCGTCATCGGCGAAGGCCGCGGCTCCAGCAAACGCAAGGCCCAGCTGGCCGCCGCCGAAGCGGGATGGAAGGCCCTGGGCTAAGGGACAGCCAGACTTCACCATTCGGGCGGAGCGCCGCGCCGCGTGATATCCGCCGGTACCATAGACTGGAGAGACAACCGTATTGGATTCGCGCACGCGCCACAAGCGCCGCGCCGAACCGCCGACGCCGCCGGAGGGCTTTGCACCGAAAAGCCCGGCCTAAGGCGAGAAGTTCATCGAAGTGTGAGAGGAACCATGGCATTACCTACGCCGCTTCAGGCATTCAGCAGCGTGCCCAAAACACCTGCGGGCAACGATAAGCAGACCATCGTCAACGGTGAGAAGATGACCGGCGCGCAGGCGCTGGTACGGTCCCTGGAGGAGCTGGGCGTCAAGGATGTGTTCGGCCTGCCCGGCGGCGCCATCCTGCCGGTGTACGACGAGATCAAGGACAGCACGAAGTTCCGTTTCGTGCTGGTGCGTCACGAGCAGGCGGCCGGCCACGCGGCCGAGGGCTACGCGATCTCCACCGGCCGTGTGGGCGTGTGCCTCGTCACCTCCGGCCCGGGTGCCACGAACGTGGTCACCGCCATCGCCGACGCGAATATGGATTCCGTGCCGATGGTCGTCATCACCGGCCAGGTGGGTGTGGGCGCGATCGGCACCGACGCCTTCCAGGAGGCCGATATCGTCGGCATCACCTACCCGGTGGTCAAGCATTCGTATCTGGTCACGCGCGCGCAGGACATCCCCCGCGTGCTCACCGAGGCCTTCCACATCGCCGCCACCGGCCGCCCCGGCCCCGTGGTGGTCGATCTGACCAAAACCGCGCAGACCGGCGACATGTACTTCTCATGGCCGCAGCGCATGATCCTGCCCGGATACAATCCCACCACGAAGGCGCACGGCCGCGTGCTCGCCGACGCGGCGAAGATGTTCTCGCAGTCGTACCGCCCGGTGCTGTATGTGGGCGGCGGAGCGGTGCGTTCCGGTGCCCAGGCGGAGATCGCCGAGCTCGCGCGCGTCACCGGCGCGCCCGTGGTCACCACGTTGCAGGCCCGCGGCATCATGCCGGACTCCGATCCCGCCAACCTCGGCATGCTGGGCATGCACGGCGCGGTGGCGGCGACCGGTGCGGCCCAGCGATCCGACCTACTGGTGGCGATTGGCGCGCGGTTCGACGACCGCGTCACCGGCGATCTGGCGTCGTTCGCACCCACGGCACGCGTCATCCACATCGATATCGACCCGGCCGAAATCGGCAAGAACCGCGTGGCCGACGTGCCGATCGTGGGCGATGTGGCCTGCGTGCTCAAGGATCTCATCCCCGAGATCGAGCGCGCCCAGGCGATCCACGGCAAGCCGGACCTGACCCACTGGTGGGCTTCGCTCAACAAGCTGCGCGAGGACTACCCCATCGACTACGACCAGCCCGAGGACCAGCCGACCGACGGATCGCTTGCGCCGCAGTGGGTGGTCAGGCAGCTCTCCGACATGGCCGATCCCGAAACGATCTGGGTGGCCGGCGTGGGCCAGCATCAGATGTGGGCCTCGCAGCTGGTGGACTTCACACGGCCGCGCTCGTGGATCTCCTCCGGCGGTCTGGGCACGATGGGCTACGGTCTGCCCGCGGCCATCGGCGCCTCGCTCGGCTCGCAGCGCGACTTCGAGGGACGCAAGCCGGTGTGGCTGATCGACGGCGACGGATCGTTCCAGATGAGCTCCGAAGAGCTGGCGACCGCGTTCCTCGACGGCGCGCCCGTGAAAATCGCCATCCTCAACAATTCCGTGTACGGCATGGTGCGCCAGTGGCAGACCCTGTTCTACAACAAGCATTACTCGGCCACGATGCTGCGCGACGGCGAGGCCACGAAAGACACCGCTCCCGAGGATTTCGTCGACGTGCCCGATTTCGTCAAGCTCGCCGAGGCGTACGGTTGCGTGGGATTGCGCGCCTTCACCGAAGAGCAGGCGATCGAGGCGATCAAGCGCGCCAACGAGATCAACGACCGTCCGGTGCTGATCGACTTCCGCGTATGGAAGGACGCGATGGTGTGGCCGATGGTCGCCGCCGGCGCGCCCAACGACGAAGTCACCTACCGTCCCGGAACCAAGCCGCTGCGTCGCGCCTCCTCCCAGGGCGCGGATGACGCGGCCCAGGTGTCCGGCGCCGCCTCGGTGTGAGATCCAGCGTGTAAGGAGAAACGATATGGCCAACTATCCCGCATCCCAACCCGGCTCCCAGCGCCACACCCTGTCGGTGCTGGTGGAGAACCGTCCCGGCGTGCTCGCCCGTGTGGCGGGTCTGTTCGCGCGCCGTGCGTTCAACATCAACTCGCTGTCCGTCTCCCCCACCGAGCGTCCGGACATCTCCCGCATCACCGTGACCGCCGATGTGGACACCGTGCCGCTGGAGCAGATCATCAAGCAGCTCAACAAGCTGCTGCATGTGCTCAAAATCGTCGAACTGGACGCCGCCACCACCGTGGACCGCGAGCTGGTGCTCATCAAGGTCGCGGCGGACGAGTCGAACCGTTCGGACGTGCTGGAGATCGTGCGTCTGTTCCGCGTGAACGTGGTCGATGTGCATCCCGAGTCACTGACCATCGAGGCGACTGGCGCGGAGGGCAAAATCGACGCGCTGCTGGGACTGTTGGAGCATTACGGCGTAATTGAGCTGGTGCGTTCCGGCTCCGTGGCCGTCACGCGCGGCCCGCGGGCGCTGAGCGAGAAGGTGCTGGGGTCGGAGATCACGGGACGATAAGCCCAGTGGGCTTATCGTGAAACAAAACGCACGGACGGGCGGACATAGCCTCCGCGTGCGACCCTCACCACCACCCCAAATGAACATAGTAATGGCGGATTTCCTTGGAAATCCGCCATTTTACATTTCACTCACCGAACATCACCCGTGCGATTCATGTAAGAAAAAGTCACACGACCGCACGAGATACGCGCCTCCGTGCGAACTCATCCAATCAGCCGCTCAATGGTCCGACGCGTCTCCTCGTCCGCATCCTCCTTACGGCCGCCCGCACGCAAGCGGTCGATCTCACGCAACACCAGCAGATTCGTCTCGCGGTCGATCGTCAGCTGCGACGAAATAACCCAAGCGAGCACCATGGCGATGGCGAACCATCCAAGCAGCACCGCGCCCAAACCATCGCGCGCCATTTCGGACTGCGTATCCAGCGTGGAGTCGAACCCCACCCAGCCGAGTATCGCCCCCACCGCGATCACCACAATACCGGAGCCCAACTGGCGCAGGCAGGATTGGATGCCGGAGAAGGTGGCGGAACGGTAGCGTCCGGTGACCAACTGGTCGATATCCGCGATGAACGGGAACACCGACCAGGGCAGATATCCGCAGAGCGATTTGAACACGAAGAACACCACCACACCGGCCACCGCGAACACCGTCCACGCCGTGGAGGGCAGCACGTCCACCAACCGCCAGGCCGCGAACATCCAACCCACCCCCGCAAGACACCCGATGAAATTCACCGCATACAGGCGACGGGGCCCGATGGCGGAAAGCAGCCAGCCGAACAGAGGCATCAGCGGCAGCGAGATCACGCCGCATCCCAGCAGCAGCGAGGCGAAGGCGGCGGTGCGGTTCCAATCGTAGATCACGAAGAACACGAAGGTCTGCCCGAACACATCCATCGCCAGCTGCACCAGCAGGTAGATGGACAGGTGCCGGCGGAATTCGGCGATGCGCAACGTCGAGGCATACTCCCCCAACACTTTGCCCAAGCGTCGCAGCCAGCCAAGCAACCCCACGCGACGGCGCGGGACCTCGCCGCGCGCCCACGCTCCGAAGCCCGCCTCCTCCGGCGTCATCTCCCAAGTGGCACGCCAGCACAGGAACAGGGACAGCGAGAACCAGACGGTAAAGCCGATGGCGAAGATCATATAGCCGACCGGGCGCCACTCGCCGAACACCGCCAACGTCGCGCTGCCGGCCAATGGAATCAGCGTGCCGGTTCCGGTGGCGATGAACAGACGCGTGGTCGACAGCTTCGTGCGTTCGTCAAAATCCTGCGCCATCTCGCCGGGAAGCGGGTTGTAGCAGGCCTGGAACGCCTGCGGAAGCATTGTCCACAGCGCGTATGCCACCGCATACACGCCGACCGGCAGTCCCGGAATCCACAGGAACACGCCGATCAGCACCAATGGCGAAAGCAGGGCGAGCAGGAAGCGGCGGCGGCCGAAGCGCAGGCCGATCGGAAAACGGTAGAGATTGTCGTCGAGCACGCCGAACACCAGCGCCGCGAACGCGCTGACGATGGCGCACGCGCCGATGATGCCCTGGGCCGTGGTGATCGACATGCCGCCGAATCGGTTCCAGAACAGCGCCAGATAGGTGGTGCCCAGCGCGAGCTGTCCGCCTCCGAAACAGTCGCCGATGCCGAAACCGATGGCTTCGCGCAGGGTGATGCGCCGTTTGTCGGATGCGGCGACCGCCTCGCGCAGGGCCTCGCTTTCGCCGGCGGACCGCTGGCCTGGCATGGGATCGACCGGCGGATTGACGGGGTCGGCTGTGGGATCGACCGTCGGGTCGTCGGACTCGACCGCGGAATCAGACACGGCCCGCCCGTCGAACTCATTCACGGGACCAGGCACGACCCGCCCGTCGGACTCGACCGCGGGACCAGGCAAGGGACGCCGCCCCATACATGCGCCCGCCGCCTCAGCCGCGCCGCCGTCCGCGGGTTCGCCACCGCTTTCACTCACGCGCCCAACCCCGCTTTCGATTGTGCTTCCGGTCATGCTTCCGCTTGCATAAGGTTCGCGCTCACAGCGTAATAACCGTGAACGACCATGCGGGAGCCTCGTACGTGCCGCCCGCCAAATCGATCCGCACGGACTGCGGCGCGTACGGCGCCTCCTGCCCCACACGCCCGGCGTATTCGTCGTCACCGGCAAGCACGACGGCCTTCGCGTGCGCACGCCGTTCGGGCGCAAGTCCCAGCCCATCGCACACCTGCGTCAGATCCACCTGAACCGACTCGGGCATCGCGTTGACCACACGCACATACGTCATGCCAGCGGCCGTATCCTGCGCGACGGTGACGGTGCGGCGCGGCTCGGCCGGATCCTCGCGCCCGTCCGCGATCAGCTCGCCGTCGATGAACAGACGCATACGAGCGCCGCGGTCGGCGACTTCGACGCGCACGTCCCACGTGGTGCCGGGGCGCACGGCGTCCATCGACACCTCCGTGCCGGCGAGCGCGTACCCGCTGCCGTCGCGCACCACCTGCACGCTGTGCCCGCGCCCGAGCGAGACGATGTTGTGGTTGGGGCCGTTCACGTCGCCCATCGCGAACTGCACGCCCCACATGCCTTCCCAATACGTGACCCGCGCGCGCAGCGTGTAGCTTTCGCCGCTTGCCGCCAGCGTGGTGTCGACGGGGCCGTTGCCCAGGTAGTGGACGTCGGGCAGGGCGATGGTTTCGCCGTCCGCCGTTTCGATGCTGAGATCGCGGATGTCGGCGTGCGCGCCGCCGAGGATGCGCAGGCCGATGTTCTCCGGCAGTTCGCGGGTCAGCGTGGCGGGCCCGTCGAGCGCCACCGGATAGGCGACGTCGCAGGTGGTGGTGGCGAACATCCGCTGCACCCAATAGCTGATGGTGCGGTAGACGCGCTCGTTGTCGAAGTAGATGAGGTCGGGATTCCAGCTTTCGTGGCCGTTTTTGGCGAACAGCGGCGCGTAGGAGGCCATCGACACCACGTCGCCGTTGAGTTCCATATGGCTCATGAACGCGGCTTCCGACAGGCCGTTGATGAGCTGGGTGCCCCATGAGCCGTATTCGCCGAGGTACACCTTCGGGCCGCCGCGGTCGGCGTCGTCGTAGTGGTGCAGATTGTGGAACCACCAGCTCGGCGACTGGTAGGAGTGTTCGTCGACGACCGGGATGCCGGCCTCGCGCGCGTAGGCCCAGCCGAGTTCGTAATCCTGCCCTTCAGGAGCGGGACCGACGGTGCCGACCACGACGATTTCGGGGTACGCGGCCTTCACCGCGTCGAAGATGCGCTGGAAGCGGTCTTTGAACACGGGGTCGATGAGGTCCTCGTTGCCGATGCCCAGATATTCCAGCCCGAAGGGTTCGGGATGGCCGAGTTCGGCGCGGCGCGCGCCCCATGGGGTGTCGGCGTCGCCGTTGCAGAATTCGACCAGCGCGAGCACCTCGTCGATGTAGGTGGGCATGTCGCGTTCGGCGATGGGCACGGGGCCTTGGCTGGTGTTCTGGCAGCTGACGGCCGCGGGCAGCACGGGCAGGGGTTTCGCGCCGATCGCCTCGCACAGGCACAGGTATTCGTAGTAGCCTATGCGGAAGCTCTGGTGGTAGCCCCACGTGTTGAAGTTGTGCGGGCGATGCTCAACGGCGCCGATGGTGCGGTCCCAGTGGTACATGTTCTCCATGCCCAGGCCGTGGGTGATGCAGCCGCCGGGGAAGCGCATGAACCGCGGCTTGAGTTCGGCGAGCGCCTGGACCAGATCGGGGCGCATGTGGGCCGTCAGGCCTTGGGTTGTGGCGGCCGGTTCCAGCGAGATGAAGTCGAGGTCGAGTTCGCCCGGTTGGGTGAAAGTGAAGCGCAGCATGCCCTGGCGCGCGACGGTCGGCGGGTTGGCCGGGCCGACCGGATTGACCGGATTGGTCAGGTTGGACGAGTAGGCCGGGGCGGCTGGATTGGCTGGATTGGCCGGGTCGTCCGGAGCGTTCGGCTTGCCCGAAGGCGCGTCCTGCGCGGAATCGTCCGCGGCACTGGCGCAAGCGTATGATTCGCGGGCGATGCCGTCGGTTCCGCCGCGCGTTTCGCCGTCGTCATCGGCCGCATCGTACGATGCGGTTCCGTCGGCCGCGACGGTGAGGTCGACGGCGAGCTGGCACCACTGCCGCGTTTCGGCCGTAACCCGCGACCGGGCCAACGTTTCGCCCCAGTCGCCGATCAGGGCGATGTCGATGGGCATCGCGTCGGTTCCGCCGCGCGTGCGAGCCCACAGAGAGCATCGGTAGGTTTCGCCGGCGCGGAAGACCATGCCGTCGAAGCCGACGTTCTCCAGCGAGGCCGGGGCGTCGCGCACCTCGACCACGGCGTAGCGCGGGTTCTCGTTTGCCACCGGATCGTCGACGCCGACGCCGAACGCGGCGAAGGATCCTTCCGGCACGATTTTGCGCCAGGCGGTGTAGCTGCTCCAGTCGCGGCTGTCGGCGCGGTTGTATTCGAAGGCGCCGTTCTGCACGAGTTCGCTGGCCAGGCCGCCGTCGGCGGAATGGCTGATGTCCTCGAAGAAGATGCCCCACAGGTCGGTGCTGATTTTCCGTACGCCCGCCTTGTCGAGGGCGGCGGTGAGTCGTTCGTTTGTCATGATGTTCCTTTTTTGGGTTGTGGGATTCCTTGACTCCGCTGCGCTGCGCTCGGAATGACGGAAGCGAAGAGCCGTCACGCCGAATGACACGGCACCTGTCCGCGTCATGCCGAGCGAAACGACGCACGCCCACGCTGTACCGAGCGCCGGCGCGGCCGCCCTTGATTGCGATGGATGCTCAGCGACGGTCGAGCGCGATCCACAGCGCGCCGTGGGAGGGGATCGTGCCGGCGACCACCCGGTCCGCCCCTTCGCCTTCGATGCGCACGTCGGCCGGAGCCGCGCCGTCGGCCACGCCGGCGAACAGATCGGTGAGGGTCCACGGATCGTCGCGTCCGTCGATGCCGACGATGGATTGCAGTTCGATGTTGCCGCCGAGCTCGTAGTCGTCGTCACCGGTCCAGAACAGGGCCGCGTACCGGCCGTTCGGATGGGCGGATGGCGTGCCGTCGGCCCAGTCGGCGGCGTCGGCGGCCCAGACGATGAGTTCGCCGCGATAGCTGTTCTCGTCGTCCCAGCGGGCGAAGATGCGTTCGCGCACGGTTTCGTGGTTGTCGGCCGAGCCCGCGGTCACCTCGCGCAGGGCCGGGTTGGCGAGCAGGGCGATGGTTTCGGGCGTGCTGGTGGGCAGGTCGCCGCCCACCATCAGCGGCGAGCGTCCCATGCACCATAGGGCGAGCAGGGTGCGGCGCTCGTCCGGGGTCAGACGGCAGTCGCGGTCGTCCCCGCGTTCGGCGCGCAGGCCGATATGTCCCAAAGGCAGCATGTCGGCGTCGGCCCAGTGGCCGGCGGTCTGGAACGGGGCCCAACGGGCGAGGCGAGCGAACTGTTGGAGGATATCCTCCCAACGGTCCCACAGGTCGTCGGAGATGCGCCACATCTGGGCGTTCTCGCGCAGGAAGTCGACGTAGCCGGTGCTCACCCAGCCGCCGGGCGAGAGCGAAAGGCTGATGGCGCGGCCGTGCGCGGCCTCGGCTTTGGCGATGGCGCGCCGGTAGGCGGCGATCTCCTCGGAATGGAACGGGGTCTGCATGTCGTCGACTTTGAGGAACTCGAGCCCCCATTCGGCGAATTGGTCGATCTGCGCGTCATACCAAGCCTGCGCGCCGGGGTGGGATTGGTTGAGCCCGTAGTTGTCGGGGTTCCATTTGCACACGTGGTCGAGGTCGGCCACGTCGCGCGCGGTGTATGCGGTGCCTTTGACGGGCAGGTCGCGTTCGACGGCGAGGCGTGGGATGCCGCGCATCATATGCGCGCCGAATTTCAGTCCCAGCGCGTGCACGGCGTCGGCGATCGGCTTGAAGCCCGCGCCGTTCGCCGCGCTCGGGAAACGCTCCGGGTCGGGCAGCTGACGGCCGTATTCGTCGAGCACCAGCGGCGCGTTCTCGTTGTAGCCGTGCGCGCGGGCGGTCGGATCGTACCAGTCGATGTCCACGACCAGCGTGTCCCATCCGGCGGCGAGCAGATGCTCGGCCATGAAACGCGCGTTGGCGAGCAGCTCCTGCTCGTTCAGCGTGGTGCCGTATGAATCCCAGCTGTTCCAGCCCATCGGTGGGCGACTTGCCTTGAGATGCCCGCTCATATCGATTCCTTTCCGTCCTTCGCCGCACGCCGGCCGCGTCGCGAGGCCGCCGATGTCGGGCGGCGGCCGTCCGGCCCGTTCCGATCCGTGTGGAATGGCCCCACACAAATATGTACCGTTACATATTCTAAAGCAACATCATCACTTCGCAAACGGAATCCGCCTATCGGAGAGTTGCCTGTTATTTCGCTGAATTACAATGATTTTACCTCAGTTTGCATTTTGTTCAGCAAGACAATATCGTTAAATAAACCTATCCATATCATGCGGACATATCGCGGTCCGGAGCCGGCAGTCAGGCGCACCCGACAAGAAGACGCACAGCTGAAGGTCGTGATATGCGTACGATATGCGGTATCGGCCGTCAGACGCACCCAAGGAGGAGTCATGGGCACAGGCAGCACCCCGACATTACGCGATGTGGCGCGAGCGGCGGGAGTGTCCCCCATGACCGCGTCGAACGCGCTGCACGGCAAGCCCGGCGTCAAGGAGTCCACGCGGCTCAAGGTGGTCGCGGCCGCGAAAAAACTCGACTACCGCATCAATCTCACCGCGAGCATGCTCAAATCCGGCCGCAGCAACATCATCCACATCGTCGTGAACGAATACGACTCGCCTTTCTATTCCAAACTCGTGCAGTCGCTCAGCGCGCACACCACCGCGCGCGGACTCACCCCCTTCCTCGAACAGACGCGATATTCGCCGGACGCGGCCAAACAGGCGCTGCAATCCTCCCCCTTCTCCGACCAACTCTTCGACGGGGAGATCCTGCATGCCTCCGGACTGAACCCGGACGCCCCAATCGACAGCATGACCCACGGTCGCCCCTTCGTGCTGATCGACTCATGTGAAATCCAGCCCACCACCGACCAGGTGAACTTCCCCAACGAGGAGGGGGCGCGCGCCGCCGTGCGCCATCTGATCGACCGCGGATGCCAACGCGTCGCGCTCGTCGGCGAAACCTACATGGAGCGCGGCGAACTCGCGCAGGCGCAAAGTTCCGGAGCCTTGCGTCTGCGCGGCGCCAGCGGCGCGCTGCTCGACGCCGGACTGCCCTACGACGAGCCCACGGTCTTCCACGCCTACGGGATCGACGACGGCATCGCCGCCGGAGAGCGCATCGCACGTCATATTCTGGCGGCCTACGGCACGACATCGGAGACCGCGAACCAAGACCCCCGCCCCGCGCGGATCGGCAACCAGACAACCACCGGAACGCATGTGTACGACCGCGGGGGCCACCCACAATCCGTGCAGATCGGCAACCAGACAGCGGCGGGTGCTGGTCAGTCCGCCGCTGCGCAGACCGACCGACGCACCACGGCGAACGCGAGGCAAACCACCACCGCACAGAATGACCCGCACACCGCGGAACGGACGAACGTTGCCGAGGAGACCGCGCCGATTCCGTTCGATGGGGTGTTCTGCGCGAACGACTGCGTCGCCTTCGCGGTGATCCGCGGCCTGAACAATCTCGGACTCGACGTGCCGCGCGATGTGAAGGTGATCGGCTTCGACGGGGCCAGCGCCGGCGCATACGCGACCCCCAGCCTGAGCACCATCCAAGTCGACCTCGACCAACTCTCCCGCTTCGCGCTCGACCTGCTCGTCCGACGCATCGAACGCCGGGCCAGCGGCGAAACGGACGAACCTCCCGCGCAGCTCACCATCGGATATCGGCTCGTCGAGCGCGAGTCCACAAGCCTGTTATCGCACGACGGAGGCCGGCGCTCCCACGCGTGCGACCCATCCATCAACCTCAAATGAACATACGAATGGCGGACTTCCTTGGAAATCCGCCATTATGTCATCCACGCAACGCACACGGGCTGTGCGATTCATGTAAGGAAAAGTCGCACGAGCGATACCGCGCAACCGCTCCGTGCGACCTCACTCAAACAGATAATCAACCAACTCGCGCATGCGGGTCAGATGCGTCTCATCCTCCACATTGGAGATGACCAGATAGGCGTCGTCGGGCGCGCCGTCCAGCGACGTCCACGTGGCCGACTTGCTCAGGTCGAGCGCGAACGCCTGCGACGCGTCGGTCACCGGCTCGCCGTCGACATCGACCAGGGCGTCGGCCACCGCCTCCAGCTGCGAGGACTCGAGCTTCTCCGACAGAGACGAGGCGTATCCACGCGTCTCCACCAATGTCAACGTCTCTTCGGTGGTGATCAGCACATTGATGTCCCCCGCGCTGATACGGGTGAGCAGACCGGCGGAATCGTCGGTGTAGATGTTTCCGTCCTCGGTGATGTCGTAGGAACCGTCGAACTGCGCGATCCGCTCGTCCTCGATGCCCGCGCGCTCGATGAAGCCGGTTTTCAGCTCCGACATCGGCTGCGCGTAGGACTCGCCGGCGTTGAGCCGCACGACCGTGAGCTCCGCATCGGGCCCACGCGTCACCATGGTGACGACAAGCGCCACGACAAACGCCACGACCACCAACACCAGTCCCGTCTCCACCAGGAAATTCTGGCGGAAGAAGGGCCAACGGTCCTTAGGCGGAAGCTCACGCAGCGTTTTCCATTTCGACTGCTTCGCGTATTTGTTCTCCGAGGCGAGAGCGGCGATGGCGTCCTGCTGCTCCTGCGTGAACACCACCCCACCTTTATGGTTGCTGTCGTCTGCCGTCACACGGACCTCCTTATATGCTCGCGCTGACAGTGTACATCGTCCGCACCATCGCTGGCTGGGAGCGGGTCGCACGAATGCCTTGGTCTCGTGCGTTCGTGCGACCCTCCCGTCGGCCCCAAACGCACACAAAAAAGGCGAATTTCCTTGGAAATCCGCCCTTTTGCTTCTTACGGAACGCACACGACCTGTGCGATTCATGTAAGGAAAAGTCGCACGGGACCGGGTTGGGGCAGGGTCTGTGCGAAGTCCGTGCGCTTCTCTCGCCCGATGGCCCCAGTCGCCGCCCAGCCGACGGCCGCGCCGGACTCAGAAGGTCAACGACCGCACATATGACCCCACGGCCGGACGCACCTGCTCCAGCGTGCCGTCGGTGTTGTGGGTCAGGGGAGCGAACACCACCTCACGATGGCATCCGTCGCCGCCCGACCAACGCCCGCCAGGATGGTAGGCGAATCGATGGTAGGCGATGATCCATTCGTCGGTGCCAGGGATGTTCACGATATTGTGGTGTCCGGTACCATACAAGTGATGCTCGGGGTCCTGCTCCAGCAGTGTGCGCGGCTCGCTCCACGGCCCATGCAGGGAATCCGACATCGCGTATTTGACGCAGTATTCCGGATCGCGCGTGTCGTTTTCGCTCCACGAAGCGTAGTACGTGCCGTTACGGCGGTGAATCCAGATGGCCTCGCGAAAATCGCCGGGAATCCACGACCAGGCCCGCGTCTCATCGAACGACAGGCAATCGTCGGAGAATGGGGCCATCCACGCCCGGCCGTTACCCCAGAGGAAGTACCGACTGCCATCGTCATCGACGAACGCGCCGGGATCAATGGTATGGCAGTCGAATGTGCCCTTACGCACCAGCGGCTGCGGCTGGGGGACGAACGGGCCGTACGGGGTGTCCGTCACGGCCGCGCCGATCTGTCCGCCCGCGACAAACAGGAACACATACTTGCCTTGGGATGATCGCACGACGGACGGTGCCCACGCGCCGTTCTCGCCGTCCCACCATGGCACGTCGCGCAGGTCGAGCGCCGGATAGCGCTCCCAAGTGGCCAGATCGTCGGAGACGTACACGCTAAACGCGGTGGTCCCCCAATCGTCGACGCCGTCGTCGGTGCAGTAGAGGAAATAGCGTCCATCGAAAATCGCGAGATTCGGATCCGCGCAGTAGCGATGCAACGGATTGGTCGGCAACGTCGCGTCGTTCACGCGGTGCGGAAGCAGCTCACGCTCCGCGACGCGCACGACGGAAGGTTCAAAAGCGTTGGTCATTGTAATGCCTTTCTCATGCCCGCACCCGCGGGCGTAGCTTGTTATCAGGTCGCAGGCGGAGCGAAAGGAGAACATGCTCCGCCGCGGCCTCGACCATGGGAGGACTGGCGTTCCATGCCAGCCATCAGCCCGACAAGACCGGAGACGATCCGCTTCTGGCAGAAACCGCGCCGAGGACGGCCTTCATCGTCTTCGTGATCCTCATGACTCCTCCTTTATCGAGGCCGCTATGCCCCTGTGGTCGTTTCATGGCTGCATCGCCATGTATTTCCCGCTGAATTCTTGTTTTGACACGATTCAACAGGTGGTGGACACCGTTATACACCATTGAATTGAATCGTGTCAAATCATCGGGGTACACTAGACCCAGGAAAGGGATATTCCCAGCGAAGCCCAATAGCAACGCAACTATTGCAATATCCAAGGAGCGCAGCATGGTCACGATGAGCGATGTCGCCAAGGCGGCAGGCGTGTCGCGCGCCACCGCATCCTACGCACTGCGCGGCGACCCACGCATCGCCCCCGCAACCACGGACCGCGTGCTTCAAGCGGCGCGCGCGTTGCAATACACCACCAATCTCTCCGCCCGATCACTGCGCTCAGGGCGCAGCGGGCTTATCGGCGTGGCGATTTTCGAACTCGACTTCCCATACCCCTCCGAAATGAGCGCCGCCATCTCCCGCGAGGTCGCCCGCCACGGGCTCGAAGCCATCGTCCAGGAGACCTCCAATTCCAAAGAAAGCGAAATCGCGATTCTGCAGAAGGTGACGAGCCAACTGTGCGACGGCACGATTTTCAGCCCCGGTAAGGTTTCCGACGAAGAGATTCGCGACCTGTCCGGAGGTAAACCGGTAGTGTTGCTCGACGACATCTCCCCCGACCCGGTGTTCGATTCGGTGGCCACCCCTTGCGAATCCGGTTCCGAAGCCGCCATCCGCCATCTGATCGAAGTCGGATGCCGACGCATTCTGGTCGTCGGCGCCTCTTACGACATGCTGGCCGAGGATCGCGCCGCCATGTCTGTTTCTGGACGCCGCCTTATCGGATGTCTCAACGCGTTCGAGAACTTGGGAATCACTCCGGACCCCACGCAATTCCTCCGCCCTGAACAATGGCAGAACGGCGCGGCACGCAAACTCGCCCATAACGTCGTCGACGCGGGCACACCCTTTGACGGAGTGTTCTGCATGACCGATTCGATCGCACTTGGATTCATCCGCGGCTTGGCGGACAGGGGCATCCACGTGCCGCAGGATGCCGCCGTCATCGGATTCGACGGCATCAACGAATGCGACTACTACATCCCCTCGCTCTCCACCATCGCCACCGACATGGAGGATCTGGCGCGCAAAGCGGTGGGACTGCTGCTCGACCGCATCGACGGCGGGGACGCCCCCACCCGCACGCTTACCGCCGACTATAGGCTGGTCGCCCGCGAGTCGACCCGACGGTAGAGGCGGGTCGCACGGATACGGGCGGCCGCCATGCCCGTGCGACCCTGTTTCGACCGCCAAACGCACACGGAAGGGCGGATTTCCTTGGAAATCAGCCCTTCCTCCCGTTTTGAATCACACACGACCTGTGCGATTCATGTAAGAAAAAGTCGCACGGGACCGAGATGGGGCGAGGTCCGTGCGAAGCCCCCTACGCACCACGCCCGACGCCGGCCGTGATCATCGCATACTGCGACTCATACAGCCGCCAATACGCGCCACGCTCGTCCAATAGCGTCTTATGCGCGCCATGCTCGACGATCTGCCCGTGGTCGATGTAGAAAATCTCGTCCGCGTTCTCAATGGTCGACAACCGGTGCGCGATGATGAAGCTCGTGCGCCCCTTCAGCAGCGCGGCGAGCCCGGCCTGCAGCGCCTCCTCGGTGCGCGTGTCGATATTCGACGTCGCCTCGTCGAGGATCAGAATCCGCGGGTCGGCGAGCAGCACGCGAGCGAAGGCGATGAGCTGTCGTTGCCCGGCGGAGAGCGTCGAGCCCCGCTCCTCCACCACGGTGTCGTAGCCGTCGGGCAGCTCCATGATGAACTCGTGCGCGTGCACGGCCCGGGCCGCAGCCTCGATCTGATCGTCGGTGGCATCGAGCTTGCCGTAGCGGATGTTCTCGCGCACATCGCCCGAGAAGATGAACGTGTCCTGCAGCATCACGCCCATCTGCCGGCGCAGCGATTCAAGCGTCACGTCGCGCACGTCGTAGCCGTCGATCGTCACCGACCCCTCCGACACGTCGTAGAAGCGCGACAGCAGCGAGATGATCGTCGTCTTGCCCGCGCCCGTCGGCCCCACCAGCGCGACCGTACGCCCCGGCGAGACATGGAAGTCCACCAGATTGAGGATGTTGCGGCCGCCCTCCTCGTAACGGAACACCACATCGTTGAAGTCGACCGCGCCGCGCACCTGCGGCAGGTCGGCGGCCCCCGGCTTGTTCTCGATCTCGGGCACCACGTCCAGCGTCTCGAAGATGCGCTCCAGATAGGCGGAGCAGGTGATGAGCTGGTTGTAGAAGTTGCCGATGTTGATGACCGGGTTCCAGAAGTTGTTCGCGTAGCCAACGAACGCGATGAGCACGCCCGTGGTCACGTCCACGCCGGCGAATCCCGTGATGCCCACGAAATAGATCAGCGCGATCGTCATCACGGAGATGGTCTGCACGCCCGGCCACATAAGGAACTGGATGTGCACGGCCTTCATCCACGCGGTACGCACCTCGCTTTGCTGCTGCTGGAAGGTGTCGAACTGCGCGCGCTCCTGCGCGAAGGTCTGCGTGGTTTTCACGCCGGCGATCGACTCATGGATGTACGCGTTGAGATTCGACTGCTTGTTCGACAGCCGCTGGTAGGCGCGCCGCTGGAAATACTGCAGCACGCGCACCCAGATGATGAGCGCGGGGAACAGCACCAGGCTCCACAACGCGAGCCGCCAGTCGACCGCGAACATGATCACCAGCGTGAGCAGGAAGGTGAACACGTCGGAGATCACGTTGATCAGACCGGACGAAAGCGTGTCGGACAGCGTGTTCACATAGTTGACCACGCGGATCAGGATCTTGCCGTGCGGACGCGAGTCGAAGTAGCTGAACGGCAGCGTCTGGATATGCGTGAAGATGTCGCGTCGCATGTCCTTGAGCATCATCTGCCCCACGCGCGTGATCTCCACCGTGCGGTAGCGCAGGCACAGCTCGTAGACCACGATCAGCACGGCGAGCAGACCGGCGAGCAGACCCAGCAGTCCCAGGTCCTCGTTCGGAATCGCCTCGTCGATCATGATTTTGGTCAGGTAGGGCACGGTGACCAGAATGCCGCTCATCGACACGACGACGATGAGGATGCGGGCCACGCGGCCAAGATACGGTTTGAGATACCCGCCGACGCGCAGGATGTCGTGCAGGTTGATCTGCTCCTCGAGTTCCTCGTCCTCACGGAATGTGTTGCGTTGCGCCATGGAAGTGCGTCCTCCTCTCTCTTATTCGCCGTAGCCTTGCGAACGGCCGGATTGCAGGCCGAGTTGTTTGTGATAGATGTCCCAATACCGGCCGTGCGCCTTGACCAGCTCCTCGTGCGTGCCGCGTTCGACCACTTGGCCGCGTTCCAGCACCAGGATCAGGTCAGCGTCCTTCACCGATGAGATGCGGTGCGCGATGGTGATGATCGTCTTGCGGCTGTCCATCTCCTGCAGGCGGCGCTGGATTTCCGCTTCGGTCTCCATATCGACGGCCGACGTGGTGTCGTCCATGATGAGGATCGCCGGGTCGTCCGCCAGCGCGCGGGCCAGCGACAGACGCTGCTTCTGCCCGCCGGACAGGCCCACGCCGCGCTCGCCCACCACCGTGTCGTAGCCTTCGGGCATCGAGGTGATGAACTGGTCGGCGCCGGCGATCTGCGCCATCCGGCGGATGAAGCACTCGTCACGGTCGCTGCCCGCGCCGAACGCGATATTGCCGCCGATGGTGTCGGAGAACAGGAAGGTGTCCTGCGCGACGATGCACACTTGCGAGCGCAACGTGGTCAGCGGCCAGTCGCGCGCGTCGATGCCGTCGATCATCACATGGCCGACGGTCGGATCGTAGAAGCGCGAGATGAGGTTGACCAACGTGGATTTGCCCGATCCGGTCTCGCCGAGGATGCCCAGTTTGCCGCCCGCGGGGATGCGGAAGTCGACGTCCTTGAGGATCGGCGTTTGGGGGTCGTCGGGGAAGGCGAAGCTCACGTGGTCGAAGCGGATCTCGCCGCTGATACGGTCGGAGGTCGGCGGATGGGCCACGCCGACCTGCTCGGCGATGGCCACGGCCTGCTTGACTGTGTCTTCGGCACCGTCCTTCTCCACAATGCGCGGTTTGGCGGTGAGCAGCCTGCGGATTTTGATGCAGGAGGCGTTGAACCGCTGCCAATCGTTGATCAGCCAGCCGGACTGGCGCACCGGGCCGTCGATCATCCACAGGAAGGAGTTGAAGCTCACCAGATTGCCGAGGGTCATATAGCCTCGGATCACCAGGAAGCCGCCCAGCCCCAGGGTGATGAGCTGCAGCGAGAAGCCGAGGCCGTCGAGCCAGGGCATATAGCGACGGGTGTTGTAGGCCTGCGCCATGTTGCGCTGCATGTAGTCGTCGTTGCGCTCGTCGAATTTCTCGGTCTCGTATTCCTCGCGCACGAAGGCCTTGACCACGCGGTTGCCTTCGATATTCTCCTCGACCATGGAGTTGAGTTCGGCCAGCGAGTTGCGGATGGCGAAGAACAGCGGTCGCGCGTGGCTCGACAGGCCGCGCGTGAGCAGGAACAGGAAGGGGGTGATGCAGGCGAGCGCGAGGGCGAGCCGCCAGTCGATGGCGAACATGACGGCGAGCGCGCCGATGAACATGACCACGCAGTCGAGCACCTGATAGGTCACCCAGCTCAGGGCGTGGCGGATCGCGTCGGTGTCGGAGGTCATGCGGCTCATGATGTCGCCGGTGCGCGTGTGGTTGAAGTAGGTGAAGTCGAGCTTGTGCAGCTTCTCGTATTCGTCCGAGACGAGCCGGTACACGGAGTTCTGCCCGAAGCGCTCCATCCACATCACATAGCCGTAACGTGAGGCGACGCGCACCAAGGTCATGACGACCATCAGCACGCACAGGCGGGTGAGCTCGTCGACATGCCCCTGCACGATCACCCGGTCGACGATCATGCCGGTGATCAGCGGAATGGACAGCGCCATGGCGTTGTTGACGATGAACAGCACGACTGAGCCGGCCACGCGCGGCCAGTCGGGTTTGCAGTATGGCAGGATCCAGCGGATGTTGCTGGCGTTTTGGTTACGGTTCGGATCGACGTACATAACGAGGATAACCCCTCATATCTTCTCTGTGCGGATTGTATGGTCGTGTGTGCTGTTGGGAACTGATGGTGGCTGACGTTTCGGCCGTCGACGGCATCGACGTCCCGTGGCCTTTGGGTGTGGTGGACCGCTGCGACGACATCGCATTCACGCGAGTCGACTCGTCTTCGCTCGAGGCGCGTACGCCAGCATCACCCCTGTCCCCGCGGGATCGCGACCGTGCCGCCTCAGCGCGCCTCGGTAACGCCCGCGATGTGAATTTATCGTTGTTCCTTGAAGGTTTTTTCACCTTGTGAACTCGGTTTATTTTATGCGGACGATACCCGATCGCAAGCCCTTGATTTCACGGCGTGTTCGGCTTGAATACGCCGATATTGGGCATATGTCAACATATGGTTCCTTCTGCTTTTTCACAGTTTAGGCAAACGTTGTACCATAATCGGGCCGCAACCGTCGAACAACGGCCCGGAACACGGCTCCGCATGGCGGCCGGTAGGCCGCAGGCGCTAGATTGGTGCCTTATGCCGACTTACGATATTGGACTGGAACACGTTTCGCTCGCCTTCGCCACCAAAACCATCTTCACCGATGTGACGCAGGGCGTGTTCGAAGGCGACCGCATCGGCATCGTGGGCCGCAACGGCGACGGCAAATCCACGCTGCTGCACCTGTTCAACGGCACGCAGGAGCCGGATTCCGGACGCGTGACCAAACGCGGCGGTCTCACCTTCGGCATGCTCGACCAGCGCGATCCGCTCGACGACGATGCCACGGTGCGCCAGGCCGCGCTGGAGAACCGCGAGGACTACGAATGGGCGTCCGACACCACCTCGCGCGAAATCGTGCAGGCGCTGCTCGGCGGCATCAGCCTCGACGCGAAGGTCGGCTCGCTCTCCGGCGGCCAACGCCGACGCGCCGACCTGGCCCGGCTGCTGCTCAAGGATTGGGACATCCTCGCGCTTGACGAGCCCACCAACCATTTGGATGTGGTGACGATCCACTGGCTGGCCGAACATCTGAAGCGCCGCTGGTCCGCCGGCTCCGGCGCGCTGCTGCTCGTCACGCACGACCGTTGGTTCCTCGACGAGGTGTGCGAGTCGATGTGGGAGGTGCACGACGGGGTGATCGACCCCTTCGAGGGCGGCTATTCCGCGTATATGCTGCAGCGTGTGGAGCGCGACCGCCAGGCCGACGTGCGCGAGACCAAACGGCGCAATCTCGCGCGCAAGGAGCTCGCCTGGCTGACCCGCGGCGCGCGCCCGCTCCACCAAGCAGAAATTCCACGTCAAGGCCGCGCGCGAACTCATCGCCGACGTGCCGCCGGTGCGCAACAGCGTCGAATTGAAGCAGATGGCCACCTCACGCTTGGGCAAGCAGGTGGTGGATCTGATCGATGTGACGCAGATCTTCGCGACCCAGGCGGTGACCGCCGAAGGCGTGGCGCTGCCCACCGGCCGGGATCGGGCGCTGGGACGCGACCGTCTGGCCGATATCGACCCCGACGTGGCGGCGATGAACGACTCCGCCTCGCGCGTGGACGTGGTGCCGGCCATGCACGCCGAGCCGCAGTCGCACGGCTCCGTTGAGGTCGCGGTGGATGACTGGGACGATCCGCGTCTGCTGGATGCCGGCGTGGGCATGACGCCGAACGGTGCCGCCCGCACAGTCGATGCCGCCCGCACGGCCGATATGGACGACGCCGCCGGCACCGGCACCGTCGGCGATGCCGCGGATGCCGCCGATCCGCACGAGACGGCGGATATGACGGCATCCGCCACCTCCGCCGCGCAGAAGGTCACGATCCACGGACGTAAGATCCTCGACGACGTGACCTGGCTGATCGGCCCGGGCGACCGTTTCGGCATCGTCGGCGCGAACGGCGCCGGCAAATCCACTCTGCTCAAGATTCTCGACGGCACGCTCACCCCCACCGTCGGGCATGTGAATATCGGCAAAACCGTGAAGTTCGCGGTGCTCTCCCAGCGACTCGACGAGCTGGAGAAGCTCGGCAAATACAAAGTCAAGGAAGTGCTGAGCCGTTACAAGCCGAGCTATATCGTGGATGGCAAGGAGGTGACGCCCGGCCAGCTCATGGAGCGGCTCGGCTTCGAATCCGCCCAGCTGATGACGCCGATCAGAGACCTTTCCGGCGGCCAGAAGCGCCGTATGCAGCTGCTGCTCATCCTGCTGGACGAGCCGAACGTGCTCATTATGGACGAGCCCGGCAACGATCTGGACACCGACATGCTCGCCGTGATGGAGGATCTGCTCGACACCTGGCCCGGCACGCTGATCGTGGTAAGCCATGACCGGTATCTGCTCGAGCGCGTGACGGACCAGCAGTTCGCGCTGATCGGCGGCAAGGTGCGCCATCTGCCCGGAGGCGTGGGCGATTACCTCGATATGGTCGAGAAGGGCGATTTCGGCGGCGTGGGGGATTCTTCGACTCCGCTGCGCTCCGCTCAGAATGACGGAGGAAAAGGACGCACCGCTCAGAATGACGGAAGGGGACGTTCCGCGCAGAACGACGGGAAAGGACGCTCAGCTCAGAATGACGATAATGCGGATTCATCCTCTCGTCATGCCGAGCGTAGTCGAGGCATCTCCGACGTCTCCGCGGGCGGTTCAGGCGACGACGGCTCATCGAACGGCTCCGCAAAGCCGAAACTGAGCGGCAAGGAGTTCCATCAGGCCTCGAAGCGCGTGAACGCCATCGAACGCAAGCTCGCCAAACTCGAGGAGAGCCGGATGCAACTGGAACAGCGCATGGCCGAGCACGACCCCAGCGACTACGCCGGACTCAACGAACTCAACCAGCAGCTGCAGACCATCGCCGAGGAATCCGAAACCCTCGAAATGGAGTGGATGGAGCTTTCCGAACAGCTCGAATAACCGCGCCGCAGGCTACGCGGCCTGCAAGGTTTTGGCGTAGGCGTTGCAGCGGACCGCGAATCCGGAGAACACCGATTCGGCGAGCGGCTGCAGGGTGCAGTCGTATTGGGCGAATTGCTCGCGCAGCTGCGATTTGGAGCCGCCGGCCTTTTTCAGCTCCTTGACCATGCTCGGCTCGTCAAGCCATTCCTCAAGCAACGCCCCCGTGACCTCGAGATGGAATTGCAGGCCCAACGCCGAGCCGATACGGTACGCCTGCACTTTCGTGGACGCGGACCGCGCCAGCAGCTGCGCATCCGGCGGCAGACCCACCACGTCGTTATGCCAGTGCAGCACGTCGATCTGCTTGTCCCACATCGAAAAGAAGTCGTGCTTGTCCACACGTTTGATCGGCGCGAATCCGATCTCCGGTGCCTCGCCGCGGGACAGCTTCGCTCCCAACGCCGTGGCGATGATCTGATGCCCCAGACACACGCCCAGCACCGGCTTGCCCACGGCCACGCAGGCGCGCACGAGTTTCGCCTCGGCCTTGAGACCGGGATATTGGTCGTAGTCGGTCGCCGACATCGGACCGCCCATAATCACCACACCGGCCACCTCGTCGAAATCCGGCAGGTCCGGCTTCTTGACCGTTGCGACGTTCAACGTCTGCGAGCCCAGTTCGAGGTCCTCGAGGTTCGCAAGAATACGCCCCGGTTTCTCCCATGGGACGTGTTGCATGATGAGCACTTGTGGTGTGGCCATGACCTCTATTGTGACACGAGGCACGTAAACCCGCGCTTTGCGGGACGATCGCCGAAACGTTTGTCTTGTTGCGAGAATAGCCTTGGCGTTTATGGAAAACGCTCAAGAACCGCAGAATCACGCCGTTGACATGCAGTCCGCAGCCTCCGGTCTGCAGGTGTACGACACCGCCACGCACGCCGTGTCGGCGTTCACGCCGATCGCACCCGGCAAGGTGGGCATCTACGTGTGCGGCGCGACCGTGCAGTCCTCGCCGCATATCGGCCATATCCGCGCCGCCGTGGCCTTCGATGTGGTGCGCCGCTGGTTCATGAGGCTCGGATATCAGGTCACGTTCGTGCGCAACGTGACCGACATCGACGACAAGATCCTCGACAAGGCCGCGGCCGCCGGCCAGCAGTGGTGGGAGCGCGCGTATATCTACGAGCGCGAGTTCACCCAGGCGTACGACGTGCTGGGCGTGCTGCCGCCCACCTACGAGCCGCGCGCCACCGGACATATGCTGGATATGGTCGAGCTGATCCAGCGCATCATCGACAACGGCCACGGCTATGTGGTGACGGACGACGAGGGCCGCCCCACCGGCAATGTGTATTTCGACGTGGCGAGCTGGCCTCATTACGGCGAGCTGACGCATCAGAAGCAGACCGCCGGGGAGCCGGCCACGGATGAGGCCGCCGCGGTGGCCGACCGTATGGGACCCAGCGTGGACGCGGCCGGCGACGACAAGTACAATCCGGTCGATCCGGCCGATCTTTCGCCCGACAAACGCGATCCGCGCGATTTCGCGCTGTGGAAGGCGCCGAAGGATACCGATCCCGAGGACGCCCGCTGGGCCACACCGTTCGGCACGGGCCGCCCCGGCTGGCATATCGAATGCTCGGCCATGAGTCGCCGCTACCTCAAGGACGGCTTTGACATCCACGGCGGCGGTCTCGACCTGCGATTCCCGCACCATGAGAACGAGATGGCGCAGACGCGCGCCGCCGGCTGGGATTCCGCCGCGCATTGGATGCATTCGGCGTGGGTGACCGCCAAAGGCGAGAAGATGTCGAAGTCGCTGGGCAACGGCTTGAGCGTGCCGGCCGTGCTGGCCCAGAATCCCGCGTGGGTGGTCCGCTACGCGTTGGGCGGCGTGCAGTACCGTTCGATGCTGGAATGGTCCGATCAGACGCTGGCCGAGGCGCGGGCCGCCTACGATCGCGTGGGCAATTTCATCGAACGCGCGGGCGTCGTGTTGGGCGAGCAGCCCTCGCGCGGCGAGGTGGGCGCGATGATGGCCGACCAGCTGCCGGCCGAGTTCACCGCCGCCATGAACGATGATTTCAACGTTTCCGGCGCGATCGCCGCGATGTTCTCCGCCGTGCGCGCAGGCAACACCCTGCTCGCCCAGATCGCCGCCGATACGGGCGCGGGCGATGACGCCGCCGGCACCGCCAAGGCCGAGCTGCGCGGCACGCTGCTCGCCGTGCGCGCGATGCTGGACACGCTGGGATTGGATCCGCTGGCCGAGCCGTGGATCGGCGCGTCCGCATCGGGCACGGGCACCGGAACCGCAGGCGATGCCACCGCCGAGCACGACGCGCTGGACGCGCTGGTCGCCGGACAATTGACCGCCCGCGCCGAAGCCCGCAAGGCCCGCGACTTCGCCACGGCCGACGCGATCCGCGACGCGCTGGGCGCCGCCGGCATCGCCATCGAAGACGGCCCGCAAGGATCCACCTGGAGCCTCAAATAACCACAACGGACGGCGCGGACGGCGCGCAGCGACGGAGGATTTAGTCAAAGACGAAGTCGACGTCGACGATATGCAGGCGGCGGGTGAGCTCGCGTTCAAGCGCGCGCTTGCACTCCACCAGATTGTCGACGTCGATGGTTTCGCCGGTGCCGGCGAGGTACACGTCGATGGTGTAGTTCATGCCGGTTTTGAAGATCAGCGTACGGTCGTACTCCGTGCCCTCCGGTAGATGGCGTTGCGCGGTCTCCTCGACGAAGGCGTTGGTCTCGTCGTCCTCGTGCACGCCGCCGATCAGCTCGACATACGCACCGTACAGCACCTCGAAGGGCTCCTTGATCACGGCGAGCACGATTAGCAGCGTGATGAAGAAGTCGCCCGTGTAATGCAGGAAGTCGAGCGGCGTGCCGTCCGGCAGGAACACGAGGATCACCGCGGCCGCGCCGATGCCCAGCGAGATCGCGCCGTCGATGAACGTGCTTTTCTCCTCGGCGACCAGCATGGTGCTCGCCCCGCGGATCGAATGGTTCTCGCGGCGATAGTACAGCCACAATCCCAGGCAGGAGAGCACGGTGACGGCCTCGTACACCACCACCGGGCCGAAGGCGGTTCGCTCGCCGATCCCGTAGGCGAAGTAATCGTAGGCGACCTGCGCGGTGTCGATCAGAGTGAACAGCAGCAGAGTGAGGGTGAACACCGCCTTGCAGATCGCGTAGATCGGCTCCAGCGCGAACCGCCCGTTGGGGTAACGCTCGGTGGTGCGCACGGTGTGCGAGGACAGCGCGATCGCCACCAATCCGGAACATACGGAGATGGCGGTGTAGGCGGTGTCGAGGAACATGGCCTTCAGGCCGGTGATGAAGAAGACGATGACGCCTGCGGCGACCATCAAAACGTTGACGACCAGCCCCACGGTCAGGGCTTTGCGTTCTATCTGCTTATGTTGCATCGGTGGGCCTCCATATTGCATGGCAGTCTGCGTTGCAGCAACGCGACCCATCACATCGTGGACGGGTGCGCCAGCGCACGGCATGTCTGCGATAAGGGGTGTCCAGCGATATGTACGGAACCGAAAATCGAAGTTCAATCAACAATTCGCGAATACCACTGAAGGTTTACCCTTCCATGGTATCGGCCCGAAGCGTGCGGGGCGGCCCGATCAGCGGAAAGCGGATTCGGTGGTCGCGAACCGTACACGCCGCAGGTCCGCCCCATTCGGCTCGCCCGGCTCCCAAGCTCGCCTTGCGTGCGCTTTTCCCGCGTCACGGCTAGACTGGAGCGCATTATGGCAGCATTTAGTTCTTTGACTGATAGGCTCTCGAATGCGTTCAAGCATCTGAAGAGCAAGGGCAAGCTTTCCGAGGCGGATATCGACGGCACGATCCGCGAGATCCGCCGCGCACTGCTCGACGCCGATGTGGCGCTCGACGTGGTGCGTTCCTTCACCGCGCGCATCCGCGAGCGCGCGCTGGGCACCGAGGTGTCGCAGGCGCTCAATCCGGCGCAGCAGGTCGTCAAAATCGTGGACGAGGAGCTCACCGAGGTGCTCGGCGCCGGCGTGGACCGCCCGCTGAACTTCGCGAAGAATCCGCCGACCGTCATCATGCTCGCCGGCCTGCAGGGCGCCGGTAAGACGACGCTCGCCGGCAAGCTGGGCTACTGGCTCAAGGACAGCGGCCACACGCCGCTGCTGGTGGCGGCCGACCTGCAGCGTCCGAACGCGGTGACGCAGCTGCAGGTGGTGGGCGAGCGCGCCGGCGTGCCGGTGTACGCGCCCGAGAAGGGTGTGCAGTCCGATGGCGGCGAGGCGGTGGCCTCCCCCGGCCAGACCACGGGCGATCCGGTGAAGGTGGCGCGCGACGCGGTCGCGTTGGCCAAGCAGAAGCTGTATGACACGGTGATCATCGATACCGCCGGCCGTTTGGGCGTGGATGAGGAGCTGATGAAGCAGGCCCGCAACATCCGCGACGCCGTGCAGCCCGATGAGATTCTGTTCGTGATCGACGCGATGATCGGCCAGGACGCGGTGCGGACCGCGAAGGCCTTCGACGAGGGCGTGGATTTCACCGGCGTGGTGCTCTCCAAGCTCGACGGCGACGCCCGCGGCGGCGCGGCCCTGTCGGTGGCGAGCGTGACCGGCAAGCCGATTCTGTTCTCGTCCACCGGCGAAGGCCTCAAGGATTTCGAGGTGTTCCATCCGGACCGCATGGCCTCACGTATCCTCGACATGGGCGACATCATGACCCTGATCGAGCAGGCGCAGCGCCAGTTCGACGAGGAGGAGGCCAAGAAGGCCGCCGCGAAGATCTCCGAAGGTTCCTTCGGCCTCGACGACTTCCTCGACCAGCTGCAGCAGGTGCGTAAGCTCGGTTCGATGAAAAGCCTGCTGGGCATGATGCCGGGCATGGCGCAGCACCGCAAGGAGCTGGAGCAGTTCGACGAGCGTGAGATCGACCGCACCGAAGCCATCATCCGTTCGATGACCCCGGCCGAACGCCGCGACCCGAAGATCATCGACGGCTCGCGCCGCGCCCGTATCGCCTACGGTTCTGGCGTGACCGTCTCGCAGGTGAACGCGCTGCTGCAGCGTTTCGAGCAGGCCGCGAAGATGATGAAGCGGATGAGCAACAAGGCCGGCATGGGCGGCATCCCCGGCTTCGGCGGCCCCGCGATGGGCGGCGGCAAGAAGGGCAAGGGCAAGAACAAGAAGAAGGGTTCGAAGTCCGGCAATCCGATGAAGCGCGAGGCTGAGGAGAAGGCATTGCGCGACCGTCTGTCCGGCAAGCCCGCCGACGGCGCGTCCGGCGGTTCCGCGTTCGCCAAGAAGCCACAGAATCCGGCGCTTCCCGCCGGTTTGGACGAGCTGATGGGAGACGCCGCCGGCAATGGCACTCCCGACCTGCCTCCGAATCTCGGCGGCGGCCTCGGCGGGCTGTTCGGCCGCTGACGCCAGTCGGAGAGTCCCGTCGTTCTGAGCGGAACGCCGTGTCCCAGCATTCTGAGCGGACACGGCGTTCCCGTCATTCCAAACGGAGCACCGTTCCACCGTCAACCTGTGGAGATGCTTCGACTCCGTTACACTACGCTCAGCATGACGAACAACCATTATCAACGTCATTCTGAGCGGAGCGCAGCGGAGTCGAAGAATCTCATCACCTCGTACCCGTCGGTCAGAGATCCTTCGACTCCGGCCTGACGGCCTCCGCTCAGGATGACGGGATCAGGACGCCGAAAACAAGCCGTGCTCCGTTCAGGATGACAAGGAGCAGGAATGACGAAGCCGTTGTTTACGCCTCCGGGAGCGCGTCGTAGATAATGGAGGTCGCTTGGGCGATCGCCTCCCATGAGGAGTTGTTGGTCAGAATCACGAACACGTAGTCGCCTTTGTCGCTATAGACGATGCCCGCGTCGTTGAGATAGCCGTCGAGGAATCCGACCTTATCGGCCACAACCCCCGAGTCGCCGATGCCGGCGGGTATGCCGTAGCGGTACACCTGCGCCATCATCTCGTCGATCAGCGTCTCTTTCGAGGATTGAGACAGCAGCGTGCCCTCATAGACGCCGGTCAGTATGGTCGCCAGATCGGACGCGGTGGTGGTGGCCGCCTGCCCGTCGACGAACGCGGTGCTGGTGGCGCCGATGGAGTGCGCCTGCGCGGTCACCTCGTCCCGCGAACTCACGTCGTACAGCCATGCCTCCGGGCACGCATTGTCGGAGATCTCGATCATCTGGGCGAAGCATTCACCCAACGTGGTGCCGTTGAGTTCCGATTCCCACGTCATCGTGCCGCTGTCCACCGCGCTCAGCATGGAGTAGGCGACGTACAGTTTGTAGGTGCTGGCGGAGACGAAGACCTCGTCCTCGTCGATGGCGACCGGAGTCGTGCCGTTTTCGAGATCCACGACCTCAACGGCGTATTCGGCGCCGGCGAACACCTCATCCAATTGGATCTCCACCTCGGCGGAGATGGCGGCGGCCTCGGCCTGCGCGGCCGCAAGGGCCTCCGCTTCGGCCTGCGCCTGCGCCTCGGCTTCGTCATCCTCGTCCGACGCGCTCGACACCTCGGCTGAGGACGATACGTCATCCGCCGCGGCCTGTGCCTCGTCACCCACCAGTTGGGAGTGGATCATCACGCCCAGTCCCGTCACGCACGCCGCCACCGCCACGATCACCATCACGACCACCACTCGACGTCGGCGATACATGCGCTGCATTTCCGTGTAGCTGCGCGGGGTCGGCATATTCACGATGATGGGCTCCTGACTTGCGTGGCGTCATCCGGCAGGCATGGCACGGTTGACGACCGATGGTGCGAACGGTTACGACCGTACTCCTCAAACCGATAGACAACATGTCGCGTGTCTGAAAAAGAGGTAACACAATCTTGGATGTTTTCTGAAAGCCGTGTTCGCCGATGGCGTCGGATGGACGCGCGCGCATACAATGGGCCGTCGGGACGACAGCTTCCACGACCCCAAAGGAGCCCCGCATGACCGTTCTGTTCTTCGTGCTATGGATCATCGCCGCGCTATGGATCGCGCTGACCGCGTTGCCCGCGGGTTGGGAGGGACATATGCCGATGCCGTATCTCATCGCGTTGGTTCCCTTCCTGTGGATTCCGCTGGTCGCCTTGGCCGTATGGGCTGCCGTTCTGCACGAATGGGGCATTGTGGGTGCCATGCTGGTGTTGGCGTTGGCCGCCTCGTCGCGGCGCATGCAATACCTTGGATCCGGATTCGATATGAGTCCTTCCGCCGTGCGTCCGATAGGAGGCACCGGCAGGGCATCGACCACTGCAAAAAGCCGTGAAACATCTCGTGAAACACTTTTTGGCAGTCGTGAAACAGATCGTGAAACATCAACGGCGGCCAATACGGATGGTCCGGAGCGATCATCGGGCACGACGGCTGCGTCGCCGATCGCGCCCAACGAACCGTTCTCGGTGATGACGTTGAACTGCCGGTTCGGCCGAGCCGACGCCGCGCATATCGTGCGCGAGGTGCGCGAGCGGAACATCACCGTGCTCGCCCTGCAGGAGCTCACCGGCGAACTCGTCGCCGCGCTTGACGAGGAGGGCCTCGCCGAACTGCTCCCCTACCACCAGCTGGGCGAGGAACGCGACACCGACAACGGCGGTTTCAACGGCATCTGGACCGCGTACGAGCCGGCCAGCGCCACATCCAATGCGGTCGACATCCCCGCGGCGGACGTCCCCGCAGTCACCATTCCGCTGTCGCGTGACGAAGACGAGACCCCGGCCGTCGATACCGACGATACCGATGGCATCGAGCCGGCGGACGAAAGCGAGCCGGACGTCGCGCCGGCCCGTCGGTACATCACGTTCGCGTCGGCGCATCCGAAATCCCCGATGCGCGGCTGCCCCCAGTGGAGCGCCGGCATCCGCGGATTGGGCGCATTGGCCGACGCGGCGAAGAGCGGAGGCGATATCGCCGTGGTGATGGGCGACCTCAACTCCGGAACCGACCACCCGAGCTTCCGCGCGCTGCTCAAATCCGGTTTCACGGACGCGAGCCTCGCCTACGCGCACGGTCCCAATCTCACCTTCCCCTCATGGCTGCCGTGGCCGCGCATCGAACTCGATCACGTGCTGGTCACGCGCGGTCTCAAAGTCTCGCACGTTGAATCGTTCATAATCACCACCACCGACCATCTCGCCGTGACGGCCACACTGGTCGTGCGGTGATATCCGCGCGCTTATGCGTACGGTATGCGAAGTTGGCAGGACCATGCTTCTGGGGAGCTCTCTACCACGCAGCTTCCGCCGAGAGCCTCCGCGGATCGACGTAATCGCGCCATGCCGCTGCCGCCGCCTCCGCTTGGCGCCTTGCTGTGATTCGGCGTATCGGCCACGCTGATCGTCAACGTTGCGGCATCGCGTTGGATGACGAACGTGTAGCCGTCTTCAGGGCTCGCGTACTTGGCGATATTGCCGAACAGCTCATCCACTGCGGACAACGCCAGATTGCGCCCTTGTTCATCCAGACCTTCCTCTATGCCGTCCGCGCACAACACCTCACCTTGGATGCCCAAGTCGGCCAATCGGCCCACATGCCCCTGCAATCGCGCCTGCAACCCGTCATCGACGCGCAACACAGCCGCATCTCGCGTGTGCGGCGATTCCAGAGCGGACACGACCGCCCGCACATCATTCAATGCGTCGGCAAGACCCTGACGTATGCCAGCAAGATTCTGGTCTTCTCCGTTGTTGATTTGGTCGACGCGCAGCACCAGACAGGACAGATCGTTGCATATCCGGTCATGTAACCGCGCGGCGGTGGCTTCACGCCAGCGCGACAGACGCAGTTCGTGACGCAGACGTTCGGCATGGACGGCCTGCCGCAACAGCACGCCCAGCACGGCGAATCCCGCATAATACACCAGGTTCATCAGTTGGTTCGGTGCCAGCATCCGGCTCGCAGGCAGGCCGAACATGGTTACGAACGACCAGCTTTCCGCACAGCCGGCCAGTACCGCCGCGCATAGTCCGACGATGGTATGTCGGTAGCCGATCGCCGCCAGCGCCACGATGACGGCCAGCCCCAGCATGCCGGATGTATGGAACGGAAGCATCGGCGCGATCATGTCCGCGATCAGCACGAGTATCGCGGCGGCCATGGGCCAGCGAGGCATGGCCAGCACCGCCGCAACCATCACCAGCGCGTACGACAGGTGGCCCCAAGCGAAACCATAGGCATACGCCACAGCGGCTTCACCCATCGTGATGGCCACGGCCAACGCGATGGCGCCGCACATCGCAAAGCCGCGTGTAGGCAACATCCTTGCAGCAGCGATCATCCTCGAACCTCCACCAATCGACATATCGCCCGGCCACCGCACCGATTACGAGCGCCGCTTTCGATGGGCCGAGAATCCTCTCCGCGATCGGTCGCGACCGTCACGCCCGGCACCATTACCGCGCCAACCACGGCGAACGTATCCGCCGCACCGCCTCCGCCCGCGTGCCCACACCCAATTTGGCGCATGCCCGTCGCGTGTAGGTGAACACACTGTTGCGGCTGATGCCCAGCGAGGCGGCGATGCCGTCGGCGTCCTCACCTTCGGCGAACCGACGCAGAATCTCGCGTTCGCGCGAGGAAAGCGAATCCATGTCTCCTCCCGCACCAGGTGTCTCGGCCAGTCTGCGGTGGGATTCCTCCACGGTGGCGAATATGGCGGCGACGGCGGCTCCACCGTTGGCCGATCGCACCGGCCATACACCGCCTTGAACGATGGCGGCCATCGCCGGCGCCAATTCCCGCATCAGCGCATCCTTGGCGAGCAGCGCCTGCATGCCGCTATCTGCGGCGTCGGCCAGATAATCGGCCGGATTGTAGGCGGTGATGCCGATGATGGCGGTGCGCGCATTGCGTTTGCGAATTCTGGCGGCGACCTCGCCGCCGGAGATACCTCCCAACGCCATATCCAACAACAGTACGTCCGGCGCACCTTCGCCTGATGCGCACCGGTGCAGCGCCAAAGCGACCGATGTGGTCTGCCAGACCACCGTGCAGGTCGATATGCCGGGCGGATGCAACCGCGACACCACCACGCGCAAAGCTTCGAGGGCGAGCACGTCGTTGTCCAGTATGCCCACCGAAATCGGCGTATCGCGCGCGTTGGATCTCATATCGCCCATTGTAGAAGCCATGGTAGGGATTCCACGGCCGCGACGCCAGTTCTGTCACGTGCGCGCGTGACAAGACTTGCACCGCAGCGCCACCGCGGGCTACCGTTGGCGTATCGGCGGCATTCGCATCATAGGCGATGCGTAACCATCACCGGCCGCAGAGTCGCAAGGTCGCACGGTCGCATGCAAGGAGGTCATGATGGACGACTACATCCCCACCGCGCAGCGACCCAAGGCTGAGTCCAATACGCCATCCGCGCCGCGGACGCCGTCACAGAACATGCTGCAACGCCACTGGCCCCTCATATGCGTGGCGCTGGTGCTGGTCGCCGCGTTGGCCGTCACCGGCGCCGGGCTGCTGCACCGCATGCAAACCCGCAACTCCACAACGTTCGCGGATGGCACGATGTCCACGGACTTCGATTACACAACCATCGCATTGGACGACGATCCGCAACGGTATTATTCCATCAGCGACGGTACTGTTCCCGCGCTTGACGATCTATCCCAAAGCACGATGGACAGCATGTTCCCGTCCGCCGCCGTGTTCGAGTATCCGGACGGCACGTATTTCACGCCGCTGCGGCTCGATGAGAGAGGCGTCTTATACGGCGAGGCGAAGCCGTCAGACGATGCGCAAGCCGATACCGCAACGCAGACGAACAGGTTGTCGCTGGGTGCCTACGATCTCGCGCAACAGTCGTTCTCTATGCTTGCGGAGAAAACCGATGCCTCCACGTATGAGACGTATCGAATCGCGGCCGCCAGCGAGGGGCATGCGCTGGTCGAACTGAGCGATCAGCACAATCAGACCAGCACGTATACCCTGTACGACCTCGATGAAGGAACCTCACGCGAGCTGCTGTCCAGCACGCTGATGCCCAATCTGCATACCACCGCCGCCTTCTTCGACGCCGATGGCGTGATGCTCAACCGTTTCGATCCGGAAGCGGAGCATTACATCCTCGAATACCACGATTTCCAAGGCGGTGTGACTCCCGTCGAACGCGGCAACTGTTCGAAGGCCGTCAAGCTCGGCGAACTGTGGTACTACGTCCTGTCGGATACTGCGACGGGCGAGAGTCGGCTGGTGGAGCTGAATGTGCGGAATCATACGAAAACCGTGCTGGCCTCCACGGCGGATGGTGACCGGCTGGGGCAGCCGGCCATGGGTGGGGATTCCCTGTTCGTACCGCTGATTGCGAACGGTGGGGTTCAGATCTGGCGCGTCGCGGTCGCCGACCGCACGATCACTCCGCTGCTGTCCCTCGATGTTATGGAGGATGATCTGCAGGCCAACGAACGCTTCCTCGCATGGACCGGCACGCCGCTGGTCGAAGGACGGAACCGTCTGCAGACCGTGCTGCTGGACTTGGAGACGATGACGGTGCTGTCGCAGGATAACGGCGGCATCTATCTGTCGCCCGATTCGCTGGCGTGGGTGCGCTACAAGCAGCCGGACGCGAGCATCGCCAAAGGTGAGGTGTATACCGACCGCAACAGCGAGATCCGGTATGTGCGGGATATGGAACAGGCCGTGGACCCTCGGCAGGATTCCTCGCATTCGGCGAAACCCGACGACGGCGCCGACGATTCGTCCTCATCGCATGACGCCGATGGGAACGGCTCCGCGGATGGAGACACCGCAGGCGGCGACACTGACGGCAACGATACCGACGGTAACAATGGCACGAATGACGGCTCATCCGACGCACAGCCCAACGGCGGCGATCAGACGCAATCAGTCCGGTTGAGCGTGCCGACCATGCTGCAGGACTCCAACGATTGGTGCGGACCGGCGGCATTGCAAAGCGTGCTGCGATACAAGGGCATCGACGTCTCCCAATCAACCCTCGCCGCGGAGCTCAACACCAAACCCGTGACGGGCACCGAATACGTGGACCTGGCTCGGGTCGCCAACGCATACCTGTTCGGTGTCGCGGACGCGAATCCGAGCGGAGCTGGCTATCATGTGCAGACCATCGCCTTCGGAGACACCAGCGTGCAGACCGCGCAGCTGTTCGAGCAACGCGTCAAAACCGATATGGCCTCCAACGATCCGGTGTTCGTGGCCATCGATGTGGCAGCCATGTACGACGGATTCGGGCACGGCAACCATATGATCGTCGTCACCGGTTACGACACGGATGCGAACGGCGCCATCACCCACTACCGGTTCATCGATTCCATGCGTTCCGTACAGGATGCGACATATGGAGGATTGAAGATCGTCGACGCGGCGACCATGATGCGTGCGATCGTCACCAACGAGGAGCCGGCCTATGTGTGGTAGCCCCGGCCTCCCGCGTTTTGCGCGTCCGGGGAGTGGAGTTATAATGTCCCAGTTATTCGCAATCCGTGGCGCCCTCTACACCCCGGCTTGCGAGGAACGCGTGGGTTATCGGTTTGCCGTGCCCCACACAGCAGCCATAACGCACAAACCAACACTATAAGGAGAGCCATTTTGGCAACCAAGATTCGTCTGAAGCGACAGGGCAAGAAGTTCTACGCGTTCTACCGCGTGGTCGTGGCCGATTCTCACGTCAAGCGTGACGGCAAGGTCATCGAGGAGATCGGTACCTACAACCCGAACACCCAGCCCTCGACCATCAAGATCGACTCCGAGCGCGCCCAGTACTGGCTTGGCGTCGGCGCTCAGCCGTCCGAGCCCGTGCTCGCCCTGCTCAAGATCACCGGCGACTGGCAGAAGTTCAAGGGCCTTGAGGGTGCCGAAGGCACGCTGAAGACCGTTGAGTCCGGCCCGGATGCGGCCGCCCGCGTGGAGGCCGTCGAGTCCCAGGCTCAGAAGCTGAAGGCCGCCAAGTCCGAAGCCGCCGCGAAGGCCAAGGCTGAGGCCGAGGCTGCCGCCGCCGCTGAGGCCGAAGCTCCGGCCGAGGAAGCCGCTGAAGAAGCTCCGGCCGACGCCGAGTGAGTGAAAGGCACTGATCATGCTTGCCCAAGCTGTGGAACACCTCATCAAGAACATCGTTGATTTTCCCGACGATGTCTCCGTCAAGTCCCACGAGAACGCGCGCGGCGAACTGCTTCGCGTGCGCGTGAACCCGGAGGACATCGGCCGTGTGATCGGCCGCAACGGACGCACCGCCAATGCGATCCGCACCGTGGTCCAGGCGCTTGCCGACCACAAGGTGCGCGTCGACATCATGGACGTGCGTCGCTGACCGAGACGAGCAGAATAGGTTTCCCAGGCATGGCGCAACAGAACATGTCCGACGACCCTCAGCAGCGCGAGCTGTTGAGGGTCTGTCGTATCGGCCGCGCGCAGGGACTCAAAGGCGAAGTCACCGTACGGCTGTTCACGGACGATCCCGAATACCGCTTCTCCCCCGACTCCGTGCTGTACACGAAGGACGGCGAGGAGGAATACGTGGTCGAATGGTCCCGCACGTTCAAGGACCGTTGGATCATCAAATTCTTCGATGTGGATGACCGCGACGCTTCCGAGGCGATCAACGGCGTGGAACTCTACGGCGAGGCCGACGATCCGGAAGAGATGCTCGAAGCCGACGAATGGTATTCCAAAGACCTGATCGGACTTGAGGCACGTCTGGCCGAGGGCAACGGCCTGGGCCTGCCGGCCGGGCAGGTGGTCGGCAAGGTCGTGGACGTGATCGACGGACCGGCCCAGTCGCTGCTCAAAATCCGCTTGGTCGAACCGGTGGTGACCGGTACGAATTCCAGCGGCGAAGACGTAGTGGAGAAAACCGCTCTTGTGCCGTTCGTGGGCGCGATCGTGCCCGACATCGATCTGGACGCCCAATACCTCACCCTAGACCCGCCCGGAGGCCTGATTCCCGGCCTATAAGCCTGGAATCGTGCTAATTCCACCCTCAGTAGACCTTGGAATCGTGCAAACTCTGACTCCACAACACCTTGGAATCGTGCAGTGGCCAGAATGATCACGCCAACAACAGTGAACCGTATCGGTCGTTCAGGCCTTGCCACAGACGCTCGAATTCAGGGGTGTAGTCGACGATGATCGTATCGACCAGGCGGCGGCGTAGTTCTCATACTTTCTCATACAGCATCCTTTCATCGTAGACTAACGCGACCTTCGAGACGCCTGTACCGCCCCTTCCTCGCCGAGGCGCGGCCCGAAGGCAACCGTTTGAAACCGTGTGCTCAGAGCAGCACGCCGATGGCATCGACCTGCCAGAGGGCGTGGTTCGCGAGGCGCAGCGTCACGGTGTGACGGCCGCGTTCCAATCCTTCGACGCGCAGTTGCGTGCGCAGCGCGCCCGACGTGGCCATGGTGCGGACCTGCGGGGCGACCAGCGATCCGTCGACGAGCACGTCGATCCGTGCGCCGCCGTCGGATGGTCCGAACACATCCAATCCGGTGCCGTCGAACGTATGGGACAGCGAGGCCCCAGCGCTGCTAGTGCGGGAGATGGTGCGCATGTAGGTGAACATGCCCTGCCCGTTCTCATGCGTCCAATCGCCGTCGTATTCCAGCACCGACGTAACGCCGTCGTCCCAACTCACCAGATGCATGTCATCGATCAGCGCCGTATAGTAGGGCGACCATCCGTCGAGCCGCTCCACGCGCAGGTTGGAGAAGCGCACGTGGTCGAAGCTGGTGCCGAGATTCACACGCCCTGCGGATTGCGGGCGATCGTCGGTCCATTCCGTCACCTTCGCGCCGTTGAGCCGCACGGTGATGGTGGGGCCGGCCACTTCGAGCGCCAACGTGAACCATCCGCCCGCGCCGGGAAGGAACGCGGATGCTCCGGCGCGGGCGGCGGCCTTGCGCAGGTCCTCGAGATGCCCGCGTCGTTTCTCGTCGCCATAGCGGCGCAATAGCCACACGCCGTCCGCGCGCAGTTTGAAATCGTATCCGCAGATGTCGGTGGTGAACTTGTCGCCGCCCATCTCGCGCGCACCGAGCAGCACATAGGGTGCACGGCCGGGATACTCCTCGAACCGCACATCCACGGACACCCGGTAGTTGGCCCAGCGCATATCGCCGATGGCGGTGCGCGGATCGCCTTCGATCCACGCGTTACCCGCATGGGTCCAGTCGATCTGCTGGCGCAGCGCATGGCCGCGCGTCTCATCCGGCACGATTTCGAACGCGCCGTTCGAGTCGGTGGTGTAGCGCGGGGTCGCGCCCGCGTCGCCGCCGCGCGATGCGAGATAATCCTCGCGAACCAACTGGCCGTGCTTCATCGTTTCGACCGTCGGCGCGTCGGCATAGGCGAAATCATCCGCGTACAGCACGCCATGTTCCGGATCCTGGTCCAGCACGGCGCGGCTGTGTTCGGCCGCCACCGGCAGGTTCGGCGAGAACGCCGGCTTCGCGGACAGGGTTCCGTCCTGCGCGCGGTTCACGGTATCCAACGTGGTGATGGTGACCATCGACCACGGTTCCACCGTGATGTCCGCCTCGCCACGCGTCGGCTCGACGATGGCGACGGGCTTGAGCCAGCCGGCGTCGTACCGTTCGCCTGGGTTCGCCGCAGCGGTCCGCCATATGGTGAGCGGCTTGCCGCAGGCCGCGAGCGCCGCATCGACGACCAGCCGGTACCGTGCCGTCAAGCCACTGTCATTGACGATGACGGTGCTGAAGTCGCCGCCGTCGGGCGCGGCCAATGTCAGATAGGAGGGTTCGCCGTGCCGCGCGCCGTTGACGGGATTGTTTCCGCCGACCGCGCAACCGCTGGCCTGCGGGATCGCGCGCCAGATGCCGTGCGTGTCCGCAGGTTCGTCCGGATCGGCGCTTTCCCAGCCGAGCTTGGAGAATCGGGCGAAATGCCCCAACGCCGCGCATCCGGCGTCGTAGTAGATCCATCCGCTCCACGGGTCGCGGGCGGAGACCAACTCTTTGGCGGCGTATTCCATATGCTCGTAGCATGCGCCGATGGCGGGCTGGTAGATGGCGTGCGTGCGGCGGGATTCCACGAATCCTTTGATCAGGGTGTTCGCCATCTCCAACGAGCCTCCCGGCCCTCCCAGCCCCGTGCAGGCGCGCGGATCGTCCACGCCGTCGCCGTTGGTGTTGTTCGGGCGGTCTGCGGAGTTCGAGAACACGGCCTGCGCTTCGGAGTTCCAGACCTCCTTGTCGAATTCCTCGGCCAGACGCGTGAAGTTGCCGTCGGGGTCGTCTTCGACGGAATAGTGGTAGCTGGCCACGTCCATCGCGTTGAGATAGCGCGGCTGAGCGATCACATCGCCGGCGAAGGTGCCGGTGATCTCCTCGTCGGAGGTGATGACTTTGATGCGGCGGAACAGCTCGCGTTCCTCGTCGGAGGCGAAGCCCGCGTTCGGATCGTCGGTGCCGTCGCCGAGGAATCCTTCGGTGTCCGTCCGCACGCGCCGGGCGAATTCGGCCACCCATTCCAGATCGGCGGTGCGCTCGTTGACGTCGGGGTTCACGGAGTCGGCCATCACCCCGTATTCGCGGTAGACGGCCAGAATGGTGTTCTTGTACCAGCGGTAGACGTCGTCGTTGGAACGCACCCATGTCGGTGCCATCCAGCGCAGCAGGCTCAGCCGCACGCCGGGCTGATATCGTCGGGCGTCGGCGGCCAGTTGGAAGCCGGGCTCGCGCCCCACGGCCGGGTATTCGCTCCTATCGCGCATAACACACGGGTTCGGGCCGGTGGAGTTGTTGCGGTCGTTGCCCATTTCGACTTTGACGGTGTTCATCAGCGGTCTCTCGCCGCCGAACAGTGTTTCGAGAAGCCGCCAGTAGGCCTGTGGCTGTTCGGCTTTGTAGTCCATCAGCAGGCTGGATGTGGCGTTGCCCGACAGCACGCCGAATCCTTTGTAGGTCAGGCCGTTGCGGTTGCGTGCGGCGGCGGCGACGTCGCCCGCGGTGAGGATGATGGTGGTACCGGCGCAGGACATGAGCGTATGGCTCCTTCTCTGTGGATATGGGCAAGCGGCTCGGGCGGGGGATTCGCCTGTGGGGCGCGCGACGGCGATCCGATCACCGTTGGGTTGTATTCCGCTCCTTCTCCGTGGGTTCCAGCACATGCACGTCCATGCCGGGCAGGCGTCCCCATGAGTAGATGGCCATCATCGTGGCGAAGATCGGCACCCCCACGCCGAACGCCATCATCAGCCCCGGCCATGTGTAGTAGGCCCAGACCGTCAGCAGGAATAGGCACAGCACCATGAATCCGCATAACGGTCTGGCGACGACCATGGTCAGCGAAGTGCGCAGCACCCACAGCGCGTTCTCGTCGAAATTCACATGGATCGCCCAGCTCATGAACACGAACAGGCCGTAGACGATGTTAAGCACCAGAAGCACGCCGGACACGCCCACGCCAACCATGCCCATATCGTTGTTCATCATCAGCCAGTACTCCCAGACCAGCAGCGCCCACACCAGAAACTGCGGCCATCCGAACGCGTTCGCCGATTTCAGCTCGCCCTTCCATGCCTGGTGGAACACCGTCCACGTACGCCGCACGGTCCACGACCGGTCGTCGACGTCGAGCAGCCATTGGCGGTACGTCGCATAGCTGGCGGCCACCGAGGGGAACAGCCCGGCGACCACCAGGCCCATAATCGTATGGACGATGAACGCGACGTTCACCACCACGATCATGAGAACAATCCGGCACAAATACTCGTAGCCGACAGCCACACGTTTCATCACGGCCTCCTTAGGACAGTCCCGAACGCACCCCATCGTCAAACACCAACCGAGCACCGAAAGCGAACGTCCTATTCGACCGTCGCACGCCCGGAATCGGAAACGGGCCGTCTTTTTATCAACGACCAACAATATGTTAACGTTAACTATATACGTATGATTAGAGAACCGCGCCAGTCGGACACGCACGTCCCGCCGGTGTGGAATCCATGGACCACGGAACGCAGCCCCATACCCCAGGGGAGAAGGAACATCATGACCGAACCCACCAGCGCGTATCTGTTCGTGCATTTCATCGGCGACGAACGGAACCCCACCGACGAACAACTGTACTTCGCACTCAGCCACGACGGCACACACTGGCGTGACCTCCGCCCGGCGGGACGACCGGCGCTGACCTGGCTCGGCGGCGAGCGGGGCACGCGCGACCCGCATATCGTGCGCGACCCGCGCGGAGGATTCCATATCATCGCCACCGATCTGAGCATCCACCACCGCGGCGGATGGGGACCGAACGACGGCGCCACCACCAACGGCTCCACCGGACTGGTGGTCTGGGACTCCCCCGACCTGGCGCATTGGAGCGAACCACGCCTGGTCGACGTGGCCTCCACGATCCCCGGCGCGGGCATGGCCTGGGCGCCCGAGGCCTGCTGGGATCCCGACCGCGGCCAATGGATCGTGTTCTGGGCCACCACAACCAACGCCGACGCGCCCGAAGGCGCTCCGGAGGCGGCGCTCAACAACGAACTCGGCGACCGCACCAACATGTACTACGCGACCACCGAGGACTTCCGCACCTTCTCCGCCCCAGTCAAATGGATCGACCGCAGCAGCAGCGTCATCGACACCACCATGATCCGCGACGACGACGGCTGGTGGTACCGCGCGTCCAAGGATTCCGAAATCACCATCGAACGCACGCGCAACCCCTACGCCGTCACCCACGAGGCGCGACGCACCGACGATCCGCAGGCCTGGTCCTTCGTCGGCACCCTCACCGACATCCTCGGCAACGGACGATACTCGTGCCGCTACCTGGAAGGGCCGGAGCTCTTCCGCTACAACGACGCCGACATACGCGTGGTCGACGGACGTACGATGGCCTACGGACTGATGTGCGACCAGTTCGGCGAAGCCAAGGGATACCTGCCGTTCCGCTCGGCCGACCTGTCGTCGCGCGACCCACAAGACTGGGCCGTGGCCGACGACATCGACTTCGGCACGCTGAAGAAGCGTCACGGGGCGATCCTGCCGATCACCGCAGCCGAATACAAGGCCGTCGAGGCCGCATTCGCCGAGTGAGACGGGCATCGCCAATCGGACCGTCATAACCGCAACCCCTCAGATCCTGAGGCATCCACGCCCATCCGCGCGATAACGACGTGTTTTCCGGCCGTCATACGGCGAATAACCACCGAGCCGGGGAGGCATCTCACACCGGCGATACGAGACTCCCCACGCTCGGTGACGACCGACGTCGGGACGCCGTCGACGTCCACATGCGCCCCATCCCCCGGCGCGACGGCTCGGATGGGCGGCAGCACCACGGTGGCCTCGGTGCGTGGCGGCACCGTCACCTCGATACGGATGCCTTCGACCCGTGGATCCGAGCCGCTTGGCGCATGCCCGAACACACGGTAGGACGCGCCGATCACGCCCGCACGGGTCGGCAGCTCCGCTTCGGCCGCCGCCAAGGCACCCGGTTGCGGCATCACCGCGAAGCGCCGGTAGCCCGGCTCGATGGGGCGGATGCCCAGCAGGCCGTGCGGCAGCAGCGATGCCGGGGACGCGGCCCACGGATGCGAATACGTGGTGTTGGGTTTCAAGTCGGCATCCCATGCCTCCATGGTGGCGCCGGCACCCACGTCAAGCATATGCGCCCACGTGCGCATGTCTTCGGTGCCAGTCAGCAGCGTCACCGCGTCGGCACCCAAACCGGCGCGGAACAGACCGTCGAGATACACCGCGGCGGTGTACACACTGCACGCCATGCCCCGCGAGCGCAGGTACGCCCCAAGCGGCGCGATCCGGTCGGAGGGAGGCTCGGCGAAGGCCAGCACATAAGCGCTGGCATGCAGCGAATGGTGGCGCAGCGGCTTGACCGAGCCGTCGTATGAACCGCACGAGCCGCACGAGCCGGCGTACGAACCATACGAACCGGCGGGCGCGTCCTCCAAACCGTCGATATACGCGCCAATCGTCCGGTCGTAGCAGTATCGATGCAGGGCGGAGCGGATGCCTTCGGCCGCATGCCGCCAACGTTCGGCGTCGCGGGGACGGCCGAGGGCCGCGGCCATATCGGCCATATCGGCGTATGCCTGGCTGGCGATCGCGTTGACCACCGTGTTGACCCGACCGAACACGTACCCGTCGCGCTCACTTTGCGGCCAGTCGACCAGATCGCCGTCCATCACGCTGGGTTCGCCCGGATCCTTGACGATCAGCCCGCTGGCCTCGTCACGGTAGCGTTCGGGCAGCAGCGCCGCCAAACCTTCGTATCGCATGCGAGCCTGGTCGAGGGAGCCCGTATGCATCCAAGCGTCGTGCACGGCGAGAATCAGGTAGAACGGCCATTCGGTGGGCCAGGTGCGGTTCGCGATCAGATGGTCCACGGTGAGACGGCCGAGCGCGGGCGCGTCGTCAAGGGCCAGGTGCGCACGCTGTTGGATCCACGCGTCGGCCTCGTAGGGCGCGCGTTCGCGGGTCCACGAATCGACGTAGATATTGCCGTTGAAGGCCTCGATGGTGTGGCGGCACAGCTCCCACACCCGGTTGAGGGTGGCGTCCGACGAGACGAAGCGGCCGTCGCCAGACATCGGCTGCACCAGCACGGCCGCGCGCAGCGCGTCGGCGGATCCCTTCAACCGTTCCAGCAGATCGGGCATGGGCCGGTCCGGAACCAGTTCGACGTACCTGAACACGCGGATGCCCCACGTCTCCAGCGGTGTTCCGTTGGCCCGCGGCATCAGGCTCCATCGATCCTCGTAGGTGTTGAAGCAG